>JANXNI010000068.1 GCA_025354165.1 Burkholderiales bacterium | reverse complement strand
CTTGCCATGAGTTCATCTGCATGATGTTTGGCGAGGCTCCGGAGATGAACGGAGCATGCGCAGCAGCAGCCACGCGAGCCATCTCGCCGAGCAATTCCACGTCCGGCGCTGTGTGATCGAAGTGATAGTCACCTACGAGGCAACCGTAGGGCTCGCCACCAAACTGACCATACTCTTCTTCGTACAACTTCTTGAAGATCGGGCTTTGATCCCAGCCCGTACCTTTATAGCGGCGCATCGTTTTACGCAGATCGTTCTTCGAAATATTCAAGACACGTATCTTCAACATTTCGTCAGGATCGGAATTGTCAACGAGATATTTCAGGCCACGCCAGGATCCTTCTAATTTCTGAAATTCTTCGTGATGAAGGATCAGGTTCATTTGATCTGACAGCTTTTTGTCGATTGCGGCGATCAAACCTTCAATCGTACGGAACGCGTCCGTCGAAATAGTATTACTGTGCGCCAATGCCTGTTGTGCGAGCGTCTGGACGGCGTTCTCGATTGCGCCACGCGCTTCGTCTGTCTTTGGTTTGAATTCCTTGTTGAGCAGCGAGGTAAATTCGCTGCCCTGAAATTCGACTTGTCCTAGACTGGTTGCGCTCTGTGATTCGGTTGCCATGATGTGGATTTCCTTCTAGTGCGTTTGTCTTTGCGTAAGCGCGGCTTAGGTGCTCGGCGTTTCGCCCGGCTTGGGCGCTGAGGACAATGACGCCAATAGCGCCGGATCAGCTAGAACCTTTGACAAAAGTTCCTCGGCACCTGACTTACCGTCCATGTACGAAAGCAGGTTGTGCAGTTGGGTGCGAGCCTCAAGCAGCTGGTTAAGCGCGCCGACTTTCTTGGCGACCGCTGCGGGTGAAAAATCGTCCATGTTCTCGAAGCTGACATCGACCGACATGTAGCCTTCGCCCGTCAACGTATTCGGTACCGTGAAAGCGACGCGCGGCTTTATCGCTTTCATGCGAGCGTCGAAATTGTCAAAATCGATCTCAGTAAACTTGCGATCAGCGACATCTGGCAATGGCTCTTCCGACTTGCCGGAAAGGTCCGCCATCACGCCCATGACAAACGGAATTTGTACCTTCTTTTCCGAGCCATAAACCTCGACGTCATATTCAATCTGCACGCGCGGTGCACGATTCTTGGCGATCCATTTTTGTCCGCTCTTTTTCGCTGCCATGATCTGATTCTCCTGTTTGAAAGAAAGATGGGGGTCGGTTATGATTGCTCTGACTTCGTGCCAGTAAGGGTCTCTAGCTGATGCATGGAATCAGGCGAGAGTTCCCGCATGATGTCGAGAAAACTCATGTCAAGCATTCGCTGGGCACGTCGTGCAAATAGCGATGCCGGGTTGCTGGGCTCGTGACGTTCAAGATAATCACAGACACGTTCCAAAGCGCGGCGAGCATCCTCCCGACTGCCCACTTGTCCAGGTATCCCGCCTCTGGAAGCACCCGGCGGACCGGCATCGGCCACGCCGTCGTCAGAAGTTGCGCCTACCGAATCGGAGGTCGAAGCGGAATTCATCCGCTCGATGCCCTGAGCCACTGGCTTCAGTACCGCGCCGAGGCGCTCCATATCTGGCGCATCGCCGGTATTGACCCGTTCGTCAACAAGCCTGCGTAGCGCCTGATAACTCTGCCATGCCTCTTGTACAAGGGACACATTTGTATTGCCCGCCGCAAACGCGTCTGCGAGTATGCTCTCCAACTGTGCAGGTGAGTAAGTAGCATCAGGCGCTTTGCTAAAGCCCAACTCCAGATCGCGATAAGAAAGAGCGACTGGCACCGTAGTAAGAGCTGATCCGCGCAGAGCCTGCAAAAGTTGATCTTCGCCTGAAAACTCGGAGCCGCCGGTGAACGCGGAAATGGCATTAATACGAAGGTAAGGATCGCTATCGCCATCGACCTCGATGCGAGGATGAACTGCGTCCCAATAGCGCTCGCAGAGCGACACCATCAGTTTCAGACCAGCAACGAAGGCGCTTACACCATGTAGATGGGTATTTGCCAACGCTAACCAGCCCACCACGCGCAGGTCTCTTGTGCGTCCTAGTAGCGCTTGCGCCAGCGTATCTACCTGGCGCCAATCGGGCTCAACAGCAGGAATAACTGTGTCACCGAATTGCTGTTCCGGTTTGCCCGCAACAGCCTGCGACAACGCAAGAAAGTCGTTGTCATATTCACAGTCAGGGCCGCAGGGAGATTCCCCGTCTATCGGCTCTGCAAATCGATCAAAATCCGTCACTGCTGTTTCGCCCCCGATTGCCGTATCTATTGAGAGATCGTCAGAAAGTGCTACCAATAATTCTTTACTTTTGTAAAAAATTACGACGTCCAACTCGCCATGCTGGAAGACTACAACGGTAGTACCGTCATAGCAAGCAACTGATCACAGAAACGCGTTACAACAAGTTACAGCGTTTCAGTGGGCTTCGAGATAGACGCAAAACGCGGCCGATTCGTGACATCCACTTTGCATCAGGTCACACGCATCGATGCCGGTGGCATCGTACGTTGATCATCATCGTCTTCTATATCGCGCGGAGCCAAGACACATCGCACCAATAATGCGCTGAAATTGTCATGTCCTGGTGCCATACGGCCTCGCACAGACGACACCAACATATCTCGCCAGGCACCGACCGTAGGGCTCGCACCGTGCACCTTGCAAAGGGTCGCCTCATCGACCAACTCCCATACCCCGTCGCTGCAAAGCACAATACCGTCACCGGGCAAAAGGTCAATCGGGATCGGACTCAGATACGGTTCCACCGCTTCTTCGTTGGCACCTAACGATGCATAGAGCACGTTGCGTTTGGGATGCTCGCGAAGCTTTTCCGCAGGATACAGACCTGCGTCGATGAAGCGCTGCACAAGGCTATGGTCATAGGATTGAGCAATGATGCGATCACGACGAAATACATAACAACGCGAATCACCCAAGTTAGCCACAAGCGCTTTGCGTTGACGATAATCCACCAAAACGGCAACAAAAGTCGACGCCATTCGCGCAAGCCGAGCTTCATCGCCCTGCTTTTTCCGCACCGCGACATCAGCACTATTGATACAACGCACCAAGGTCTCCGGGCTGAATGCCGGCATTCGCATGAACTCGCTACGCGCCGCAGAGATCGCAGTTCGCGCGGCAACATCACCGCCGCCCTGCCCGCCTGCGCCGTCCGCCAACATAAACAATCTCACCGCACCGAAGGCATCGCTATCGCCGACCGCGTCTTCGTTGTAGTCGCGCCCTCCGTCGTGAGAAAAACTAGCGGATTCAAGTCGCAAATCACCCGTGTTCATCATTCTCGTTCTCCTCCAGACCCTTGCGTATTACCCTTGATTCGCGCTGTTTCAAGCTCGTAGGCCTGAACGAAAGCTCGTCCAAAAATGCTCTGGAAATCGTCTTCCGCTTCTCGGCGTATTTGCAGGTAGCGATCAAGATACAAGTCCCACAGTTTTGCCTTGCGTGCCGAGGGCATCAAACTCTCAAGCACCGAGCCTTTGGTGAGCTTGTCACCCAACACTGCGGGATCAAATTTCCCCAAGACTTCGGTCAATGCCGCGCGAGTGCCCGCGATCACCCCAACTTCATGCGCTCGCAAATCCTCGAAGGCGTCTTTCATTGCAACGTCGGCACGCATAAAGCCCGGCATCTTTTTACCGAGCAATTGCAGCAGCGCCGAGTCCGCATTGGGCAGAAATTTAAGCGGATTGTTCGCCTGCACCGAAATGATTGTCACGCTAGCCTGCACCTCGCGCTTGGTGGCGGCACGCGCCGCCAGCATGTCGATGGCACCGGCGGTGGCACTGCGAAGCAAACTGCCAATGGTAGTCATAATTTCTGGCGTCAGGCCATTAGGCAGGGAACTTGGTGTCAGTCCGGCACCGCGCAAAAACGCCTCGGTCAAGACGTCGGGCGCGAACGACGCAGGAGCAGTCTGGGAAGCCGTGGCGCGTATTTGCTGCGCAGCAGCAGAAACGCTGGGCGAACCCGCCAAGGGATTGAATGGCAACGACGCCGCGCTAGCAGCAACGGGTGCGGGTGAAGGCGAAAAACCGACGAAATCAGACGCGGACTCCGGAATATACGGCGCTTGCGCCGACTGCAGCACCGGGATCGTCTGCACGGGTAGCGGCGGCTGAAACGCCGAGCCGACTTCCTGAGAGTCGTTGCGCATGGCGCGCGCAGGTGCTGCGGGCTCACCAGCACTATCGAATAATGACAATGGGTCGCTATTTGAGTTGTTACCAATCAAACTCTCAAGGCTTCCGTCGGCACTTCCACGCGGTCCGAGTCCAAACAATGATGCGTCAGACGCATCCGAAGGAGCGCTCTGGAAAAGAGAATCTATTGACGGCGCTGCCTGCATTGCAGGGTTCTCTGCGGTGCGACCGGTTTGCCCCACTTCGCCAAGGAGAGACGCGAGTGGATTGGCGTCGTTTCGCACCGTATCCGACGGCATGTCGAATGGATTAAACGCATCGGGAATGCCTCCACGCGACCCATCGGACGAAAATCCGCCGGTGCCAAATGACGACGCGGTAGAGCCGGCCGGCGAGACGCCAAAGGAGCCACCGGACGAGCCACCGAACGCAGCCAACGGATCAGCACTCAGCCCACTAGGTGTTTGTGGTGGCCGCGCGGAGCGCTGTGGTGAGCCGTACCCACCAGTACTGCTGGCGACTGGCAGAGCCGATGGACCACCGATACCATCCAGCAAGTCGGCAAAAGGATCGTGATTGTCCGGTGCTGGCGGAATGTATGCGCCTGGCGGCGCAAAGGAGGGTACGGGTGTAGCGTAAAACGGAGCGGGTGCCGGCGCTACTACGGCAGTCGGTGGAAGTGCCGACGTAGTCGCAGCAAAGTGAGGCGCTGGTGCAACGGGCGTAACTGGACTGCCTCCCAGCAAATCCGAGAGGTCTGACATGCCCGAGAACGACGCCGGCAATGGTGTCGCGAGTGGCTGTGCCATGTGCGGCACATACGTTGGTGCCGACGGCGATGAAATAACTGGCGCAGGCGCTGCCGCAGGCGGTGGCAGCACGACAGTCATCCCGGTATGCGTGCGAACGACGGCCGCCGCCGACATTGGCTGCGTATATGCAGGCGCGGGCGTTCGTGCAACTACCGGTGAGGCATCCAGTGACAAACTGTGCGCCTGCAATATGTATGGTCCGACTTCGATCATTGCGCCGTGATGAATTGGCATCGACTCGCCAAAATCGAGCTGCTGTTCGCCGACGGAAATGGGCAATGACGTGCTCGAATTGGTGATCGTCGGGACACCCGCCGGGAAGCTGATCGTCGCATGCAAACGCGATACCCGCCGATGTTTGTCCGGTAGGGCTAGCGCGTTCGTGTCATCGCGTCCGATGGTGCCGCCGCTGACATCAAACGATCGAGCGAGGGCCTGCACGGGCTGCGCAGCATCGACAGTAACGACCTTGAGAATGATGTCAGGCATGTTGAGGGATTTGACGTTCGATTAGCGGTAGCTGCGGCGTGTTCGTATGTTTTGCAGGGGATGGATTATTTGCCGGTGACCGTTTTGCGAGCGCGCACAAATTGCGGCCCCCAAATCGGATGACCGCGCTCTGCGGCACTGAGGTCGAACCTCGCGTCGACTCGAAAGGCACGCTCAAAAGTACCTCGACACGCCGTAATTGCATTGGTTGAACATTGGGAAAACGCCAACGTCTTTAAGGCGCGGAGATGCTGCTCAGCTTCCAGCGTGCTCTCGTTCGAAAGCGGTGTCAGCAGACGAACAGCTAGTGCGTAGTCCCCACGATCATAGGCTTCGATAGCGGTCACCAAAGCTCGTTCGTTGGCGGAGACATCAACTGCTGGCGGCGGCGGTGCGATCGGGGTCGAAGGCGCCGCAGGAACCGGCGGACTTGGCGCGACTGCTACAGGAGGCGGCGTTGGCGCAGGATAGTTTACCGGCGTCGGCGGTGGCGTAGCGCAAGCCGCCAGAAGCGTCGGTATTAAAAGCGATAACGTTGATCTTAAGGCTCGTTTCATATTTTTCTCCATGAATAGTGTTCAGTACTCTGCCGAATGGTCAAAAAGCGTGGCGGACCGGGATTGACTTCCCGGAGACCACTTCAATTGTTCGGCTCACTGCAGGGCCAGCGGGGTTCTGAATCTCGATGGTGTGCGGACCGGGCGGAAGTTCCAGACGTTTCATTGGCGGCGACGCACCTTTTGAAATTCCGTCGACGATGATATTTCCCCACGGTTTGATGGCGAAAGTAACCGTACCGGGAGCGACGGGTGCGCTAACGGGCGCATCCGGTGTCGGTTGAGTGACCACCGCTGCTGGAGGCGCAACATCGACCGGTTTCGGATCGACGACGACGGGTGCAGGAGCTGGTGCGGGCGCGGGATCAGCGACAGGCGCTGGCGGTGCCGAGGTCGTCGCCACGACGGGAGGTGCCGTTGACGGCTGCTCGGCCTGACCCGACGGCGTCGATTTTCCGGAGATAAAGAAGTAAGCGGCGGCGCCAATCACCGCGAGCCCGACTACGCCTACCAAAATGAGCGGGAGCGTATTACTCTTGCCCGTATTTTCCTTAGCTGCAACCGCAGGCTTGCGGTCGGCCGTTCGATCATTGTCCGCAGAATTCGTTGCAGGGTTGGCGGCTCGCGCTGGCGACGCTGTGGCGGCTGCTGCGCGAGGTGCCGACAACAAGTCCGACAGCGCGTCACCCGCAGCTGGTGAGCCCACCGCAAGTCCGGCCATTGGATCAAGCGCAACTCTTGGTGTTGCTGCGACCGGCGAGACTGTCGCAGGCGCGGTCGGTGTAGCTGTCGCGACAGGTGCGCCTAAATTATTGACGGGCGCGGCTACCGTCGTTCTGGCATAGACCACTGTCGAACTTACGGGCGTAGTCACCCAACCTAGAGCCGCACGCAACTCGTCAATTGTTTGATAGCGATTTTCCGGCATCACCGAAAGGCACTTCATGACCGCATCCGTTAGAACTGGCGAGAACTCGCTGCGGGCGGCGGTGGCGACCGGTTTCAGCGGATCGTTCATCATCCGCGAGATCGCCTGAACCGGCACTTTGCCTGTCATGGCGTGGTAGAGCACGCCACCGACTGCGTAGATGTCGGTCCACGCGCCCTGCGCCATGGAGCCGTCGTCGGAATATTGCTCGATAGGCGCGTAACCGGGCTTCAACACCGTGGTCAGAGCCCGCGTCATACCGCCGATAATCCGTCGCGCCGCACCAAAATCCATGAGCACAGAGCGCCCATTGGGTAACACCAAAATGTTGTCCGGTGCGATGTCGCGGTGATAGCACTTTTCGTGATGCAGCTCTTGCAGGGCAAGCAATATGGGATCAAGTGTTTCGCACAACCACTGTTCGGTAACAACTTGCGGATTGGTGCGCAGCATTTCTCGTAGCGTGACGCCACGGTAATATCGCATCGCCATGTAGGCAGTGCCGTTGCCCTCCCAGAAGCGAAAAACTTCCACGAGCCCAGGGTGCGAGAACTTCGCGAGCATGCGCGCTTCGTTGATGAAGCTCGATAAACCTGCGTTAAATGTCTTGCTGTTTTCTTCCGAGCGCACATGCACCATGCCTGTTGAATTACGGCTGGCAAACGCGGCTGGCAGGTATTCCTTGATGGCGACGATGCGATCCAGGCTCGAATCGCGCGCGCTGTATACGATTCCGAATCCACCTTCGCCGATGACGCCCGTAATCTCGAACTCGCCAAGTCGGGAGCCTGCAGGTAGTGCGCTAGAAGCGGTGGAAGCGGGTGAACTCATGGTCAGGTCTCGTCGTGTGGGAGCGGCATGTATGGATCGTAAGTGCCGCTAAAAGGAATGGGAAACAGTCACCGGGGTGTCTGCGACAACCTCAATGGTTCGCTTGACCGGTGCGGCAGGCGGATTAAAGATTTCGACTATGTGCGTACCGACAGGCAGTTTCAGTTGATCCAGTGGCGGCGAAAACCCTTTAGTGATGTCGTCGATGACAACCCTACCGCGGGGTTTGATGGCAAATTTAACAACTCCCTCTGCAACTACAACGGGCGCAGTAGGAAGCGGATCGGTGGCGGCTTTTACCGGGGCAGGATCGGGGGCATTTGTCGCCGGTGCGTTCACTGGCGGTGTTTGCAGTGACGGAGTCGCTACGGGCGCAGGAATCGCATTGGTGCCCGAACGGCTAAACCATATTCCCGCACCGATGGCAGCCACTAACGCCACTGCCACGCCGGTGAAAAGTGGCGTGCGAGAAGGCACGTCAACGACTCGTTGAGATTGTGATCGTTCGCCGCGAATGACCGGGTCGGGCTGGTTCGTCGCGGCTCCGGCAGTAGGACGCGCGTTGCCGGTCTTCACAGGCTCCGGGCGACGCTCGCCCGCGATTGGCCCGGTTTTCGGTGCTGCAGCGTCAGGTTCCAGCCAAACCTGCGGCGGCGGTAGCGTGACGACCTGAGCTTGCGTAATGTTCCAGCCGAGCGCTTTGCGAAACTCGGTCACGGTCTGAAATCGGTTGTCGACATGCACGCTCATCGCTTTGGCAACAGCCTGCGAAAACGCGGGTGAATAACGTCCGCCCGTCGCGTCAGCAATCGACGGCATTGGATCCGACAACATGCGGGAGACCGCCTGCATCGGCGCTTTGCCAGTGGCGATGTGATACAGCACTCCGCCAAGGGCATAGACATCGGTCCAGGCGCCCTGCTTCATCGTGCCGTCATCACTATATTGCTCGATCGGAGCGTAACCCGGCTTCAATACCGTAGTCAAAGCCTGCGTGCCGTCACCCAGAATTCTGCGGGCTGAACCGAAGTCGAGCAGCACTGAGCGTCCGTCAGCGAGCATGATATTGTCAGGCGCGATGTCCCGGTGGAACACCTGTTCCCGATGCAGCATTTCAAGTGCGTCGAAAATCGGAGCCATGATCTGTGCAATGCGCTCTTCTGGGAACGTCTCGCCACCGCGCGTCAAAACCTGACGAAGCGTTTCACCACGATACAGCCGCATCGCCATGTAGGCAGTGCCATTGCCTTCCCAAAACCGGAACACTTCGACGAGGGCTGGGTGCGCGAAGCGCGCGAGCATCTTGGCTTCGTTAATGAAACTCTTGAGGCCAGCTTCGAACGTGGCACGATTATTAGCTGCACGAACAGCGACTTGAATACCATCGACCCGTCCAGCAAACGACGACGGCATAAATTCTTTTAGCGCTACGACGCGATCAAGAGAGGTGTCTTTCGCGAGGTAGACAATGCCGAAGCCGCCTTCACCGATCAACCCGATGATTTCAAAATCGGAGACTCTCGTGCCGACCGGAAGGCAATTGGCGTGGGTCGCGAGAAGGGGACTGGACGTACTCGACACACTTAGCCTCTAAGATTGCAACAGCGAGAACGATAACAGCATTCTCGTGACGCTGCCAGTCACACTGACAATGTTTGTCACCGCCGTCAAACCGGAACAAGCAAGCGACTTAGAACGCCAAGCCCACCTCTTCCAGGGTTTTGGCTTGCGTTGATCCAATGAAGCGAGCTTTGTACGCTTCAGTGGCAGCGACACGCCCTTGTGAGAACAGCGGCCCAGACGCGCCCTTTTCATTGCCGAGCGACGTGGCTTCGCTAATCTGCACTTGGGCAGTGCGCTTCTGCGGATCAATGTCACGTATTTTTGCCTTGACGTAAAAAATATAGGTCACGCGCTGACAGCTCGCGCCTGTTCCCGTTACACAAAACGGAAACGACTGCTGGAATGTGACAGTTCCGCCGATCAAACTTTTCGCCATTGCCTGGCGCTCATCAGCAGCAAGGCTGGCGACGCGCGCCGCTTCGGCGATTTTCGCCAGCTTTTGTTTAGCAATTGCATGCCGTTGGCATTCATCATCGGGAAACGAATCGATAAACCGTTTCAGGCTGACTGCGTTGGCCCCGGCGTTGTTGAACGCTGCGGTACACAAGCTCGCCCTCGATGGCGGCGCGACGACCGCAGCGGGTGCGGTGCCTGTCGGTGCGGTCGCCGCAACAGTCGGCGGCGCAGGCATGGGCGCTGGCTCAGATGCGACGACCGCCGTCGTCGCTGAATCCAGCAGAAACGTCATTTCTCCTTTGGTGGTCGGCTTGCCGTTATCAAATTCGCCATCGAATCGATCACCCGATCCCCAGCGAAAAATACCTTGCCCATTGGGAACGCCATTACGCACCTGGCCGGTATATGCGTCCCCAGAGGCGAACTGGATGTCGCCCTGACCAAACGGTTGATCGTTCTTCCATTCGCCGTCATAGCTGCCGCCGTCCGGGAACTTCATCATGCCCTGACCTTCGCGTCGATCACCGCGCCACGCCCCTTCGTAGCGCTGGCCGTTCGCCCACTCGGCGACGCCATTACCTTCGCGAATGCCACGCACCCATTGACCCGTGTAGCTGTCACCCGATTTCTGGCGGAACGTACCCTCGCCTGTGCGCTCGCCTTTGACGAAATCTCCTTCGTAACTGTCGCCGTTGCCAAACGTAAGTTTGCCCTTGCCCTGTTGCTGGTCGTCTACCCAATCGCCTTCGTAGCGTTGGCCGTCGGCCCAGACATGCGTACCTCTACCAACCTTCCGACCATTTTTGATCGTACCTTCGTATGATCGTCCATCGAGAAATTGCACCCGTCCTTCGCCACTAATGACGCCTGTCACCGGGTCGGTGGCAAAACGACCACGATAGACTGCGTCAGGGGCGCGAATTTCCGCCGGAGCCAAAGGAACGCCAGCGATAGGTGTGGCTGCTACCGGCGTAGAGACCGATGAAGCCAATGCGGCCTCTTCATGTTGTCGAATCAAATTGGGGGAAACATCACTCGCGCACGCGCTTCCAGCACAATCGCGCACGAACTCCTGCTGCTCAAGTCGTCCGCCCTTGAATTGACCGCGCAGGATGTAGCGTAGTTTGCCGTTGCTGAACGCGATGACGTCACCTACGCCTGAGGCCAGCCCAGCGACACACGCACCGGTCCACGAGACGCTCAGTTTTTCGGCGTTCGGAATAGACGTAATCAGGCAACGGCTGTTCAAATCAAGCGCCGAAACTGCGCCCTGTGCGCCGACTGGCAAGGACGGCAGCAGCATCGAGAAAAAAGCGCAAGTCAGAACGAACTTCAAAAGTTGGGGCATCAAGGGCTCCGCCTACGGAATAAGCGACGGATTATCGCCTACCGCTTTAGGAAACATCCGCATCGTTTCCACCAACCTCAATGTTCATGATTTTGATCGAACCAAAATGCTCTTGGCACGGATACAGCTTTATCCTAAAACCAAGCTTGACAGAGGGCTACATCGTCAGAGTCAACACACTCGACAATCAGATATTTTCGAATGTAGCCCCTATTAAAACGCCATTTCACACAAAAGCTGTTACCAAAAAGCTGCCGCTTTTGTGGAAGTGTCGAGCTTCAATACGTGGCGAATTCGACGGCAGCGACGTCGGCTCACAAAACGCACAAAAGAAAATGCCCCGCCGAATTGGGCGAGGCATTGACTGACAAAACGATTGGGGCGACCGATGGGGTTCGAACCCACGACAACTGGAATCACAATCCAGGACTCTACCGCTGAGCTACGGCCGCCATTGAAACTGACACTTGGAAGTTTTTGGCGCGCCCGACAGGACTCGAACCTGTTACCCCCGGCTTAGAAGGCCGGTGCTCTATCCAGATGAGCTACGGGCACATGAAGCTCGTGCTTTTTTGTGACTCAGCACCATCTCTTATCAAGCACATCGGTAACTAATTCAAGTCTTGCAAAACAATACACAAGAACTTCAAGAATTGGTCGGGGCGAAAGGATTCGAACCTTCGACATCCTGGTCCCAAACCAGGCGCGCTACCGGGCTGCGCTACGCCCCGAAGCTGTAAATTATAGCCTGAGTTGTTTCGCAGCACCACTACAAATGCTGCAAGGCAATAGGGGCGCTACATCGGACCGCGTCCGGACACATAAGCGACGAAGCCTTCGTTACGAAAATTAAAGTAAATCTTCGCTTGAGTCGGCACGGCGACACCATTGCAAAGCGCCGGAACAAACGACCAGTATTGCAGGGACTCTTTTGCTGCCTGCACGAAAGCGGCCTGATTCGTTAGCGCCTCAACAAGGCCAGCGAATTTGCCCGCCTGATCGATATTGATCGTCAACACCGCTGAACCTTCGAGCTGTCTCGACTCTGGCGGTAAATCGACTTTTGCGCGTCGCTCGGGCAGTGGCGCGGACCATTCGTCGCAGTTCGACGGCGCGGTCGATTGCAGCGTGCGATAGCGAGATGGAAAAATGGTTTCATCGGCCGCGACCACGGTACTCAACGTCGAGAGCATGACGGCGCCCGCAACCGCACAAATAGAGAAATTTTGCGACATAGACTTCATGGCAATCTCCTGTTTCGAGACCCCACACCCTACGCCTATTTAAGCACAAGCGCAAGAATCAACGACGGACAACTTGCGCGGCCGACTCGCCTGCTGCCACATTGACACGTGCGAGCAACAGCAACCCAATCACAAACATGCTGCCCGTGAGCAAAAGCGCAAGACGATGATTACCTTGCGTCATCCACGTGACCATGCCGTAGAGCATCGGGCCGATGATGCCTGAGAGGCGAACCACAAGCCCCCACAGTCCGTAGAACTCGGCGATCTGGGCCTTTGGGCTCATCACACCTACGAGCGCGCGGCCGCCAGACTGCGACGCGCCAAGGCACAAGCCCGCGAAGTTTGCCGCCACCCAAAAGCCATTTTGGGTATGCCAGAAATACGCGATGAGCACAGTGGCAATCCACATCACAAGCGTGATCGAGAGCGTCGTTTTGTGTCCTATTTTGTCCTGCACATAACCAAAAACAAACGCACCGATTGCAGCGGAAACGTTCACAACCAGCAGCAGTTTGATCGTGTCTGCCATCTTGAAACCGAGCGCCTGTTCGGCGTACACCGAAGCCAGAGTGATGACGACTGAGAGACCCGCCTGATAGGCCAAACCCGACCAGAAAAAGCGGCGCAGATCGGGATAGTGCTTGAGATTGGCAAAGGAGCGTTTCAGTCCGTTGATCACGCTCTGCGGCGCGACATCGGGTTTGGCTACGGCACGTTCGCGAAGAAAAATAAAAATTGGCAGACTGGCAACGGCATAAATCGCGGCGGTAATCACCAACGTCCACGGTACGTACTGCACGGCCTTCGCACCCGCCGCCTGTTGCGTGGTGACCAGCCACAGGCATACGCCCAAGGTCACAAGGCCCCCAACATAGCCGAGGCTCCAGCCCCATGCAGACACTTTGGCGATTTCCTTACTGGTGGCGAGCTCTGGCAAAAACGCCGCTGTGAAATTTTCGCCCAGCGCATAAAACACATTACTTGCAATAAACACGACGCACGCGAGCCATAGCAGCGCACCACCCTGCGCGGCAATCGGTGCGAGCGCCAGCGTAGATCCTACGCATCCAATCGTCGCAATCGCGAGCACACGTTTCTTCGCCGCGCGACGATCCGCCCACGCCCCAAGCACCGGGCCGATGACCATCACAATCGCAAAAGAAATCGCCACGATCGTGGTCCACAACAGCGTCGCCCAATCGGTGCCTCCCGCGATCACACTCACAAAAAACGCGTTGAAAATAGCGGTGATGACGACCGTGGTGTAGCCAGAGTTCGCAAAGTCGTACATGGCCCATGACCAGACTTCGCGCGCGCGGACGGGAGTGTCGGCGGCAACCGGCGTCGCAGGCACGCTACTCACGCTTCGCTTCAAAAAGCTCGACCGGTTTGCGCGAGGCGCATTCGACGAGGGCTTTCTTGCTGACAGGGCTACTGTTCATTGCGTTGCGACCGTGCACGCCCGCGAGCGCCAACGCTGCGCTGATCACATCGACGTCGCGTTGAATGTACCGGATCGTCACCATCTTTTTTCTTTCTGTGAAGCATCAGCTTTTTAATGAAACGCCCAATGAATTGGGGCCGTGCGCGATTTATATACAAAGTCGACAGTACGTAAAAATCTAGACTGGCCCATATAAAACTGCGCTTCCAGCCAAAAGCTGATCCTTGGTTTATCACTACCAAAGTCTACTGACAACTCCGGGAATGCGGGCTAATATTAACGTTTGCCCCACGGGTCATTTATAGACATCAAGGCATTTTCTGTGCAAATATTCAAAGATTTATTCAGCGCTCGCTTCGGTGGCGCGCTACGGGCGCTGGTTGTGCCGCTCGCACTTTCAACCGTCGGCTGCAATGAGGTCAATGCAATGAGTGAAGTAGTCCTTTTTTCAGCGGTTCGTGGCGTGGTCAGCTCGCAAGGCAAGCCGGTCGCCGGTGCCACGCTTGAACGCGAAACGCGCTGGACCTGGGGGAAAGAAACAGTCAACGACGTGGCGACGACGGGAGTCGATGGTGCGTTTAATTTCCCGGCCATTAAGCGCAAGATGCTTGTGGGTAGTCTGTTGCCGCACGAACCTAATGTCTTTCAGAAAATCGTCATTCAACACGGCGGCAAAAGCTATCAGGCATGGAGCCTGAACAAGCGCAATTACGACGACAACGGCGAATTGATGTATTTCGACGATAACAAGGGCATGGTCCCCTATCGCGATTTGGCCAAGCCGATCTCGATTCAATGTCGTCTTGAATCGCCCGAGCACCGCAGCGGCAAAGTGTTCGGAATCTGCGATTTCGACTGATCGCAAAATAAATTTCACGGCAATGTCACTTTGACCCTGTCGATTGCGTCCACGCAAGATAGGCGATATCACGTCAATCGCCCGAAACGCCAGTCCAGCCTGTTCAACTTTATCGACCGTACTCCCTGTACGTCGCGTTAACCCAGAAAGCGCGCCATGCCGACACTCAGCCCCGTTCAAGCCGCAAAAATCGCGAACGGCGTGTATTCGCTGCGTGATGTTTCAGTGTCGCAAGCGGCGGCACTTGGCTTTGAACTCGGCTGCGAAGGCATGTTTAACGTCGGCGACAATTCGCGATTCCAGGGGACAAGCGGCGGACTGATTGTCTGGAAAGAAGTCAGCGGTTTTGGCTACATCGCCTCGGGCACCGGCCCTTATCAGGGGGAGATTCTCATTGCTCACCGTGGCACCGACGTCCCTGCCGACTGGTGCACCGACGCCAACTTTGGCGTGCGCGGTGGCCCCACAGGCTCGTCCGTTCACGCAGGTTTTATGGAAACCTGGAACTCGTTCTCGCACGAGCTTGACACCTTCCTTCGCGGACGCAATCCCTCAATCGTGCACTGCGTCGGGCACAGCCTTGGCGGGGCCTTAGCCACGCTCACCGCCGCTTACTGTCGCCAGCGCGGTATCGGACGGCCTGAGCTTTATACGTTTGGATCGCCGCGCGTTGGCTTGACCCGCTTCGCGTTTGATCTCAGCGACCGTCTCGGCAGCTCACACATTCATCGCGTTCAGCATTTTGCCGATCCGGTACCGATGGTGCCGCTGTGGCCGTTCACGCATGTGCCATATGGCTCGTCGGGCAATGTCGTGGGCGGCAGTCGTAACACCGTCATCAGTTTTGGCGCGCACAGCATGGAAAACAGCTACCTTGGCGCAATGGTCGGCTGTTCATGGGCGACGCTTGCCGCCGCCAGCGTTGATCGTACGGCGGGCCAGCGTGCCGAAGCGTGGTTGCGAAATGTCGCCAACGGGCGCGAATCGATCATACCGATGGGTGCCTACGCCTTTGAAATGCTGGGCGCTGCGCTACGCTGGATTATTGATGCATCGACCGATATCCTTGCCGCTACGGTCGGACCAGCCGCGCTTGCCACGATGACTCTGCTTGATCAGCTTGCAATCATGCTTGAAAGAGCCGCTCAACTCACGGCGAGGATGTCGATGTACGTCACAACCCTGGTAGGCGCGATCATGCGCTTCGCGGGTCGCGCAGCGGCCCAAGGCGTGGAACTTACGAGAAGTTTTATTCGCTGGGCGCTGCAGTTGATGTTCACGCCGATTCGCCAATTGGCTAATGCGGCGACGCGCGGATTGATGCGGTAGCGGTCACCGCATTTACAGCGGAGACCGCATGGGCGACGTTGGTCGCGCAGGTTTTTAGTGCAATATGCAACCTGTAGCCGCCGCGATTTCCTCGCGCGTCACGCCGGGTGCCAATTCAACGAGCTTCAATCCGGCAGGCGTCACTTCCATCACGCCCAAATCTGTGATGATCACGTTGACCACGCCCACACCGGTCAAAGGCAGGTTGCACGCCGTCAAAATTTTCTTGTCGGTCGAGCCGTCTTTTTTCGTGGCGACATGCTCCATGAGCACCACAACGCGGCCCACGCCAGCGACCAGATCCATCGCGCCGCCCATGCCTTTGACCATCTTGCCTGGGATCATCCAGTTGGCGAGATCGCCTTTTTCGCTGACCTGCATCGCGCCCAAAATCGCGAGATTGATCTTGCCACCGCGAATCATTGCGAAGCTGTCGGCAGAGGAAAAAATCGATGAGCCGGGTATCGTCGTAACCGTTTGTTTGCCCGCGTTAATCATGTCCGGATCGACCTGATCTTCCGCCGGGAACGGGCCGATCCCGAGCAGGCCGTTTTCCGATTGCAGCCATACTTCCATGCCCTTCGGCACGTGGTTGGCGACCAGCGTTGGCATACCGATGCCGAGGTTCACGTAGAAGCCGTCTTGCAGCTCTTTTGCAGCGCGCGCTGCCATTTCATCGCGATTCCAGGCCATGTTTACACTCCAGCTTTCGTAATGGTGCGCTGCTCGATGCGCTTCTCGGGCGTGGCGTTCAGCACGATGCGGTGAACGTAAATGCCGGGCAAATGCACTTGATCCGGGTCGAGCGCGCCGATCTCGACGATCTTCTCGACTTCGACAATCGTGATCTTGCCGGCCATCGCGACGTTCGGGTTGAAATTACGCGCGGTTTTGCGGAAAACGAGATTGCCCGATTTGTCGGCGATGTAGGCTTTGACCAGCGCTACGTCCGGCACCAGCGAGCGCTCCATGACGTACTTCACGCCGTCAAATTCGCGGATTTCTTTGCCGTCAGCAACGATGGTGCCAACGCCCGTTTTCGTAAAAAACGCTGGGATGCCCGCGCCGCCCGCACGCAGTTTTTCTGCAAGCGTGCCCTGTGGCGTGAAATCGAGTTCGAGTTCACCGGCCAGATATTGCCGCTCAAATTCCTTGTTCTCACCCACGTAACTCGCGATCATTTTCTTGATCTGCCGCGTGGCGAGCAGCTTGCCGAGACCGAAGCCATCGACCCCTGCGTTATTCGAAATCGCAGTGAGATTTTTGGCGCCGGATGCGACCAGCGCGTCGATCAGCGCCTCAGGAATGCCGCACAGGCCAAAGCCGCCCACGCCAAGCAGTTGCCCGTCCTTGATGACGCCAGAGAGCGCCGCTTCAGCGCTCGGATAAAGTTTGTTCACAGTGTCCCCTTGAGTGATCTAGAGTAATTGTACGAATTTGCGGTGCGGCTTTGATGCGCTGCAATATGAGGCGGTGGTCGTACAACTCGACCGCGTTGTCCTTAAGCCCGCGATACTCCGCGCAGCGCAGGTTATCCAGAAACTCACCTTGACCAAGCCACGGTCGCTCTGACTAGCCACCGTCTGGATTTCCGGCGCTTCACGCCGAGAATGACGAAAGTGGGGAAGATCAACTTGTCAGTTCAATTCGATTGCGAAAAAACTCCAGCGCCTCCGGATTCGCCATCGCATCCATGTTTTTCACCGCACGCCCATGCACCACATCGCGCACCGCCAGTTCCACAATTTTTCCGCTCTTGGTACGTGGAATATCGGACACTTGAACCACCTTCGAGGGGACGTGGCGCGGGGTCGTATGTTCGCGGATTCTTTGTTTAATTTTTTCTGTCAATGCTGCGGTGAGCGTGATGCCATCGAGCAACTTGACGAACAAAACAACCCGAGCATCGCCCTGAAAATTCTGACCAATCACTATGGATTCAATGACCTCGTCGAGCGTCTCAACCTGACGATAAATTTCCCCTGTTCCAATGCGAACGCCACCGGGATTCAATGTCGCGTCAGAGCGCCCAACAATCACCATGCCATCGTGCTCGGTGATCTGCGACCAGTCGCCGTGACACCAGAGCTGCGGAAAACGCTCGAAATAAGCTGCCCGGTATCGCGCGCCGTCGGGATCAGCCATGAAATAAAGCGGCATCGAGGGAAAGCTCTGCGTACAAACCAGTTCACCCATCGCGCCGCGCAACGATTCTCCGTTGTCATCAAAGACATCAACGGCCATGCCCAGACCGCGACACTGAATTTCGCCTCGATACACCGGCAATGTCGGATTGCCAAGAACAAACGCACTCATGATCTCGGTGCCGCCCGATAAAGAACCCAGGTGCACATCAGATTTCACGCACTGATACACGTAGTCGAAACTCTCCGGCAAAAGCGGCGAGCCGGTCGACAACACGGCACGCAGCGCAGGCAGCTCGTGCGAGCGGCGCGGCACAACACCCGCCTTCTTGCACGCGTCAATGTATTTAGCGCTGGTGCCGAAATGGGTGAAGCGCTCGGCCTCCGCAAAATCCCACAACACGCGGCCCTGCTCCGCAAACGGCGAACCGTCGTAGAGCATGCAGGCTGCTCCCGCAGCCAGCCCCGTGATAAGCCAGTTCCACATCACCCAACCGGTGGTGGAGAAATAGAAAAAGCGGTCGCCGTCATGCACATCGGCATGCAGCGCGTGCTCTTTCATCTGTTGCAGCAAAGTGCCGCCCGCGCCCTGCACCATGCATTTGGGCAGGCCCGTAGTTCCACTGGAGAAAACGATGACCAGCGGGTGATTGAAGGGAAAACGTTCGAAGCTGAGTTCAGCAGCGCTATTGCGACAACACGCGTTCCATGTCGAGAACGCCAACACCGACGACGTATTTGTGGGAGCGTTTATACCGCGATTGTCCGAGATACTGTCGCTGCCGATTCGCGGTTGAACCGCTCCCACAGGATGGTTCGCAACGTTTTCCACCCAAACCACCAGTTCCACACTCGGCAAGCGCGCGGCGATCTCGAACACCTTGTCGCGCGTATCAACCACCTTGCCGTTGTAGAAATAGCCATTCACCGCAAACAGAATCTTCGGCTCGATCTGCATGAAGCGATCCAGAACGCCCTGCACGCCAAAATCCGGAGACGACGACGACCAAACAGCGCCAATGCTCGTAGCGCCGAGCATGGCAATCGCGGCCTCAGGAATATTCGGCAGGATGCTCGCGATTCGGTCACCTGCCGCCACGCCCGCCGCTTTGAGCGCCTGCTGCACACCGGCAACCGAGCCCCGCAATTCGTCAAAGCTCAATCGTCGCCGATCGCCCGCTTCGTTCCAGAAAACCAGCGCATCGTCCGGCCCGCGCTTTTGGAGCAGGTTCTCGGCGAAATTCAATCGAGCATCGGGGAACCACGCCGCACCAGGCATCAGGTGGCCATCAACTAACGTCCGCTCGCCCTTGTCACCGACAATGCCACAAAAGTCCCAAACCTCGCGCCAGAACACCTCCTTGTTAGCGATCGACCAGCGCCACAGGCTCCGGTAGTCGGGGAAATTCTGCGAATATTTTTCGCGCAGTAACTGCGTGAACGCGGTGATGCGCGCGGATGCGATACCTTCTAGTGTCGGGATCCAAAGAGGTTCAATCATGGCGAATACGTAGGTTATGCACCAAAGTGCGCACCATCGGCTCGTACGAGCAATGACCAAAAGGCAGAGCCAAGGTGCGCATTCTCATGTACACCCTACGCAGAGAGCAGCAACCGCGCTAGCACCGCATCAGGCAACCCCACACCCTTGTTCGCGCTGCGACTCATCCACAAAAGTTTGCAAATACCGGATGCATAGAGCACATCGGCAACAAAAATGTCATGCGTCGTTTCGACAATTTTCGGCCCGATATCGGTAACTCGGATGGTGACTCGCACCGTCGACGGATGCGTCACCGCGCGAATAAACCGGCAATTCGCTTCCACCAGAATCGGCACGATGTCCTCATCCACCGTCTTGAACCCGAGCTTGGCAAACCACTCCAGGCGGCATTGCTCCATATAGCGAAAGTACACCGTGTTATTGACATGGTTGTAAGCGTCCATATCGCCCCAGCGCACCGCCATATCGACTTCGTGCATGACGATATCGCGCAAATTGGCAATCGCGTTGGCTTGTGCAGCGGCGATAGGTGCAAGCTGTTTGGAGTGATCCATCGAAAAATGACCCTCTGATATAGGCAAATGACTGAGTATTCGCTAACTATAATCGTCCGATGAATCGCGCTGCCTCTGACGTGCCAGTCATCGACACCCACCGTCGTGCCAAGCCCGTGTCCATGCCCGTTGCCGCCATTGCGCTGACAACTATCACGATTGCTGATCGGCGCATGGAATATTGTCTCGCGCTAGCAAGAGACAATATGCAGCCGTATCTGGCTCGACGCGGGCAAGAATTTGATGAAACACGCTGGAGAAATCTCGCACCACAGGCATCATTCTTTCTGATTAACGATATGAACTTGACCGTGCATCAAACCGTCGGCTTTTTGAGCGTTCGCGACGAGCCCGATAGTCCTTGGACGCTACACATCGGGGACGTGCAGCTTGAAGAGCGGCACCGAAATCGCGGCACGGGTTGGGCCACCCTTGCGCTGGTCGAAGTCATGGCGCAGTCACGCGGCTTGAATGAACTGACCTTAAACGTATTTCGCGACAATCCGGCGCTGCACCTTTACGAGCGCTTCGGCTTTCGCTGCGTCGAAACGCAATTCGAAAAATACAAAATGCGCAAGACGTTAGCGCGCCGCTACACCTGCGTCCAGAATGACAATCCATGAATAGAAAAGAAAACCCATGACCAGCATCAGAGCCGATCGCGACGCGATGGAATACGACGTAGTGATCGTTGGCGCGGGCCCAGCCGGGCTCTCAGCCGCGATTCGCCTGAAGCAGCTCGCAGCGGAGAACAATCGTGAAGTCTCCGTTTGCATTCTCGAAAAAGGCAGCGAAGTCGGCGCACATATTTTGTCCGGCGCAGTGATCGATCCGGTTGGCTTGAACGAATTGATCCCCGACTGGAAAGACAAAGGCGCGCCGATTCACACTCCGGTCACCGAAGACGAGTTCTGGACGCTGACCGAAACCGGCGCGATGAAAACGCCGAACTGGGTGCTGCCAAAACTCATGGACAACCACGGTAATTACATCGTGAGCCTGGGTCGTGTGTGCAAATGGTTGGGCGAACAGGCCGAAGCGCTGGGCGTGGAAATTTATCCGGGTTTTGCCGCGGCTGAAGTACTGTTCAGCGAAGCGGGCGCTGTGATCGGCGTTGCGACAGGTGACATGGGCATCGGCAAGAATGGCGAGAAGAAAGCCGAGTTCCAGCCCGGAATGGAATTGCACGCGAAATACACGCTGTTCGGTGAAGGTGTACGCGGGTCACTGTCAAGAGATCTCATGAAAAAGTTCAACCTCCGCGACGGCATCGATCCGCAGAAATATGGCATCGGCATCAAGGAGCTGTGGCAGATTGATCCAGCCAAACATGTACCCGGGAAGGTCATGCATTCGCAGGGTTGGCCGCTTGATTCAAAGACCGGCGGCGGGTCGTTCCTGTATCACCTGACCAATGAAAACAAGGACTCGCTAGTCGCTGTGGGGTTCGTGGTTCATCTGAATTACGAGAACCCGTGGCTTTCGCCATTTGATGAATTTCAGCGCTTCAAAACGCATCCGCATATCCGGCCCTTGTTCGAAGGTGGCAAGCGATTGGTGTACGGCGCGCGAGCCATCAATGAAGGTGGTTTGCAAAGCGTGCCGAAGCTTTCGTTCGCGGGCGGCGCCCTCATCGGCTGCGGTGCGGGTTTCGTGAATTTACCGCGCATCAAGGGTACACATAACGCGATGAAAACCGGCATGCTTGCCGCTGAGGCCGCGTTCGATGCGGTGAAAGCCGAGCGCCAACATGACGAGCTGCACGCTTACAACGACGGCTGGAAAAAGAGCTGGGTGTTCAGCGATCTCTACAAAGTGCGCAACGTGAAGCCCGGCCTCAAGTGGGGCATGACGCTCGGCACGCTTCACGGCGGCGTGCACATGTGGTTGAACGATTTGGGCCTTGGCAAACTCGTGGGCTGGACGCTGCGCCACGGCAAAGCGGACAATGAATCGCTGAAGCCTGCCGATCAAATGCCGCAGATCGTCTATCCAAAACCGGATGGGGTAATCACGTTTGACAAGCTCACCTCCGTATTCCTGTCCAACACCAATCACGAAGAAGATCAGCCCGTGCACTTGCAACTGCGCGACCCCTCGATTCCAGTGAAATACAACCTGGCACGCTACGCCGGTCCAGAAAGTCGCTATTGCCCAGCGGGTGTTTACGAATTCGTGGACGACGAAACCGTCCCTGGCGCAGCACCCGGAAAGCGCCTGCAAATCAACGCGCAAAACTGCGTGCACTGCAAAACCTGCGACATCAAGGACCCCTTGCAGAACATTCACTGGGTCGTGCCCGAAGGCGGCGGCGGGCCGGTTTATAGCGTGATGTAGTGCACGGACATGTCCCCTCTCCCCAGCCCCCTCCCCTCAGGGGAGACGGGGCCAGACGCCCCTCGGGCTAACCAATGAATCCAGCCGACCTCCTCACCCTTTACGACGAAACGATGCGCAAACATGCGCATCCAGCGGGCATGACCCGCGAGAGCACGTCGCGCGTTTCGCGCTACACGACCGGTACGGCAAGCCAGCGCTTCATCATGTGGCACGACTTTGCCGCGACCGATGCGGCAGGGGCCGTCGACGACGAGTTGCACGCGGTTCAAGGCCGCGCCCATGTGCTGATGTGGAAGCTCTATGGTCACGACCCCGCACGCGACGCGTTGCGTACAGCCCTGCTCGTGCGAGGCTTCGCAGAAAACGATCACAGCACACTGATGATGGTGCCCGTCGCTCTACTAGTTGAGTCGCTTTCGTTGGCCGAAACACCGGGTTCGACATCGATAGACGTCCGTCAACTCACAATCGCGAAACATCTCGATGCTTACCAAAACATCTGGGACAACGTCTGGCCCGATGCGCCGAACTCTCGCTATGTGAACGACTACCGTGCACTGATTGAAAGAGGCGAAACGGGAATCCTCTTTTACGCTGGGTTCGCAGCGAGCGACAACCCGGTCACGTCCGGGTATATGTTCCACCATCCGGGCGACGCCATCGCGCTCCTTTGCGGAGGCACGACAAAGGCGGCATGGCGTCGCCAGCGCGCATACACGCGCATGCTCGCGATACGTGCGCAAGCCGCAGTGGAACGCGGCGCAAGCTACCTCGCCGTTGAAGCTAGCCCCGATAGCAAGCCTATCCTCGAACGTCTCGGCTTCACTCCGCTGTCAACGCTCGCGTTCTACGAAAAAAACATCGGATAGCGATTCGGATTTTCGACACATACCCCACCGGACTGGTCACTGCCGAACTGCGCGGATATGAGGTGAGGATCGTCTAGCGGGAATCCGATCCCCAACGAATCCCGTAAGGATGTACGCCATCGAGCGACCTATCGCAGCAGCTAATTTCTGTTACGCTGCTTTCCGACTTGATCGCGCTTTCGTTTGCGCTAATCGCATTGTCGCGCGCAATGTTGGCTTGAAGTAAAGGTATCCATTTGAACTCGGTGAAACGCTTAGTCGTAGTTTTGGCCAGCGGTTCGCCCGCCGAGCGGAACCCCGCGATGCTTGCGTTTCGTTACGCTCTGACCGCAGCCGCGATGGATATCGAAGTTGAAATCCATGTGGTCGGTGCATCGGTGGGTCTGCTGCGCCGTGACGCGTCGCGCGAGGCGTTCGAAGTCGCTGTGCCAAAGGCGAACTCGGCGATGAGTTCGCAAGATTTTGTTTCACAAATCAGCGATTTGAAGTCACTGGGCGTCGAGTTATATGTTTGTTCAGCAGCGTTGGCTGAAGCGCGTCTGAGCCTGTCTGACTTGATTCCCGAAGTCAGCGGCGTGCGCGGCGCCGCTGCGCTACTGGTGGCGGGTATGTCACCCGATGCGCGAATGTTGACGTTATAGCGAGCGGCGGTCACCATGATTCATCAATCCGGCGTTTTGTCGCCACAACGCGAAGCTTACGTCGATTGCTTCAAGCATTTCTATACTTCCATTCGTTTTTGGGGCACCTCCGCCACACGACAATCGCGCCGCGACCGTCGGTTCGACTCACGAAGCGCAAAGCTTGCCTCGGAGTGGTCAGTGATCGGGGTCCGTTTTGTAACCGCATGCCGGAAACCAAAAACCATCCTTCGCCAGACGACGATTTGGCCGGTAGAAATTCCTCCTACGCATGGTCGTTCATCTCGGCGTGATGCATACCGGGTACCGATTTGCCTCTCCCAGCGCTTTGCTTCTTCGTTCTGGCCCACCCGTTTCCCTGCACGAAACTACTCATATGAATTTTGACCAGGAATGGAATGCTGGCGAGCTCAGCTGTGGCGACTTGGTACTGGAGTTGCGACGGCGACTACTTGAGGCACCCGGGCAAGTGTTCAAGGTCATTGCGCTCGACCTCGGTGCTCCAGAAGACATTCCTGCCTGGTGCGGCATGACGGGTCACGAGCTGCTCGCCCAGGATCTGGATTTGCACGCCTATTTCATCCGAGCCAAGAGCTGATTTTTCGACACCGCGCTTATCGATGCGGCGCACTTCCCACCACCGTTCAAGGAGAACATCATGCCCGGTAAATATGTAATCAGCCTAACCCACGGCCTCGACGATACCGACAGGGCGACCGTTGCATTTGTTGTAGCCAACGCGGCAGTCGCCTCAGACAAGGACACGGTCGTGTTCCTGTCGATCGAAGGCACCCGCCTTTCGCAAAAAGGCGTCGCCGATTCGGTTCATGAAGAAGGCTTCGCGCCGCTGAAAGATCTGATGGATAACTTCGCCAAAGCCGGAGGCAAGATGTTCGTCTGCTCGCCCTGCTTCAAGAAAAGGAAGCTCGACGAAAACAATCTGGTCGATGGTGCCGCCGTAGTGGGCGGAGCCAAGTTGGTTGAATTCATGAGCGACGGCGCTCCCAGCATCAGCTACTAAAACAGGAACAACATCATGCAAAACGATCGTAGACGAATCCTCGGTGCCGCAGCGGCCGGTCTCACACTGCTTGCCAGCAATGCCAGTCTGCACGCGCAGGGCAGGCAGAAGCTGCGCTTTGGCGTCGGCCCGCTACTGCCCAACGCCGAGGACACCAAGAAGGCCTACACGCCGATATTTGCCCATCTGGCTGAGAAACTGAACGCTGACTTTGAATTATTCGCGACCACTGACTGGGCCGGTATGGCCGTTGCGATGGGCTCGGGCCAGCTCGACGTTGCCTGGATGGGGCCCTGGGGTTACGTCATTGCTAACAATAGCAGCGATTGCCAGGCGGTTGCGACGGTCAAGTACGACGACAAACCGGTGTATCACGCGATCGTCATCGGGCGGCCTGATCTGAAAATTAGCAAGTTCCCAGACGATACGAAGGGCATGTCGATCTCGTTCGCAGACATTGGCTCGACGTCGGGCTGGCTGGTGCCCACCTGGTACTCAAAGGAAATCTGGAAAATCGATCCGAAGACGTTCTGGAAATATCGTGAAGGGGCGTCACATCCGGCCAACGAAATCGCGGTTCAATCAGGCCAAGTCGATCTGGCAACCGATTATGACCGCAACCGCAATGCAATGATGGCCGCAGGGACCGTGAAGGCCGACGGCAGCAAAGTGATCTGGACGTCGGAGCCGTTGCCCAACGATGCCATTGCAGTGCCCAAGGGAATCTCGAAGGAGCGGGCTGCACAAATCCAGTCGATTCTCACGGCAATCACCGTTGAACAGGCGAAGACGCTGCTGCCCAATCGCTACACCGGATTCGTGCCAGCCACGCATGCCTCGTATGCGAGCATCGAGAAAGCGGGGCTCGCGGTTGGCAAAATCAAAGCGAAAGGTTGAGTGCTTTGAAGGCGTGTCGTCATGTCTGATGCAGGCGCCGTACTTGATGCAGCGGTAGACACGTCGACGGCGGTCAGCGATTCGGCGAGTCGCGCACGGCTTGCTTATGCGGCAGGCCTGCGCGGCGGATCGCGCAGCCGTGTCAAGTTCGTGCTGATCGTGCTCGCGGTTGCCGCGTTTTATGCGACGTCGTGGCAGCTCGCGCAAGTTGATTTGGCGCGTCTGATTACCGGCTTGCCGAAGCTCGGACATTGGTTGGCGCAGGCGTGGCCACCGAAGACGGACGAGTTGCCGCTGTTCCTGCTGCGAATGGCGGAAACCGTCGCGATGGCGGCCATCGGCACCACCGCAGCCACCTTGCTAGCGATTCCAATGGCGGTGCTGGCGAGCCGCAACATCACGCCGTTTCCGAAGCTGTACTTACCCGCACGCTGGTTTCTGAACGCGCTGCGCGGCATCGACTCCTTTGTGTTCGCGTTGCTATTCGTGGCCGCTGTCGGGCTTGGGCCGTTTGCTGGCGTGATTGGCATCGCGCTGCACACCTGGGGCAGTGCTGCCAAATTTTTTGCCGACCATATCGAGAACGCCCAAATGGGCCCGCTGGAAGCGGTGCGAACCACCGGTGCCGGGCGCTACACCGCGATTCTCTATGCGCTCCTGCCCGACGTGCAGCCGGTGCTGTTGTCGACGACGCTGTTCTGGTGGGAGTTCAATGTGCGCGCCTCAACTGTGCTCGGTGTGGTGGGTGCCGGCGGCATCGGGCTCGAACTCAAGAACAGCATGGATCTGCTCGATTTCTCGAGGCTCTTCACCATCATCGCACTGATCCTGGTCGTCGTGACGCTGCTCGACCAGTTCAGCGGTTGGCTCAGAAAGCGCTTGACCTGATGAACATGAGGCTGGTGAATGCAACGCCTGACACGACACCTACGACTGACGAAGTGCAGGGGCCGCTGATGTTTGAAGTGCGCAACGCAAGTAAAGCGTTCGGCAGCAATCGTGCGATTGATTCGGTCAGCTTTGGCGTGCGGCGCGGAGAGTTTCTCGCGGTTTTGGGACCGAGTGGTGCTGGCAAGACAACCCTGTTTCGCTGCCTCGCCGGTTTGACCGCGATGGACTCGGGCAGCGCAACGCTCGCGGATGCTGATGTCACCTCGCTGCAAAGCCGCGAACGGCGTCGCATCGCGGTCGTCTTTCAGCAATTTAATCTGGTCAGCCGCTTGACCGCCAAGCAGAACGTTCTGGCCGGTCGTCTCGGCCATGTTCCGGCGTGGCGCGGCTGGTTGCGCACCTTCACCGAGGCCGATCAACTGCTCGCGCTCGAGTGCCTCGACCGCGTTGGCCTGCTCGCACAAGCCGATCAGCGCGCGGACACTTTGTCCGGCGGTCAGCAGCAGCGCGTGGCCATCGCCCGCGCACTGGCGCAACAGCCCGACGTGATCATCGCCGATGAACCTGTGGCCAGCCTTGACCCTCGTATCGGCGGCGAAATTCTTGAGCTTTTGCGATCTATCTGCCATTCGCGCGAGCAAGGCGTCGCGGTCATCTGTAGCCTGCACCAGCCGCACTTCGCTCGCCGCTTCGCTGATCGCGTCGTTGGCCTCGCGGCAGGACGAATCGTTATTGACGTTGCAGCCAACATTTTCACCGACGCTATGTTGCAGTCGGTTTACGGACACACGAACCCGATAGAGAGCACGCCATGACCCCCACTGAAACACACACCCATCAGCCCGACATCAGCTTCGATGGCGGCGATCTCGATTGTGGCAACGGCCTATTGCTACTGATCCGTAAACACATCGATCCGATGGATCGCGGTGGACTGCTGGAAATTCGCTCGACCGAGATTTCGGTCGACGAGGATCTGCCGGCCTGGTGCCGCATGACCAAAAATGAATTGGTGTCGTTCGTGAAGGTGGGCAAGCAGCGCAGTTTCATCGTCTCCAAAGGCAAACTTGCCGAGCGCAAGCAGAACACGGCTCCGGTTAAAACGATGAGTGGCGGCGTGCAGTTGGTCGAAGTCAAGTTCATGGACAAGCTGCCCGACGCAGCACCAGCACCGTCGATCCGACCGTTGTCGATCATGGGCATCGGCAGTTGGCCGCGACCACGCTGGATGCTGCAGGCCGTGCATGAGCACATGGAAGGCCGACTTGATGAGAAGCAGTTTCAGGCCACTGCGGACGACGCGGTACGGTTGGCGGTCGCGGCGCAAATTCGTGCCGGAGCCGATGTGATTACCGATGGCGAGCAGCGTCGCGATAGTTACGCTAGTTTTGTTGCGTCGCGGCTCGACAACTGCCAGCTAATCCCGCTCACCGATTTGCTGCCGCTGGTCGATGACCCAGAGGAGTTTGAGCGCGAATTGCGCGCGCTCGATGTGCCTGCCGGAGACGTGCGTCATCCGGCCGTATTTGGCCCGCTCGGTCGCAGCCGATCCATTGCAGTGCACGAAGTTGAGTTCACCAAAACGCTGACGCAGCAACCGATCAAGGTTGCTCTGCCCGGCCCGTATCTTTTGACGCGGACGATGTGGATGGAGTGCATTTCGGACCGTGCCTATGGCAGCCGCGAGGAACTTGCCGAAGCCATCGTTCGCGTGCTGCGCGAGGAGATTGCCTGCCTGTTGGCAACAGGTACGGCGCTGGTTCAGCTCGATGAACCGGTGCTCTCGGAGGTGGTGTTCACGGGCGCTGCGACGCAGCGCAGCTTCATGTGCGGCGCGCTCGGTGAAAAGAAAGAAGCGTCAATCGAGCTCGCATTCGCCCGCGATCTGGTCAACGCCGTGACCAAGGGCTTTCCGATGGATCGGCTGGCCCTGCACATGTGCCGCGGCAACTGGACGGCTGATGAAGGCGCAGCGCTTACCGGTGACTACATGCCACTCGTGAGCACGCTCGCGCAGATGCAGGTCGGCACGCTTTTGCTCGAATTGTGCACGCCACGAGCGGGTGAGATTGAAGTGCTGTCCTCCCTGCCGGATCACATGCGGATCGGTGTCGGTGCCTGCAACCAGAAGCATGCGCACGTCGAGTCCGTCGAGTCAATCGTGGCACACGCCGAGCGCGCGATTCGTGTCTTCGGAGCCGAGCGCATGCTGCTCACGCCGGACTGCGGCTTCGCAACGTTTGCCGACAATCCGGTCAGCTCAGAGCAGATCGCCGAGGGCAAGCTGGCAGCGCTGGCACAGGCCACGTCCATTCTGCGCGAGCGGCATCACGTTTGATTTTTTGTTGCGGTGAGGCGTTCGCCACAGGACGAATCAGCGCGGTGAACGTGCTGACCAAACAAGCGTGAATTCGTGTCGATCAGACGTGCGTAGTAGTTATCAGCTTTTTCGCCAAACCCATACTACATTAGGGGTAGACGCACGAATAAGCATTTATCGACTTTTGACGTAAATGCGCCCTAGCCCCAATAAATACGCGGTTTCAGCGAAAAGCTGTATTCCTCATCCGCAACATGAAACGGTAATCTCGCCGTTCGTAAGATTGTAGGGGCGGCAGTCCCCTGCCCACCCTACCTGCCCGAATTTTCGCGACGCCGCAATCGTAGGGCGTGCACCAGAGTGCGCACCATTGGTTCGAAAAACCAATGACGAATACGCGCGGACATGATGCGCATTTTGATCCGTCCCCTACCTTGACGCGTGACGAGCAAGCCATGTCTTCCACGAATCTATCTCCTTGGCAAGTTGTGGATCAGAGCGCATTCGCAACACAGCACTTATCGCTTCCGGACGTTTTGATCGCTTCAACGCTGACAGAAGCAACACACGACTTTCCCCATTTTCTGTGTTTGAAACTAGGTCAACAAGCTCCGGGAGCACGCTATCGTCAGCAATGGCCGCAAGAAGTACCGCAAGACCATCTTTCGAGCTGGCTCGACCTTTTGCAGCGTTGATTCGTAGCAAATAAGCCTGCACTGCGATCTTCCAAGCAAACTTCGCTTGAGGCAGCGCGAGCGCCCTTGCGATACCGTCGAGACACGCGTCGGGGTAGTCACGGGTTAGATGATCGGCGAGCGTGGGAAGCGCAGCGTCGTAGCGTTCGCGGGTATTAACTAAATCCCAAACTGTCGAGACTTCAATGCCAACTCGCTGGAGGTCAGCGAGCAAATCATGCTGATCTTCTCTTGCCTTGCGAATACTTTCGCGCTGTCTCTCAGCGAACGCTAGCTGGCGAGCAACATGTGCAGGATCGTGCTGCAATTGCATTGTCAATTCGCTAGCAGATATTTTTTCGCGTTTTGCCATCGTGATCGAACGACTAAAAGATTGTAGGGCGAGCACCTCAGCACAGGATTATCGCCGCATGGCAGAAGGCATGTGCAGAAGCTCCCGCGCCTGCCGTACAGGCGAACCTAGACCAAATTGCCCAGCTGCGCTTTGCTCTCCAGGCTACGCATCGACCTTAACGTTAGCCTCTTTAACCACCCTCGCCCACTTTACGCGCTCCGCCCGCATGAAGTCGGCGAACTGTTGCGCCGTCCCGCCACCGTCTTCCGCGCCCACGCCTGCGAGACGTTCTTTCACGTCGGGCATGGCCATCGCGGCGTTGATGTCGCGGTTGGTTCGTGCAATCACGTCGGCGGGCATCTTCGCGGGGCCAATCATGCCGTACCAGGTGGTTGCGTCGAAGCCCGGATAGCCGCTCTCGGCAACAGTCGGCAAGTCAGGATACGTGGGCGAGCGCTTGGGCCGGGTCTGCGCGACGGCGTAAACCCGGCCGCCTTTCACATGCGGCGTCACCGCGGCCATTGTGTCAAACGAATAATTGATCTGTCCGCCCATCAAATCGGTCAACAACGGCGCGCTGCCTTTGTACGGCACGTGAAGCACGTCGATCCCCGCGGCTACCTTAAAAAGCTCCAACGCCAGGTGTTGCGCGCTCCCGCTGCCCGCGGAACCAAACGACAAGCTGCCCGGTTTTGCCTTGGCCAACGCAACGATATCCTTGACCGTTTTCGCGGGTGCATTCGGGTGACAGATCAGTACGTTTGGCGTCACGCCCACCAGTGCCAAGGGTGAAAAATCGGTGTCGGCGTTGTACGGCATTTTTGGGTTCAATACCGGCCCGATGCCGTGTGAGTTGATGTGCCCCATCAGCAGCGTCAAGCCGTCAGTCGATTTAGCGACGATGTCAGCAGCGAGAACGCCTGCCACGCCCGCACGATTTTCAACGATGACTTGCTGTCCCCACATGGCGGTGAGCTTGGGCGCGAGGATGCGCGCGAGTAGATCGGTGCCGCCGCCCGGTGGGAAGCCGACGATGATTTTTACGTTGCCGCTGGGCCACGCGGGTTGCGCCCAAATTGCGCTGGTGCTGAGCAACGGGGCGGCGGCGATGGCTTTGATTAGCTGTCGGCGGGTTTGATTGGTAGACATAAATTTCTTTCCAAAATAAGCAACACATTTCAAACCGGCGTCATTCTCGCCACAAGCGGGAATCCAGGCAGGTGGCTACGGGGATCTCCGTGGCAAAACTCATATTTCGCCACGGTCTGGATCCCCGGCTTGGAGCCGAGGATGATGGCAAAAAAATAATACGCGCGGACACGGGCTACCACCCTAAAAATTATGCAGCGACTTTGAGCACAGCAGGGGCAGCGACAGCCGGTGTGCGCAGAACTGCCATCGCCGCGACAGCGCCACTGCCCTTCAGTGCGACGCCAGCCCTAGCGAGACTCATCTCCACGATGCAAATCGTGCCCATGAGCGATACGTCGTTGCATTCACCCAAATGTCCGATGCGGAAAATTTTGCCTTTAACTTTGCCGAGACCCTGACCGAGCGAGGTGTCGTATTCGTCTTGCGCAATCTTCCTCACTGCGTCAGCGTCAATGCCTGCGGGCATCACCACGCCGGTCAAAATCGGCGAGTGACACGCGTTGTCAAGACACTGAATTTCCAGCCCCCACCCATTGACCGCAGCGCGACAAGCGGCAGCGAGCCGTTGATGGCGAGCGAACACGGTGTCTAGGCCTTCGGCGGTGACCATGTCCAGCACTTCGTGCAAACCGTAAAGCAGATTGGTGGCAGGCGTCGACGGAAAGTAGCCGGTTTTGTTCATCTCCAGCATTTCGTCCCACGCCCAGTACGCCTTGGGCAATTTCGACGTTTTGCTGGCGGCGATGGCCTTTTGCGAGAGCGCATTGAAGCCAAGCCCCGGTGGCAACATCAGGCCTTTTTGTGAGCCAGCAATGGACACGTCCACGCCCCATGCATCATGTTCATAGTCGGCGCCGCCGAGGCCGGAGACGGTGTCCACCAACAGCAGCGCCGGATGACCTGCGCGGTCAATCGCGTCTCGTACTGCCTTGATGTTGCTCGTCACGCCGGTGGAGGTTTCGTTGTGAACCACGCAGACCGCCTTGATTGCGTGACCGGCGTCGCTGCCAAGGCGAGCTTCGATCAATCTGGCATCAATGCCATGCCGCCAACCGGCGTCGTTCGCTGGCCCGATGAACTCGGTTTTGACGCCAACGCGGTCAGCGATCTTTTTCCAAAGTGTGGCGAACTGACCGGTCTCGTACATCAGCACCAAATCGCCCGGCGAGAGCGTGTTCACCAGCGCAGCCTCCCACGCACCCGTGCCCGACGACGGGTAGATGATGACCGGCTGCTGCGTTTTGAAAATCGTTTTGATGCCTGAGAGCACCTTGAGGCCAAGCCCGGCAAATTCGGGGCCGCGATGGTCGATGGTCGGCAGGCTAATGGCGCGGGCGACCCGATCTGGAACGGGCGACGGGCCCGGGATCGCCAACTGGTGTCGGCCTGAGCGATGAAAATTGAGTTGCAGCATGACGAGCCTCCTTATTGCGGACGCATTGTTGCATGCGCGGGGCGAAACCGACTTGTGCCGTTTCAGCGGCTCACTGATACGCTAACACCATGTCACAAACTTCACCACTCGCCGCACGCCTTCGATCACACACGCAAGGCGAAGTGCTGTTCACCGACGCCGATCGCGCACGCTATGCCACCGATGCCTCGATCTATCAGCAGATTCCGATTGGCGTATTTGTGCCGAAAACGGTTGACGATATTCAGAGCGCTATCGACATTGCTCGTGATCTGAAGGTGCCAGTGTTGGCGCGGGGCGGCGGTACTAGTCAGTGCGGTCAGACGACGGGTGTTGCACTAGTCATTGATAGCTCGAAATATGTTCGCAACGTTCTGAACTTCGATGCTGCCGCTCGAACGGTTCAGGTCGAGCCCGGCATGGTGCTGGATCTCTTGAATGCGTTTTTGAAGCCGCATGGGCTGTGGTTCCCGGTGGACGTTTCCACAAGCGCGCAGGCCACGCTCGGCGGCATGGCGGGCAACAATTCCTGCGGGTCGCGATCCATTGCTTACGGCAATATGGTGCACAACGTTTTGGGCATTGAGGCATGGTTAGCGGATGGGAGTGTTGCGAATTTTGGTGCGCAGTCTGAGGCAACCGGACGCGCCAAGCAAATCAGCGATCTCGCGCAATCGTTGGCGACGAAACATCAATGCGAAATCGAGCGCGTCTGGCCCACCGTCATGCGACGCGTTGGCGGCTACAACCTCGATATTTTTTGCAATCAGAGCGAGCGCCCCTACACGGCAGACGGCAGCGTCAACCTGTCGCATTTGCTCGTCGGCTCTGAAGGCACGCTGGCCTTCACCAAATCGCTCACGCTCGCGCTCTGTCCACTTCCCAAAGCAAAAGTGCTGGGCGTAGTGAACTTCCCAACGTTCCATCAGGCGATGGAATCGGCGCAACACATCGTCAAGCTCGGGCCGACCGCGGTGGAGCTGGTTGATCGCACGATGATTGACCTGGCGCTGTCGAACCCCGCGTTTGCGCCAACCGTGCGGACGGCGCTGGTGGGGCAACCGGAAGCGATTTTGCTCGTTGAATTTTCTGGCGATGACAAGGACGCGCTCAAGCTTCAATTGAAGCATTTGGTTGATCTGATTGCTTCGCTCGGCTTGCCCGATGCCGTTGTGGAAATGACCGAAGACGCGCCGCAGAAAAACCTGTGGGAAGTGCGCAAGGCAGGCCTCAACATCATGATGAGCCTGAAGGGCGATGGCAAGCCTGTGAGCTTCATCGAGGACTGTGCGGTGCCGCTGGAACACTTAGCTGTTTACACCGCGAATCTCACCGAAGTCTTCGCACGGCACGGCACACGCGGCACCTGGTACGCGCATGCGAGCGTGGGCACATTGCATGTGCGACCGATCCTCGACATGCGTCGCGGTGACGCCACGAAAATGCGCGCGATTGCTGAAGAAGCGAGCGCATTAGTGCGCAAATTCAAAGGCGCGTACAGCGGCGAACATGGCGACGGCTTATGTCGCGGCGAGTGGGTTTCGTGGCAATTCGGGCCCGCGATTTCTGGCGCGTTTCGTGAGATTAAAAACGCGTTCGATCCCGAAAATTTGTTCAACCCCGGCAAGATGATCGACCCACCGAAGATGGACGATGCCGCCCTCTTCCGTTTCAAGCCCGATTACAAAACGATCCCGATCAAAACCGCGCTCGACTGGAGCGCGTGGAACGTGCAGAACGATCCCGTAACGGAGGCGACGACGGCTCCTGGAACCGGTGGCGACGCGGCGGAAGGCTTCGGCAAGGCCGTCGAAATGTGCAACAACAACGGGCACTGTCGCAAGTTTGATGCGGGCACCATGTGTCCGAGCTATCGCGTGACGCGTGACGAAATTGCCAGCACGCGTGGTCGCGCTAACACGTTACGCATGGCGATCTCAGGGCTGCTCGGCAAAGAGGGAATCGCGTCCGAGGAAGTGCATGTGGCGCTCGATCTTTGCGTGAGCTGCAAAGGCTGCAAACGCGATTGCCCGACGGGTGTTGATATGGCGAAAATGAAGATCGAACACTTGCATCATTACAAGGCGAAACATGGATTTTCGATGCGCGATAACCTGATCGCTCGATTGCCCGTCACAGCGTCGTTCGCGCCGAAGTGGCCGCGTCTTTTCAATCTGCGTAATCGCTCGCCGTTCCTCGCGAAACTGGGTGAAAAGCTGTTTGGATTTTCAGCGAAGCGCTCGCTGCCAACGTGGCGCGCTGACACAGCCTGGAGCGAGCTCGGCCCGCGCAAATCGTTGAAAGAATTTCTTGAAGCGAAAGCACGCGGCGAAGCCTGCGTGGCACTTTTCGTGGACACGTTTAATGGCGCGTTCGAACGTGAAAATGTCGGTGCTGCGATCAGCGTGCTCGAGGCTGCGGGCTATCGCGTGTACGTGCCGCGCTGGATGCCGCAAGGGGATCGCGATCATCGAAATCTGTGCTGCGGTCGCACGTTCCTGTCGGTCGGTATGGTGGACGAGGCGAAGCGTCAAGCCGAATATTTACTGTCCGCGCTAACACCCATCGCAGAGGCCGGAATCGACATCGTCGGGCTGGAGCCGAGCTGTCTGTTCACGATGAAAGACGAGATACCTTCGATGCGGTTCGGCGAGGATGCCGAGATCGTTGCGAAGCACGCGATGATGATCGAAACGTTTCTGGAACGCGAAGCAAAGGCGAACAAATTGGCACCCCTTGTTTCGCGGCTAAAACCTGCGGCTGCGCCTATTCTGGTTCACGGTCACTGCCATCAAAAAGCGTTCGCCGAAATCACGCCGACGCTCGCGGTGCTTGCGCTGATTCCCGACGCGAAACCGAGTTTGATCGAAAGCTCGTGTTGCGGCATGGCCGGCGCGTTTGGTTACGACGCCAAGCATTACGAAGTGTCGATGCAGATGGCCGAGCTGTCGCTGCTACCCGCGATCCGCAAGGCTCCTGACGCGATTGTGGTGGCCGATGGCACCAGTTGCCGTCATCAAATCCACGACGGGGCAGCGCGCGAGGCGAAGCACGCGATTCGGGTGCTTGCGGATCACCTTCTCGTGAGTTGAATTGGCGCTAACTGCACCCGCGCTTTGCCGCCTCTTTTGGCATCGTACATTGCCGTGTCTGCCCGGCGAATGAGTTCGACCGCGTTGGGCGCTACGGGTGAGCCTTGCGCTACCCCAATCGACGCTGATATTTGCAGCTGCATGTCGCCAATCAGGTACGGTGCCTCAAGCGAGCGCATGATGCGCGTGGCGAATTCCGCAAGCCATTGGTTTGTTTGGTGCAATGTTTCGAGCTTGATAAGCAACACAAATTCGTCGCCGCCGATCCGCGCAACCGTGTCCACGCTGCGCGTAAGAACCGTCAACCGACGCGCGACTTCACACAACACTTCGTCGCCTACGGCGTGACCGTAGGCATCGTTGATCGGCTTGAATCCGTCCAGATCAATCAACAACAGCGCCAATCTGGTGTCGACGCTTTGCATGGCCTGTTCAATCCGAACAGTGAGCGCACGGCGATTGCTCAGACCGGTGAGCGGATCACGCATCGCGAACTCCAGCAACCTAGCCTCCGCCTGCGTCCGCGCGGTGGTGTCCTGAACCAGCGACATGATCGAACTTCCCTTGCCGCTTTCATCGGTCAATGCGGAGTTAAACCATTCAGTGTGAACGATTGCGCCCGAAACGTGCCGCAACGCAACCTCCACACGGTTTCTCGTTTCGTCGCCCGATTGCAGTCGCGCCAATGCAAGCGCCAGCGGCTGCAATGCCTCACCCGAGGCCAGTACATCGAGGAGTGGCACGCCAAGCATGGGGTCAAGATCAAGACCAATAAGGCTGCGGAATTGCATTGAACAACTGGCAACGCCCAGATTCTTGTCAAGCTCAAGAATAGCGAGCGGACTATTGTCGATGTGCGATGTGAGCCGTTCATTCGCGGCGCGCAGAGCCTCCGCGTTTGTTTTCAGGTCATGTACCTGCATTGAGACCAATACGATGCCATGCACCTCTCCGGCACGATCTAGCCAGGGCGATAGCGACACGGTGATCCACCTGCCGTTCAGATCCGCGATCCGCGACAGTCGCACATACGTCACGGTTTCACCCGCAAGCACGCGCCTGAAGTACGGTTCCAGTTCCCGCATTTGCTTTTCGTCATGTAACTCAAACAACGAAAGCCCTATTAGTTTCTCCTGCGTTGAGCTACAAGACTGTGCGTAGTACGCATTCGCGTAGAGCAACCGATATTCGCGGTTCACCACAGAAATATTCGCGCCTAATGTGCTGTTAGCCAGCAAGCCAACGTCTGCCGCAGAAAGCGCGCCTGGTATCTCGTTGGCGTCTGGCAAGGCGTCAGGTTGGGACATACACCCGTTCAAGAAAAATAAGGTTGGCTGCGATGCCGGTGACTCAATCACCACCAGACATTAGCGCCGCCGGAATTGATCGTAACCTACCGCGTGATTTGGTCGCCTGTGGTGGCAATCGCGTCAGAATTGCGAGGGAAGGAAGCGTCGCGTTGATGCCGTGTTTGTTCTACTAGCTTTTTGTGTAAGCCCATATTCAACGTGGGAAAAAAGACAGTTACCCAAAAAGTCGACTTATGGCAATTTATAGCCTTAGCCCACGTGTAGTCGTCGTTTAACGGAAAAGTTGATTTCAGGCTACCGGCTGAGTTAAAACCCAGCACCGCCCTAATTTCATCAAAATCGGGCCGCAACCCGGCCTACTCGTTTCCGAATCCACACATTTTTAAAGGCCCTGTCCATGCGAGTCCTCCACACCATGCTGCGCGTCGGCGACCTGCCGCGCTCTATCGATTTCTACACCCGCGTGATGGGCATGCAGTTGTTTCGCACCAATGATCGGCCCGAGCAGAAATACTCGCTGGCGTTCGTTGGCTATGGCGACGAACAGAGCGGCGCCACCATCGAGCTGACCTATAACTACGGCGTAATGAGCTACGACATCGGCGCTGGCTTCGGTCACATTGCAATTGCGGTCGACAATGCTGCGGCGACTTGTGATGCGGTACGCGCTGCGGGTGCAACAGTCACGCGCGAAGCGGGCCCGGTCAAAGGCGGCACTACCGTGATCGCGTTCGTACAGGACCCGGATGGCTACAAGATTGAGTTGATTGATTCGAAAAAATCGTAACTATCCACCGCTGTTTGTGGGAGCGGCTTTAGCCGCGATGGACGTTCACGCAATCGCGGCTAAAGCCGCTCCCACACTACGTCACGCCGCTTCGAGCAGCCCCTTCTTCTTAAGCATCGGCTCCACACTCGCGGCGCGGCCACGGAACGCCGCATAACCATCACGCGGCTCAATCGTGTTACCTGCGGAATAGACGTAACGATGCAAGCGCTCTGCGGTCGCCGCATCAAACGGATCACCCACTTCGACAAACGCATCAAACGCGTCGGCATCGAGTACTTCCGCCCACATGTAAACGTAATAGCCCGCCGCGTAACTGTCGCCCGCAAACAGGTGACGGAAATGCGTCAGCCGATGCATCATCGGAATCGCGTCGGGCATGCCGAGGCGGGCCAGCTCCGCTTTCTCAAACGCGACCAGATCGAAGCCCTCATAGTCGCTGAGCGCGTGCGCGGCCATATCAACGAGCGCGGACGACGTGTATTGAACCGTCTCGAAACCTTTGTTAAACAATCGCGCAGCTTCGATCCTTTCGCGCAGGCTCGGCGGCATCGCCTCACCCGTTTTGTAGTGACGCGCATGCTTTTCCAGCACCTCGGGTTCCAGCGCCCAATGCTCATAAAGTTGCGACGGCAGCTCAACATAATCCTGCAACACATTGGTTCCCGACAGGCGCTCGTAAGTCACGTTCGACAACAGGCCGTGCAGGCCGTGACCGAATTCGTGGAACAAGGTGCGCACGTCGTCAAGGCTCAACAGCGTGGGCTCACCGGCTGGTGCTTTAGCAAAATTATTGTGATTCGCGATGATCGGAATGATGTCCGTCTGGCCCGCTTCTCCGATACGAGATTGGAGGCGATACGCGCTCATCCACGCGCCGCCGCTCTTCGATGCCCGTGCGAAATTGTCGGAGAGAAAAATTCCCGACAACGCGCCGGAAGCGTTACGAACCTCGAACATGCGCACGTCGGGGTGATACATCGGCACTCCCTTCTTCTCCTCAAACGTGAGGCCGAAGAGTTTGCCAGCGCAGTCAAACATCGCGCCGATCATGGCGTTTAATTCGAAGTACGGTTTGGTCTCGGCATCATCCAGCTGATAGCGCGTTTGCCGCACCTTTTCTGCGAAATAGCGCCAGTCCCATTTCTCAATGGCGTGAGAGTTTCCTGAGGACAGCGCCATCGCTTTGATGGCGTCCAGTTCCGAATCGGCACGACGTTTTGCGGGCTCCCACACCTTGCCGAGCAAGTCTTGCACCGCAGACGGCTTGCCCGCCATTCGGTCAACGAGCGCGTAGTCGGCGAACGACGCATAGCCATGTAGAGTGGCTTGCTCCTTGCGCAGCTTGAGGATTTCGACGGCGATGTTTCGGTTGTCGCTGGCGCCGTCGTGTTCACCGCGCGCCATCCACGCTGTAAGCGCCTGTTCGCGCAGGTCACGACGCTCAGAAAACGTGAGGAACGGCACGATGAGCGAGCGCGACAATGTGATCACGTGCGTATCTTTGAGGCCACGCGCTTCAGCGGCCTCCTTCGCGGCATCACGCAGAGACTGCGGCAAGCCCGCGAGATCGGCTTCAGAGCGCAGCACGAGTTGATAGCTCGCCTCATCGGCCAGCACGTTTTGCGAAAACTGCGTGGTGAGTTCAGCCAGTTTGGCGACGACCTTTGCGTAGCGCGTCTTTGCGTCCGCTGCAAGCTTGGCACCTGCGCGCACGAAATCGAGATGCACACGATCCAGCAGGCGCTGCTGCTCTTGCGATAGACCAAGTCCGCTCGCCTTTGCTTGCACTGCATCGATGCGCGCAAACAGTGCTGCGTTCATGTAAATGGCGCTGTTGTGCTCGGAGAGTTTAGGCGCGAGTTCCATCTCGACTTTCTGCAATTCAGGCGAAGTTTCCGCAGCAGTCAGATTGAAGAAAAGCTCGCGAACACGGGCCAGCAGACGGCCGCTCTTGTCGAACAGAACAAGCGTATTTTCGAATGTAGGTGCATCGGCCAAAGCTGCCAGCGCGTCGATCTCTGCGCGATGGTCTTTGAGCGCCTCTTCGAACGCCGGTGAAAAATGCGCAGGCGTCACGAGATCGAATGGCGGCAAACCGTAAGCGGTATTCCAGGCGGAAAGAAGTGGGTTGTGATTCATATTTCTGGCTCTTTCAAAAACTATTCGGTAGCAGCAACAGCGCCTGCGCTTCTGCCCTTATGCCAAAGCACGTCAGGCTGACCACTCGCGCGGTTCAACACGCGCCCCAGTACGAACGCCATGTCGCTCAATCGGTTGAGATAAATCCGAGATTCCGCAGAAACACCGGAGTCTGTTTCTGCAAGGCTCAACAACGTGCGCTCAGCCCGCCGCCCCACCGTGCGCACCAGATGCGCATAAGCCGACGCCCGCGATCCACCCGGTAAAATGAAGTCCTTAAGCATCGGCAAATCAGCGTTGAGCGATTCGGTCAGGGCTTCGAGCCGCTCAATGTGCGCGCCCTTGATAGCGAAATAACCGGGAATCGACATCTCGCCTCCGAGGTCAAACAAATCATGCTGTACGTCCGTCAATGCCTCGCGCAGCGGCTCGGGCATGGCTTCGGTCAGCAACAGGCCAACCACGCAATTCAATTCGTCGATATCGCCCATCGCGGCGACGCGCGGGTGAGTTTTCGGAACCCGTGAGCCGTCACCGAGACCGGTGCTGCCAGCGTCGCCGGTTTTCGTTGTAATCTTGGATAAACGGTGGCCCATAAAATAGCTGCCAGAGCAGTGAACGGATAGTGATGGATACAAGTTTAGAAGAACCTCGCGAGACGCAGCAGGAAGAGCCACTAGTAGCGCGGCAGCAGAACGGTGGTGTCACTACGCTAACGCTCAACCGTCCGAAGCAGTACAACGTACTCTCCAGCGCGATGCTGGCAGCCCTGCAACGGGCGCTGGATGACGCCGCGAACGATGTGCATACCCGTGTCGTGGTGCTTGCCGGCCAGGGTCGGGCATTCTGCGCCGGACATGATTTGCGTGAAATGCAGGCACATTCCGATGCACGAACCGGCGCAGCCTGGCAGCGCGCTTTGTTCGAGCAATGCAGTCGCGTGATGATGACACTGGCAGAAATGCCGCAGCCCGTGATTGCGCACGTGCAGGGTATTGCGACTGCGGCGGGATGTCAGCTCGTTGCAGCCAGTGACTTGGCGATTGCGGGGCGTTCAGCAAAATTTGCAACCAGCGGCATTAATATCGGTTTGTTTTGTTCAACACCCGCTGTCGCCGTAACGCGCAATGTTTCCGCCAAACATGCCGCGGATTTGCTGTTTACAGGACGATTCATCGATGCGGACACGGCTGAACGCTGGGGATTGATCAGTCGCTGCGTCGAAGACAACGCATTGGATGCAGCGGTGTCGGAAATGGCGACCAGTATTGCCAGTAAATCAGCTTACGCAATACGTTCGGGCAAGGCGCTCTTACGCGCTCAACGCAGCATAAGTTTGACTGAGGCCTACGCTTTCGCATCGACCAATATGGCACGCGACATGCAATCCGATGACGCACAATTGGGTATTCACGCGTTCCTTGAGAAGCAGTCCGCCCCTCAATGGAGAGATCAATGAGTCTTTTTCGCCGAGACGCTCCGCCCCCGACCGAAGCGTGGGAGACGCTGCGCGAGTGGGCAAACCATTCGTGGTGGCATCGCTATCGTGCCAGTCTGCTAGTGATGCTGCCGCTCGTAACGTTCATTATCGGAATAGCTGGAATCGCCCTGTTTATCGCTGAGCCCTCGTGGCGCACCGCGCAGTGGGTCGGCGGCATGTGGGCGGCAGGCCTTCCATTGACGGCGCTGGGCTACATGCGCCGTATGGGCCGCGCTGCTGCACAAGTTCCGCCCATCTCAGCCGCGAGTAGCAACCCTACGACAGCCATCGATATTCGCAGCGGTCGCGACCGGGCACCGGACTAACGATGTAACTGCCTGCGTGCAGAGAAAAAATTCACGCAGAATCCTACTGCGGCACCCAACACAACAGAGCCCCAGATTTGCCACAAACTGCGATCGGAAAGGTACAAAAGCCCCGTTGAGATCGCGAAATTCAGCCCCGTTCCAATCGATTGCGCCGCGACATAGCGCGACCAATTGGCGACTGACGCTGGCACCGACACGGTAAACGTATAGCGGCGGTTAAAAAAATATGTCGTCGTTACACCCGCGAGTAATGCAATCAGCCGCGCCACGACGACCGGCGCGCCCAGCTTAACGCCCACCGAAACGATCGATGCATCAATGGCCAAAGCCATGAATGCGCCGATGAGATAGCGACTCATTTGACCTATCGTTTCACGCATTATGCTGAATCATGAGTCTAATTTTCATGGCCTGAGGCTAGCAGATGCGGGCGAATCGCGGGGTACGGCAAGCACTGCTATTGACGTATTTTCCGGGGCACCGCCCTGAATGGAAATATCCCAATTCGCAGGCGATTGACCACAATCGTCGCAGCGGAATATGACCGTATTGGCGAACGCTGATTGCGGCTTTTGAGCGACGCCATTGGCGGTCGCCGCGACACTAAACAGCGGATACGTTGGCAACAAACTGCTGACCACTAACAATGCGCTCGACTTGGTCTGCGCTTGGGCGCTCCAAACGCCATGATTAGCTGCTGAAATCATCAATTTAAAGCGCGGTGGATAGGCTCGCCCGGCGACGCGGGGCAGCGGCGACATTGGAGAGATTACCGCAGAAACAGGCATCAACCCGTACGAACCGATCTCGACGGTGGGCGCGGTGGAAAGCGCATGCCAGACCGGTAGCGGTAGTCCTGCCCACGCGTTGCCGGTACCCCCTGTGACCGCCAAAGTATTCCGATTTCGACAATGGAAATATTGCTCCTGTCCCAAGCCGATGTCGTGTGTCGCGGCAAGGTCTCCGTGAAATGCGACCGCCGCCGGTTGCGTGCACAACCACCCGGCTATAGCGTCTCGCGCCGGCGGCGCGCTGATCGATTCAAGATGCGCGGCGGTCGTCGTGTCTTGCATGTTCGAATGCAGTGGCAACCGTGATAGCACCATGCCATGTCGCGCCGCACGAACATAGCCTGCGCACATCGCGAGGTGTAACGCAATCACGCCAAATAATAGGGCCGCTACGGCAGCCGGGCCGCCACGAATATTTCGTAGTGCAGTCCAGGCTGAAGCGAAGAGCACCGCCAGAGGTGGTAACGCCGCGTAAAGCATGTAGAAAGGCGTGTGATCACGCAACAGATCGACGCCAAAGAGCACGCCCAGTAAAGTCAAAAGCGATGCCCAAAACGTAGCACGTAACCGTCGATCAAATGCGGCCATTGCCGCGCCAACTGCCGACACAATCAACAGCGACGCCCAGAGCGCTGGCCATGCGACCACAAACCATTGCGCTGGCAGCGCTGTTTGCACCATATATTTCGCTTGAAACCAGAACAGGTTTTGCAGCAGCGGCACTAGCCCCGAAATCGACCCGCGCAACCCGGATGCGCCAGGGACGTTGTCGGAAACCGACGAAACGCCTATAAAAAGCGCGGCCAAAAGCGGAAGGAACACGGTAGCCGCCGCCGCCAAGGCTGCTAACGCGGCGCGGAGGCGATACTGCCTTGGCAGACTGAGCACCGCAACCGCCGCCCACGGCAACAGCAGAATCGCAGTCGGGTGCGCATGCAGGGAGAGCGCTGCACACGCGCCCAGCGCCAACGCGTCACAAACGCTCGCAGGCGACGCCCGTAAACGCAACGCAAACAGCGCTGTCGCCCAAATCGCCGCCTCAACAAACTGTGTGTGGCTGATCCCAAGGAGTTGGTATGACACGATGCCCGGCAGCGTGGCTGCGACAAGCAGGGTCAATGCGAATCGCGCGTCCATCCAGCGCAGTGCCACCCGATACATCAATACAAATTTGAGCGCTGCCAGCGCGCCGAGCAGTGCGAAATACATCGTTAGCGATGAACTGACCAAGGCCGCGCCCGCTACCACGTAATACCAAACTGCCGTTAGCAACTCAAAGGAACCGATCGGTGGGCCAATCAGGGGCCATGCGCGTCCGGTAGCAATTTCGATAGCCCAGAATAAATCGCGCGCCACATCGATACTGGTGACGCCGTGTGCAATCGCCGCAACATAGGCTAACGCGACCGCGAAAACCAGCGCCCATGCGCCTCTACGCACAGGTTCTCGGTGGGTGAAACTCGTTTCCATGCTCAATTGTCTCGCACCGACAGGCGCGAAGGCTTCGAAGGTTTAGAGCCACGGCTCAAAGCGCGTTAGAAAAAATCGGCGCACCCTTGCAGATTTCTATAATCGTGAGTTACCGTCAACGTCAACTTGGCAATGTCCACTAAGGCATTCGCCCCACGCAGGAGCAGGTGTGAAGATACTAGTCCCGGTCAAACGCGTCGTCGATTACAACGTCAAGGTGCGCGTCAAGGCCGACAACACAGGCGTGGATATCGCCAACGTCAAAATGTCGATGAACCCTTTCTGCGAAATCGCGGTAGAAGAAGCCGTCCGGCTTCGTGAGAAAAGCGTGGCCACCGAGGTGATCGCAGTTTCTGCGGGCGTCGTGCAATGTCAGGAAACCTTGCGCAACGCAATGGCCATCGGCGCTGATCGCGGCATCCTGATTGAAACAGACGTTGAATTGCAACCGCTTGCCGTGGCGAAACTGCTCAAAGCCATCGTCGACAAGGAACAGCCCGGACTTGTGATTCTGGGCAAGCAGGCGATTGACGACGACGCCAATCAAACCGGCCAGATGCTGGCTGCCCTGCTCGGTTGGGGACAGGCAACATTTGCTTCCAAAGTTGAAGTGGCCGGCGATGTGGCAACGGTCACGCGTGAGATTGATGGTGGCGCGGAAACGGTTGCCATCAAGCTGCCAGCGATCATCACGACTGATCTTCGATTGAACGAGCCACGCTATGCAACGCTGCCGAACATCATGAAGGCCAAGAAAAAACAGCTTGATATTTTCAAGCCTGCGGACCTGGGCGTTGACGTGACGCCACGCCTCACCACGTTGCGTGTGGACGAGCCGCCAAAGCGTCAAGGTGGCGTGAAAGTCGCGGACGTCGCCGCGCTAATCGACAAACTTAAAAACGAAGCGAAAGTGATCTAACCATGGCAAATTTAGTCATTGCTGAACATGATCACGGCTCGCTCAAAGCAGCGACGCTGAACGTAATTTCTGCGGCTTCCGCCATCGGTGGCGATGTGCACGTTCTCGTGGCGGGTCACAACGCGAGTGCTGCGGCTGCGGCTGCTGCGCAGGTTGCGGGTGTGTCGAAAGTATTGTTGGCAGACAGTGCCGCGCACGCGAACCTGCTACCTGAAAGTGCCGCCGCACAAGTGGTAGCGGTTGCCGCCGCTTACAGCCACATCCTCGCGCCTGCAACCGCGTACGGCAAAGGTGTCGCGCCGCGCGTTGCCGCCCTGCTCGACAAAGCGCAGATCAGCGACATCATCAAGGTCGTCGATGCTGACACTTTTGTTCGTCCCATCTATGCCGGTAACGCGTACGCAACCGTCAAGTCATCGGACAGCGTGAAGGTCGTCACCGTTCGCGGTACGGCATTCGCAGCGGCAGCGACTTCGGGTGGCAGCGGCACGGTTGAGAATGTGATGGCGGTTGCCGACAGCGGTCTTTCGACTTTCGTGTCTGCTGAAATTACAAAGAGCGAGCGGCCTGAACTGACCGCCGCGAAGATCATCGTTTCTGGTGGTCGGGGCCTCGGTTCCGGCGAGAAATATCGCGAAGTTTTGACGCCATTGGCTGACAAGCTCAATGCGGCGATGGGGGCTTCACGCGCGGCAGTCGACGCGGGCTTCGTGCCGAACGATTATCAGGTCGGCCAAACCGGCAAGATCGTCGCGCCGGACCTATACATTGCCGTCGGTATCAGCGGCGCGATCCAGCATCTCGCGGGCATGAAAGACAGCAAGGTCATCGTCGCCATCAACAAGGATCCTGACGCGCCGATTTTTGGCGTTGCGGATTATGGGTTGGTCGGCGATCTGTTCGAGGCTGTGCCGCAGTTGGTCGCGGCGCTGTAGTTCCAGTACCCTCTCCCTCTGGGAGAGGGTTAGGGTGAGGGGATTCGTCGAGCCCCCTTCCCCTAACCATTCGAGCGGTAGGCCACGTTTACCCCTCACCCCAACCCTCTCCCGCAAGGGGAGAGGGGGTAACAGCGAGCATCTGCGTATGAGCACCTACCTAGCCCCCCTCAAAGAATTCCAACTCCTCCTCGAAACGGTCGCACCGATTGCGGAGCTTGCGAAGCTGCCGCATTTCGCCGATGCAACTCCCGACACGGTCACCGCGATTCTCGAAGAATCAGCGAAATTCGCGACCAATGTGCTCGATCCGCTCAACCGGCCTGGCGATCAGGAAGGCTCGAAGCACAATCCCGCCGACAACACGGTGAGCACGCCGAAAGGCTTCAAAGCGGCGTATGCGGCCTATCGCGAAATCGGTGGCACCGGCCTGCCGATGCCCGCAGAATTCGGCGGCATGGCGATGCCGCGTTCGGTGGCGGCACTCACCGATGAGATGCTGCATTCTTCGAACCTGAGTTTCGGGCTCTTGCCAATGCTCGCGCAGGGCGCTACCGAGGCGATTTTGCTCGCAGGTTCCGACGAACTCAAAGCGGTCTATGTGGAGAAGATGGTGAGCGGCGAATGGGCTGGCACCATGAATCTCACCGAGCCGCAAGCGGGCTCCGATTTATCGCTGGTCAAATCGCGTGCTGAGCCGCAGCCGGACGGCATCTACCTAGTTTTCGGCACCAAAATTTTCATCACATTCGGCGAGCACGACTGGACTGAGAACATCATTCATCTCGTGCTTGCACGATTGCCCGATGCACCTCCCGGTGTGAAAGGTATTTCGCTATTCGTCGTGCCCAAGTTTTTGGTGAACGCGGACGGTTCACTCGGCGCGCGAAACGACGCCAAATGCATCTCAATTGAACACAAACTCGGCATTCACGCGTCGCCCACAACCGTCATGCAATTCGGCGATGCGGGCGGTGCGACCGGATACCTGATCGGCGAGGAAAATCGCGGGCTGGAGTACATGTTCATCATGATGAACGTGGCGCGCTTTGGCGTGGGATTGCAGGGCATTGGCCTGGCTGAGCGCTCCTATCAACATGCCGTTGCCTTCGCGCGCGAGCGCGTGCAGTCGCGCGATGTCGGTGCGCCGAAAGCGGGTTCGACGCCGATCATTCGTCATCCCGACGTACGCCGCATGCTGATGCGGATGCGCGCGCAAACCGAGGCGGCGCGCGCGCTGTCGATGGCCACGGCGTACGCGATTGATCTGGCTGAAGCGCATCCGGATGCAGACGTGCGCGCCGTCAATCAGGCCTTCGTTGATCTGATGATTCCAGTGCACAAAGGCTGGGCCACCGAGATGTGTCAGGAGGCCACTTATCTTGGCATTCAGGTGCACGGCGGCATGGGTTTTGTCGAAGAAACCGGGGCCGCGCAGTATTACCGCGATGCCCGCATCACCACCATTTACGAAGGCACCACCGCCATTCAGGCCAACGATCTCGTGGGCCGCAAGATGGCGCGTGAGGGCGGCGTTACGGCGAAGGCGGTGATCGCTTCGATGCGCGAATTTGCCAAGGCACTGGCGGCGTCGAACAATGCTCACCTCAAAGTGACGCACACAAAACTCGCCGCCGGGATTGACGCCGTCGAGCGCGCTGTTGAATTCAACCTCGCCACGTTCGGTAGCAACGTGCGTGCGAGCTATGCGGGCAGCGTTCCGATGGTCAAACTGTTTGGCATCGTGTGCGGCGCCTGGCAGCTTGCGCGCGTGGCGCTCGAAGCTGACACGCGCATCAACGCGGGTCATGCAGACATTGCGTTTTACGAAGCGAAGCTCGCCACTCTGCGCTTCTTCGCTGACACCATGATCCCCGAAGCAATTGCTGCCGCCGACACCATCGTTAACGGCTCGGAAGGCACGCTGGCATTGGCGGAAGCTTCGTTCTAGTCATCACCGAGAAACCCATGCTGCAACTCCACTACTTCCCGTCCAACGCGTCGATCACCCCGCACATCCTGCTCGAAGAAATGGGGCTGCCGTTTGAGTTGAAGCTAGTGGATCGTGCGAACAATGCGCAGAAGTCGCCGGAGTACCTGAAGCTCAACCCGAACGGGCTGATTCCGGTTCTCGTCGATGGCGATCTGGTGCTTTATGAAACCGCCGCGATATGCCTGCACCTCACCGACACCCATCCGGAATTCGGCCTTACCCCGGCCGTGGGAACGAAAGAACGCGCCCAGTTTTACAAATGGCTCATGTGGCTGACCAACACATTTCAGCCTGCGATCATCATGTACTTCTACACGGATCGCTACACGACATCAACCGACCCGGCAGCAATCGCGCAGATCAAGGCGAAAACGCAGGACCGTATCGGCGGCATGCTCAAGCAGCTCGACGATCATCTCGCGGCAAATGGCGGGCCTTGGATGATGGGCGAAAAATTCTCGGTGCTCGACATCTACGCCTTCATGCTGGGCCGCTGGACGCGAGTGTTTGAAGGCGCGCCGCCCGCAACGCAGCCCGCCCGGGACAGCAATGCCTGGCCGGCGCTGAGCCCCTTCATGCACCGCATGTTCGAGCGACCTGCCGTGCAGCGCGTCGTGGCAAAAGAAGGCTTAAAAGCGCCGGTAATCTAAATCGCTGAATTATCAGCTTTTTCTTACAACGTCCTGTGCACATGGGTTACGACTGAATTTGTGAAAAAGTCGACAATAGCGCTTTTTTGCGCTAAGCCCCTATCCAGTGGGACTCTAACGAAAAAGCTGTTAGTTAAGTTACTGGCGACAAAGCGCGTTTCCCAGAAACGCAAAAGCCCCAATCAAGGGGCTTTCAGCGTTGACTAACGAATTAGTCTCTGTTTCGAATCTCAGTAACCACGCGATTGGATCGGTGGCGTCCCCAAGGGGATTCGAACCCCTGTTACAACCGTGAAAGGGTCGTGTCCTAGGCCTCTAGACGATGGGGACTTAGGATCTCTACAGTCTTGATTTGGTGGAGATAAGCGGGATCGAACCGCTGACCTCTTGCAT
>JANXNI010000016.1 GCA_025354165.1 Burkholderiales bacterium | reverse complement strand
GCCTGGCACGCCGGGGACGTTCAACGTCTCGACTAACGACAAATTCCCGGTGGGTTCGAGCTTCACGCAGACGGCCACCACCTGTGTCCCTGCGGGCACGATGACCAATGCCGGTGTCGCCAGCTACACCAACCCGGCAGTTGACGGTGATACGTGCACGGTGACCTATCAACTGTGTGCCCCGGCCCCGAATGCAGCGGTGTGTGACACCGCGATCCTGACGATCACGGCGAGCGCGTCTGACATGAGTGTATCGATCACAGGTCTGCCGTTGACGGCGGGGCCGGGAGCGGTATTTAGCGGCACGTTGACATGTAAGAACGTAGCGGTGGCGACGGCAGCTACGAACGCCACCTGCACGGCGGCGCAGGGCGCGCCAGCGGGAGCGACGGTGGCCACGGGTGCCTGTGTGTTCAGCGCGGGCAGCACCGCAGCGAGTGTGTTGGCCGGTGGCACGATTAGCTGTCCGTTGACGGTGACGATGCCAGGCACGGTCGGTGGCACCGACACCGCGCAGACGAGCGTCGGTGTGGACGGCGCGACGAGTGCGAGCAATGACAGCAACGGCGCGAACAACGCGACCAATGCAATGGTTGCCGTGATTGACGCGCTGGACGACAGCTTGGGCCCAATTGGCTCGACAGCAGGCGGTGTAACCACTTCCGTTCTCAGCAACGACCAAGTAGGCGCAACCTCTGCTACGACCGTGACTCCTGCTAACGTGGTGCTTACGGTCAATGGCGCACAAGGCTTCACGGGGACAGGCGCACCGAGCGTGCTCACCTTGAACGCGGACGGCACGATCACGGTACCGGCCAACGCGACACCGGGCAGCTACACGGTGCCGTATCAGATCTGCGTCAATCCGGTTACCAATCCGCCAGCCTGCGACAGCGCAGTGGCCACGGTCGTCGTCACAGGAGCCCCTGCACTGCAAGTCACCAAGACCGCCGGTGTACCGTCAGTTAGTTTGGGTAGTGACCCGAATCGAACCGATGCGGGTGACACCGTTACCTACTTGTTCTCGGTACGCAACACCGGCAACGTTGACCTGACCAACGTCACGATCGGTGATCCGAAGCTGCCAGCGCTCACCTGCGTCCCGGTGGCCACGCTTGCGGTAGGCGCAACGGCAAATGTGTCGTGCACCTCAGGTAACGTCTACACGCTCACCGCCTCTGATGTTGCAGCGGGCAGCACGACTAACGTCGCCACGGGCACCGGTACTGCGCCACCGAACACCTGCGCCACACCACCGTGCCTGATCACGGGCACTGGGACAGCGACGGTACCGAGCACGCCAAACAGCGGCATTACGGTCACGAAGCTGGCGAATCCGGGCGTCTTGCCTGCGCTTGGTGGCGTCATCAGCTACACCATCCTTGTGGAGAACACGGGCAAGACAGCGTTGACCAACGTGAATGTGACCGATCCGGTTGCAGGTACGGTGACCTGTCCTGGCGGCAATCCGATCCCAGCCCTTGCGCTCAACGGCTCGGTGATTTGTTCCGCTAGCTACACCGTCACGGCGGCAGACGTCACGGCGGGCAGCAAGACGAACGTCGCTACGGCTACAGGTACGGCACCGCCGAATACCTGTGCCACGCCGCCGTGTACGGTCACTGGTTCTGGCACTACGACGGTATCGGCCCCGAGCAGCGCCCCTGAGATCAAGGTCGTCAAGAAAGCCAGTCCAACGACGGCGGGAACGATTGGTCAAGTGATTGACTACACCATCGTGGGCAGCAACACTGGCAATGTGACGTTAACCAACGTGAGCATCAGCGACACCAAGATCGCTGCGCTCACCTGTGTGCCAGCCGCACCGGCCACGCTCACCGTGGGTCAGACCATCACCTGTACTGGCAGCTACACGCTGACGGCGGCAGATGCAGCCAACGCCTCGGTGACCAACGTCGCCACGGGCACGGGCACACCACCAAGCGGGCCACCGGTCACCGCGACGGGTAGCGCAACGACACCCGTGGTGCCGATTGCTAACGACGACAGCGACAGCACGACGCTCAATCAGCCGGTCACTACGTCTGTGAGCCCGAACGACTCGTATCCACCGGGCTCTACGGTGAGCACCGGCGGCACGACCACGCAGGGCGGCACGGTCACGTGTACCCCGGCGACACCGGCTACTTGTACGTACCAGCCGCCGGTGGGCTTCGTCGGCACGGACACCTACGTCTACACGCTGTGCTTGCCATCGCCTAACCAGACCGTCTGCGATTCCGCTATCGTGACCATCACTGTGGGCACAGCCACCGCCGATCTGGCTGTTCAAAAGAACGGACCTGCAGCTGTTCCGGCTGGTGCGTCGATGACCTACTCCATCACGTTGATCAACAACGGTTTAGCTGCGGCGAATGGCGCTACATTCAGCGACACTTTGCCACCCGGCCTGACCAACGTCAGTGCTACGTGTGCTGGCACAGCCGGTAACGGTACGAGCCCATGCGCTTCGATACCACTTAACGTGACCAGCACAACCATCAGCGGCAGCGTGCCTACATTCCCTTCGGGCGGTAGCGTCTTGCTTACGGTGTTTGCGACAGCGCCTGCTACGGGGCCGCTTGTGAACACAGTCACAATTACTCCGCCCCCAGGCGTTGTAGATCCTGTTCCGTCAAACAACACCAGTACTGTCACCACAAACGTTGGAACACCACCGCTAGCGGCTGACACCTCGGTGGTGAAGGCAGGGCCAGCTGCGGTCAATGTGCTGGGCGTCATTCGCTACGTGGTTGACGTGGTAAACGCCGGACCTGGCGCCGCTGACGGCGCGCTGTTTACGGACAGTGTTCCTGCGGTGATCACCGGCGTAACGTGGACTTGTGCCTCGTCCGGCCAAGCCGTGTGCCCGGCCGCTAGCGGCGCTGGCAATAATATTGTCCAGACCATCGCCACCCTGCCGATGAACGGACGGCTTCGCTACACCGTCACAGGTACGGCACCCCCGGCGGTCACGTATTTGGTGAACACGGCAACCATCGCCAATCCGGCTGGCATTACGGATCCGAATCCGTCTAACAATACAAGCTCGCTTCCAACTACGGTGACCGCTACGCTGCCGCCAGTTGCAAATCTGTCCATGTCGAAAATCGGGCCGTCCACCGTGTTGCCGAACGGATTGGTTCGTTACACGTTAGTCGCATCAAATAATGGGCCTGCCAGCGCTGATGGCGCAATGGTCACGGATGTCTTCCCGAACGTGCTCACCGGCCTCACATGGACGTGTACCGCGTCAAGCGGTGCGACCTGTGGCGCAGTAAGCGGCACCGGAAACCTGAACTTGTCGCTCCCTTCTTTCTCTGCGGGCAGCCAGGTCACTATCGCCGTAACGGGCACTGCGCCATCGTCTGGGACGTTCCAAAACTCGTCACGAGTCATCGCTCCGCCAACGGTTCACGATCCTGATCCGACCGACGACATCGGCGGTCCGGTGGTAACGACCGTGCTGCTTGCGCCAGCTGATTTAACGACTACGGTTACGTTGTCACCGTCGGGCAACCTGCTGCCAAATCAACCAGTTACTGCTACCGTCGTAATGAGCAACATTGGCCCCAGCCCTGCCGGAAACGTCGTTGTCTCGTTGCAGTTGCCTACGGGCTCAACAGCGGTGACCGTGGGAGCGGGTGGTTCGTACAACGCAGCAACCGGAACTGTCACATGGCCTGTAATCGCCTATGTGCCCGCAAACACGACGCCAGCAGCGACGTACTCGGTGACATTCGTGCCACCTGTGTCGGGTGGTCAGGTTCGCTCCGATGTGCGCACACCGGACGTAGAGGTGACGTTGACCAATAATCCCGCAGTGGCTCAGATTGGCGTGACCGTCGTGATTGACGAACCCGTCCCGATTCCGACGGTGCCGTGGTGGTTGCTTGCGATAGCGCTACTTGGCGTCGCGGGTCGTACCTTGCGTCAACGGGCCACTGACAGAAAATAGCTACTGCATACAGTCGCGATCACTTTAGGACCTTCTTGACGCGGCCTGCAGGGCGCAGATCAAAAGGAAAAAAGCCGGGATAATCCCCGGCTTTTTTATTGGGGATTCGCCGGAATGTCGCTCGCCGATAAAATCGGCCACCAACCTACAAGAATGCAATCGCAATGAACGTCGACGACTTAAGCAACGAACTCAAACACGCCATCAATGCGGCGCGCGGCAAAGTCGATCACCTCCGGGGGTTACTTTGAATACGACAAAAAGTCGCAACGCCTGTTAGAGCTCAACGCGGAGCTAGAAAACCCCAAGGTCTGGGACGACGCCAATCGCGCGCGCGAATTGGGCCGCGAAAAGCGGCTGATCGATGACGTGATCAGTCACATCGACACGCTGACGGCGGACTCGCAAGGTGCCGCCGAACTGCTTGAGCTGGCGGCGCTGGAAGGCGATGAGGAGACGCTGTTAAGTCTCAAAACTGACGTCGATAAGATCACCCATGTCCTCGCCGAACTTGAATTCAAACGCATGTTCTCGGGTGAGCAGGACGAATCGAATTGTTTCCTCGACATCAACTCCGGCTCTGGCGGCACCGAGGCGCAAGACTGGGCGCAGATGCTCTTCCGCATGTATTGCCGTTACGGTGAACGTAAAGGCTTCAAGGTGGAAGTGCTGGAAGAGTCCGACGGTGACATCGCGGGCCTGAAGAGCGCTTCGATCAAGCTGACGGGCGATTACGCTTATGGTTATCTCCGCACTGAAACCGGCATTCATCGCCTCGTTCGCAAGAGCCCGTTCGACAGCAACGCGCGTCGTCACACGTCGTTTGCCTCGGTGTTTGTGTATCCCGAAGTGGATGATTCGATTGTCATCGACATCAATCCATCGGACGTGCGCACAGACACATTCCGCGCCAGCGGTGCAGGCGGCCAGCACATCAACAAGACCGATTCCGCAGTTCGCCTGACACACATTCCGACCGGCATCGTCGTGCAATGTCAGGATGGTCGCAGCCAGCACAGCAACCGCGAAGTCGCGTGGAAGCGCCTACGCTCGCGCCTGTACGAGCACGAGATGCGCATCCGCATGGAAGCGCAGCAAAAGCTCGAAGACACCAAGAGCGACATCGGTTGGGGGCATCAAATTCGCAGTTACGTGCTCGACCAGTCGCGTATCAAGGACTTGCGCACTAACCACGAAACCGGAAATACCGGCGCGGTGCTCGACGGCGACCTCGATCCTTTCATTGAGGCCTCCCTCAAAGCGGGAGCAAATCTGGGCAAAGGAGAGGCGTAATGCCAGCGATTGAGCGTCCGCGTCTGTTGGAGTTGCCAGAGCGCCTTGTGGGTGAAAACATCGTAGTTCGACCGTATCGGCTGGGCGATGCAGCGGCACATTTTGCTGCGGTTCAGGAGGATCGCGCTGAGCTGGCGGAATGGGTGGCGTGGACGGATAATTTTCAGACACTGGCCGATTCCGAGGACTATGTTCTGAAGATGGCCGGTCGCTGGGTGACGCGCGAAGGGCTCATCATGGGCATCTTCTCCAGGGATGAGAAAACGCTCTACGGCGGTACCGGATTTCACGGCTTTGACTGGAAGGTTCCTTCGCTGGAGATCGGCTGGTTCCTGCGCCAAAGCGCGCGCGGCCAGGGTATCGGTGCGGCTGCGGTCGCACTCTGTTGCAAGCTCGCGTTCGAGAAAATCGGGGCAAACCGCGTCTGGGGCACGGTCGACGTTTTGAATGATCGCAGCTGGCGTTTATTCGAGCGCGTCGGCTTCACGCGTGAAGCGCATTTGCGCGGCGAATGTCGCGATCATCGCGGCGTCGTTCGCGACACATTTGTATACGCCATGCTGGCGCGCGAATGGCAAAGAGAAAATTCAGCTTTTTCATGAAAAGCTTCTGGAACGAGGGCTAGCGTCTAAATTTTGCTTATGTCGACTATTGCCGTAAATAGCATTAAGCCCATAATTAATGGCGGTTACAGAGAAAAGCTGCCTATTAATTTGCTGCGGTAATCGCCACGTTTTCTTGTTCGGCAAGGTATCTTCGTTCGTTTGGAATTCCGCCAAAATGCACCTGGCCCCGACGGGAGCAGCCGCGGTAATTCAGACAACCGCTACTTTCAAATTCAACCGCAACAAATAGCGGGTTCGTTAGCTGACAGCAACGTGCAACGCCGCATGAATCTCTGCGCTATGCTGAAGCGTGAACGAAAAAAACTCAGCACCAACCCTGCGTGATTTTGTGAGTGCGATGGAAGCGCTGATGCAGAGCGCGAAGGCGCTGCCGGCGTCGGCAATGGCGCAGCAGGCGGATCGATGGGTTGCGGCGAATCCGCAGCGCGCTCCTGATCCCTGTGCGCCCTTATGCGTCATCGTTTCACCGCATCCGGACGACGAATGTATCGTGGGCGGGCTGCCGCTGCGTCTGATGCAGGAATCAGGCTGGCGCGTTATCAACATCGCCGTCACTCATGGCAGCAATCCGGATCGGCATTTGCCGCGCGCAAAAGAGTTGTTGGCGGCCTGCGCTCGCATCGGATTTGAATTGGTCTTGCTCGCCGAGCGTGGCCTGAATCGCATCACAGCGCAATCGCGAGAGACCGATCCGACGCGCTGGGCAAACTGCGTCGAGCTGCTCGCCGAAAAATTAGCCGCGTTGAAACCTGCGCTCGTCCTTTGTCCGCACGCACTAGACGCGCAGGCCACCCACATTGGGACGCATCATCTGACCCTGGACGCGCTGGCCGTGGTGTCGGAAAAGTCACCGGGCTTCACCGCGCAGGTCGCGTTCACCGAATACTGGTCCACGATGCACGCCCCTAATCTGCTCATCGAGTTGACCGCCGAACAAGTCGGCGACATGGTCAGCGCACTGGCCTGCCACGTCGGCGAAGTCTCGCGCAACCCATTTCATCTGACCGTGCCGGGCTGGTTGATTGACAATGTACGCCGTGGCGGCGAGATCGTCGGCACATCGGGGGGCGCTGCACCTGACTACATGTTCGCAGCGATTTACCACGTCATGCTGTGGCGCGACGGTGCGCTACAACCCGCGTGGTCATCGGGCCGGATGCTTGGCCGCGAGGCGTCGTGTGCGGATGTGTTTAATGGCTGACGCGAGCGCGAACGGATGAGTGCGTATTGCCGTGGCTCACCCAACGCACGGGCAGGGACGCCGCCGCTTCAATCCAACGCAACAAATCATCAGCACGCGTGATCGGCTTCGGGTCGTAGCGTGGCTCCGCCAGATCGAGTAATGCGGTGAGCTTTGTCTGATGTACGAGATCCTGCGCTGCGCCGACCGTTAGTCGCGTCGTATTGACGTACGAGTCGCACCAGCGCAAAGCTGTAATTTGCTCAAACACATCAAGATGGCTGACCAGCAAGCCATCAAGCGGGCCGACGCAATCACGCGCATAGCGGAGTAACACCGCATCCGGGTGTCCACGTCGAAATTCGCCCTGCCAGCTCGCGGCGCTGTTGTGCGGCTCCGCAAGCCCGTTCAGCGCGGCGTCGTGCGTCGGAAATGGCCCCGCACCATGCCGCGTCAGATACGAACGCAATACGCCGTAGTGCTCAACGCACGCCGAAATTCCCGCCTCAGTCAGCACGTTTTCAACCGCATCGGTGCTGATCGTGCTCCACGACGTATGGGGATGAAAGCCGCGCCACTCATCGAGCAGCACGCCCTGCGCACTTTCAAAAATGATCGTACCCGCCCGGCTCAGTCGTGCTGCAATCGCATCTTTCGACTGCGCTTTTATGCCGCGCAAAACCGGTGCAATCTGGTCCAGCCACCGCCTGGCAACGCTCGCGTCCGTGAGCATTTGCCATTCATCAACGAGCGCCGGATCGTTCAAGGGTTGCCGGAGCGATGCGCCGATCTCAGCATACAAAACACGCTGAATGGAGAGCAGTTTTTCATGCGCCAACGCCGTCGAATGAAGTTCGGCATAAGTGAGTCCGTCACCTGGATGGGTCAGCGCAAAAGCCACCGTCTCTACCACGCCAACGCCACAGGTGCCGTGCGCCGCCGCGCCGCGCACATGCTCACGCAGCCGCCCGGCCGCCTGGTGAAACGGCGTCGTAACACGACACCCACCATCGATCATGAGGCGTGTCATCGCATTGGTTACGCCAGCCCGTTCCAGCGCCAGCACTTCTAGCAGAATGGCCGACGGATGCACCACGACCGGCTTAGCCAAAACGGTCACTGTTTCATTGACAAAACTGCCCGCGCGAACTGAGAAAACGTGTGATGTCGTCCATCAGGCAACACCACGTTATGTCCTGTCTGCGCGCCGCCGTTGAAACGCACAACGGTGTGCGCATTGAGCCGTCGTGTCAGGGCATCAGTGAACAGGCCTTTTCCACAATCACCAAAACCCAAACCGAGCAGTGAAAGGTAGCGCGCGTTACCCAAATAGCCGCGTCCACCAACCGGGCTTCACTGCTCCCGGCGCATCGATGTCAAGCTTCGATAGCGCATGCGCATCCCCCGCACCTGCGTACGTACTGAGTGCCCGCACGACGGCTCCGACCCGCTCGCGAGCAATGCCGTTCGCTACCAATGTTTTGGCCACCGCCTCGATATCAGGCAATGCTTTTTCGGTCAAGGCAACGATGGACGCGGCGACAGCGCAAGTGTCCTCATAAGATTCCATACAAATCACATGATCACCCAACAGCGCGCGCCATCGCGCCTCACAGCGTTGTCGACGCTGCAAATCGGGGATCAGAAAGAACAGGTGATAGCTTTCTGCCGCTGCCGCGATCACCTCTTCAATGGGAATGTCTTCATCGAGCGTTTCACCGAATAGCGCCGCAACTTGTTGCCGCGATACGGCGGGATAAGGATGCTCATCCCCGGTCATGAAAAGATAGCCACGCTTCTTGCGCTTTGCGAAGCAATCCGTGTCCGTGTGCTGCGCCAGTGCGTAGAACACCAGCTCGTAGCTCTCCTCGCCGGTGCCGCCACCGCCACCTTCAAGATAGCTGCGTGTGAGCCACTGATCCATCAGCTCGGCGGTCGTTTCAAATTGCCCGATTTGAAATGCAGCGCGATCTGACGTAGCGTCGCCCACCGCCATGAACAGCAGTTGTGGATCGGCAATCTTGCAATCGGTCAAAAGCTTCATGAACGTCGGTAATTCGCGACGCGCGAGGCTATCGGGAATGTTGCCCATCGAGCCCGTGACGTCGAGCGCAAATGCAATGGCCAGTGAATTCGGATGCTCCGCATTGTCACGCGATTCGCGAAACTTAAGCCCGAAAGGGCTCATTAGCGGATGACATGACTTCTGCGCAAACACCTCACGTCCGGGGCTCGCACTGCGGCCCGCGATCAGCGCTTGATGCGCGTCGTGTGAGTAACTTCCGTATCCCATAATGGACTCCTAAAAATTGTGGCTCGTGGCTGCTGGCTTGGCTGAACGCGGATTGAAAACGACAAATTTGCGTGGGCCAAATGATTGTGCGGCGGCTTGCATGAGCGCGTCGCCCCGCGCCTTTGCATCAGTGCGCATGACCCAGGCGCGATCCTCCGACATGCGCACAAGAAGCCCAGCGAGCGGCACAGGAACGTCATGGCGCAGCCCCGGTTCGGCCGCTGCATCGGCAGAGGCCGTGACCGAGATCAAGCGTCGCAACGACCACGCCAGCATCGACAAATCGCGGGCTCGCGCGATTGCATCGGAGCCGGTCGGCCTCGCATGTGACCAACCCACCAGCATCAACGCGTGCTCTTGCGGCTGTACTAAAAGATGATCGAGCGACAACGCGCCATGCGTCCAGCCCCTCGCATGAATGAACCCAAGTAAATCGAGGCAGCGCCCGCCCATCCACACCACATGCCGCGCATCAATACCGCCCGTGTTGCCTATAAGCGCGCGGTTGAGACTGCCTCAATAATCGGGTGGATGCCGGAGCAACATTACGGAGCGAGCTTCGCCGTGCAAGCCATGATCAACGCCAACCGCCACCAATTGCGGCAGATAAGTGGTAAAAAAAGACGCTGTCGCAACCGTTGACATTTGCAAGGCGCGCAGCGGAATTACTGCCGCATCATGGCATGCGCTATTCAAGCTGTCATGCGCCACTTTTGCCGTGCAGCGCTCGGCAAACGGCCCAACTCGCTCGCCGAGAAAGACATCGCTCGACTCACCGCACGCCAGTTGCGCAAGCAAACGCACCACACGATCACCGACTTTGAAGCGCCGCTCCTCCGCATCCGCTGGGTATGACGACCAAACGCGATCATGCGCTTGTGTAAACGCGGCTCGCCTCACGACATGCTGATTCGCCGACACCTTCGCCCCGCAGTGCGGACACGTAACCAGTGTCCAGCGTGCAGCCTTCGGTAGCGTGCCGCTGCATTGCGGGCAGGAGAGGGCGGCGAGCAGCATGTCGTCAGGAAATGTGGTTCGTCACACCGTCAAATATGGCGCTCTGCGAAACAGTTTCAAACATGCACAGTCGCGCGAAATGGCAACGTCTATTTTGCATAAACCAGATCGCGCAGAAACAGCGAGATTGCGGGGATGTAGGTAATGATCATCAGGCAGGTCAGCACGACGAGCACGAACGGAATCAGCTGCGTCACGATGCGATCCAGCGAGATTTTTGCCACGGTGCACGCGGCAAAAAGATTCACACCAAACGGAGGGGTGATCATGCCGAGCGCCAGGTTCACCACCATGATGATGCCGAAGTGCACCGGGTCGATGCCGAAGTGGACGGCGACGGGTGCGAGGATCGGCGCGAGTACGATGATGGATGCACTGGTCTCGATGAACATGCCGATAATGAACAGCGCGGCATTCACACCAAGCAGAAATAACTTGGGGCTTTGCAGCCACTCTTTTAGAAACAGCCCAATCGCATCGGGTACACCGGCTCGCGTGATGAGATACGCGACAAGTCCGGCGTTCGCGATGATGAACATGATGACGGCTGACGACAACGTGCTCTTCTTAAAGATGGGCAACAGGTTTTTTAGTGTGATTTCACGATACACGACCATACCGACGAACAGCGCGTAAATCACCGCAACGGCGGACGCTTCGGTCGGGGTAAACACGCCGCCGTAAATGCCACCGAGAATGATCACGGGCATCATCAGCGCGTAAGCGGCGCGTCCGTTGAGTGAGGCGCGCAGTTTGGCGATGCACGAGAGCACGATGAAATAGGACGCGAACAAAGTAACACCTATCAGGTGTGAGTAGCGCTCCATCGTCTGCTCGCTGAGCCCTTTGTCGAGCACAGCGGGTGCGATGTATCGACTGCCCAGCAGCAACAGACCGACGGCGCCGAAGATGATTCCAAGATCGGCAAAAGCCGTCCGCAGCGGCAATCGTCCGTCGCCATCGTTTTTGCCCCAACCCCGCTTTTTGCAAATCAGATAAACGAACAGCATCAACCCGAGACCAATCAGTAGCCCCGGACCGAAACCCGCGATGAACAATTCACCGATGGAAACTTCGGCCGAAACGCCGTAGAGAATCATCGGAATCGATGGCGGAATGATGACGCCCAATTCAGCACTCGTCGCCTGAAGCGCCGCCGCCCACGGGGTCGGATAACCATGTTTGATGAGTGCGGGAATCAGGATCGCGCCGATGGCAAACGTCGTCGCCACCGACGAGCCCGATACGGCAGCAAAGATCATGCAGGTCAACACGCAGGTCATTGGCAAGCCGCCCTGCACGCCGCCAACGAGGCTCTTGGCGAAGTCAACAAGCCGCCGCGAAATGCCGCCCGTCTCCATCAAGTTTCCCGCGAGGATAAAGAACGGAATCGCCGCCAGCGGAAATTTGTTGATAGAAGAAAACATCTCTTTGACCGACACCAGCATGTTCAGATTGCCGACGTAAATGCCGAAAACCGCAGCGAGCCCAATGGACACTGCGACCGAGATGGTGAGCGCGAAGCACAGCACCATCGTTACCAGCATCGCCGCAGACATTACTGGCCGCTCCTGAAGTTCGTCATTGTGCGGTGTCCAGTTCAAGTCGCTTCGGATCGAAGAAATTCCCGATGATTCCCATTACTGCAAACAGTCCACCGACCGGCATCGAGATGTATGCCCAGAACATTGAGTATTCCTCTAACCCGATGATGGTTTGCACGCGCCCGCGTTGCGCGTAGTCCCAGCCAACGACGATGATGATGGCGATGAGCGCGAGGCTCGCGACCATTACTACGACATCAAGCACGCGTTGCATGCGCGGCTTCGCCCAGCGATAGAGCACGTCGACGCTGACCATCGCGCCCCGACGGAAGGCCATCGGAATACCCAGGAACACCATCCAGATCAGCGTGAAGCGAATCATCACTTCCGTCCATTCGGCGGGCCTTTCCAGGACGAATCGGGTGAGAATTTGAAACACACCGAGGCCTGCCGCTACTGCCAGCATCGCGCAGGCGAACAGCATGGACGCATGTGTGGTGATGCGCTCAATGCGCAGGAATGCCTGTTTCACGAGATCCCCTTTTTATCGATTCATTGTAGGCAGAAAAAAGCCCGCACGTAGCGGGCTCTTTCACGCCTGCACGAGTCACCGCGTCATTTCACCGCGCGAATCTTATCGATATTGGCTTTACCAAACTGCTTCTCAAAGTCGGCGTTCACGGTCGCCAGCGCAGCAACAAATTTCGCCTTGTCCACTTCCACAATTTGCATGCCTTTCGCGCGCAGCTCGGCTACACCTTTGGCATCATCCTCGGCCACTCGTGCACGATTGGCTTTCACGGCCTCTTTCGCGGCGTCCATGAATATCTGTTTGTCCGCTGGCGAGAGTTTGTCGAATGCGGCTTTGTTCATCAGTATGACGGCAGGCGAGTACACGTGTCCTGTCAACGACATGTACTTTTGCACCTGATCAAACTTCGACGACATGATGACCGACAGTGGGTTCTCTTGTCCATCCACCGTTCCCTGCTGCAGGGCAGTAAACACTTCCGGGAACGCCATCGGCGTCGTGATGATGCCGAAGCCTTTGTACGCGGCGATGTGTACCGGATTTTCCATCGTGCGCATCTTCAGGCCCTTCAAGTCCTCGGGCACGTTCACTGGGCGACGACTATTGGTCATGTGACGCACGCCGTTCTCGGCCCACGCCAGCGCCTTCATACCCTTGGCGTCGAATTTGGTGAGCAATTCCTGTCCGATCGGGCCATCGAGCACCGCATGTGCATGCGCCTTGTCACGGAATAAAAACGGAATGTCGAGGATGCGCGTCTCCGGGACGAAGTTCGGCACCGGGCCGGTGGAGGTCAGCGTCAGCTCTTGCGTGCCGAGCTGCACCGCTTCAATGGATTCGCGTTCGCCACCGAGCGAGCCCGAGTAGAACGGTTGAATCTTGATGCGGCCATTGGTGCGTTTCTCGACCTCTTTCGCGAAGGTGTCAATGCCGACGCCCTGATGCGAATTCTGGGCAATCGATATGCTTATTTTCATCGACTGTTGGGCGATCGCGGATGACGACAGCGCGGCGAGCAGGCCGACGAAAACGGTCGGCGCGACTAGGCGTAATTTCATGAATTCTCCTTGTGAATTTTGCAAACCGCGACGTTCCAGGCGTATGACGCGCTAGATTTGGTGGTATCCCATAAGTATTTCAGCGGACGACTAAACTTGATTGGGTAAAAACCCTTGACCCTCGCGGAGAACAACCCCATGACCAACGTGCCGATCTGGATGCAAACCGCAGGGCTCCTCGTCCTGTCCAACGTCTTCATGACAGTCGCGTGGTACGGTCATCTGAAAAATATGGCGAGCAAGCCGTGGTGGATCGCCGCGCTGATTAGCTGGGGCATCGCGCTGTTTGAATATTTATTGCAAGTCCCGGCGAACCGCATCGGAGCATCGCAGTTCTCGCTGGCGCAACTCAAGATCATGCAGGAAGTCATCACGCTTGCAGTGTTCGTACCGTTCGCGGTGATGTACATGGATCAGTCGATGAAGCTGGACTTTTTGTGGGCGGGGTTTTGTTTGCTCGGCGCGGTTTATTTCATTTTTCGTGGCGCGTAAGTCCGCGCTACGCATGAAGCCGACGGCCCCCCGCGAACGACCAGTTTTCCCACGCCGTCTCTTTGAAGCAAACCATTACATGCTCGGGGTTCACGTCAGCGCTTTGAAGTGCCGTCATCAGCATAGCGAGCAGATTTCGCTTCACCTTAACGCTACGTCCGACCGACCACAGAATCTCGATCAACACGAAGTCTTCCATGCGTGGTGACGCGGCATCAGGGTAGTTTGCGTCAAAGCGAAAGTCTTCGGCGTCGAGTTCGATCACGCGTTGAAACCGATCAGTTTCGGGAACACCCACAGCGATCAGCGTCGCATGAACGGCGTTCAGCACTGACGTTTTGAATTCGGAGGATTTGGGCTTACGAACCGTGAGCGTGACTAGTGGCATGTTTTCACGCCTCCAGTCTCGGAGGGACGGAAACCGCGAGCGAAAACCCGCTTTATGATCCGATCAATCGCAACCGACAGCATCTCCCAAAACGGGCGATGAAATTCGCGACGCTCGGCGTATGGAGGGACGAGAGGGTAGCGCATGAGGCGTCTCCGGTGTTGCGCCTGATAACCAGACGCGATGGACGTACGTTAGAAAAATCTCACGCGCTTGGAAACGATCTGTGGTGCAATGTGCTTTTGCAAAATTTGCAAAGCCACCGGGATCGCCGCAATGGAACTGGATAATTTGAAACTCTTCACGCGCGTCGCAGAACTGCGCACGCTGTCTGCTGTTGCCCGTGAGCGCGATGTCGCCGTGAGCCAGATTTCACGCGCGATGAGCCAGCTTGAAGCGCGCTACGGTGTCAGCCTTTTGCGGCGCACGACACACGGTTTGTCGTTGACCGGCGAAGGTGAAGTCTTCCTCGGTTACTGTCGCGGCATAACGCAAACGCTTGACGAATTGGACGGTGAATTTTCCTCACGCGCGCGAGACGTGCGCGGCATCGTGCGCGTGGCCGTGAGCGCCAACATGGCGCAACATGTCATCGTGCCGAGCCTGCCTGAACTGGTGGCGCGGCATCCCGGTTTGACCATTGATTTGCTGGTCGATGATGCGCTCGCGGACATGAGCCGCGACGCGATCGATATCGCTATCCGCACTGGTAGCACGCAGACCGACGAGGTCGTCGCCAGGCAGATCAGCAGCCACGGACGCAGGCTTTACGCCAGCCCCGCGTATCTGAAGAAACACGGCAAACCGAAGCATCCCGATGATCTCGCGAAACACCGCATCATCACCACGAGCGCCGCGCCGCGACTCAACGACTGGCCGTTCATCGTCGACGGCAAATCGGTGACGCGTCCGATGCATGGTCAGCTACGCGCCAGCTCCACGGGCATTACGCAAACGATGTTGCTCGCGGGGCTCGGCATTTGTCGCGTGCATGACCTGATCGCTGCGCCGTTTGTGCAGCGCGGTGAGTTGGTCGAAGTGCTCGCAAAATTTGTCGATAACCAGATCGTGCCGATTTACGCCGTGATGTTGCCCGAGCGTCACCGCCTGCCGAAGATCAAGGCGTGCGTTGCGTTTTGGGCGGAATGGCTGCCTGAATTTAGCGCGACACCGAAAGCGAATTAGCAGTTGCGCCACCGCGCCACTCATCCCAAAAAGTCAGCTGTCGCGAATCAACTTTTGCATCAATTCCAGTTTAGATGTGGGCTGAGGAAGAATATTTGCTAAAGTCAACTTCTGACTAATTGACCATCTAGTCCTTATTTGGAGGCGTATCTACGACAAAGCTGTTGCGCCAAATGGGTGTCAAATGACTATTTGCATGAAATTGAGCGGCGCGGCGAGTTGGTCACTAACGAACACATCGATAAATTGCGCGACGAATTGGGCGTGTGATGGCGGGCTCCGCTCCAACGCAACCGCCACAAGCACCACGGGCGCTGCTGGATGTGAATGTGTTGATCGCATTGCTTGACCCGGAGCACGCATCCTCCGCCCGAGCGCACGTTTGGTTCGCGGCGCATGGGGCCGGCGTGGCTACCTGTCCAATGGTTCAGAACGGTGTCGTACGCATTTTGAGCCAACCGATGTACTCAAAAAAAGCCCAATATTCAGCGCAATCGATGGTGCAATTCATGCGAGATTTTTGCGCCACGACCGATCATCAGTTTTGGTCAGATTCAGTTGCGTTGATCGACGATCAGGTGTTCGACGATTCGCGGCTTCGTGGGCATCGGCAAATTACCTATTCGTATTTGCTGGCTCTGGCAGTGGCCAATGAAGGCCGGCTCGTGACGTTTGATTCGGCGAATGCGGCGACTGCGGCTGTCGTTCGCGGCGCGAACGCCACGCATGTGTTGGTGTTGTAGGCTCGGCGCGAGCCGCTTCAACCTATTTCGCGCTATCGCGCCCGCGTCATCGCTTCAAAGAACTCTTTGTTGTTCTTGGTATCGCGCATGTGCTTTTGCAGTTTTTCCATCGCTTCGATCTCGTCCATTTCGGAGAAGAGTTTGCGCAGAATCCAGGTTTTTTGCAGCACACTGGGCTCAAGCAGCAGCTCTTCGCGGCGGGTGCCCGAGCGACCGATGTTGATAGCCGGGTAGACGCGCTTTTCGGCCATGCGGCGATCCATATGGATCTCCATATTGCCGGGACCCTTGAATTCTTCGTAAATCACATCATCCATGCGGCTGCCGGTGTCGATCAGCGCCGTGGCTATGATGGTCAGCGAGCCGCCTTCTTCGATGTTGCGGGCCGCGCCGAAGAAGCGTTTTGGGCGTTGCAGTGCATTGGCTTCAACGCCGCCAGTGAGCACCTTGCCGCTGGATGGCATGACGGTGTTGTAAGCACGTGCTAACCGTGTAATCGAGTCGAGCAGGATCACCACGTCTTTTTTGTGCTCAACCAGACGCTTGGCCTTTTCGATCACCATCTCGGCGACTTGAACGTGGCGTGTAGCAGGTTCGTCGAACGTGGAGGCAACCACTTCGCCACGCACGGTGCGCTGCATGTCGGTGACTTCTTCTGGCCGTTCGTCTATGAGCAGAACGATCAAAACCACATCAGGATGGTTGCTGGCAATCGCATGCGCGATGTGTTGCAGCATGACGGTCTTGCCCGATTTTGGCGGCGCGACGAGCAGGCCGCGCTGGCCTTTGCCAATCGGCGCGACGATGTCAATCACGCGGCCGGTGATGTTTTCTTCGGCTTTGATGTCGCGCTCAAGCTTGAGCACTTTGTCGGGGAAAAGCGGCGTCAGGTTTTCGAACAAAACCTTGTTCTTGCCCGCATCTGGCGGGAACCCGTTCACCGAATCCAGCTTGGTCAGCGCGAAATAACGCTCGCCTTCTTTCGGCGTGCGCACTTCGCCCTCAATCGAGTCACCGGTGTGCAGATTGAAGCGGCGAATTTGCGACGGCGAAATGTAGATGTCGTCGGTGCCAGCCAGATAGCTCGCCTCGGGTGAACGCAGGAAGCCGAAGCCGTCAGGCAAAACCTCCAGCACGCCCGCGCCCACAATGGCTTCGCCCTTTTTCGCCTGCTGCTTTAGCAGCGCGAAGATCAGGTCATGTTTTCGGAGTCGATTCGCGTTCTCAAGCTCATTGGCGAGTGCGATTTCGAGGAGTTCGGCGGCAGATTTTGTTTTGAGTTCAGCTATGTTCATGCTGTTAAGGGTGGGGGATGTCGCTTGAGGACTCCCGAAGCGGCGACGGGGAGCGGGCCGCTCAACGCATCGATCAATCGATTCGGAGCAGGCACGCGAAAAATGTGAAAGATCAGTTGCGCTTTATTTGCGCGATGATTTCTAAAGTTTTCTGGGAAATTTAGGCCCCACCAGGACGGCGGGGCACATAACGGAACGAATTGTGACGGTGTTAGACGTTGCTGTCAACAAAGGCCGTCAATTGGGCTTTGGACAACGCGCCCACTTTTTGCGCGGCCAGCTCGCCGTTTTTGAACAGCATGAGCGTCGGGATACCGCGAATTCCGTACTTGGCAGCGATTTCGCGGTTGTCATCGACGTCTACTTTGGCGATCTTGACCTTGCCAGCGTGGCTCACGGCCACTTCTTCCAGAATCGGGCCAATCATCTTGCACGGGCCACACCATTCGGCCCAAAAGTCCACCAGTACGGGGGTGCCGGACTTTAAAACGTCCATATCAAAGGTGGCGTCGGTAACGTGTGTAATGTTGTCGCTCATGAGGTTTCTGCTCCTGATTGCTCTGAAAGGCTGGCAAAGAATACGAATAGTAGTTGAAGTCCGTGCCGACCGTTTCAAGGGGTATCGGCTCACCATACCGGACTGACCCCTCTATAATCGGTTGGATTTCCCAGAAACTTTCAGCATCACGATCTCATGAAACGCAACGCGTTAAAAGCCCTCAGCATCGCTGTTCTCATTGCCCTGGTCAGTGTCACAGGCACGACGGCATCGGCTCAGGCCCCCACTGGCGACGCTAAAGTCGGCGCTCAAAAAGTTCGAATGTGCCAGGGCTGCCACGGCATCGAAGGCTGGCGTACCGCCTATCCGGAGGTCTATCAAGTGCCCAGAATCGCGGGCCAGCATTCGACGTACTTCGTGAGTGCGCTCAAAGCCTATAAATCGGGTGACCGCAAACACCCCAGCATGCGCGGTATCGCCGGGTCGCTGTCGGATCAAGATATGGCCGATTTAGCCGCTTATTACGCGGAGGCCAAATAATGAAAACGCTAGCCACCGTTTTGGCATGTGTCGCTTTGACCAGTGCTGCGTCTGCCGCTGACATCGCTGCTGGCGCTGCGAAAGCTAAAGAAGTGTGTTCCGCCTGCCACGGCGTTGATGGCAACAGCACCGACGTCAATTACCCTCGTCTGGCCGGGCAACATCCCGATTACCTCGCCAAAGCGTTGCGGGATTACAAGTCGGGCGACCGTAACAACGCGATCATGAAGGGCTTCGCTGCCACGTTGTCAAAGAAAGACATCGAAAACGTTGCCGCGTATTTTTCGTCTCAAAAATCAGCGCTGAGCAGCAAATATTGATTCCAAGGGTCGTTTCGGGAAAAGGCGCCCTGTGAATGCACGGCGCCTTTTTTGTTGCGCTGCGAAATAAAATAGCGCGATGATTGAGCGCATCAAGAGTTTCGTTTTTCGTGCACCGGGAAATCGGCGGGTTCGATCTGCACGAACCAGCACGCCCGCATCGTCGCGACTGACGGCGCTGCGCCGCTGGATCGTCTGGCTGATCGCCATGTCAGCTGTTCTGTTTGCGGTGATTGCGTTCGCGAGCTTTAGCGCGGCCGACCCAGCATGGTCCACGACAGGCACTGCGCCGCGCGTTAAAAATTGGCTGGGCGCCACGGGTGCATGGCTCAGTGACATCGGATACTTTGTACTCGGCGCAACCGTCTGGTGGCTGGTCGTGTTCGCCGCGCTCGCGGTGTGGCGGGCGATGCCGCCGAAGCCAAAATCGGCTGCCCGTTCGCCTGTTTCGCCGGATGACGAGAGCGCGGATCAAACGGCAACTCTGGGGCTTCCGTGGCGCGTCGCTGGTCTTCTGCTACTGCTACTCGGCAGCGGCACGCTGGAGGCGTTGGCAATGCACCGCATCTTCGCCGGTTTGCCGCAAGGGGCGGGCGGCGCACTCGGGCAGACGCTCGCGTTTCCGCTGCTTCGCGTGATTGGCTTCGTACCCAGCACCCTTGTGTTGATCATTTTACTTTTCGTCGGGCTGAGCCTTGCCTTTGCAATTCCGTGGTTGCGCGTGAGCGAATGGATCGGCTCCCTCGTGCTGGACGGTTTTTCGAGCTGGCGGGAGAAACGCGAAGAAGTACGCGAAATTCAGCGGGACCACGAGATCGCAGCGCCCGAAGTGGAGTTGCGTGAACTGTACGTTCGCGAAGAAACGAAACGTGTTGAATCGCACGAACCGATCCGGATTGTCGAGACGTTTGAACCCGTCGTTTTGTCTGAGCGCGTCGAGCGCGAAAAGCAGACTACGTTGTTCGCGGACATTCCTGATTCGGTATTGCCGCAGCTCTCGTTGCTGGAGCCGCTACCGAAAGATCAACCGGTGGTTTCCGGTGAAACGCTCGAATTCACATCGCGTCTGATCGAGAGAAAGCTCGCTGAATTCAATGTGCCCGTGAAAGTGCTCGCGGCGTACCCGGGCCCCGTGATTACGCGCTACGAAATTGAGCCGGATGTGGGCGTCAAGGGCAATTCGATTGTCAATCTGGCGAAGGATCTGGCGCGAGCGATGAGCGTGATGAGCATCCGTGTGGTGGAGACGATTCCGGGCAAATCCTGCATGGGCCTCGAGGTGCCAAACCCGCAGCGGCAAAGTGTTGCATTGATCGAAATTCTCGGTAGTGCGGTCTACAACGATTCGTCAAGTTTGCTCACTATGGCGCTGGGCAAGGACATCGCGGGACGGCCGGTGGTGAGCGATCTCGGCCGGATGCCGCATTGTCTGGTGGCGGGTACCACGGGCTCCGGTAAATCGGTTGGCATCAACCAGATGATCCTGTCGCTTTTGTACAAGGCAGAGCCGAAACAGGTGCGTTTGCTGCTCATCGATCCGAAGATGCTTGAGCTGTCGATTTACGAAGGCATTCCCCATCTGTTGTGCCCGGTCGTCACCGACATGCGGCTCGCCGCAAATGGTCTCAACTGGTGCGTCAACGAGATGGAGCGGCGCTATCGATTGCTCTCGCATACCGGTGTTCGCCAGCTCTCCAGTTTCAATCAAAAAGTTCGCGAAGCGCAGGCCAGAGGCACGCCGCTAACCAACCCGTTCTCGCTGACGCCGGATGCGCCAGAACCGATCGAAGAAATGCCGTTCATCGTCGTCGTCATCGACGAGCTGGCCGACCTGATGATGACGGCGGGCAAGAAGATTGAAGAGCTGATCGCGCGGCTTGCGCAGAAGGCTCGCGCGGCGGGCATTCACCTGATTCTCGCTACGCAGCGTCCGTCAGTTGACGTGATCACCGGTTTGATCAAGGCCAACGTGCCCACGCGAATCGCGTTTCAGGTTGCGAGCAAGATCGATTCACGCACCATTCTCGATCAAATGGGAGCCGAGGCGCTGTTGGGTCGTGGCGACATGCTCTACATGCTGGGCGGTACGGGTATCCCTAACCGCGTTCACGGCGCGTTTGTCACCGATGATGAGGTGCACCGCGTTGTAGAGCATTGGAAGGCGCAGGCGCCACCGCAATACATCGAAGGCGTGCTCGAAGGCACGGACGCCGAGACGCTGAACGAAGCGAACTCCGGCGGAGGCGGCGGGTCACAGGATGGTGAAAAGGATCCACGTTTTGATGAGGCAGTTGCGGCGGTGCTCGAGAGTCGACAACCGACGATCAGCTATGTGCAGCGGCGGTTACGCATTGGTTACAACGGCGCGGCACGATTGATTGAAGCGATGGAAAACGCAGGTATAGTGACACGACCAAATGCGATGGGCAAGCGCGAAGTGATTGTGCCGAAGCGCGAAGAATAGCGTTGTAGGTGCGGCGAATGCCGCGAAAGCGCGGTGCGACATATTCGCGGTTTTCGTCGCTCCCACAGTTAAAGAAAGCCAATTGATCTAGATGAAAACGACACATATTGCGGCGGTGACGATTGCGATGTTTTCGTGCCTGCTCGGGCATGCCCAAACGCCAACCAACCCGCTCACTGATTTCCGCGCTTACACGCGCGATTTAACCTCGCTGTCTGGCTCCTTCACACAGGAAGTGCGCGACAAGAATGGCCGTGTCAGTCGCCAATCCGCAGGCACCTTCGCCATTGCGCGTCCGGGTAAGTTTCGCTTCATTTACGAGAAGCCGTACAAGCAAACCATCGTTAGCGACGGCGTCAACGTCTGGCTATACGACGAAGACTTGAATCAGGTCACAACGAAGAAGCTGGCTGACACATTGAGCGAGCAGCCCTTGACGCTGCTGCTTGATCCCGCTGCCGCAGAAAAATCGTTCGAATTGAAAACGCTGGAGTCGCGCGGGTCGATTGGCTATGTCGAAGCTACACCGCGCAAGACGGACGCATCGGTGGACGAACTGCGCATCGCAATGGTTGCCTCGAAACCCGCCGAATTGTCATGGCGTGATGCACTGCAAAATACAAATGCCATTCGCTTCACCACGCTGACCAAAAACGGCAAACTGTCCGCAGACGCCTTTACATTTGTGCCACCGAAAGGCGCCGATGTGCTTAAACAGTAGTTGCGGTCACGAGCTGCTTTTCGTCGCGAACGCTAGGCTCGCTTGCTAGCCCGTAACCGTTTTTGCTCGTACATGCGGGCGTCGGCGACCTGAATTAATTGGTCAAGCGTGGCCCCCTCCGACGGGTGGAGCGCACCGCCGCAAGAGCCGCCAGTCTGCAGAGCGTTGCCTTCGATCGTCATCGGCTCGTCGAGCATTATCGATAGTCGATCAATCTGGACAGCGAGCTCGACTTCTGTCGACACGCCAGACATAAGCACCACAAACTCATCCCCGCCATAGCGCGCAAGCACGTCCTCCGTCCGCAACGAAGCCGCAATACGTTGCGCAGCTACAGTCAACACAACGTCGCCAACCGCATGCCCGAAGCGGTCGTTGACGTGCTTGAACTGATCGAGGTCAATGAAAATCAACGCAAAGTGTTGATCGGCCAATTTGGTGCGAGTTGCGAAGCGTTTCTCGAAAGTGCTTCGCGTCAGCGCTCCGGTCAATGGGTCGACCAGCAAACCATCCTTGAAGTCCTCGACTGCCGTCGCAATCACCCCGAGTTCGTCATTCCGACCGCTGAACAGGCGCTCGGTTCGCTCGCCTCGCGCCAGGCGCCGCGTGGCGTCGGTCAAGCGCGAAACGTCTCCGGAAATTCGATTCATCAACCACAGACCGAGCGCCAGGGCCAAACCCACGGCGATCACACCGATCACGATGTTTTGCGTGATGGTTTTCTGCACATTGCCCATCAGATCGGCGCGCGGAATGGCCACCACCATCGTCCAGTCGAGACCCGCAGCATCGCGTTGCGCAGAGGCGCTCATGTGAATGCGACCGCTGCCGCTATTAAAAGAATGGTGAGCAATCTCGACACCGCGCACGTGGCTCTTGTTTGCGCTCTCGCCCGACACCAGCTGGGCGTAAGCGTCGCGTACGAGCGGATTGGCGCTCTGGTCTGCACGTAATCGGGTCGGCTGCTGCGCGTTTTCGGCAAACAGTTTTTCCTGTGTCGATGTCGCAATTAGCGCGCCGCTCTTCTCCACGATGAATGCAACCCCGGTCTGGCTCACCTGAAGACCCCGTACAAACTCGGCAAGTTCGATCAGTGGCATGTCGGTGGCGATCACCCCACGCTGCAAGCCGTCCATCGTGAAGACAGGTTTGGCAAGCGTGACCGTCAGTGCTTTAGTCGTGAAGTCCACATACACGGAAGACCACGTTAGGGCGTGCTTTTCAGAGGCCATCACGTACCACGGGCGGACGCGAGGGTCATAACTGTCTGACCGAATTATGCGTCCGCGCACGCCCGGTCCGGTCGTTTCAAAGGTGGTCCGAGACGGCGCATTTTGCTCGCGAATTCTTATTTCGAACTGTCCCTGCGCGCCACGCTGAAGGCCAACGAATTCGCCAGCACTGGTTCCGTAGTACAGATAGGTGCGCTCGTCGCGAAAGAGATTACATGCAATCCACATGCGTTGCTCGAATTCCGCAATCGTCGTTGGTAGCAACCTTCCGCTGGCGGGATCAATATCGCTTTTGCCCAAAGGCGGCGCCAGAACATTAAGCATTACCGATGAGCTCGCCAACTGCCTTGTAGTGGCCTGCCCAACTCGGTTCGAAAGATCAAGCAACAAATGCTCGGACAGTTCGTCGACCGCTTTCAGGCCCGTCTGGTAAGACAGCAGGCTAATCGTTCCCGCCACCAAAGCGATCACAATCACAAACGGGAAGAGCAGCGCGGCGCGGAGGGAGGTAAAGATGCGTGGCATGGTGCAGACGTGCTGATGAGGCTGAACTTGAGTTGTTTGCACGCATAACGGAATCAGCGTTCAGCGTTGTATCGCTTCGTGGTCTTGTCGACCCTTGCCGGGTCATCTGGCAGTATCACCAACCCAGCTGTCCCTACTTACGAGAAGTGTGGTTGATTGTATTTCTCTGTGTGTGCATGCGCCCGCCCAGACTTGTATCGAACGACATGCACACAAATTTATGTGTTCGTCATGAGATGTGTTTGTCGTTCCTGGGACTTACAGAATTTGTTGCCAGAGGTAAACGGCACATCAGTGGAGAGCCCAATCGAGGGTGCCTTTGGCGAGGTGCCGAGCAGGTTGCAGCGTACCTGTTTGGTATGAGCGTTGCCAGTGATTTGCACAGCGCTACATCGGTTCCAGAATTATCGGAGTGTCGGTTATCGTACTTTTTGGATATTTGTTTCGACGTGCCTTTGGCGAACACTCGCCCAATACTGTTTGCGCCGCCCGCAACGCGTGTATCGCGATAATTACGATATGCATCAGACCTATTCTCTCCTCCCCCGCGACGCCATCGTCAACCTGCGAGCCTCGAAAATTCGCGAAGTCGCTAACGCCGGAATTGGCCGCAGCGACGTGCTCACGTTCTGGTTCGGCGAACCCGATGAAGTTACGCCCGATTTCATTCGAAGCGCGGGCTCGGACAGCCTTGCGCGTGGCGAAACTTTTTACTCGCACAATCTCGGCCTGCCCGAATTGCGTGAAACAGTGGCGAATTATCTTGCGCGCCTGCATCCCAACCCAGCCGCGCCGATCATCGCTGACAATATCGCTATCACCAGCGCCGGCGTGAACGCCCTCTCGCTCGCGGCGCAATGCATTGTGAGCCCCGGCGATCACGTGGTATGCGTCACGCCGCTGTGGCCAAATCTCGTTGAGATTCCGAAAATTCTTTCGGCCAACGTGCAGTGCGTATCGCTCGAATTCGGAGAGCGGGGCTGGCAGCTTGATCTCGAAAAATTGCTCTCTGCGTTGACGCCGAACACCAAAATGCTGATGGTTAATTCGCCGAATAATCCGACCGGGTGGACGCTCACGCGTGACGAGCAGCAAGCGATCCTGGCGCGCTGTCGCCAGCATGGCATCTGGATTCTGGCTGACGATGCCTATGAACGGCTCGTGTTTGACGGTTCCGGCTGTGCGCCGTCGTTCTTTGACATCAGTGACGCCAATGATCGGCTGGTCAGCGCGAACACTTTTTCAAAATCGTGGCTGATGACGGGTTGGCGATTGGGCTGGCTGGTCGCGCCAGCCCCGTTCATCGAGCAGTTGGGCAAAGTCATTGAGTACAACACCTCTTGCTCGCCCGTGTTTATCCAGCGTGCGGGTGACGCTGCGATTCGCGGCGGCGACGCCGTGATTGCTCGTACGCAAACGCGCTTCCTCGCCGCACGAGATCACCTGTGCGCCGCGCTCAACGCGCTGCCTGGCGTGCATGCGCCACCGCCGCCTGCGGCCATGTATGCGTTCTTCAAAGTCGATGGCATGAGGGATTCGCTCGCCTTCTGCAAACGACTGGTCACGGACTACGGGCTCGGCATCGCGCCCGGCGCAGGTTTCGGCGATGAAGGCGAAGGCTATCTGCGCTGGTGCTTTGCGAGTGAGTTGCCACGCCTTGACGATGGCATTCAGCGGTTCAGGGCAGGGCTCGCAGCGGGCTGCTAAATCTTTAAGCGATTTTCAGATAAATCGCTTGCAAATCAGTAGTTTGAAGAATAATCTTCAGACTATGCCTACAGTAGCGCTCGTAAGTCGAAAAGGGGGATGCGGCAAAAGCACGCTCGCGACCCACATTGCGTCGTATTTCGCACGCGTGGGCGCGACGGTCACGTTAGGCGATCTGGATCACCAGCAGTCGATGCGGGTGTGGCTGAAACGACGCCCCAGTGCGGCTCCGGCGATCACCGGATGGGTCGGCGAAACCAACGGCAGCGTTCGGCCTCCACTCGGTACGACGCATCTGGTGCTTGATACACCGGGTGGTTTGCACGGACTCGCGCTGGCCAAAGTCGCGATGGTCGCGGATGCGATTTTGATCCCGGTTTCAGGCTCGGTGTTTGACCGTGAAGCTGCGTCCGACTGCTGGGCTGAGCTGCGCGTTCATCCGCGCGTGGTGAGCGGTCGCTGTCAGGTCGCAGCTGTGGGTATGCGGCTGGATCGGCGCACGCAGGCCGAAGAAATCGCCAGCGACTGGGCCGCTTCGGTGGGACTTAACTGGCTGTGCAGCTTGCGCAGTTCGCAGATTTATGTGCGCGCCGTTGAGAATGGTCTCAGTATTTTCGATATGCCCGCCAGCGTGACAGAGATTGATCGCGAGCAGTGGGAGCCTTTGCTGGCATGGCTGTTTGCGCATGGATTTGCGCAAACCGAACCGGGCATCGTGTCGTCCTATGCACAGGACGTTCCGTCACGATTGCCGCAATCACCGGCGGTGCTTCGGGTGTTGCCGCGAGTTACCGTAAAAAGCGACTTTCACGCGGTGGCTGAGCCGGAAATGATGAATCACGAAGTGCCCGTCGCGAGCACCGGATTTGCGCGATTTGTACCGCGCTTCTTACGACCCAAAAGCGGGGCTGCGCGCTAGGCGTTGGTGCAAAGTGTGTCGTTCCCGCTTTCGCGAGAATGACTGCGCTGCGAAGGGTGCGGTCAATTCGGCATTCCAAACTGGAAGCGTTATTCCACCCGCTGCGCCGGTCGTGTGCGACCTGCCTGCGTAATCAGAAACCGCCCCGCCTTGCCGTCCTTGATCTCTTCAAACGCGATCTCCAGCGGTGTGACGCGTGCGAAGAAAACAGAGACTGATTTCGCGAACAATTCGAACTCGCCTTGCCCAGTTGCCTGTGCAAATAGCTTGCCGTCGCGGGTGCGTACTGTCACGCTGAAATTCGGGTTGAGCGCGTACGTGCCGACAAACTGTTCCAGCGATTTGGCGTCGACAGCAACGGCTTCTGCCCGCATCGACGCAAGGTTCGCGAGCGGGATGGACGGCTCCATCAAATGCAGGCCCACGTCAGTGATGCGGCTCGCGGTATTCGACAGCACAGCAACAGCGGACTTGCGCTCCGGTTCGACCCACAGCGTCGATGAGAAGCCACCTGTTGCGCCGTCGTGAGTGACGATTGCGCGGTCATTGATCGTTGCCAGAATCCATGCGAGGCCCTGCGGATTGATCGGCCCCATGCCTTCGCGGTAGCGCTTTTGTGCCAGCGTGAACGCGGCTTTCAGTGGCGTGTCAATTGCACCGCTCGCGGCTTGGGCATAGCGGCCCATGTCTTTCGCGCTCATCCGCAGTGCACCGGCAGGCGCGATGACGTCGAAGCGCCAGTGCTTTGCCTGCTTGAGCGTGGTGCCTTTTTCAAGGTAGTGCCCGTCGCTGAACCGAGCGAGTTCACTGCGCGGCGTGTCAAGGTAGGTTGAGGTCAAACCGAGTGGCGTGAGCACGCGCTTTTGCAGCAATTCGTCGTAAGGCATGTTTGCGGCGCGGGCTAACACGTAGCCGAGCAGGCCGAAGCCAAGATTCGAATACGCGTAGGCCTCGTCGCGTTTTTTTGTTGTTTTGCCGGCGTCGGTTTCGACGAGGGTTTCGCGTGATTTGAGATAAACCAGCAGTTGCTGCTCGCGGTAATCAACATAGGGATCGGCGCGCGTGCCGTTCGGCATGTTGTCCGGTAACCGCGGCAAGCCGGAGCGATGGGTGGCGAGATCAACCAGGCGAATCGGAGCGCCCGTGTAGTCGCGTAATTTCAACCCATTCACGCCCACGCTCAGCCCTTGCGGTAACCATTTTTCCACGGGATCGTCGAGCTTCAGTTCGCCATTGACCACCATGTCGGCGAGCAGCAGCGCGGTGAAGGTTTTGGTGATGGAACCCACTTCGAACAATGTGTCCGCTGTGATCGGAGCTGCCTTGTCCAGACCCTGAAAACCGTGCGTCACGATGCGCACCTGTTCGCCGTTGACGATGACAGCGGCAAGGCCGACCGCCTGCTTGTCGACGTCAATGCGCTGCGTCAGGATTTCCTTGATCTGGGCGTCGCTGGGTTGCGCCTGCGCGACGGCGCTTGCGAGGGCGCACAGCAACACTGCGGCGCAGCTACGGAAGAGGGCGGGGTGATTCATAGCGTGCCAGATATCGATTGCAATGACGCTTGATGCTACGGCGGTTCCGCCTGATTGTTGAGCGGCGGGCGACGATACGCGTTCAGGCGCGACGAATCGCACGAGCCACGGCTGAGGGTTCAGCTTTTTGTTGAAATGACGTGTGATATTGGGCTACATCGAAATATGAGTATTAGTCGACTTTCTATGAAAATGCGAATAATCCCCCGTAAAAACGTCATTGCATAAAAAAGCTGATGAAAAAATTATCCGTTTCTGTCTGCCTCTCGCGACAACAAAAATCCAAACAAATCAATGGTTTGACAATTCAGAGCGTAATCTGGTCGTTCTGTGGAGACAGCGGACGAAAGAAATGTCATGGCAAAGTAGAACTCACGACCCATGCTGACGTCATACTTGCTCAATGTGCTGGGCTCGGACGTTTGCAAGGGTAGTTGCAAAGTCGGCCACTCGGGGGAGCGAGGTTTGGTGCATTTATTTCAGCAGGGCATCCGCCGTGCTGACACTCATCGCTTTAGGGAGATATCGATGTTAAAAAATTCATTTCTAGGTCGCCGTGACGAACCCGTTACTGCCCCCGTCATCAACAGTCGCGCGACGCCTGACACCCCGCGCTATGCGCCGCAAGCGGACGCCGCGCCGCTATCTGCGGTCGCGGTAACGCCGCCGCTGAGTACGGCGACGCGCACGCCTGCCGTCGGCGAAACAAAAGCCCCCGCTGCCGGCGGTCAACACGTTGAATCGACCGAGCCACACGTCGCCGGTGCGCCCCGACTCACCGTCGGCCCTAACATCAAACTCAAAGGAGCAGAAATCAATGATTGCGACACTCTGGTGGTCGAGGGCCATGTTGAGGCATCTATGGACAGCAAGACGCTGGAAATTCTCAAGACGGGTTCGTACGAAGGCACTGTGACCATCGATGTCGCCGAGATTCACGGCAAGTTTTCCGGCAATCTGACCGCCCGAAAAAAACTCATCGTGCATGCGTCGGGATGGGTGTCCGGCGTCGTTCGCTATGGCTCGTTGCTGGTGTCTGAAGGCGGGGTTGTCAGTGGCGACATCGCCTCTATCGACGGTAAAGGCGAGGCACAGAGCGCGCTGTTTGCCGGTTACCCGTCTGCGCGGATTGCGGGTTCAGCAGCCGTGCTGGGCAAACCTGTGCCGAACGGCATCGATCATCATGCGGCGGCGTGATCGCCTTTCCACTGGTTCAGTCTCGTTACTGCGCCGTACCCAGCAATGGCTCAAAGCACGCGAGCGCCTGCTGTCGGCGTGGTACGCGCGCACGCAAACGCGCACCCGGCGCAGCGGCATCGAGCTGCGCCGCCGCCTGGGCGGCGCTGGGGCGATCCTGGTGCCCTATTGGTGGGAATACGAAAGTCCACTGAAACGGCGACTGGCGCTGGAGGCGATGATGCGGCGCATGTTTGCCATGGTGCCGCAGAGCGCCTAACGTACTGATCGCGCCGCACGAGGGAGACAGCTTCAAACGTCACAACGTCGTGCCCAGATGGCCCGTACCGAAAACAGCGGGGGGCCATTGACCCGCGCGCTATGAACTCATTGGTCGCATCTACAAAACTCTAAAGAACAATCGCGCCGGCCCATGAATTTATCGGGGCGCAGGTTCTTTAAAGCAACGGCCAGGGCCGTGCGTTGTCCGCCTCGGCTCACACCGCGACCAGATTGCGTGACGTGCGCGCGTCGGCTGCCGCTGTTTTGGCGTCCAGATCCGCCAGCCCGGCGAGCAAATCGGCAAAGCGCTCGCCTTGCACTACTACATGGGCCCGAATGGCGCGTACCGCCAGCTCAGCGTCGCCGTCGCGCAGCGCTTCGAAAATGACTTGATGTTCGTCAAGCGAGTGCTGCATGCGGTTGCGCACCCGTAGTTGCAGGCGGCGATAAGGCCGCAGTCTGCGCTGTAGCGCGTGCGCCTGGTCGCTCAGATAGCTGTTGTGGCCTGCCGCATAGATGGCCTGGTGAAAGTGCTCGTTAGCATAGAAATAGGCGTTAGGGTCACGACCGGCTGCGGCTGCACGGCAGCTGTCATGGGCGCTTTCCAGCGCCTGGAGCTCGGTCTGCGAGATGCGTCGTGCCGCAAGCCGCACACACATGGCCTCCAATTCAGCCATCACTTCAAACATTTCGATGAGCCGCCCGGGGGTGATTTGCGCGACCACAGCGCCACGGCGAGGTCGCATTTCTACGAGTCCTTCGCCCGCCAGCAGGCTCAAGGCTTCGCGAATGGGGGTTCGCGACACGCCAAAGCGTTTGGCCAACTCAATTTCGTCCAGATGGGTGCCGGGCGAGAGTTTGCCGGTGGTCACTTCCTCTTCAATAGCCTCGCGCAGAGTTTCGGATAAAAGATTCATGCGTACCAGTTTAGGTCGAAATCACTGCGAAAGCACAGTCAAAACATAGGTAAAGGGTAATCCTTAATGCAATTTTGCTTATGAAATATACGATTTGACACTATAAATTAGACGAGCTATGCCTGTTTAGCCCGAACGCCCACCCAAAGGAGATAACCATGACCCTGACCCTGACCCGACGCACCCTCATACAAGCTGGCGCGGCCAGCGCCTTGACGGCGTTGCTCCGGCCCACGTACGCGCAAGCGGCGGGCGGCATGAAGATCTCCCACCAATTTCCGGGCGGTACACTGACCGAGGGCGACTTTCGTGATCGCCTGTGCCGCAAGTTCGCTGTCGAGGTTGAAAAGCGTACCGGTGGCGCGCTGAAGTCCTCCGTCTATCCCGGCTCATCGCTGATGAAGACTAATGCCCAGTTTTCAGCCCTGCGCAAAGGCGCGCTCGACATGACGCTGTTTCCCTTGTCCTATGCTGGCGGTGAAGTGGCTGAAACCAATATCGGCTTGATGCCCGCGTTGGTGCCCAGCTACGAGCAGGGGGCGGCCTGGAAAAATGCCGAGGTTGGCAAGCTCCTGTCCAAGCTGCTTGACGACAAGGGTGTGATGGTGGTCAGTTGGGTCTGGCAGGCTGGAGGAACCGCGAGCCGCACCAAGGCACTGGTGGTGCCCGACGATGCCAAGGGCATGAAGGTGCGGGGCGGAAGCCGCGAGATGGACATGATGCTCAAGCAGGCGGGGGCCTCGGTTATCACGCTGCCGTCCAACGAAATTTACGCGGCCATGCAAACCGGTGCGATGGATGCCGCCATGACGTCGAGCACCAGCTTTATTTCCTTTAAGCTCGAAGAAGTCGCCAAGCACCTGACCACCGGACGTAACAAGACCTTCTGGTTTATGTTGGAGCCCTTGATGATTTCGAAAGAGGTTTTTCAAAAATTGCCCAAAGCGCAGCAGGACGTTGTTATGGCGGTGGGTGCCGAACTGGAAATTTTTGCCCGCGACTCGGCCCGAGCAGACGACAAGGCGGTTGCCGATATTTATGCCAAAGCAGGCGCCAAAATCTACGATATGGACCAGGCTGTGTTGCAAAAGTGGCAAGTCATTGCACGTGAAACGGCCTGGAAGGATTTTGCCGACAAGAGCGAGTCGTGCGCGACGCTCCTCAAGGCCGCTCAAAAGCTACTGTGAGCCACGCCCCCGAGAATGCCCCATCGGGGTTGGTCATTGACCCCGAGACCCCTGCCCTACTCATGCCGCTAGCCCGCGCCCTGCAGTGGATCAATCGGGCGATGGTGGTACTTGGCATGCTTGCCTTGCTGGTTGCCTCGCTCGTCCTGACCTCAAGCGTAGTCTCGCGCTATTTCCTGAAGGCGTCGACCGACTGGCAAGACGAGGCGGCCGTCTTCTGCCTGGTGGGTGCCACGTTTTTGAGCGGCGCTTTTGTGCAGTCGCTGCGCGGCCATGTGGGCATTGAAGCGGTCGCCGGACTCATGCCAGCGGTGATGGAGCGGATACGTGTAATGCTCGTCGATCTGCTTGGATTTTTGTTTTGCAGCTTTTTTTCCTGGAAGTCGTGGACGCTATTTCACGAGGCGTGGGTAGATCACCAGACGACCTCATCGTCGTGGGCGCCACCGTTGAGTATTCCGTATGGTTTGATGGCGGCAGGGATGACGCTCCTCGCCCTGCAGATACTGGTTCAACTCAGCGCGCGCATTAACGCACTGATCCAATTCAACAAAAAAGTTTCCTTATGAGCCTGCTCGCAATCGGCTCGCTGTTTGGCGTTGTTACGCTGCTGTTCATGTTTTCTGGCGCGCCGATTTCTTATGCGCTGGGAAGCGTAGCGGTGCTCTTCATGTACCTGTTCATGCCGGCGTCAGCACTCGACACCATTACGCAAAACGTCTATGAAGAAATGGCGAGCATCACGCTGCTGTCGATTCCCCTGTTCATTTTGAAAGGTGCGGCGATTGGAAAGTCGCGAGCCGGGCAAGACCTCTACGCCGCCATGCATGTCTGGATGGGTCGTATTCCGGGCGGCCTTGGCATTGCCAATGTGTTTGCCTGCGCCCTGTTTGCCGCGATGGCTGGTTCCAGCCCGGCGACCTGTTCAGCCATTGGCAGCGCAGGCATTCCCGAGATGCGCAAGCGCGGCTACTCGCCAGGCTTCGCTGCCGGGATCATTGCCGCAGGCGGCACGCTGGGCATCTTGCTGCCACCTTCGATCACGATGATCCTGTATGCAGTGGCTGCCGAGCAGTCGCTTGGACGGCTGTTTCTGGCCGGCATCTTTCCGGGCGTTTTGCTGGTGGCCCTGTTTGCGGTCTACGCCGCGTTCAGGTACCGCAAAGAGTATCGAATCGCCGAAGCCGACTTCAAGCGCACTGGCACAGCCTCGGCCCTGCTGTCCGAGGAGACATTTACGACCCGCGAAAAGTTTGAAATGCTGCCGCGCGTGGTGCCGTTTGTGCTGCTATTGATTGGCGTGATGGTCGCCCTGTATGGCGGTTTTGCAACGCCGTCAGAGACCGCCGGGCTGGGCGCGTTGCTGGCCCTTGGCTTGATCGCGGTGATCTACGGGGTGTGGCGGCCAAGAGATCTTGCGCCCATCCTCACCTCGACTTTGAAAGAGTCCACCATGCTGATGCTCATCATCGGCATGTCGTTGTTGTTTTCCTATGTGATGAGCTACCTGCACATCAGCCAGTCCACCGCCGAATGGATCGTGGGCATGCACCTGTCACGTTGGGTACTGTTGGCCACCGTGCTCATCATGGTGATTGTGCTGGGCTTCTTCTTGCCGCCGGTCAGCATCATTTTGATGACGGCACCGATAATTTTGCCGCCTCTCAAAGCGGCGGGCTTTGATTTGATCTGGTTTGGCATTTTGATGACCATCGTGATGGAAACCGGATTGATTCACCCGCCGGTGGGTTTGAACATCTTTGTGATCAAAAACATCGCGCCCGATATTGCACTCAACGACATCATCTGGGGCGTATTGCCTTTCGTAGCGCTGATGATTTTGGCGGTGCTCCTGATCTGCCTGTTTCCCGGCATTGCCACGGCTTTGCCGGATGCTGTCATGGGCGCAGTGACTACAAAAACTTGAACCCGCCTGGCAAGCCGTCAGGTTGTTGAGCCGCTCAAATCTGTGATCGAGTCCTCGGACTAAATTCGACCCGTTGGTTGCGGGATGTCGGCGTTGCCAGGGTTGTTACAGCGAGTTGTTCTCAGGAAAACAATGCAGCGTGCTCCTGACGCAACAAATTCTTCTGCACTTTACCCATTGCATTGCGCGGGAGACCTGCGACGACGAACACGCGTTTCGGCACTTTGAAGTTTGCGATGCTGTTTTTGAGCGTCGAGAGAATCAGGTTTGCGTCAAGCGAGACACCGGCTTTCGCTACGACCACGGCGACACCCGCTTCGCCAAAATCCGGATGCGGCACACCGATCACGGCCGACTCTGCAACACCCGGCATGTCGTTGATGTAACCCTCAATCTCAGCGGGATAAACGTTGTAGCCACCGCTGATGATCAGGTCCTTGCTGCGGCCAACAATCACCACGTATCCGTGCTCATCAATCTTGCCGACATCGCCTGTTTTGAACCAGCCGTCGACGGTAAATTCTTCCTTGTTTTTTTCCGGCATGCGCCAATACCCCGCGAACACATTGGGTCCTTTGACTTCGATGCCACCGATTTCATTGACAGGGCAGATTCCGCCTTTTTCGTCCGCAACACGAACATTGACGCCCGGCAGCGGAAATCCTACGGTGCCACCACGACGCTCGCCTTGATCGGGCGCGTACGGATTCGAGGTCAGCATCGCGGTCTCGCTCATGCCGTAGCGCTCGAGAATGGTATGCCCGGTTCGCTCTTGCCATTCATTGAATGTTTCGATGAGCAGGGGCGCTGAACCGGCGACGAAAAGCCGTACGTTTTTGCAGGATTCTTTACTCAAACGAGCGTCGGCTAACAGGCGAACATAGAGCGTCGGAACGCCCATGAACACGGTGGCTTCAGGCAGGCGCGCCAACACCGAATTTGGATCGAACTTCGAAAACCAAATCATCCGCGCGCCCGATAGCAGCGCGCAGTGTGATGCGACGAACAGGCCATGCACGTGAAAAATAGGTAGCGCGTGAATCAGCACATCATTGCTTGACCAGCCCCAATAGTCTTTCAGCGTCAACGCATTGGACAGCAGGTTATTGTGCGTGAGCATCGCCCCCTTGCTGCGTCCGGTCGTGCCGCTTGTGTAGAGGATCGCTGCGAGATCGTCAGCGCCTGTGACGGCTATGGTTTGCGTCGCAGATTGTTTCGTCGCTTCGTCAATCAACGTGCCGCCGCCTGACTCATCAAGCGTAAACACGCGTGTAACTTTTGCCGCATCGGCAATGGGCTGAACCCACGCCAGTGACTTCGGCGAACACACCACCACGGCCGGTTCCGCATTGCCGATGAAATATTCAATTTCACCCGCCTGGTAGGCCGTGTTGAGCGGTAGGTAAACGTAGCCCGCACGCAACACGCCAAGGTAGAGCATCAGCGCTTCAACGCTCTTCTCGGTTTGCACGGCGACACGGCTGCCCTCTGGCAATGCCATCGACGTGAGCAAGTTGGCGATCCGCGCGGTGTGCTCGTCAATGTCTTGCCACGTGTAGCGTTTCGTCGTCCTGCCGGTCGTGCTGTCTGCCGACTCGATGGCCACCGCGCTCAGTTCGGCTGGAAACGCCGCTCGAATGGCTGCAAATAAATTGTTGTTGTTCATCTTTTTCCCGTAGGGCGTGCACCCTACGCAACGCTCTTTCGAGCCTAACTGGGTTTAGCGTCCGACGATTTTGCCATCTCGCTTTCGCGCTTGATCGCCTGCGGTGGAACTTCACAACCAGCTGACGCCTATCGACCGCGTCGTCCTTGCTGGAACCGGGAATTTACATCAACGACCCCACGCCTCTCGCATGCGTGACCGTCCCCTTCACAAAATCCTCATGCGCCTGCTCCACGCGGTCCAGATCGTAGAGATAGTTCACCATCAATCCTGCAGACTGCTTGAGCCCCTGTGATGACAGATTGGCCAGCGCGTTAATGCGCTCCAGCTTGGCACCGTTATCCAGATGAAAGCGCGCCACCGGATCGCCACCGGCGCGCGGAGATTCGTGAATGAGATACGCGCTAGCGAGTGCGAGCAGCGCCTCTTTAGCGTCCTTGTCGAGCGACTTCAGCGTCGCATCGCGCGACAAAGTAGATAGCTCGCCGTCGGTCGCTTTACGCAAATCCGCGAGTGCCTCAACCAAACGCTTTCTGGTTGCAGGTTTCAAGCCCTCGTAGGCAAGCGCTGCGTCAACGTGCGTTAACCAATACATAAACCCTGGAACAGGAGACAACGTGCAAAACGTCTTTAGCTGCGGCAGCTCGCGCTTCAGTTCTTCAGCGACGCGCTTGATCAGAAAATTTCCGAGTGACACGCCACGCAGCCCCGGCTCGCAGTTGCTGATGGAATAAAACGCAGCGACGCGAAACTGTTTCGCCGCCGTGATTTCCGAGTTTTTGTCGATTAGCGGTGCAATCGCATCCGGCATCGTCGGCACTAGCGCAACCTCAACAAAAATCAGCGGTACATTGGCCAACTGCGCATGAAAAAAAGCGAAGCAGCGACGGTCCGGCTGCAGACGACGGCGCAGGTCGTCCCAGCCGTCAATCGCGTGCACCGCTTCGTGCTGAATGATTTGTTCGAGCAGATGCGCGGGCGAATTCCAGTCAACGCGGCGCATCTCCAGAAAGCCGGGATTGAACCACGACGAGAGCAGGTGCAACAGGTCGGCCTCGACCGATTGCCACTCGCTATTTTTGTTGAGACGACGCAGTAATTGACGACGCAAACGCACCAGCGCCGCCGTGCCACCCGGCGCGCGGTTGAGGCGACGAAATAATTCCTGACGCGCGGGCTCTGCGACCTGCGTTAGCGCTGCCAACGCGTTCGCTGTGGGCGTGGCCGCATACGTTTGCGCAGCAGACAAAACAACCTGTGGATCGGGCGAAAATTCATGCGCCAACGCGTAAAACAGCGCGTCCTGTTCCGACTCGGTTAGCGCGTCGAGTTCAGCGATGATGTTCTGCGCAATCGCCGGGCTGTTGGCCTCGGCGCGCACCGAGAGCAGGCGATGGCATTCCTTGACGAGCCTCAAAGTGCGTCGCTCGCTGGTCATCTGATTGATACGCAGCGCCGCCTTGCGAATGGCGGGAACGGGGGAGAGATCAGCCAGCATTTTTTAGTGCCTCGCTTTCCAGTGTGCGTAGCGCTTTGAGCGCTGCGAGTTGTGCCAGCAGGTGGTCATGCATTGCCCGCTCGGCGCGCGCGCCATCGCGGGCGAGCATCGCCGCGATCAGCACGCGGTGTTCGTTGATCGACGCGTCAATGCGTCCCGGAAATACCAGCTGTCGCCCGCGCAACATGCGCACGAATTTGCGCAAGTCCGCCGTCACGCGATCCAGCCAGCGGTTGTTCGCCACGCGCTGCACAAAGCTGTGAAAGACGTGATTCGCTTTGTAATAGCCGTCGACATCATGCACGGCTGCCGTGCGCTCCAGCTCATCGTGCAGGTGCTGCAGCTCGCGCAGGTTAGCGTCGGACATATGTTGCGTCGCCTCCAGCGCGCAGCGCCCCTCCAGCAGCGCCATGATCGGGAACAGCTCATCGGCATCGGTCTCGGTGATCTCGATCACGCGACAACCGCGACGCGGCACCAGCTCAACCAGCCCCTCCGCCGCCAACACCTTGAGTGCCTCACGAAGCGGTGTGCGGCTGATGTGCCACTGTTCGGCTAGCAGATTCTCGTCAATGAAGGCACCCGGCGCGATTTTCCGATCAAAAATCAGTGCACGAACTCGCTCCGCCACTTGGTCGTGCAGCGAAAAGCCACGAAAAGGGATGACTTCGCTCATAAAAGCGCTTAAGTACAATAATTCTGTAATTATAAGATTACGGGAGATTGAAGTCGTCGTCAAGCCTTCGCACAAATCGACCCCACAGCCACCCCTTAGATATACAGCTTTTTCGTGAAAACACCATTGCGTAGGGGCTACATCGATAAAAGTTCATAAACCGATAATCTCAATAATGAGCTTCAATCCCATATCTAATGGCTGTTTCACACAAAAGCTGAATAAACCCAGAATAGCGGTGGGCGCTGCGCATTGAGCATCCCAGGTCCTCGCCCGTCGAGCGCAATTCGTTTGCGCTGCTACGCTTGCAACATGCCTGCCATCAAGCCTTTCACCCGCCACAAACTTTCTATCCGCAACCACAGTGCTCAAGTGCTCAGCTGGGGCGATCCTGCCTCTCCGCCGCTGCTGATGCTGCATGGGTGGATGGATGTTGCGTCGTCATTTCAATTTCTCGTCGACGCGCTGAAGCGCGACTGGCATGTCATCGCGCCCGATCAGCGCGGCTACGGCGGCACCGATTGGACGAAAGAGGGCGGCAGTGGTTACTGGTTCGCCGATTACGTCGCTGATCTTGAAGCCGTGATCGATCATTTTTCTCCTGATGCACCGATCAATCTGGTGGGCCACAGCCTCGGTGGTAATGTCACCTGCACGTACGCGGGCGTGCGTCCGCATCGCGTGAAAAAACTGGTGTCGCTGGATGGGTTTGGCGTGCCCGCCGCGAGCCCCAACAAGGCTGCCGAACGTTACGCAAAGTGGCTCGATTCGATCAAGGCGGGCGAAACACTCGCATCGTACGAATCGGCCGCCAAAGTCGCGGATCGATTGCAGAAAAATAATGTGCGATTGACCCGCGAACGCGCCGAATGGCTTGCTCAGCACTGGTCCGAACAGAAGGCCGACGGCCGCTGGCATTTGCGCGCCGATCCGGCACACAAAATGCCGTTCCCGACCGTATATCGCCTCGATGAAGCCATCGCCATCTGGTCGCATGTCACGGCGCCAACGTTGTGGCTCGGAGCGAGCGAATCTGCGGCTAAAGTGTGGAACGGCTACACCGACGACAGCAAAGTACCGACCACCAAAGAGGGGCACGCGCGCGGCAGTTTCGATTCGCGCCTGGCCGCGTTTAGCAACATTCAGTTCGAAGTGATTCAGGGCGCGGGCCACATGTTGCATCACGACGTACCGGAGATTGTGGCGGCGCGGGTTGAGGCGCATCTGTTGGCGTGACGTCGCACCTGCGAGTGAAATTGCAAGGAATTCACCAGAACTCCGACAAAGGCTTATCGTTTCAAATGTTTTCCAGGTTTTTCTACTCATGAAACAGTATTTTTCTTTGCGTATCGCAACCGTTGCCGCCGCATCCGCCCTAGCGATCAGCGCGCTTGTCGCGTTTGGTACCACCGCGCAAACGCCCGCTACAAATTCTGCGCCGCCCGCCAACGCCGCCAAAGCGATCTTCGCGGGCGGCTGCTTCTGGTGCGTCGAATCCGATTTTGACAAGGTGCCCGGCGTGATTTCTACGACCTCAGGTTACACCGGCGGCACGGTCGCTAACCCGACGTACGAACAGGTATCCGCAAAAGGTAGCGGCCATGCCGAAGCCGTAGAAATCGTCTACGACCCACAAAAAGTGACCTACGAGCGACTGGTCGAATATTTCTGGCACACCATTGATCCTACGACAAAAGACCGCCAGTTTTGCGATAGCGGAACCCCATATCGCACCGCCATCTTTGCGCAGGATGCCGAGCAATTGAAGATCGCGCAAGCGTCAAAAGCTGCGCTCGAAAAAACGAAGCCGTTCAAGGAGCCCGTGGTCACCGAAATCGTGCTTGCCACCAAGTTCTACCCAGCCGAGGACTACCATCAGGACTATTACCTGAAGAATCCCGTTCGCTACAAATACTATCGCGGCGGTTGCGGTCGCGATGCCCGGTTGAAAGAGCTTTGGGGCGACAAAGCGGGGAAGTAAAACGTAGGTAGTAGGTAGGGTGGGCACCCCGTGCCCACGCGCTGCGTTACGTCACCGGTTTGTGGGCAGCGGCTGCCCATCTTACGCTGACTAGCCACGCATCAAATGCTCGCCCAGTGCCCGATAAACAGGCAGTGACGTCGGGTCCATAAACACGTTCGCCGCCAGCGGATGCGAGGCGTAACGCGCGATCACCATCTCTGCCGTCGGATCAACCCAGATCGCCTGTCCGTGAATGCCGCGCGCCGTGAAGCACTGGTGATTGTCATGCGACACCCACCACATATTTCGGTACGACCAGCCGGGTAGTGTGGCATAGCCTGCCGTCGCGAAATGATCGCGATTGGCGCCGTTGCGAATGTCCGCTACGACCGCTGCGGGCACGATCTGCTGACCGTTAAAGCTGCCGTCGCAGCGCATCGCTTCGCCGAACCGCGCGAGGTCGCGCAGCGTTGTGTTCAGTCCACCACCACCGGACTCCGTGCCCACGCTATCCACCTGATACAGCGCGTCGTATTCGCAGCCCAGCTTTGACCAGATTTGCGTCGACGTGAGATCAGCGAGGCGCGTACCCGAAACGCGTTTGACGATCCACGCGAGCACCTCGGTGTTCACGGTTTTGTAGGTGAAACCGACGCCGTGTTCGCCTTCTTTTTTTAGTGTCACCAGGTACTCGTAAAACGACGTCGGGCCTGCGTAGTCTGGAGGCCGCGCGCGCATACCGCCAGCGTGGGCGTAGTTCCAGATATCTGCGGCCGGATCGGCGTAAGCCTCGGAATAGCGCACTCCGATGAGCATGTCCATCACCTGACGCACGGTGGCATTGGCATAAGCAGTGAGCCTTAATTCGGGGACGTAATGCGTCACCAGCGCCGAGTCATCAAGCGCACCCGCGTGCACCTGCATCGCCGCGTGCGTGCCGACGAACGATTTGGTGACGGAGAAGGCGCTGTGTACGGTGTCGGCTTCCAACGCGCCGAAGTATTTTTCGTAAATGATATGACCGCGATGCAGCACGACTACGCCGTCGCTGTAGTTCGCTGCGAAGGCTTCGCCCCAGGTTGAAGCATGACCGTCCAGCGTCGTGAACGGCACCGCATTCAGGTCGTCACGATCCGCGCGTGGCAGCGCGCACACCGGGCCGTTGCCGCGCGACACCCGCGCCGTTGACAGCAGCTCTCGCATGTGACTGAACGACCAGCGCCGCTGCGGAAATTCGTAATACGAACCATCGGCGAAGCGCAGCGTGCGCTCGGCGGGAGGCGGAAAACCCTGCATCCAGCCAAGGATGCGTGGATCGGTGTCGGCGTGCGAAGGGAAGACGGGGATGCTCATGCCTCATTGTGCTGCACACGGAGTTCACGACAGCATGAACGTACCAATCTCGCGTGAAAAAAGTTAACGGCTTTACGCCGAAATGACGTTTTTACAAGCGCTAGAAGCGCATTTATTCAGAAATCGACTTCTGATAAATACGGGTTATACCCCCAATGCAGAGGCGATTACAGCGAAAAGCTGATCGCTAAAAAATCTATCGCGGAATCGAATTCACATCCTTTTCCCACTTCTCCAGCAGGCGTTTTCGCTCCGCCGATGAACCATATTTTTTGAAGTCATACTGAATCAGCTTGATGCTCGAAAAGCGCGGCGCTTCAGGCGGTTGCGGCGCATTTTTGTTGGACGGCAGTTGATACTGCTTGGCTTGTGCGGCGAGCTTTTGCGCGTCAGGTGTCAGCGCCCAGTCGTAGAACTTCTTCGCGTTCTCCATGTTGCGCGCACCTTTGAGGATGCTCATCGAACCCACCTCGTAGCCGGTGCCTTCGCAAGGTGCGACCATCTCAATCGGGAAGCCGTTCTTCCTCTCGCCGGGGACGTCGTGCATAAAGCTCACGCCGACTGCAGCTTCACCGCGGGCGACGGCTTTGACCGGTCCCGTGCCTGATTTCGGATAGTTGGAAATGTTCTTGTGCAACGCCTTCAGGTAGTCGTAGGCTTTGTCTTCACCCATCACCTGCACCAGCGTGGCGAGCGCGGTGTAAGCGGTGCCAGATGCGGCGGGGTTCGCCATCTGCACGTCGCCCTTCAATTCCGGCTTGATCAAATCAGCCCAGCAGGCGGGCGGCGCGATTTTCTTTTTGGCGAGGACTTCAGTGTTGTAGCTAAAGCCCAGCGCTCCAGCATAAATCCCCACCGTTTTGTAGCCAGAAATTTGCGCTTGATACTGCGCCCACGGATGCAAGTCTTTCATCATCGGTGATTGATAAACCTCCGACAATCCTTCTTCGGCAGCCTGCAAATGCGGATCACCCGTGCCGCCAAACCACACGTCACCTTTCGGGTTCGCGCTCTCGGCTTTGATCTGCGCGAATGTCTCGCCAGAGCCTTTGAACGACGTGTTGACCTTGACGCCTGTTTGCTTCGAAAACTCGTTCGCGGCGAGCGTGCACCACTCGATTTGCATCGAGCAGTAAATGTTCAGATTGCCTTTGTCCTGCGCAAATGCTGACGGCGCTGCAGACGCCGTGAGCGCAGCAGCGACGATGGTGAAAGCGTGAATACGACGCATGAATGAATCCTCCTTGTTGTGTGTTGCACGCCGAACGATGCGGAGTAAGCACCTTGTGCCCACGCGCCGCCTTGTGTTCAGCTCAGTCTGCCAGTATAGAAGTCGTAACGCGCGGTAGTCTGTCGCCGCATTTGGGGTTTTCCCGCTTCAATCGTCTGAATCGCCACTTTTGCGACGATATCGCGCTGGATTTCGCCGCCAAGCGATGCTACGAATACGCGCTACAAATTGTAAATTTCGCTGGAGAACTCATGGGCAAACTAAACACCGAAGAAATCATGACCTGGCTCGCGACCAAAGGCGCGGACTTTGGTCTCAAAGTCGTCGCGGCCATCGCCGCCTGGATCATCGGCCGCTGGATCATCGGATTCGTGCTGCGCATGGTCGAGAAGGCGCTGGCCAGAAGCGGCAAGATCGAGCCCACGCTGGCGCGCTACTTGGTGTCGATCATCGGTGTGCTGCTCAACATCGTGCTGATCCTAGCGATCCTCGATATCTTTGGCGTGCAGACCACCAGCTTCGCCGCGCTCTTGGCGGGCGCGGGCCTCGCTATCGGCACGGCGTGGGGCGGACTGCTGTCGCACTTCGCAGCGGGCGCTTTTTTGCAGGTATTGCGCCCGTACAAGGTCGGTGATTACGTCAGCGCAGGCGGCGTCGAAGGCACGGTGAAAGAGCTCGGCCTGTTCGGCACCACCATTGTCTCCGGCGACAGCGTCACCCACATCGTAGGCAACAACAAAATCTTCAGCGACACCATCAAAAACTTCTCTGCCTTGCCGCAGCGCCGCGTCGACTGCGAAGCAAAGGTTGCCAACGGCGTCGACGTTACAGAGGCTGCTCAACGCCTGAAAAGTGCATTGCCAGCGGTCAAAAATGTGCTCACCGATCCAGCCCCGGAAGTAGAAATCAGCAAATTCACCGCCGAAGGCCCGCTACTCACCGTGCGCGGCTACTGCCATACGGACAACTACTGGCAAGTCTATTTCGACATCAACAAAATGATCGCGCACGAGTTTGGCAAAGCCGGGTATCCGGTGCCGGAGACGCCGCAGGTGCAGAGGCAGTTGTAGGCCAATTTTCGCGCACACAGCGCCGCTGCGCTACGAGTGACGTCAGCTGCACTTCCGTCGTTATTCTCGCCACAAGCGGGAATCCAGAACGGTTGCGCTCCAAAATAACGTGGCTATTCCGAACGTTCTGGATCCCCGTGCTGTGGCACCAGGATGACGGCAATCGTGGATGATGATGGCAGAGGAGAGCGGCGCACGCTCTAAATTTTCCCGTCATCCTCGCGCTACAAGCGCGGGGATCCAGAAACGTCGCTGTCGCAGCGACCGTTGATTTAGCTACTGAATCTCCAACCAAAGATCACGCCAGTTCGGATTGTCGCGCTCAATCAACGCAAGCTTCGCCTTACGCAACATCTTCTTCAACTGCTTCTCACGAGCAATCGCCTCAGGCATCGAAGCGAAAAACTCAAAGTGAACCAGCGTCTTGACGCCATATTGCGCCGTGAACCCAGCGATCAAAGCTTCACGATGCTGATAGACACGTTCACGTAAAGCACCCGTCACGCCAATGTAGAGCGTGCCATTGGGTTGCGACGCCATGATGTAAACCGCAGGTTGAATGGACATTAAGTCAGCTTACTGGATGGATTCCCGCGCTCGTTGGCGCGAGAATGACGGCGTGGTGGTTAGCAAATACTTTCCGTTTTTCGCCGCCGTCATCCTCGGCTGAAGGCTGGGGATCCAGAAACGTGGCGTAGGTCATTTGTTGACTTTGGCGAATCACCAGTAGATCCGCGAGACGCCAATTTATCGCAAGCAAAGCAGTGGTGACATTGCGATGAAATGCACGGAAATCCGGGCGCGAGCGTCCGAGTTTTGTCGTCACCACCTTCTGACACTACGATGACGCGATTTCGTCGCACAAGCGCATCAAGGCGCAAAATCCACGCTAATGTTCTTCCATGACTAAGCCGCCCACCTACGACTGGCGTTGTCCCAGATGTGAGTCCATTAACACGGCGGGTGCGAGTGTTTGCGTGGCCTGCAAGCACGATGTCACCTATCGCGCGCCGACGCCATGGGACGACATGCGGCAGGTCGGACTTCCAACGTGGAGGCGAATCGCGGTATACGCCCTTGTTGGCATTGGTGTGCCAATGTTTCTCATTGGGCTCGCGTTACTTCTCCGAGTCTATTTTCTGACCAGCCTTCAAGGCATGGCGTGGAGCGCTGCGGCGACTTTGCTTGGCGCTGCGTTGACTGGCCTTGCCGCCAAACTTTTCCCAAGCAGTGTGTAACCCTCTTACTCCGCCTTCCCATAAACCTCATTAATCTGCTGAGTAACTCGTACAAACGTAGTGCATTTCGACAACGCCTTAAGCGTCCGCGCACCCACATAAGTACAAGTCGAGCGCAAACCACCCAGAACCTCCTGCACCGTGTGATCGACCGGCCCGCGCGCCTCTAACGTGACGGCTTTCCCTTCGCTGGCGCGGTATTTCGCGACACCGCCTGAATACTTTTCCATCGCGACTTCGCTGCTCATCCCGTAGAACTTGCGATACGTCTTGCCGTGCTGATGAACGATTTCGCCGCCGGATTCGTCGTGGGCAGCAAGCATACCGCCCAGCATGACGAAATCGGCACCGCCGCCGAAGGCTTTGGCGACGTCGCCGGGCACGGTGCAGCCACCGTCGCCGCAGATGTGGCCGCCGAGGCCGTGCGCGGCGTCGGCGCATTCGATGATGGCGGAGAGCTGCGGGTAGCCTACGCCGGTCATCTTTCTAGTGGTGCAGACGCTGCCGGGGCCGATGCCGACTTTGACGATGTCTGCGCCCGCGAGGATCAGCGCTTCGGTGATGTCGGCGGTGACTACGTTGCCCGCCATGATCGTGGTTTTGGGGTAAGCCTCGCGGAAGCGTTTTACGAAATCGATGAAGGTTTCGGTGTAGCCGTTCGCCACGTCAATGCAGACGAATTCAATCGCATCACCGGTGGCTTTTTTGACCGCCTTGAATTTGTCGAGATCGGAGTCAGTGATGCCGAGCGAGTAGAACGCATACTGATGCACCGGATGGTTGTTGTCGTTGAAGAAGGTGACGTAGTCCTCGACCAGATAATGTTTGTGCAGCGCGACGTGCATGTGATGCTTGGCGAGCGCGGCCGCCATTTCGAAGGTGCCGACGGTGTCCATATTTGCCGCGATGATCGGCACAGTTTCGCTATGGCGGCCGGAGTGGCGATAGGTGTAGTCGCGCTTCAGTTCGACCTTGGCGCGCGAGCCTAGCGTGGAGCGCTTGGGGCGGAACAGGACGTCTTTGAAATCTAGTTTTAGTTCTTCTTCGATACGCATGATTAATACCTCAGTCTGTCGTGTTCTGCGTTGGCCTTGTAGGAGCGGCTCGCCGCGACCTCAAGTCCAGCGGTCGCGGCAAGCCGCTCCTACAAGAGCAAATATCACCAAATCGCAGACGTAAAAAAACGGAGTGTCGGCAAACGCTTAAGTTCGATGACAACCCCGCTTTTGTGTGAAAGCCGATTGCGATGAATTATAGGTTCGACTCGCTAGACTACGCTTTATGTCCGAGATAAACACACTCCACGCCAGCTACGCCCGCACCGCGCTCGAAAACGCACGTCGCGAATATCCCAATTTCACGATGCATTTTGTGCATAGCGCAGCGGAGGCGCAGGCATGCGAGCCGTCGTCTTTGCATCCCATATTTTTCGGCAGTTACGACTGGCACTCGTGCGTTCACATGCACTGGTCAATGGCGCGGTTGCTGAATCTGGGCCCCGACGAAACGCACTCGAAAGCGATCGCTTCATGGTTTGACCGGCAGTTTGATGCGGCAAAGGCCGAGCTTGAAGTTGCGTATTTTTCGCGTGACGGTGCGGCGCATTGGCAGCGTCCCTACGGTTGGGGCTGGTTGCTGAAGCTCTACTCTGAGCTTGCGGTTTGCGTCCATCCACATGCCGAAAAATGGCGCGCTGGGTTGCGTCCGCTCGCGGACTATCTGGCTGACGCGATACTGCATCATTTGCAAACGGCCAACGCGCCGGTGCGTCACGGTGTGCATTCGAACACGTCGTTCGCGATGATTCATGCGCTGCGTTACGCGACGACCGTGGGTGACATCGAGTTCATGGGTGTCATTAAGGCCAAAGCGCGCCAATGGTTCGGCGCGGATCGCGACTATCGGCTGGCATACGATTTTTCGGGTGAGGACTTTTTGTCGCCTGCACTGACTGAGGCGCTGTTGATGGCGCTGGTGTTGCCGATCGTTGAATTCATCGCGTGGTTCGATGCGTTCTTGCCGGAGCTAAAATCAGGGCTTACGGCGGGCGATTGGCGCCTCTTCGAACCGGCTTTGGTGACGAACGAACACGACGCTAAACAAGTGCATAACCACGGCTTGAATTTATCGCGCGCGTGGTGCATGCGCGGGATCATGCAAATGCTTGTGCCTGGCGACGATCCGCGCTGGCAGCGCTTTGGCACGCTCTCGCGCGATCATGTGATTGCGGCAGAGGCGGCGATTACCGGCGGCGAATACGTCAGCACGCATTGGTTGATTTCGTTCGCGCTGTTGGCCGATACGGAGTGGGTCGCTTGAACGCTGGAGACATTGCGCTCTCGTTGATGGCGCTGATGATCGTGCTTCTGGTGATTATTCTCGTGTTGATCGTCACGCAAAAGGGGGCGCTCGTTCGGCGCATGAGCGGCGAACTGGGTGGTCAGCTAGAGCAGAAGCACCGCGCCATGATCGGCGATGTCGGCGGCATGTTCAATCAGGTCAGCGAACGCGTGGGACGCGATTTGACACTAGCGAACAGCGGCACGCGCGAAGTGATCGGGACGTTGCAAGTGCAAGTCGTGCATTCGCTGTCGCAGCAAACCGAAGCATCGCTGAAGCAACTGGCGCTGTTGCAACAAACGCTGTCGACGCAACAGGATTCGCTGAAGCGCGAAGTGCTCGAAGGCATGCTCGGGAAAATGGCTGAGCAGACGCGTGCCAATCAGGAGTTGCTGCAAAACACCTTGCGCTCGATGGGCGCGCAAATCACGCAACAGGCCGAGACGATGACCAAAACCGTCGACGGGCGACTGGAGCAGATCAGCGGCAAAGTCAACGAGCGGCTCGACGAAGGTTTCAAGAAAACGAACGAGACTTTTGCCAATGTGATGGCGCGCCTTGCCGTGATCGACGAGGCGCAGAAAAAGATCGACAGCCTGACGACGAACGTGGTGAGCTTGCAGCAGGTGCTCTCTGACAAGTCTGCGCGCGGCGCGTTTGGTGAGGTGCAGCTGGAGGCGCTGGTGCGGGATACTTTGCCGCCAGATGTGTATGAATTTCAGGCGGCCGTGGGTAGTGGGCGTGAAAAGGCAGACTGCGTTTTGACGATGCCGGATGGTGCGTCGAAGATGGCAATTGATTCGAAGTTTCCGCTTTCCAATTACCGGGCGTCAATTGATGCAACCCAGCCGGATGCGGCGCGCGCAGTGGCGCGAAAGCAGTTCGCGACTGACGTGAAAAAGCACGTCAACGACATCGCGAGCAAGTACATTCAGCCCGGCGCGGGCGCTGACTCGGCGGTGATGTTCATTCCGTCAGAGGCGGTGTTTGCCGAGATCGTGGGTAACCACGCCGACATCGTCGCGCAGGCGCAGGCGCAGCGCGTTTGGCTCACGTCCCCAACTAATTTGATGGCTGTGTTGCATACCGTGCGCGCCGTGATTCGCGATGCCGAGATGCGCAAGCAGGCAGCGGTGATCAAGAACGAACTGGGCAAACTCGGCGGTGATTTTGGGCGCTTTCAAGAGCGCATGGACAAACTCGCCACACACATCAAGCAGGCGCATGATGACGCGGAGCAGGTGCAGATTTCGAGCCGCAAAATCAGTGGGCATTTTGAGCGGATCAAGTCGGTGGAGATTGATGCGGCACCAACTTTGCCGCAGGCCGTTCTTGTCCCCTCTCCCCCGGCGGGAGAGGGCTAGGGTGAGGGGGACGGTTGCTCTCGCGGCAACGGTGGTTGTCCGATCCACGCTACCCCTCACCCCAACCCTCTCCCGCAAGGGGAGAGGGGGTAAGACCCAGCGCCCAGCTAACTGATGTTCAACTGGCTAAAAACCAAACGTCGCGAACGCGCGTTGACGACGTATGCGCTGCCTGATGACGAGTGGAATGCAGCGCTCAACGAACTGCCGTTTCTCGATCATTACACGCCAGAAGTCCTCGCCCGTCTGCGCGATCTGACCACGCTCTTTCTCGTCGAAAAAAGCATCGTCAGTGGAGCAACATCAGGCGAGCACGCGTTTGAAGTCACGCCACACGTGCGCATCTTGATCGGCGTGCAGGCAAGCCTCTTGATCCTCGGTCGTGGTGCGACGGTTGCCGAGGCGATGCGCGACTACGACGGCTGGGAAAATGTGGTGGTTTATCCGGGTGACTTTCCGCGCACGCACGATTTCGAGGACGAAGCGGGCGTGGTACATCGTTCGGCTGAACCGATTGCAGGTGAAAGTTGGGAGGGCGGCCCGGTGCTGCTGTCATGGCCCGCGGTGGAGGCGGGTTACGATGAGACGGGCATGGCGCTGGTGATTCATGAGTTCGCGCACAAGATCGACATGCTTGATGGTGCAGTGAATGGTCTGCCGCCGCTGCTTGCCAGCGAACGCGCCGCATTTCGTGACGCGATTGACGTAGCCTACGCGCATTTTTGCGGATGCGTAGATCGCAATCTCGACACGGCAATTGACCCATACGCCGCAGAGTCAATCGACGAGTTTTTCGCGGTCACCTGCGAGGTGTTTTTCGCTGAACCGGAATTGTTGCTACTTGAATATCCGGCGTACTTCGCGCAGTTGCAGTCGTACTTTCGGGTGGATCCTATTGCCGGCCATTTAGTGCCTCAATAGCGGATATGACTTTTTAACAAAAGCACCGCTGCACGAGGGCTAGAAGCAAAAAAGCTGGTAAGTCGACTTAACGAATAAATCACTGCTAGCCCCAATAGAATGGCAAATTCAACGAAAAGCTGATGCTGTAACTTCCCGTCTGGCAAACGTGCAAAACTTACCCACGAGCATCATTCACCTGCTCGTTGAATTCGGCCATGCTGACCGCCGCGCCGACCTCGCGCGGCAAGGCGTCGCGCACCGAAAACACGCCGAGCAGCTTGCCGTGTGGCCCCATGATCGGCAGATGGCGAAAACCGCGCTCGATCATGATGAGTACCGCATCCGACACCGGAGTTTCTGGGGTTACGCAATGCGGGTTCTTTGTCATGACGTCCGACACGAGCGTTTTGTCGGGGCTCAGCGCCTTCGCCAGCACGCGCGTCATGAGGTCGCGCTCGGTCACGATGCCGAGCAGCTTGCCCGGCGTGTCGACGATCAGCACGCTACCGCAATTGGCACCGGTCATCATGCACGCGGCCTCCCACACGGTCGCCTGCGGCCCGAGGCTGACGACGTGCTTTTGTGACATGGACTGAAACACGGTACGTTCTGACATGATGGGCCTTTCAAATGATGATGAGCACTACCTGTTGGTTGACTCGCGTATCGATGCGTTGAGCTAACGCATGCTTGCGTTCAGCTTTGCTAGCGCACCGGAGCCTGGGCACAGTTGCGCCGCACTCATTGCGTTAAGCGGCAGCTCGCTTGTGTTGAGCGACGTGTGCAAATCGGTTGCCATCGGATCGACGTAGAGCAGGCCGGTGACGATTTCGCCGCGTGAGTGGTGCGTCTGCATGTAGTTCATTGCGCGGTTGCGATCCGTGGGGTCGTAGTCAGACAGGAGCTTCCTCAGCCGTAGCATTGAGCCGTCGTGCTGCTGAACTTCAATCACTTCGCCGGGCTCGTACATGGCCGTGATTTCGTTGCGGTCGCTGATGAAATCAATGCGGCTCACGGCTTCGTTGTGCTCGCGTACATAGTCGTAGCTTTTCGTGCTTCCGCCGTGATTGTTGAATGTCACACAAGGGCTGATCACATCGATGAATGCGGCACCGCCATGCGCCATCGCGCCTTTGATCAGCGGCACCAATTGCGCCTTGTCGCCCGAGAAACTGCGTGCGACGTAGGTGGCACCCAGTTGCAACGCGAGCCCGACCAGATCGACCGGGCTGTCGCTGTTGATCACGCCCTTTTTGCTTTTTGATCCACGATCTGCTGTGGCCGAGAACTGCCCCTTGGTGAGGCCATACACGCCGTTGTTCTCAACGATGTAGGCCATGCGTACGCCGCGACGCATCGCGTGCGCGAACTGACCGAGACCGATGGAGGCCGAGTCGCCATCGCCCGATACACCGAGATACAGCAGGTCACGATTGGCGAGATTGGCTCCGGTCAAGGCCGATGGCATGCGACCGTGAACCGTGTTGAAACCGTGCGACGCACCGAGAAAATAATCCGGAGTTTTCGAACTGCAACCAATGCCCGACAATTTGGCGACGCGGTGCGGCTCAATGTCCAGTTCCCAGCAGGCCTGAATGACCGCGGCAGAAATTGAATCATGCCCACAACCGGCGCAGAGCGTGGAGACGCGCCCTTCATAGTCGCGCCGTGTGTAGCCAACGTTGTTGAGCGTCAGCGTTGGATGATGTAATCGCGGTTTGGCGATGTAGGTCATGCGGCCTCCCTGTGCATCGGAGCCGCAGTAACTGCCGGTTGCAGATTTTCGCGAATGGCGCGTGCGATAAAGCGCGCGGTGATCGGCGTGCCGTCGTAGTGCAGCACCTTAACAAGTTGCTTCGGACTCACATCGAGTTCGTTGACGAGCATCGAACGCATTTGCGCGTCACGGTTTTGCTCCACAACGAACACCTTGTCGTGTCGCGCGATGAAGTCATCAACCGATTGCGGGAATGGGAAAGCGCAGAGTCGCAGCGCATTCAGATGAATGTCCTGTTCCTCCAAAACGTCCAACGCCTCGCGCATCGCCGGTGAAGTCGAGCCGAAATAGATCACACCGATAGACGTTTTTTTTGCCGCATTGCGCAACACCGGTTGTGGCACCAAATCGGCCGCAGTCTTGAACTTACGGAGCAATCGTTCCATGTTGTAGATGTAGTCCGGCCCGCGTTCGGAGTAGCGAGCGTAAGGGTCGCGCGTGGTGCCGCGGGTGAAGTACGCGCCCTTGGTCTCGTGCGTTCCCGGCAGCGTGCGCCACGGGATGCCGTCGCCGTCGACGTCCTTGTAGCGGCCAAAGTCTTTGCCCGCTTCAAGCTCTTCGGCGGTCATCACTTTGCCGCGGTCATAGGCACGCGCATCGTCCCATACGAATGGCTTGCACAGGCGTTGATTCATGCCAATGTCCAGGTCTGTCATCACGAAAATTGGCGCTTGCAGTCGTTCTGCCAAATCAAGCGCAGTTGCCGAATGCTCGAAACACTCGTGCGGATCTTCGGGGAACAGCAGCACATGCTTGGTGTCGCCATGCGAGGCATAGGCGCAGGACAACAAGTCCGATTGCTGCGTGCGCGTTGGCATGCCCGTGGACGGGCCACCGCGTTGGACGTTGACGATGGTGACCGGAATTTCGGCGAAGTACGCGAGCCCGATGAACTCCGTCATCAGAGAAATACCGGGGCCTGACGTGGCAGTGAAAGCGCGCGCACCGTTCCATCCGGCGCCGACCACTACGCCAATCGAAGCCAGCTCGTCTTCAGCTTGCACGATGGCGAATTTGTGTTGCCCTGTAACGGGATCAACGCGAAACTTATGGCAATACTTTTCGAATGCTTCGGGCACCGAAGTGGAAGGCGTGATCGGATACCACGCGGCCACGGTTGCGCCGCCGTAAACCAGCCCCAGACCAATCGAGCTATTGCCATCAACGAATATTTTGTCGCCGACCTGATCGCTGCGACGCACGCGAATGCCGAGCGGAGCGGCGAGATTCGTCTTTACATAATCGCGACCAAGATGTAGCGCTCTCACATTGGATTCGAGCAGGCGTTCCTTGCCTTTGTACGTTTCGGCGAAGAGCTTCTCAAACACATCGGCATCAACGTCGAGCAGCACCGAAAGCGCGCCAACGTAGATGATGTTCTTGAACAACTGGCGCTGACGCGGATCGGTGTACGCCGCGTTGGTAATCTCGGTGAGCGGCACGCCGATTACGTTGATGTCGGTGCGAAATTTCGACGGTGGCATTGGGCGCGTGCTGTCGTAGAAAAGATAGCCGCCCGCTTCGATTTCGGCGAGATCAGCATCCCATGTTTGCGGGTTCATCGCGACCATCATGTCGACGCCGCCGCGACGGCCTTCGTAGCCTTTTTCGCAAACGCGTGCTTCGTACCAGGTCGGCAGGCCCTGAATATTGCTTGGGAAAATATTGCGCGGGCTGACCGGCACGCCCATGCGCAAAATAGCCTTCGCGAACAGCTCGTTCGCCGACGCGGAACCGGAACCGTTTACGTTCGCGAACTTGATTACGAAATCGTTGATACCTTCCACGGCCTTGGTAGTTTTCATGCGACTACCTCGTCAGCCACTTTGATTTTCACCTGTGCGCCGTCACGGCACGATGATCCCGCTTTGGTCGTGTTCAGCAGGAACTTCTGCATGTCCCATGCGCCTGTCGGGCAGCGTTCGGCGCAGAGTCCGCAATGCAGACACACGTCTTCATCCTTTGCCATGATGTGCCCGGTTTTTAACTCGGCCGACACATAGAGCGCCTGATCCTTATTGTGCGCCGGCGCTTGCAGCCGTTCGCGCAAATCGCTTTCTTCACCATTCACGGTGAAGGTGATGCAGTCCATCGGACAAATGTCAACACAGGCGTCGCATTCGATGCAGGCGGACTCGGTGAACACCGTCTGCACGTCGCAGTTCAGACACCGATGGGCCTCCTTGAACGCGGTCGCGACATCAAAGCCGAGTTCCACCTCAACCTTGATGCTGGCCAGCGCAATCTCGGCCTTGGCCCACGGCACCTTGAAGCGTAAATCGTTCGACGTATCGTTGTCGTAGCTCCATTCGTGAATGCCCATCTTCTGCGACATCAGATTGGTCAGTGGATCGGGGCGCTGATGAATATCCTCGCCGTTCAGAAATCGGTCAATCGACACGGCGGCTTCGTGCCCGTGCGCGACGGCGGTGATGATGTTTTTCGGGCCGAACGCGGCGTCGCCGCCGAAGAAGACGTTGGGCACGGTGGACTGATGAGTTTCCTTGCCAAGCGTTGGCAAGCCCCACTTGTCGAACTCGATGCCGCAATCGGCTTCGATCCACGGGAATGCGTTTTCCTGGCCTACGGCGACGAGCACGTCATCACATTCAATCAACGCATCCGGCTCACCGGTCGGAACCAGCGAACGATGGCCCTTGTCATCGTAAATCGCCTTCACGATCTCGAAGGTCATGCCAGTGAGCTTGCCGTTCTCGTGAATGAAAGCTTTAGGAACATGAAAATTCATGATCGGGATGCCTTCGTGCATCGCGTCTTCTTTTTCCCACGGCGAGGCCTTCATTTCCTCGAAGCCGCTGCGCACGATCACTTTCACTTCATCGCCACCGAGACGGCGAGACGAGCGGCAACAATCCATCGCCGTGTTGCCTCCGCCGAGCACGATCACGCGACTGCCGATTTTGGTGATGTGACCGAAGGAAACGGAAGCTAACCAGTCGATGCCGATGTGAATATTTGCTGCGGCTTCTTTACGACCTGGAAGCACCAGATCGCGTCCACGCGGCGCACCGCAACCGACGAACACGGCGTCGTAGTTTTCGGCCAGCAGGCCATTCATCGAATCAATGCGTTGCCCACTTTTGAACGTCACGCCGAGATCGAGGATGTAACCCGTCTCTTCGTCGATCACCGATTCCGGCAAACGAAAACGCGGAATCTGCGTCCGGATGAAGCCACCCGCTTTGGCTTCGCCATCGAACACGGTCACGTCGTAGCCAAGCGGCGCGAGGTCGCGCGCAACGGTCAACGACGCTGGCCCAGCGCCGATACAGGCGACGCGCTTACCATTCTTCGGCGACAGCGACGGCATTCGATTTTTGACGTCGTCTTTCATGTCCGCCGCGACGCGCTTCAGACGACAAATCGCGACCGGTTCGGGATCGGCTCCGTTGTTCTCTTCCACGCGGCCCCGCCGGCAGGCCGGTTCGCACGGGCGATCACAGGTTCGGCCAAGAATTCCGGGGAACACATTCGACGTCCAGTTGATCATGTAGGCGTCGCTGTAGCGACCCTGCGCGATCAGGCGAATGTATTCGGGGACGGGGGTGTGAGCCGGACAGGCCCATTGACAATCTACGACCTTGTGGAAATAGGTCGGATTTGAAATATCCGTACGCTGCAAGTTGCCTCCTTTTAGTAGAGGCCGCTACAGACATCCGACTGAAAAACTAACTACGTCGCTGGATGCGTGCAGGGTCTCCGTCGGCTGCATCTACAAACGTACGCAGATGCAGTCGTGGATGCAGTCTAAGTCATCCGGATGTTCACATGGCTGCGCGTTGATGCAATTCTCGAACCCGGCGCTGCGCGGGGAGTTCGCATGTGTCTTTTTGCTACAGGCGATTCCGCCGGCGCAGACGGGAGAAACACCAATCAGCTTTCTCATGAAACCAAGCTTGCATTGGGGCTAGATTGATATTAATAAAGATATCAACTAAGGCCAAAATGCCCGGCCAGACCGCATGCAGAAAAGGTTAAACAAAAAAGCTGTAGGGTTAAAACGCCAATGTCGCGGGCAAGTATTTCGCCAGCAAATCCTCGTAAAAAGGCTTTACATCGGCGAGCTTCGGTCGATTCGGATTCTTGGAATACAAATCATACGGATTAAAGCGCTGCACCCACGACTTCATCTCGTCGTCCTGCGCGTTGCACAGGTGTTGATACTCGTTCTCGCGATGCCACGCATAAAAGCTGTGGAAGCGAATCATGTACAGCGCGGGCAGCGGCAGATACGGCTGCATCATGTGATACAGATACTCGTCGTGGCCCCAGCTCATGTGGACTTTTTCGAGTCCGCACTTTTCGCTGTAGACGCCGAGTTTGGTTTGCAATTCAGGGCGCTGCGAATCCGGGTTCAAAGCGAAAAACTCGGAATACACGTTCTTCGGAGAATAAGCGCAGCCGGTGACGAAGGTGTCGCCGACGACCGCCCATTGCGGCTCGCCGAAGAGACAAAGCACTTTGCCGAGATCGTGGATGAATCCCGTGAGCACCATCCACTCGGGCTCGTTGTTGGCGCGCATCGCCTCAGCCGTTTGAATCAGGTGATCGATCTGCGGCAGCGCGATATCTGGGTCACTGTCGTCGACCAGCGAGTTCAGAAAATCAAGCGCAGCCCACGGCGTCATCGTGGTGCGATTGAAGCCGAGGTACTCGGCCTTTTTCTTGAGTACGAAATCATGGGTCTGATTTTGATGATTCAGACGATAAAACTCGCGCACGGTGTCCACCGCATCGGTGCGTTGCGGCGCAGCGTAATCGCGATACGCAGTTTTCTTTTCTTCAGCAACGATCATCATGCGGCCTCCGCCAATTTCTTAAGGTTCTTCAGCCCAGATTCAAAATCCGGGCCAATCATTTTGTCCATAAACAGGCCGAACCAGCGGAACATCGGGTTCATGCCGCCGTCGCCGTTGATGGTCCAGGTGACTTTGCTGCCCGTACCTTCCGGCACGATCAAGAGATCCCCCGTCGCCGGTTTCATTCCTTCCATCGTCAGGATGTAGCCAACGCGTTTGTTCTGCTCAACTGCAGACCATTCCATACCGCCATTGCCTTCTGATTTGCTCTTCCATACCCATTTTGCGCCTGCCGCAGCCTCTGGCCCCGAGTAGCTCAGCTCCATGTTCGGATCACGCTGATTCCACACGCTCCAGCGCTTCCATTCCTTCTGGTTGGCGATCAGCGGAAATACCTTCTCGGCTGGTGCGTTCATTGTCACGCTGCGTTGCGCCGAATAAGTGCTGGGCAGCAGAAAACCGATTGCAAGTAGCAACACGACGAGTCCCACCAGATATTTGAGAATTTTGAGTGCCAACTTCATCGGAACCCCTATATGAATTAGTTTCGTATTTTCTCGCACTTTTGGCGAATGCGGTACATTGCCGCGCTGCACCAATTGCGTGTAAACGTAATGGTAGATGCAGCGTTATCGACGCGCCCACCTTCTGGGCCATCCAGCCTACAGGAACATCAATGAACCGCTCCCTCCTTGCCGCATCAATTTCCGCCCTCGCCGTCAGCGCGAGTTTCGCGCAAGCGACCATCAAAATTGGCGAAATCAATAGCTATAAGGCCCAAACGGCTTTCCTGGAGCCCTATAAAAAGGGGTGGGAGCTTGCTCAGGACGAAATTAACAAAGCGGGCGGCATCGGCGGTAAGAAGCTGGAAACGGTTTTTCGCGACGACAACGCGAATGCGGGTGACGCCGTACGCGTGGCTGAAGAGCTCGTGTCGCGTGAAAAAGTCGCGCTGATTTCCGGAACGTTCCTTTCGAACATTGGCCTCGCAGTTGGCGATTTTGCCAAGCAGCGCAAAGTGCTGTTCATCGCCAGCGAACCGCTGTCCGATAAAGTGACCTGGGGCAACGGTAACGCGTACACCTACCGCCTGCGCGCGTCGACGTACATGCAGACCACCATGCTCGTGCCCGAAGCCGCAAAGCTCAACAAAAAGCGCTGGGGCATCGTGTACCCGAACTACGAATACGGCCAGTCCGCTGCCGCGTCGTTCAAAAAGCTTTTGATCTCGGCGCAGCCGTCTGGCGGCGTTGAGTTCGTGGAGCAAGCCGCTCCGCTGGGCAAGATCGACGCGGGTGCGGTGGCGCAGGCGCTGATTGACGCCAAAGTCGACGCCATTTTTAACGTGACCTTCGGCGCTGATCTACAAAAATTTGTGCGCGAAGGCAATACGCGCGGCCTGTTCAAAGATCGCCCGGTGGTGAGTTTGCTCTCTGGTGAGCCGGAATACCTCGATACCCTGAAAGACGAAACGCCCGCTGGCTGGCTGGTGACTGGCTATCCGTGGGAGCAAATCAACACGCCGGAACACAAAGCGTTCCGTGAAGCCTATCTCGCGAAGTACAACGATCATCCGCGTTTGGGGTCGGTAGTGGGTTATTCCACGATGAAATCTATTGCTGCAATGCTTAAGAAATCAGGTTCGACGGATGTGGCCAAGATGCAGGAGGCGATGAAGGGTCTGGTCGTCGATTCGCCGTTCGGCAAGATCACGTGGCGGGCTCAGGACAATCAGTCGACGATGGGGGCTTATGTCGGTCGTCTGGCTCAGAAGGATGGCAAGGGCGTGATGACGGCTTGGCGTTATGTGGATGGGAACGACGTACAGCCGACGGATGAGGAAATCAAGCGGTTGCGACCACAGTAAGCTCTCGCGCAGTCGCCGCTGAGGCTTGTCCCCTCGCCCCTTGCGGGAGAGGGTGAGGGGGCTCGTGGAATGAGATGGTGCGTATGCCACCAGCGCGCTCATGCCGCGCGGGGCAGTAACTTTCTTCTGCGTCGCCAGAAGAAAGTCACCAAAGAAGAGGCGACCCCGACATTCGCCCTAATCCGAGATTTGAAGCGAAAACGTCGCGCGGTCCGAAACTCGCTGCGCTCAAACAACGGACCGCTTCATCGACGTTTTCACTCCAAATCTCGGGGGCGAATGAACGGGGACCCCGTCGAACGAATACTTGACGCTACGCGATCGGGTGACGGGAACCCGGATGCAAGCATCCGGGCTACGCCTGCTACATCGACAACGATTTTCGTCATGTGCGCGATTAGTTCTTTGACGAGACTCACCTCTGCTTAAGGTTGTGGCCGTGTTACCGTCTATATTTCGCCCACGCCGCAATCTCTAGATACGTTATGCCTGTGAATCGCACGTTGATCACCGCTTGGATTTCACCGGGCCGCGAGACGGGTTGGCTTTGCCCAAAGTGTTCAGCTGGCCAACTGAATCACATCAAGGGCAAATTTCAGTCCGCAGATGACGGAGTGCCTGTTCGTGAAATCGAAATTCCAGCACTTTATTTCACTGCGATGATGCGCTGTAGCAACGATGAGTGTCGACTCGCGACCTGCGTCTCAGGAACCGGTTTCAGTGACGTCGTACCGGATGAAAGTTCGGGCCACAGAATTGAGACCTTGTTTCAGCCAAAGCACGTCAAACCCTCCCCCGCTCTTATATCGATTCCTAAGGAGTGTCCGGGGAATGCGCGCGCTGAGCTGGAGCGGGCCTTTACGAGCGCTTGGGGCGACCCAGGCGCCGCAGGACAGCACATACGGATCGCCGCCGAATTCATGCTGGATGCTTTGAGCGTGCAGAAACACACACCGTCCGGAGGCTTTTTGACTTTGGAGGCGCGAATCAATCTGCTAACTGGTGAGCACGCGGCTTCTCGCGAGTCAATGCTGGCGGTGAAGTGCCTCGGTAACGCAGGAAGTCATACGTCCGGAATTAGTCAAGCCGACGTATTCGACGCGCTCGATATCCTTGAGGAAGTGTTGGACGATTTTTTTGTTGGATACCGCAAAGCACTTCGGGTTAAGACGGCAGAGATCATTGCGGCAAAGGGTCCGGTGCGAAAGTAGCGTCTTTGCGCCTGCCTTGTGATTCCGCGTGCCTCACAACCGGGTTTCGCGATGGCAAATTGGGTCGCCGGGCCCCCGTTCATTCGCCCCCGAGATTTGGAGTGAAAACGTCGATGAAGCGGTCCGTTGTTTGAGCGTAGCGAGTTTCGGACCGCGCGACGTTTTCGTTTCAAATCTCGGATCAGGGCGAATGTCGGGGTCGCCTTTTCTTTGGTGACTTTCTTTTGGCGACGCAAAAGAAAGTTACTGCCCCGCGCGGCATGAGCGCGCTGGTGGTTGACGAATCCGCTCATTCCACCAAACCCCTCACCCTACCCCTCTCCCGCAAGGGGAGAGGGGACTACTCGTGCTTCGCGTGAACCACAAACTGCTCATTGGGCTATTGTTAAGCGATGTTGTCTTCTTTCCTTGTCCAGACCCTTAACGGTTTGGCGTCCGCGTCTTCACTCTTCCTCGTTGCCGTTGGCCTCTCGCTGATTTTCGGCGTGACGCGCATCGTGAACTTTGCGCATGGCTCGCTCTACATGCTGGGCGTTTATGTGGCTTACACGGTGGCGACAACGCTGGGCGGTGCGTTGGGATTCTGGGGCGGTGTGCTGGTGGCGGGACTCGCCGTTGCCGTGGTTGGGTTGCTCGCCGAGTTTTTGATTCTTCGCCGCATCTACGACGCACCTGAACTGCTGCAACTCATCGCTACGTTCGCGCTAGTGCTCATCATCAAGGATGCGGCGCTCGCCATCTGGGGGCCGGAGGATTTGCTTGGGCCACGTGCGCCGGGGTTCACGGGCGCGCTTGATATTTTTGGCAAGGCGTTCCCTACTTACGATTTGTTGTTGATCGTGCTTGGCGTTGTGATGCTGTTTGCGCTCACGGCTTTGCTCAAGAAAACGCGATTCGGATTACTACTGCGCGCCGCCACACAGGATCGTGAGATGACCGACGCGCTTGGCGTGAATCAGAAACTTTTATTCACTGCCGTGTTCGCGCTCGGCAGTTTTCTTGCGGGTATTGGTGGGGCTTTGCAGTTGCCGCGTGAGCCTGCGAATCTGGCGATGGATTTGTCGATCATCGCCGATGTATTTGTGGTGGTTGTTGTCGGCGGGCTAGGCAGTTTGCCGGGCGCGTTTGTGGCGGCGATCATTATTTCGCTGGTGAAGGCTTACTGCATTGGCCTTGGCGAGGTGACGTTATTTGGCATCGAGTTTGCATTCAGCAAACTGACGCTGGTCGCAGAATTTATTGTGATGGCGGTGGTGTTGGTGTTTAAGCCGAATGGCTTGTTTGGCAGGCCTTTGACGCACGCGCGATCCGCTGCGATGGTCGGTCCAATCGTACGTGCACCTGGGCGGATTGCCTTGCTTTTGACCGTCGCATTTGCCGTAGCACTGGCGCTGCTGCCAATGTTCGTTGGCGACTACGCGCTGGTGCTGGCGATTGACATGATGGTGTTCGCGCTCTTCGCGGCAAGCCTCGGCCTCATCATCGGTCCGGGCGGCATGGGCTCGTTCGGGCATGCGGCGTACTTCGGATTGGGCGCGTATGGCGCGGCGCTAGCGGTGAAGTTGGGCCTGGGTTTGGTTACGGCGATGGGCTGCGGGGTCGTGCTCGCGGGTGGGGCGGCGTTGTTATTTGGCTGGTTCAGCGTGCGCTTGTCGGGCACCTACATGGCAATGTTGACGCTGGCGTTTGCGCAGATAACGTGGTCGGTAGTATTTCAGTGGGACGCGGTGACGGGCGGCAGCAATGGGTTGGTCGGAATCTGGCCACCTGAGTGGCTTACCGACCGCAACAATTTTTACTGGATGGTGTTTGCCGTGTGCGGTGTGGGCCTCGCGTTTTGCAGTTGGCTCGTGTACACGCCGCTCGGGTACAGCGTGCGTGCCGCGCGCGACGCACCGGTGAAGGCGCGCGCGATTGGGCTGTCGCCTGTGCGACTTCAGTGGGCGGTGTTCACGATTGCGGGCGCATTGGCGGGTTTTGCCGGTGCGTTGTACGTGTTTTCGAAAGGCAGTGTTTCGCCGGAAGTGCTCGCGATTCCACGCTCGGTGGATGCACTAGTAATGGTGCTCCTGGGCGGGATCAATACGCTCGTTGGGCCTATCGTTGGTGCGGCGGCGTTTACGTGGTTGCAGGATACGTTGGCGCGCAACACCGAGTATTGGCGAGCTGCGTTGGGACTCACGATTTTGGGATTGGTGCTTTTGTTTCCGAAGGGGATTGTCGGGACGATTGGGCCGCGTATTGAGGCCCTGATCACGTATAGGAGAGAGCGATGACCCTGGCGCTCGAAGTTAGTGGCCTCAAGAAATCCTTTGATGGCGTTTCCGCAGTCAGAGGCATCGATTTTTCCGTCAATACGGGCGAAGCGGTCGCGCTAATCGGGCCGAATGGCGCGGGGAAAACGACCAGCTTCAATCTGATCAACGGGCAGCTTAAACCCGACGCGGGGCGTGTAAGTTTGAATGGTGCGGACATCACCGGAAAGTCGCCAGAAGCGTTGTTTCGGATGGGCGTTGCGCGTACGTTTCAAATCACCGCGACGTTCGGTTCGATGTCGGTTCGCGAGAACGTGCAGATGGCGTTGATGAGTCAGCATCGATCTGCGCTCTCAATTTACACAAGGGCGCATTGCGCCTATCAGCCGCACGCGTATGCGTTGCTAACCAGCGTCGGTCTTGCAGAACAGGCACGTCGTGCGGCTTCCGAACTTGCGTACGGAGATTTGAAGCGTCTCGAACTCGCTATGGCGTTCGCCAATGAGCCGCGCCTTTTGCTGATGGATGAGCCGACTGCCGGCATGGCACCGGCTGAGCGTGAGGCGTTGATGCGACTCGCGATTGCCGCGTGTCGCGAGAGGAGCGTCGCGCTCTTGTTTACGGAGCACGACATGGACGTTGTTTTCAACTTCGCTGACCGCGTGATCGTGATGAATCGCGGGCGCATCATCGCGCAAGGCACGCCGGATGAGGTGCGTATGAACGACGAAGTGCGCTCGGTGTATCTCGGCGGTGTGGCGACGGAAAAAGAGGCGGCGAATGCTTGAAGTCCGCAACCTCAACGCCCATCATGGTCGCGCGCAGCTCCTGTTCGATGTGACGTTCACCGCGAACGCGGGCGAAGTGCTGGTGCTCGTCGGTCGCAATGGTGCAGGTAAATCGACCACGATGAAAGCCGTCATGGGACTGTTGCCAGATGTGTCTGGCGATATCCGGTTTGATGGCGATTCGATTGCCGGATTGACGCCACACGAGATTGCCCGACGCGGTCTCGGCTATGTACCTGAAGATCGCCGAATATTTACTGATTTGACCGTCGCCGAAAACCTTGAAGTCGGCCGTCTTCCATCGCGTCAAAACGTCTTGGACGCGCCGCGCTGGAGCGTCGATCGCGTCTGCGAACTATTCCCGAAACTCAACGAAATGCTGCATCGCTCCGGTGGCCAGATGTCTGGGGGCGAACAACAAATGTTGACCATTGCGCGCACGCTGATGGGCAATCCGAAAGCGATTTTGCTCGATGAGCCGTCGGAAGGGCTGGCACCGGTTGTGGTCGAGCACATCGCCAGAACGGTGCAAGCGCTTAAGCGGGACGGGCTCTGCGTCATCCTGTCCGAACAGAACCTTAACTTCGCTCGTGCCGTGGCTGATCGCGCCGTGGTGATTGATCGCGGAAGTGTGAAATTCAGTGGCAGTTTTGCTGAGCTTGAGGCCACCGATCCTGTCAACGTTTCGTTGAATGTCTAACCTTTGCAATCAGTGGCCGCGTGAAAAGCGGGTGTCTCGAACCACTTCACCACTTGTGGGCACGTGCGCACCCAAAAAGACGATCATCTGCGGCGCTGGAATTCTCTAACCGGGTTCCCGTAGTGATGCGATGCGTTGTTGAATTAAATTTCTTACTCTGGATTTTGGGTCGAAAAAATTTGCGAGAAGCCAAAAGTTACAGAGGAAATTAAATAGTCGATCTTGATCGTAGCGAATCACTAATTTGCTTGCGATCTGGAACGAGTAAGCATAAGATTAGTCTCGGAATTTTGCCTGCAAGCGCAAAATTTATGACAACGCGATGGTTGCTTGGCTGATGTGTCCGCCAAATTCGTCGTCGAGAAATGAAAACGGGGGATTGCATGGAATTCAGCGGAATTGGCGGCGTCAGCGGAGCCATTCAAAAGGCGCGCGGTGCGCAAAGTGAGTTGGCTACTGTGAGCCGAATCCGTCAACCACTTGCTCCGCGCTGGTGTTCTCTGTTGCGGGCCGCTTCAGTCTCAATCGCCGCCTTAGCTGCCTCGGTCACGTTCGCTGCGACCACCACCGTCAGTACGCTAATCGATGCCGACAACAACGCTGCTTCCGGGTGCTCAATCAGCACAGCCAACGGCGCATTTGCGGGTGTGGACAAGGTTCTCAACACCATTGTCGTGGCCGACGCCACTGGCTATCGTATTTCGTCCATTACGCAGCAAGCATGTTCGGGCGGAACGCTCGGCCCCGCCACGCTCGTCGATGCTTCGTCGACACCTCTGGCGCGAGGCAATGGCAGCAGCGGTACGACAGCGGTTGAAACTTATCTGCCAAACGCATTTTTGCCCGCCAATGGCCAAAAAATGCGGATCGGTATCACCACGCTAGGCTCCGACGGCTTGACGGGTGCTGACGCCTTAACGCTCAGCGGTGCGGGGCCGATCCTCGTCGACGGCCCGCCCTTGATGGTGGTTCCCACGCTGGCCAAACTGTCACTCGCGCTGACCGCGCTATTGTTGGCGTTGTCGGTCTGGTTTGCGCGCCGCCGCGGCTGGCATGGCATGCAGCTTGTCATCGTCGCCGCCTTCGCGATTTCGATGTCGGGGCAATTGATCGCCGCTATCGTGCGCGACGGCTTTGTCGGTGACTGGACTGGCATCGCGCCCGTCGCAACCGATCCGACGGGCGACGCGCCAGCGGGCACCGACATCACGACTCTTTTCAGCACAGTTGACCGGGACAACGTCTATTTCCGCATTGACATGGTGCTCAATGCGCCGCCGGTTGCAAATGCGCAGAGTGTCGTCGCAGTCGCCAATGTGGCGCTGCCGATCACGCTCACCGGCTCTGACTATGAGGCCTCGCCGCTAACATTTACTGTCGTCGCGCCGCCTGCGCACGGCGCGTTGACGGGAACGGCACCTAACCTCACCTACACGGCCAACAGCACCTACGGCGGGCCAGACAGCTTCACGTTCCGTACTAACGACGGCGTACTCAATTCGGCCGATGCAACGGTGACCATTGATGTGAAGCTGCCGCCAACCATCACCAGCGTCAATAACGCCACGTTCATTCCCGGACAAGCCAATAGTTTCAATTTCACTGCAACCGGTGTTCCGAGCGCAACGTTTGCCCTCAGTGCGTGTAACGTTGCGTTGCCGCCGTCTGTTGCCGTAACCAACAACGGTAACAACACTGCCACGCTTGCAGGCAACCCGACCGTCGCGCAGGGCGGTACATATAGCTGTACTCTGACCGCAAGCAATGGCTTCGGCAGTAACGCCACACAGGCTTTCACATTGAACCTTGGCTTGCCGCCTACGTTTACGAGCGCTAACGCGACAACGTTTATTGCTGGCACGGCGGGCAGTTTCACGGTCACAACCACCGCGACGCCAGCGACGACCGGAATTACGCAGACCGGGACGCTTCCGACTGGCGTGACGTTTACCTACAACGGGCCCGGCACACCGCTGAACGGAACGTTTGCCGGCACGCCAGCGGCGGGCACCGGCGGCGTTTATCCGATCACACTAACGGCTGCCAATGGTATTCCGCCCAATACCGTTCAGAACTTTACGCTCACAGTTAATCAAACACCTGCGATCACCAGCGCCAACAGCACAACCTGCGTCGTGGGCGCAGCGTGCAGCTTCACGGTTACGGCGAGCGGTTTCCCGGTGCCTGCCATTGCGCGTGGTGGTGTCGCGTTGCCGACGGGTATGACCTATGTTGATAACGGCAATGGAACCGGCACGCTGTCAGGCACGCCTGCACTCGGCACGGTTAACCCCTACGCATTGACTTTCACGCCGGGCAATGGCGTCGGAGCACCGGCGGCACAGCCGTTTACGCTGACGATATCGAAAGCCAGCCAGACGATCAGCTACTCGTCGGCTGCCCCAGCGGGAGCGTCTGTGGGTGGCGCAACCTATGCGGTGGCCGCTACGGCAACGTCGACACTTGCGCCCGCTTTCAGTATTGACGCCTCGGCCGCTACCGTCTGCTCGATTAGCGGTGCGACGGTATCGTTCATCGGGGTTGGCACTTGCGTGATCAACGCCAACCAGGCAGGTAATGCGGACTACAACGCCGCGCCGCAGGTTCAGCAATCGTTTGCCGTAGTCAAAGGCAATCAGACAATCAATTTCACCTCAACGGTGCCTGCCACTGCCAAGGTAGCGGGGCCAACCTATACCGTGACCGCGACCGCCACGTCTGGCCTGACACCGGCTTTCACCGTTGATGCATCTGCCTCTGCGGTCTGTTCGATTTCTGGCGCAACGGTGTCGTTACTGACGGTTGGCACCTGTGTGATCAACGCAAATCAGGCTGGTAACACCAACTACAACGCGGCTCCCCAGCTGCAGCAATCGTTTGCAGTAGCTAAAGGTGATCAGACAATCGTGTTTACCTCAACCGCACCCGCCACGGCCAAGGTAGGAGGCCCAACGTACACGGTCGCGGCGACAGCTTCGCCATCGGCTTTGCCAGTGACATTCACCATTGATGTTTCTGCCGCCGCAGTGTGTTCAATCTCGGGTGTGACGGTATCGTTCCTGACCGCTGGAACTTGCGTAGTCAACGCCAATCAGGCGGGTGGCGTCAATTACAACGCCGCGCCTCAGGTTCAGCAATCGTTTGTAGTGGCCAAGGGTGATCAGACCATCAATTTCACTTCGACCGCGCCGACTGCGGCCAAGGTAGCTGGCGCAACTTACACGGTGACCGCGACGGCAACATCGGGTCTGGCACCTGCATTCACGATTGATGCTACTGCGACGGCCGTGTGCTCAATCTCTGGTTCGACGGTGTCGTTCACCACGGTCGGCACCTGCGTAATTAACGCCAACCAGGCGGGCAATGTGAATTACAACGCTGCGCCACAAGTGCAGCAATCGTTTGCCGTCGCCAAGGGCGATCAAACGATTGCGTTCACGTCGACCGCGCCAGCGGCCGCCAAAGTAGCCGGTGCGACGTACACGGTGACGGCGACTGCAACCTCGGGACTTGCCGTTGGGTTCACCATTGACGCGACGGCGAGTGCGGTGTGCTCGATCTCCGGCGCGACAGTGACATTTATTGGCGCTGGCACCTGCGTGATCGACGCCAACCAGGCGGGCAATGCAACCTACAGCGCGGCAACGCAAGTGCAGCAGTTGTTCGCGGTCGCCAAAGGTGATCAGACGACTGGCTTTACGTCAAGCGCACCCACGACAGCCGCTGTCGGTGGTCCTGCCTACACAGTGACGGCGAGCGTGACGTCAGGTCTTGCGCCGACGTTCTCTATCGACCCGTCCGCTACTGCGGTCTGCTCAATATCGGGGGCAACAGTGTCGTTTCTCTCGGTTGGCACCTGCGTAATTAATGCGAACCAGGCGGGTAATGCCAACTACAACGCAGCGCCCCAGGTACAGCAAACATTTGCCGTAGCCAAAGGCAGCCAGACCGTCAGCTTCACTTCGGCGGCCCCCGCGCCGGCGGCCGTTGGCGGTGCGACCTACTCGGTGACCGCGACCGCAACGTCCGGTCTGACGCCTACTTTCACGATCGACGCCTCAGCGACGGCGGTATGCTCGATTTCTGGTTCGACAGTGTCGTTTACCAGCGCTGGCACCTGCGTGATCAACGCCAATCAGGCGGGCAATGCGAATTACAACGCGGCCCCCCAGGCGCAGCAGTCGTTCGCAGTAGGCAAAGGTAGCCAAACAATCAGTTTCACGTCTACTGTGCCGGCTACAGCCACAGTTGGCGGAGCGACTTACACAGTAACGGCCACGGCATCATCCGCATTGGCGGTGACCTTCACGATCGACGCATCGGCTGCGGCAGTCTGTTCGATCTCCGGCGCAGCGGTGTCCTTCATCGGTAACGGCACCTGCGTGATCAACGCCAACCAGGCGGGTAATGCCAATTACAACGCCGCCACACAAGCGCAGCAATCGTTCGCCGTGAACAAGGGTGGCCAGACGATCAACTTCACTTCGCCAGCGCCAACCACGGCCAGCTTTAACGGTGCAACTTATACGGTCACCGCGATAGCGTCGTCGGGTCTGGCGGTCAGCTTCGCCATTGACGCAACGGCAACGTCGGTCTGTTCAATCGCTGGCGCCACAGTGTCATTTATTGGCGCTGGAACCTGCGTGATCAATGCCAACCAGGCGGGCAACGCTTCATTCAACGCCGCTCCGCAGGCGCAGCAGTCCTTTGCGGTCGCTAAAGGTGATCAGACCATCACCTTCACTTCAACGAACAGCGTCGGCACCGTTGGTGGCGCTACCTACACGGTAGCTGCGACCGCAAGTTCAGGGTTGGCGGTGAGCTTCACAATCGCCCCCCCGGCAGCGTCGGTTTGCTCGATCTCAGGCACGACAGTGTCGTTTATCGGCGTTGGCACCTGCGTCATCTTTGCCAACCAGGCAGGCAATGCCAACTACAACGCGGCCCCTCAGCAGATACTGTCGCTCGCCGTCTCCAAAGGTAGTCAGACCATTAGCTTTACCTCGACGGCGCCAACTACGGCGACGGTCGGCGGGCCGGACTACACGGTGTCTGCAACGGCGACTTCAGCGCTTGTCGTGGCGTTCACGAGCGGTAGTCCGGCGGTTTGCTCGGTATCTGGCACAACCGTTACGTATATCAGTGCCGGTACTTGCACAATCAACGCCAACCAGGCGGGCGATGCCAACTACAACGCGGCTCCGCAGGTCCAGCAGTCGTTCGCGGTAAAGAGCAACCAGACGATCAGCTTTACGTCAAGCGCGCCGACTACGGCGGCGGTCGGCGGGGCGGCTTACACTGTAACTGCAACTGCAAGTTCAGGGTTGGCGGTCAGCTTTACCATCGATCCATCGGCGTCGTCGGTGTGCTCTATCGTCGGCTCAACGGTTTCATTTGGTCCCAACGCAGGCACCTGCGTGATCAACGCAAATCAGGCGGGCAATGCCAGCTACTTCGCAGCGCCGCAGGTACAGCAGTCGTTCGCTGTACGCAAAACCCAGACCGTCGTCTTTACCTCAATTGCGCCGACGGTGGCCGTATACAACGGCTCCTACACCGTGACGGCAACTGCTTCGTCGGGTTTAGTGGTGTCGTTAACGGTTGACGCATCTGCCACGGGCGTGTGCTCGATTGCCGGGGCTTTAGTTTCGTTTATCGGGACAGGGACCTGCGTGATTGATGCAAATCAGGCGGGTGATGCCACCTGGTATCCGGCGCTGCAGGTTCAACAGACTTTCACGGTGGGGCCGAACCTCCAGAACGACAGCTACAACGTTGTTGGCAACACGCAGTTCGTAGTTGCCGGTCATTCGGCACCGGTGACACCGTTCACCGCCAATGCGACCACCATCCTCAGCAATGACACCTCGAATGTGGCTATCACTTTGACCACGGTAAGCGGCGTTGCAACTACTGGCGGCGGATTGATCACCATCGACAGCGCGGGTGCGTTTACCTACACGCCACCAGCAGGACAGTCGTCCGGCACAGATACCTATGTCTACACCGGCACGTCAAACGGCGTCTCTCGTACGGCGACGATCACGTTCAACATCCCGAACATCGTCTGGTACGTGGATAACGCCTCAGCAGCCACAACGCATGATGGCCGCTCGAACACTCCGTTCCTGAATATGGGGGCGGGCGCAAACGGACTTGGCACTGCGCTTTCTGGCGCGGGACCCGCTGCCAACGCAAACATCTACGTTTACAAGGGGACGGCCAGTACCATCGGTGCCTACACGTTCAAAGGCGGACAGACGCTGACCGGCGCTGCATCGACCCTCACGGTAGGCGCGCTTTCCATGCCGGGCAGCCTCGCGAACCGCCCCACGCTCGCGGGTACGCTCTCGGCCGTTAGCGCCGCAACGGGCATCACGGTAACCGGCATCAGTATGTCAACCGGAGCTTCGGACGCGGTGAACTTCATCAACGCCAGCGCTGACTTCATCGGTGGCGGCCTTACCATCGCGACCACGAGTGGTCTGGGATTCAAGGCCAGTGGCGGCGGCACGGTGACCGTGCAGGGTGCTGGCAACACGATTGCTACAACTACTGGAACGGCACTCACCGTTTCCGGTACGACCATTGGCGCGTCCGGTCTGAACTACCAGAGCATCTCGGCGGGCACCGCTGGCTCCGGACCAGCGAACGGAATCGTGCTCACCAACACGGGTGGCGGAACGCTTTCCATTTCCGGCGACGGTACGACAAACACGTGCAAGACCGGCACGACTACCTGTAGCGGCGGAACGATTCAGAAAGCAACGGCCGATGGCATCGCACTGACCAATGCGAGGGCTGATCTCAAGCTGATGTGGATCAAGAATAACGCCAACAGCGGCATCAAAGGTACAACTGTCAATCGGCTTGCGATGGCGGACCTGTTGATTCAGAACAACACTAACAACACGGGTGAGCAGGCAGGGATATTGATCAATGACCTCGCAGATTCGGCTGCAACCGCGACCCGCATTGAGGTCAGTGGATCAACCGAAGACAATGTCCGCATTCACAATAGCGCCACCACCGGCACGATTGTGTTCGACGCTGCGACGATCAAAGACAACAGCTCGGCTTCTGGAAACAACGGAATATTCTTCCAGTCGAGCTTGAGTGGCAATCTGACAGGCACCGTCCAAAATTCGACGTTGACGGGAAACGCTGCGGTCGCTCTGAGCGCTGACTCAGGTGATAGCTCAACGCTAAACGCGACATTCAAGGGGAACACCGTTACCGCTGGCGCCCCTAATCAGGGCAATCAGGGAATTCAGGTTTCCCGCGCAGTGACTTCGACGCTGACTTTCAATGTTGACTCGAATACCGTTAGCGGCATGATCAGCACACTTATTAATGTGTTCAGCGGCAGTGGGCCCGGAACTGCAACGGGCGCAGTGAAGAACAACGTTATTACGGGGACGGGAGTCGGTGGCAATCAGTTCGGTATTCGCGCCTTCAACTCCGGGTCGTCAGTGGTCGGGTTTGGCACCATGAACGTTAACGTCGCGAACAACACGATCAGCGCCATCGACAATGCCTACCCGATTCTCGGAGAGTCGTCGGGCTCAACCGGCGCGGGCGGTCAACTTAAGATTGCGGTGACGGGCAACACGGCGAACGTGGTATCTGGCGGCACGGCGCTGGACGCGATACGGGTTCAGGCGCGTAACAACAGCACCGTTTGCGCGAAAGTCAGTGGCAATGTCAGCTCGGGTGGCGGCCCTGGTTTCTTTGGACTGCAACTGCGCCGAGCCAATCCGACGTCGGCGTTCAACCTTGAAGGCTTGACAGCGGGTGTGCAGTCGGATCCGACCGTGCAGGCATTCGTCAACGGGCAGAACCCTTCCGTGTCCGGCGGATCAGGACCCCTGGCGGCCGTCGGTCAGGCTTCCGTCACTGGAGTCGGCGCGGGGTCCTGCGGAATTACCCCGTGAGTGTGAGTTGTGCACTCTAGGTTTTGTTAGTTAGTCGTGTCGCAGTGATCGATATCGATCTGTGAGTGCAATGTGCACTTTCTTGATGAGGAGAGTTAAGTGGCTGAACCGTTTTTGTCCGAGATAAGAATCATGAGTTTCGGGTTTCCGCCGAAGGGATGGGCGACCTGTGACGGTCAGTTGCTGCCTATCAATCAGAATCAAGCGCTTTTTTCGTTGCTGGGAACAACGTACGGAGGAGACGGTCGCGTTAACTTCGCCCTTCCGAATCTGCAGGGGCGAACCCCCATACACATGGGGGCTTCTCATACGCTAGGGGAGCGCGGCGGCGAGAAGAGTCATACGTTGTCGATTAGCGAAATCCCGACGCATATCCACACTGCCGCCGCTTCGCCGAAGAGGGACAACACGAATGTCGCGATACCGACCGGTAATTTTCTGGCCAGCCCGTTATCGCAGAGCTACTCGCCGCCTGCGAATCTTGGTGCCATGCATCCGACAACGCTGGCCAATGCTGGAGGCAGTCAGGCGCACCTGAATATGCAGCCATATCTGGTCTTGAACTTCAGCATTGCCCTACAGGGCATCTTCCCGTCACAGACCTAGGGGCAAAAAATGGCACAACCTTATGTGGGTGAAATCCGGATGTTCGCGGGCAATTTTGCCCCTGCAGGCTGGATGTTTTGCGATGGGCAGCTACTCCCTATATCGGAGTACGAAACCCTGTTCAATTTGATCGGCACCACTTACGGGGGTGACGGACAGTCGACATTTGCACTGCCCGACGTGAGTGGACGCCTTCCGCTGCACTTCGGGGGCGGTTTTACCCTAGCGGAACGGGGCGGCGCTGAGCAGATTACTTTGACAACAGCGCAAATTCCCTCACATACGCATCCAATGTTGGCGAGCAATGACGACGCTACGACAGCCAATGCAGCCAACAATGTTCTGGCGACCACGCCTGCTTACACCCCCTTTATCGCCGCAAACGCGAATTCGGCAATGAATGCTCAGGCGGTGAGTGCTACGGGCGGCAGTCAGCCTCATAACAATTTGCAGCCTTATCTCTGTGTCGATTTCATCATTTCGCTTTTCGGGATATTCCCGTCTCAGACATAGGAGCACACAATGGACCCGTTTGTTGCCGAGATTCGCATCTTCCCCTTTAATTTTGCCCCCAAAGGCTGGGCTTTCTGCAATGGGCAGATTCTCCCGCTTTCCCAGAACACTGCGCTCTTTTCCCTGTTGGGTACGACTTACGGGGGCGACGGCAAGTCGAATTTCGCACTCCCCGACATGCAGGGCAACGCACCAATGCACCCAGGTCAGGGGCCCGGCCTTTCGCTTCATGATTTGGGTGAGGCGGGCGGGAGTGAAACGGTGACGCTGCTGGAATCTGAAATACCTTTGCACTCGCACACCATGATGGCTTCGAACCAGCCAGGGGAAGATCCTCAGGCAGTTGCTGAGTCATTGGCTCGCTCGGTCGGAGCAAACCTTTATCAGGCGAGTAACACAGGCCTGGTGCAAATGTCGCCCAACGCCGTCGCTGCAATAGGTGGCGATCAGCCCCACAACAATATGCAGCCGTACCTGACACTGAACTTTTGTATTGCCTTGCAGGGCGTATACCCGCCGCGGACCTAACGCACGCAGTGCCTGAACGTAACGAGGAAAAATAATGGACAGACGAGGTTTTATGTCGGTGTCTGCGGCCACCACCGCAGGCGTAGCTGTCGCGAGCGCAGGCTCTGTGTGGCTCGGATCGCCCGGCGCGGTCGCGGCGTTCGACGGACAAAAAGGCGGTGGGCGCAGGTTGGTCGCCGAGTCGGTCGGCGCGAAGGATTTGGGCGGCTCGCTGCCGTTTGCATTGGCCCGATTTGCTGAAGATGCTCAATCCATCGCTGGATTAGCTGCCGATGCAAATAGCGGCGTAAAGATTTTGTCCCCGCTGCGCGATGTGTCGTTTCATGGTTTCGCGGGTGGGCCGGGCGCGCTGTCAGAAGACCAGCTGCAGGTCACTGCGGTTCACATTGCGATTGACGGGGTCGTGATGCGGCATGGCTTGTGGTCGCACCGGCCGAAACGCCTCGGCGGCACCAGTCCGTCGGTGCTGTTCACTGCGCATGACGACGCCTTTTCCGGGTTTGAGGTGACGCACATTGCTTCCTCGGGCAAGCGCAGCTCCGCATTTTTCAATTTCATGGCGAGTGGGTCGGGCCCGCAGCTCAAGCCGGGTGTTTACGTGCTCGCCGGGCCGCGGGCTGCTACCGGAGTTGCGCCCGAATTGGGGCGATACGCCTATAGTGGTGATACCCGTGCACCGGTACGCGCTTCGACGCTGCTTGGGCTTGACTTCCCTTACTTGAGCTTTGCCGTTCATGGCGAATGGGTTTGACCGACACGCTTGATTCGCGCGGGTGATTGCCGCATTAAACGCGACCCTGGCCGCACTGCATCCTGCTATACAGGTGGTCGTGCAGGCCGAAACAGCGCTTGATCGGGATTTTTCCGCCACGCTTTACGCGCTCACGCGCGAAGCCGAGTTGGCTGCTGTCGATTGGCCGGACGCTGACAAGCAAAGGTTCTGCCGCCAGCAGTTTGATGCGCAACACGCGCATTATCGGCAACATTATCCAAACGCGCAATTTCTGTTGATTGAAGTCGACGGCTTACGAGCGGGACGGCTGTACTTCGAGCAAACTGGCAAAGAACTACGGTTAATGGAAATCACGCTGGTGAGCTCGGCGCGAAATCGCGGTGTCGGCGGCGCGATCAGTCACGCCTTGTTGCGGCATGCGCACGATGCCGGAATCCCGATGGGACTTCACGTCGAACCGTTCAACCCGGCACGCCGACTCTACGAGCGGCAGGGCTTTCGTGAAGTAGAAACGCGGGGTCTGTATCTTTATATGACTGCTGAGCCGCCGACCGCGTGACCACGTTATTGGCGTAACGGTATCGCGCGAACCGAGATCGCTCGCACGGCGCTACCGCGTGTTCCGGGAGCGGGGAGTGCATCGCTTGTGGAATTTTTTGCTATGCCTGACTAACCCCGGGAACAAGGCACTCTCATGATTCCTGAGTGATGCTCGCGATTCATATACTTCAGTTAAACACCACCTCGTAAGTCACTTGATCCTTGCTGACAGCGATCGGTACCGCAAAAAAATCGGCTGTAACCCCGTCGGGCAGCGCGGCGGTGCGTAAGCCCTGCTTGCGGTCGTTGCCAGATGGCGCGGCAAGATAAACGTTGAATGGAGGGTCCGCGCGCAGCCCGTGCTGCTCGCGACGTTTGACGCTGTCAATCCGCCACATTTCGATGCCTGCGGCGGTGTTGACGGAAATGAGTTTGCCGAGAAGGGACTCGAAGAGATCAGCGGTAAGAGCAGTGGTCATATCGACGTGAACGTTGGCGTATTGGGAATGCCGTATTTCATCACGGAGTGCGTCTACGCGTATCGCCTATGATCGTGCCATGAATATCGTTTTTGACTTTGGTAACGTGCTGTTCGAATGGAATCCGGTGCGACTGATCGATGAGCACTTCGCACCAACGTCAGCGTCGCCAACGACCTCGGCGGCCCTGGCGGACACACTCGTCAATCATCAGGATTGGCTGGACTTTGATCTGGGTCTCGTAGACGCGGCTACCGTCGCCGGGCGCAGTGCAGCGCGGCTCTCGCTGGATCGCGCCCACTTGCACACATTTGTTGAGCGCATTCCACATGTGTTGCCGACGATTGATCCGACTATCGCGCTGTTCAATCAACTGGCTGATGAAGCGGCTGATAACGGCGCGCACCGTCTGGTGTATCTGTCGAATATGCCTGCGTCGTATGCACCTGTGCTGGAGGCGCGGTGCCCGTGGATTGCGCGATTTGAGGGCGGAATCTTTTCTGGGCGGGTGAACCTTGCGAAGCCGGATGCAGCGATCTACGCGCTTGCCGAGCGGGTGTTGAATTTGATTGCGGCTGAAACTTTGTTTCTCGACGACTCGCCGCGAAATGTCGAAGCGGCGCGGGCGAGAGGCTGGGCGGCGGAAATTATCACCGGTCCGCAAAGCGCCCGCGACGCCTTGGCGAAGCATGGCGTGACGCGCTGACGCGTGCCAACTATATGGAGTGCAGGGCTGAACGTATAAACGAACGTTAATGGCTTTGCGCTGAAATGACCGCTGCTTATGGGGTAGCGCCGTAAATAACTATAAGTCGAGTATTACACTAATCAGCGTTTATCCCTTGATAAAAGGTGATTGCAGAGAAAAGCTGTATCTCGCAATCAGTGAATCCCACCCGAACGAATCACGCCCACGGCCAACCCTTCAATCGCAAAATCATTCACCTGTGGATCGACGATGATCGGGCTTAACGCGTCGTTTTCGGGCAGCAGTTCAATTGCATTGCCTTTGCGCTTCAGCCGTTTGACCGTCACCTCATTATCGATGCGGGCGACGACCACTTGGCCCGATCTCGCCTCAGTCGTTTTATGGACCGCCAACAGGTCGCCGTCCATGATGCCGATGTTGATCATTGAATCGCCTTTTACCTTGAGCAGGTAGTCCGCTTTCGGTGAAAAAAGAGCCGGATCAACCTTGTGCCGCGACTTGATATTTTCCTCAGCCAAAATCGGCGAACCTGCCGCCACGCGCCCGATCAGCGGCAAACCGGGCAAGCCCGCCTGCTTCAGCTGAATGCCGCGCGACGCGCCGGGCAGGATGTCCAGAATGCCTTTGCGCTCGAGCGCGCGGAGGTGCTCTTCAGCGGCGTTGGCGGACTTGAAGCCCAGCTTCTCGGCAATCTCGGCACGCGTCGGCGGAAAGCCGCAACGCTCCATAAAGTCCTGAATCAGGGCAAGGATTTCGGCCTGGCGGGCGGTGAGTGGGCGCATTGAAGTCTCCAGAGATTTTTAACGATGCGCTTGACTCGAAAACTGTTTTCTTATACAGTGCGCATCCATACAGTGAATTCTATCCAGTGCTGTTCATAAACGCAAGTAGTTGTTTGTGGATGCAAGGGACGGAGTTCAAGTGAACAGATTCGTTTTGCCGAACACATTTCGGTCGCCTGCGAGGCACCTTTCCTAAAGCTGGTCGCTCTATTTAGGAATGCGCAGGTGGCCAAACCCCCAATCCGCAACCGCAGGTTGTGAAACCTACAATTAAAGGACTTTCAAAATGAGCAAAGAACTCCCCATGGATGACCGCAAAAAAGCGCTAGCTGCCGCGCTCTCACAAATCGAGAAACAGTTCGGCAAAGGCTCCATCATGAAGATGGGCGAGGGCAACCTCGAACTCGACATCATTCCAGTTTCCTCGGGCTCGCTGGGGCTAGATATAGCGCTCGGAATCGGCGGTCTGCCACGCGGTCGTGTCGTCGAAATCTACGGCCCGGAATCGTCAGGAAAAACCACACTCTGCCTGAGCGTAGTCGCCGAGATTCAAAAACTGGGCGGCGTCGCCGCCTACATCGACGCGGAAAACGCGCTCGACCCTATCTACGCAGCAAAGCTCGGCGTCAACGTACCCGACATGCTCATCAGTCAGCCGGATACCGGCGAGCAGGGTCTTGAAATCGCCGACATGCTGGTTCGTTCTGGCGGCGTGGATATCGTCGTCATCGACTCCGTCGCCGCGCTCGTCCCAAAAGCCGAGATCGAAGGCGAAATGGGCGATCAGCTCCCGGGCCTGCAAGCTCGCCTCATGAGTCAGGCGCTGCGCAAACTCACCGGTAATATCAAACGCACGAATACGCTCGTCATCTTCATCAACCAGATTCGCATGAAGATCGGCGTCATGTTCGGCAGCCCCGAGACGACCACCGGCGGCAATGCGCTCAAGTTCTACGCCTCGGTGCGTCTGGACATTCGCCGCATCGGAGCGATCAAAAAGGGCGACGAAATCGTCGGCAATGAAACCCGCGTCAAAGTCGTAAAGAACAAAGTCGCACCGCCATTCAAGGAAGCCTTGTTCGACATCATGTACGGTCAGGGCATCTCCCGCCACGGCGAAATCATCGATATGGGCGTGGAGCACGGTTTCATCGAAAAATCCGGCGCCTGGTACAGCTGCAACGGCAATCGCATCGGTCAAGGCCGGGACAACTCACGCGAATACCTCCGCGAAAATCCCGCGCTTTCGAAAGAAATCGAAGACAAGATTCGCGCAAAGGTTGGCATCACCATTGGCGGCGCGGTTTCGAAGGATGAAGGCTCGCCCGACGAATAAAGCGGGCTACAAAACGTAATTTCGTCGTTGGCTCAATCCGCATAGACCTTGCGCTTTTCGCGCCGCTCTCTCTGTGACCGTACAAACCAGAGGTGGCGGCCTCTGTGTCTAGTCCCCTCGCCCCTCGCGGGAGAGGGTTAGGGTGAGGGGGCTGGTGGAATGGTCATCAACTCGTTCGATAGGAGTTCATTGATGTACACCTTGTATGGAAGCAAAGGCTCCGGCTCAGCCGCTATCGAAGTAGCGCTAGAACGCTGTAAAACACCTTTCAAAATCATCCGTGCGTCCACATGGGAACCCGACTCTGCGGTAGCCGAACTAGAGCGCATCAACCCGCTCAAGCAGATTCCGACGCTCGTATTGCCTGATGGAACGGTCATGTCAGAGAGCGTAGCCATCCTCATCCACTTGGGGCTGGTTTTTCCGAATGCTGGACTGTTTCCGAATGACGCGTCGCGGAGCGCGCGCTCGCTACGTGGTCTCGTCTTCATCGCGGCCAACTGCTATTCCGCCGTCAGCGTGTCCGACTTCCCCGAGCGCTGGTGCGCTGAACCCGACGACGCCAGCAACGAGCGAGTGCGCAAAGCCGCACGAGCGCAATTACACCGGCATTGGGAAATCTTCGCCGACCTGTTTGACGCGTCGCCCTACCTCGAACGCGAAGTGCCCGGCGCGCTCGACTTCCTCGCCGCAGTCGTATCGAAATGGTCAGGAACGCGTGCGCACTTGAAGGCTAATCGCCCACAATTTTTGGAAACGCTGCATCGCATAGAAGCGCATCCAGACGTAGCGCCCATCTTCGCGGGCCACTGGAACGCTTAAGCCCCGTCAAAGTCAAAGCAAATGTCGTGAGCACAATCACACCGCTGCAAAGGAGACGATATGCAACTCGCATTCAGCTTTCCGGGGCCACCCGCAAAACTTTCGATGGTGCCACCCGGGCCCTGCAAAGCGTTCGATAATCTGCGAATGTCAAACGACGAAAAGCTGAACCCCGCAAAGACTGCGGCTGAGGCTGAAGCTGCGGGTAAGCTCCGCAACAAAGCCCTGCGTCTGTTGACTACGCGTGAGCATTCGCGCGAAGAGCTAATGCGCAAACTCTCGCAAGCCAAAGCGCGCCGCGCCCGAAATGAAGCCAAGGCTCCGCCGCCCGCAAAGGACGACATCTCACGTTTGATCGATGATCTCGTTGCTCAGGGCTGGCAGTCCGATGACCGCTACGCCGAAGCCATCGTCCGTCGCCTCACCGGCCAGGCCAGCCGCCGTTTCATCGAAGACAAGCTCGCGCAAACCGGCATCAAGAAGGACGTCGCACAGCTCGCGCTCGAAGTACTGGAGCAGGACGAAAATGAAGTCGCAAAAGCGCTGTGGGAACGCCGCTATGGAAACGTTCCGTCGGACGACAAGGAGCGACAAAAGCAGATACGTTTTTTGCTCAGCCGGGGATTTCACTTGGGCGACGCGTTCAAAATCGTCCCACGCATTCCATTCCCGGCACCACCTGCCGAGGTAGTCAGTGCTGATGGAAAGCTCACAGAGCCCACGGTGCAAGACTCCCAGCGAACGCCGCGCACAGGCATGCAGCGCAGTGCGTGGGGGAGCAAGAGCGGCAACAAAAGCGGAACCGGCTCAACGTTCAGCAGGGGCGGCAAGAAAAGCAAAGAAAGCAGCACCAGTACGAGCAGCAAGATATTCCGGCGCACGCCGGACTGATGAAAAAAATCCGTCCGCCGTTGCCCGTGCAGGAGCGGCTTGCCGCGACCCTGTGCTAAGGTTGCCACCGTGGTCGCGGCAAGCCGCTCCTTCAAGGGCGAAGGTAAAACCAATAGCGTCGTGTAGCCCGGTAGCTCCTACAGGGTTACGTCAGCTTCTCGGCGCTTTCTGGTGCAGAGGCAAGTAGTGTGGATTGCCGGCTCGTCGCACATCTCGTTGCCTTGTCCCTTGACGCCGCGCGCCGTCGCTTGCCACGCCGCTTGCGCGCAAACCGGCGCATTTGTCGCTAAGCTTGCTGCGTTCGCATCCTCATTTACGTTGTTCGCAATGCCTGGGCCCGTTAGCCGCAAGAGAAGCCACCATGTCTGCCTCCCAATTTCCCCCTCTCACGAGCGCACCCTCGACTCGGCACTGCACCAATTGCAGCACGCTCATGTCGCTCTACTCGCTGCCCGGCCACTACAACCAGAATATTGAAATTGACGTTTGCCACGACTGCAACGCGATCTGGTTTGACCAGTGGGAAAGCACACAACTCTCCCCGGATGGCACGGTCGCGCTATTTCAGCTAATCAACGAGCGCGGCGGCACGTCCAGCACGGCGGCGAGCAAATTCGGCGAGGGTCTGCGCTGCGTGACCTGTGGCACCGGCATGAGTCTGGTCAATGATCGCGTCAAGAACACGCGTTTCGCCTACCAGTCCTGCCCAAAAGGACATGGACGCCTCACCACCTTCTACAACTTCCTCGCCGAGAAGCAATTTGTCCGCGAACTGACGCAACTTGAGCGCTCGAAGCTCGCCGCCACTGTGCAGCAAATCAAATGCTCTGGCTGCGGCGCATCGGTCAATATCGGCAAAACCGACGCCTGTGAATATTGTCGCGCTCCCGTCTCGGTGTTCGACCGTGACGCGGCAAAAACAGCGATTGATCACTATTTGCAGGAGCGGCAGCAGCAAATGCCAAAGCAGGCTCCCGGCGCGTCGCCAAACTACGGATACAGCGGTTCCGGGTCAGGCGGCTTCGGCTACAACTCGTCTGATCTTGCGACCGACATTCTGTTCGCGCTCGGGCGGGTCGCCGTGCGTGGCCTTGGCAGCGGCGCTTCGCGGGTCGTTCCCGCTGCGGTGGGAGCGGGCGCAGGCAGCGCCCTTGCCGATACTGGTTCGACCGTTACCGGCGGTTTGCTCGATTCGATTCACAGCGGCGCTGCGGACGGACTGCCGAGCGCGACCGATGCCTTGTTCGGCTCGGGTCTGGGCGGCAGCCTGAGTTCAGGCTTCGCCACGGATGCGGCCTCGGGTCTCGGCTCTGCGCTGCCGAGCGCAACCGACGCTCTTTTCGGAGGCGCGTCCAGCGCGACAAGCGCGATTGGCGACTCTGGCGGTGGCTTTATGAGCGAACTTGGAAATCTCTTCTCCAGTAGTTCCTCATCCAGCGTCGCTGACGCCGCTAGCGGCGTTGTCTCCGATCTTGGCGGAAGCGCGCTAGAGAGCGTTGGCAGCGGTGCGTTCGACGTCGCGGGCGACGTCGCCTCATCTGCCGGTGAAGGGCTTGTTGATCTGGTGACAGACGGGCTTGGAAGTTTGCTTGGATCGTTGTTTGATTGACCCTAAATCCTCGTCTACATCTCCGCAACGTGAGAGGAAGTAGTCGAGCAGGTGTGCAGCGGAAGGCACGCCGTCACTGCGCCAATTAATTTTCATCGCTGTTGTTACGAAACAGTGGTACCCAGTCAGGTGCGCACGCTACATCCAATGCTCCAGAAAATTTCAGAACCGCGCTGTGTTTCGACCTACAGTTTTCGTCCCATCTCCCGCACCGCCTCATAGCGAAAGCACGTCGTCAAGTGGTCGTTCACCATGCCGCAGGCCTGCATGTGCGCGTAGACGATGGTGGAGCCAACAAACTTGAATCCGGCTTTGAGCAATGCCTTCGATAGCGCGTCGGATTCGGGTGTCGTTGCCTTGATGTCTTCACGTCGCTTCAGCGCGTTCTGCTTCGGTTTGCCATCGACGAATTGCCAGAAAAAGTCGGTCAGCGCAAAGTCGGGGCGAGCCGCGGTTTCGCGCAACGTGAGCAGAGCCAGCGCGTTGGTCACCGCTGCGCGAATCTTTAACTGATTGCGAATAATGCCAGCATCAAGCAGAAGCTTCTGAATCTTTGGCTCCTGATATCGCGCGATCTTTTCGACATTGAAATCATCGAACGCCTTGCGGTAGTTTTCGCGTTTGGCCAGCACAGTCTGCCACGACAACCCGGCCTGCGCGCCCTCAAGAATCATCATCTCAAACATCTTGTGTTCGTCGAAACAGGGCACGCCCCATTCTTCGTCGTGATACTTTTCGTAGAAATACGGGATGCCCGTGGCCCATGAACAGCGCGGTCGACCGTCCGATGTCACTTTGGGCGGAGCAGGTAGCGCAACTTTTTTCGCGACCTCTTTTTTCGGCGTTTTCTCTGCCTTTTTCTCAGCCATCACGCAACCTTCCAGTGCATGTCACCGTGCGCGTCAAACGCGAACATGTCGCCGTAGGCGACCTCCCAGTAGTAGCCGTCGGGGTCGGTGAAATAGCAGTGAAAACCGCCCCAGAATGTAGCCTGCGGTTCCTTCACGATCGTTGCACCTGCAGCACGCGCGCGCTCGCAAATGGCGCTGACTTCGCTATCGCTGCGTGCGTTGTGCGCCAGTGAGAAGCCGGGAAATCCGCTGCGCATCGCGGGCACGTCAGGCGCAACATCTTTCGCCAGATCAGCCAGTGGATAAAGCCCAAGCCACACGCCCGGCAGCTCAATAAAGCGCACACCGTCGTGCGTTTTATTCGGCGGCGTAGCGAGCACCCGTTCGTAAAAATCGGTCGCTTTATCCAGATCCGCCACGCCTAGCGTGATCATGCTCATTCGTGGGATTTTCATTGACAGCCTCGTTTTTTATTGTGATGACAGAATAGTGTATGCAAATACAGTTGTCAATCTGCGGCAGCGAAAGCACGCGCTACGCTACGGAGGCCGCTTATTCATGTTCTTCAGGAATTCGGGGATCCTTTCAATCTGCTCCGGAAAACAATCACCAAATACCGAGAATCCGCTGTAAACGATCACCATCAAATAAATCGAAATCGTGCTGAAACCAATAAATTGCAACAAAACATAGAACATCACGACGACTGCGAGCCAGCGAAAAAAAGTCAGTTGAAAGCGATGTTTGAACTGCGCCTCCGTGGCCGAATTGTTGGGCATGGTGAATGATTGCAGCAGAAAGCTGATGGCTGCCGCCGCCGCGTTTGCCCCGACCAGCGGCCATAGCGTGCTGTCTGTCGCGAGCAGGGATTTGCCTTCCGAGAACGACATGAACAGCGCTGGAGCCGCCACTGGAATCATCAGCACCGAGATCACCAAAATAGCGGAGACGACCGCATCCACGTAATTCGCGATCAGGCTGCGGCCATTGCCCGCCCCGGCGTTGGCGCTGCGCTGCGTGAGCCTGGCATCGAGCGCAGCGACCATGATCAAGCTGATCCAGGTGTCGACAAAATACAGCAACATCATGCGCTGCGCATCGTAATGCAAAAACAGCAAACCATAGATCGGCACGCTGTTCCGGAACAATGAATCCATCAGACGCGACAACCGCTGCGGCGTCGTCAGCGCCAGCGACGCCACCGGAAGCGGCGGGCGATCACGCCAGAGGAAGGCGCTGCGTTGAGTCGCCTGCACGGCTGCCTGTCCGGCTAGTTTTTTCGTCGCTTTTTCAGCTTTCGAAACTCTGGCACCTGTTGGCTCGCCCATGCGCCCCTTCGATCATCGAAGTCGTGGAAGGCGGCAAGTATCCTTCGTCGTTAGCCGCGTGGCAACTTTCGCCGCGCGAAAACGCTGCCTGACAAAATTCCGCCGCCGACGATCAAAAACAGCGGCAGCATGCCGGTGCTCGCCGAGAGCATTCCGAACACCAGCGGCATCGTCCATTGGCTGGTTGAAATCAGCGTCATGCGCATGCCGTTGACTTCGCCGATGCGCCCGGGCGGCGAGGCATCGTGCAAGAGCGACAGGATGATCGGCTGGCTCGCGCCGAGGCCCAAGCCGATGACAAACGAGAGCGTCAGCATCAGCGAATAACTGTTGGCAAAAGAGAACGCGAGAAACGTGAAACCCGCGAGTGTCATGGCGGCGATCATCACGCCGGTTTCGCCGAGTCGCCGGGTCAACGTCGTCATGAAAAAGCGAACGACGAACACCGCAATGGCAAAGAGCGAGAGCACCGAGCCAATCTGCGTTGCCGAAAGCCCGAGGTGACTGCCAAGCACTGGCACCATAAAGGCGTACAAGTCCCAGCCCACGGTGATGAACGCTGCGGTGATCAGCGTGTTTCGCAACGTAGGCATCGCGAACAGTTCACGCGCGCCGCCATTCTCGGTGTTGGAGCGCGGCGGCGCGGTCGGTAGCTTTAGTAAGCGGGTGGACAGCGCGATCGCAGAAATCACCGGCAGCACCGCCAACACGCCAAACGCGGCCTGGTAGCTCACATGATCAATCATCAGGCCCGCAATTAGCGGCCCCAGAAAACTTGAAATCGAGAAACCCATCGACATCACGCTGAATGCACGGACGCGATTGACGCCACCGCCGTATAAGCCGACCGCGTATTGCGACGACGCGGCAATGGCCATCCAGCCAAGGCCAATCGCGCTGGCGCACAGCGCGAGGATGCCCAGCATCGGCTCAATCGCAGCCACGGTGCCGCCAATGGCCACGATCACGCAGCCGAGCACGAGCGGACGCCGCAGCGGAACACGGTCGATCATGCGGCCAACACGGATCGCGACAAATGCCGGAACGATGTTGAACATGGCCGTGAGCAAACCCACCCACAACGCGCCGCCGCCCGCCTTAATGGCTGCCAGCGACGTGGTGATGCGGATACCGTTGAAGGCAGTGTGCGCAAGGATCAAGAGCAGCACGAGCACATAGAGCTCGCGCGGCAAGCGCGCCGACGCTGGGGCGGCCGGCTGAAGCTGCGGCAGGTCTTGCGGGTCTGACGGTACAGATTGCTCGTCGGTGACGAGCTGAGCGGGGGGCAAACGTTTCAAGTGCTCGATTATCTCGCGTTGGTTCGAGCTTTTGGCGCAGTTGTCTCAGTTGTGTGAGCCGATCAGCTTTCGCGTGAAACGACTACTGAACATGGGCTAAGGCTCGATAATATATAAAGTCGATAAGGTGCGTATATTCACTTTAGCCCAAGTAAAATAGGCGTTTCAGCGAAAAGCTGTATTCTCTGTCGCATCCGGCGCAGCTATGCCGATTCGGCCTGATTCACAATTTCTTCGTCGGTGCGCGCTCACACTTCGCCCCGTAAAATCAACGGCTTCGCCCGACTCGACTGACGCAGAGCCGAGCCTAAGGGATCATCAAGCATCCCACCGCAACCGATTCCATTCACTGCCAAAAACACACATGAAACTTGCTGATATCCGGGAAAAGTTCTTAAGCTTCTTTGAATCCAAAGGCCACACGCGCGTTGCATCGTCGCCGCTCTTTATCGCGGCCGATCCGACGCTCATGTTTGTGAACTCCGGCATGGTGCAGTTTAAGGACGTGTTCACCGGGGTGGAAAAACGCGCCTACCAACGCGCCACCAGCTCGCAGCGCAGCGTGCGCGCGGGCGGCAAGCACAACGATCTGGAAAACGTCGGCTACACCGCGCGCCATCACACGTTTTTCGAGATGCTCGGCAACTTCTCGTTCGGCGACTATTTCAAGCGCGACGCCATCAAATACGCTTGGGAATTGCTGACCGTCGTCTACGCGCTGCCGAAAGAAAAACTGCTCGTCACCGTCTACGCTGATGACGACGAAGCGTTCGGAATCTGGCGCGATGAAATCGGCGTCCCCGAGGATCGCATCGTGCGCATCGGCGACAACAAAGGCGCGCGCTACGCGTCCGACAATTTCTGGATGATGGGCGACATTGGCCCCTGCGGCCCATGCTCGGAAATTTTCTACGACCACGGCGCGCACATCCCCGGCGGCCCGCCCGGCTCGCCCGGTGAAGACGGTGATCGCTTCATCGAAATCTGGAACCTCGTGTTCATGCAATTCAACCGCGAGGTCAAAGACGGCCCGATGTTGCCGCTGCCGAAGCCCTCCATCGACACCGGCATGGGCATCGAGCGCCTCGCTGCGATCCTGCAACATGTGCACTCGAATTACGAGATTGATTTATTTGTCGCGCTGATCAACGCGGCTTCACGAGAAACAGGTTGCGCCGACCTCGCAAACCCAAGCCTGCGCGTGATCGCCGATCACATTCGCGCCTGCTCGTTCCTCATCACCGACGGCGTTATTCCGAGCAACGAAGGCCGCGGCTACGTGCTGCGCCGGATCATTCGCCGCGCGCTGCGTCACGGCTACAAACTCGGCCAGACCAAACCATTTTTCTACAAGATGGTGGCGGATCTCGATGCGCAAATGGGCGAGGCATATCCCGAGCTGCGCGCCGCGAAAGATCGTGTAGCCGAAACGCTTCATAGCGAAGAAATCCGTTTTGGTGAAACGCTGGTGCACGGCATGGCGATTCTCGAAAAAGCGCTTGCCGATGGATCGAACACGCTCGACGGCGCAATCGCCTTCCAGCTCTACGACACCTTTGGTTTCCCACTCGACTTGACGGCGGACGTCTGTCGCGAACGCGGCGTGACCGTGGACGAAGCGGGCTTTGAAACCGCGATGGAAAAGCAGCGCACTACTGCGCGCGCCGCTGGCAAATTCAAGGCCGACGCGGTGCTCGCCTACAACGGCCCGAAAACAAATTTCCGTGGCTACGAATCGCTATCGGAAGAGGGCCGCGTCGTTGCGCTTTACAAAGACGGCACTGCGGTGGATTCGCTCGTTACAGGTGATCAGGGCATCGTCGTGCTCGACCGCACACCGTTCTACGCGGAGTCGGGCGGTCAAGTGGGCGACACGGGCGAACTCAGCAAATCCGGCGTTTGCCTCACGCTGTTCACCGTGGAAGACACACTGAAAGTCCAGCCCGATGTGTTCGGCCATCACGGCGTCATGCAAAACGGCGAGCTGCGCGTGGGCGACACGGTCGCTGCGCAGGTGGACTTCGACGCGCGCGCTCGCACCGTACGCAATCACTCGGTCACGCACATCATGCACAAGGCGCTTCGTGAAGTGCTCGGCACACACGTCGCGCAAAAAGGCTCGCTGGTTGACGCGGACAAAACGCGTTTCGACTTCGCGCACAACGCGCCGATGACCGACGCACAAATCCGCGAAGTCGAGGCCAAGGTCAACGCCGAAATCGTCGCTAACACCGCGACGCACGCGGAAGTCATGGGCATCGAAAAAGCCAAGACCAGCGGCGCAACGATGCTGTTCGGTGAGAAGTACGGCGACGAAGTCCGCGTGCTAGAAATCGGCAGCAGCAAAGAGTTCTGCGGTGGCACCCACGTGAAGCGCACCGGCGATATTGGCTTCTTCAAAATCATCTCTGAGGGCGGCGTTGCAGCAGGCGTGCGCCGCGTAGAAGCAGTCACCGGCTTGAACGCTATGGCCTTCGTGCAGGCGCTTGATGCGCGCATGGCAGACGTTGCCGGCGCACTCAAAATTCCGCAGGCTGAAGTCACGACAAAGATCGCGCAAATTCAGGACCACGTCAAAGCGCTGGAGAAAGAGCTCAACGCGCTCAAGAGCAAACTAGCTGCAGCAGCCGGTGGCGATCTCTTGAACAAAGTCGTCGAGAAAGATGGCGTGAAATTCCTGAGCGCAGAAATCGAAGGCGCGGATGCGAAAGCGCTGCGCGAAATGGTTGATCAGCTTAAGAATAAACTGGGTTCTGGCGTTGTGTTGCTCGGCAGTAAATCTGCGGATGGCAAAGTTGCTCTGTGCGCTGGTGTTACCGCTGATTTGGTTGGCAAGTTCAAGGCCGGCGACATCGTTGGCAAAGCTGCTGCCGTAGTAGGCGGGAAGGGTGGCGGACGACCTGATATGGCTATGGCCGGTGGGACGGACGGTTCGAAGTTGGGTGAGGCACTGGCATCGCTTAGCTGACGCATCGTGTTTCTCAAATGAAAAAACTTAGCGCGCTTGACCTTACTGACTTGCGGTTAAAGGTTCTGGCTAACGCGCGTGGATGTTGGTGCAGTTTTGTAGCTTGGGATCATCTCAGCAGAAGTCGTGAAAGCTCCGAGATTGCGTCGCTGTTTTACTCGACCAAATGGCAGTTCTTACCTTTTGAGGGGCACCTTTTTGAAGACGTGTTGCTCCGGCTAGTTGTCCTGTTTGACGACAAAGATCTGGATCAGGTTAGCTTCGGCGCGTACCGTGCTCGCGACAGCTCGTTCCCGGTAGTTGAACCAGAGTATGCAGCGGTAATTGCTCGAGTTCGCTGCATTCGTCACAACGCTATTGCGCATTGGAACGCTCAAGAAAATCTTTCAGGATGGCTCGCAAAATTCCAACTTAGAGTCGAGGATATCGAGCTCCTATTTGCGTGCATTCGCAAGCAACACGATTTGCTGTTATCGCTTGAACTCTCAAATCCGCCCGATACGTTTCGTATTCTTGAGAATCGGACCCGCGCGAGTATCGAAGAATTCATTGGAGTTTTACGTGACAGTGCTAAGTACAAACTCGTCGATCCCGAATCGAAAGATCGAGCGGACAAGTTTTACGAGATTGCAAATTTGTGAGCCTTCTAATTGCAATTTAGATGTGTTCCGGTCGCATCCAATCCGCCTTGACGATTGAATTTCATGGGCGCTGAAACAGAAGCTGTGGCCATCCGCGCGCGGGCGACCGGACGTTTGGTGTTCATCGAACTCACCGATGGTCGGCAAATCGCATTTCCGGCGGATCGTTTTCGCATCTTGAGCGATGCGAGCGACGATGAACTGAAGTCTGTTCAGTTGCGGCTTAATGGCGCTGCACTGCGCTGGGAGGCGCTTGACGAACACATTTCTGTGCAAGGCATCGTTGCAGGACGTTTTCAGTTGCCTTTGCGGGAAGCAGCTTAGAGTTTATAGGGCGGTTCGCCGCACCATGCGACCTTGGCTGGTATCGATTTGTGGTGGGTTGAAAACTCACCCTACGACATTTCACGATTTGGGTAGAGCGTATGCGCAACGCGCGATCGACCAATGATCGCGGCCACTATGCCAACGTCATTACATACGTTATCCTTCGGTTGGGGGATGCAAACCTTGGCGCTGAGCGTCGGGCGATTGAGGGTTACATGAAGAATTTGGTGATGCAGTCGATGCGTTGGCGAGCGTGGATGTTCGGGTTGGTTTGCTCGGGTGTTCTCGCGCTGCCGGGCGTTTCCAAAGCGCAGATCGCCAATTGTCCGTTCAACGTGACTGGCGCTTCCGGCGCTCCAAAATTCTCCGTCGACGGCATGCTGCTTCTGCGTTACGCAGTCGGATTGCGCGGCGCGCCCCTGATCAACAAAGTGGCGTCTGCGTCAAATCTTTCCGGTATTGAAGCCGTGATCAGCTCCAATCTGTCGCGGCTCGACGTGGATGGCGATGGTGCGTTCAATGCGACCGACGCGTTGATCATCGCGCGTTACATGTCGGGGTTCACTTCGGGCGCGTGGCTGAACGGCATTGTGTTTGCGCCGAACGCGCAACGCAAAACAGCGGCGACGATTGAGACGTTCATGAACTCGGGCTGCCCGGCACCGGCGCTCGGGAGCTTCTCTGCCAAAGACTCGGCGCGCCTGTTGCAACAAGGCACCTGGGGCGCAACGCTCAACGAGATCAACCGCGTGCAGGGCATTGGTACCAACGCGTGGCTCGATGAGCAATTCAACGCGCCCGCAACCTCGTACACAAACTACGCTGCGGGGCTAATCGCAGCCAACAAAGGTGGTGCCAACGGCTGCACTGATAGCAACGGTTGTCCGTGGGCGGTGAACGTCCCCGCGTTTTACAAACAGGCCTTCGAAGGTAACGATCAACTGCGCCAGCGTATGGTGAACGCGCTGATGCAGATTCTCGTCGTGTCCATCGGCAACAATCGCTTGCTCGATGCGGGCACCGGTGTGCCAAATTACATGGACATGCTGGGCGTGCATGCGTTCGGCAATTTCCGCACGCTGCTCCGCGACGTCACATTGCATCCGGCAATGGGTGTGTACCTCGACATGCTCGGCAGCACGCTGGACGCGCCGAACGAAAACTATGCGCGCGAGTTGTTGCAGCTTTTCTCGGTGGGCACTGTGATGCTCAATGACGATGGAACGCCCAAGAGCGACGGTGCTGGCAATCTCATCCCCGCTTACACCGAGGAAGTGGTGCAGGGTTTTGCCAAGGCGTTTACGGGTTGGCATTTTGATGGTGCCGATAGCAACCTGAGCGAGCCGTGGCGGTTCTATTGGCCGAACGAAACCTGGACGATGGCGATGAAACCGTGGTCGCATCGCCGCTGTCCACAAGACGGCAGATGGCCCACCGTTCCGGGGGCACCGTGCTACGGCTATTGCTACATCGACGACACTGATCAGTCGCCCGCGAATCAGGCGCACGTGAATCAATGCTCGATGCCGCCGCCGCACCACACGGCGACAAAAACGCTGTTGCAATACACCGGCGCGCCCTATGCCACGCTGCCCGCCAACCAAACCGCGCAGATGGATATCGAAAACGCGATTGACAACATTTTCAATCACCCGAATGTTGGGCCGTTCATCGGCAAGCAGCTCATCATGCGGCTCGTCACGAGCAATCCGAGTTCTGCATACATCGGTCGCGTGACCGCTGCGTTCAACAATAACGGCACAGGCACACGCGGCGACATGAAGGCCGTGATTCGCGCGATTCTCACCGATGTTGAGGCGCGTGACAGCTACGTCGCGAGCAACAATATTTACGGCAAGCTGCGTGAGCCCGTCATCAAATTCATTCAGCTTCATCGTGCGTTTGGCGCGGTCGCGAGCGGTGGTTATTACGAAGTGTGGAATACCGGCGATTCGGACACGCTGGGGCAATCCGCCCTGCAGGCGCCGTCGGTGTTCAACTTTTATTCGCCGGACTTTGAGCCAGCGGGGCCAATGGCCAGCGCGTATCTTTTGGGGCCGGAATTTGACATCACGTCAACGTCCACGGTTGCGGGATTTTCTGATTTCGTGAAATGGGGCGTGGTCGGTGGATTTCGTTCGTATGACGGCGATCCGAAGTGGTTCAAACCTGATTACAGCCGCTATCTGACGGGCGCTGCAGGTGCTGCCGTAGCCGACAGTCCGCAAGCCTTGGTTGACGAACTGGACTTGCTGCTCACGGCGAACAATTTGAAGTCAACGTTCAAGGCGAACCTCGTTGCGATGGCGACCAATATCACGCGCAGCGCCCTTGCCGATCAGCGCAATGACCGCTTCCGGGCGGTCATGTGGCAAATTATTAACTCGGCCGATTACGCCATTCAGCGCTGAGGATGACCAACATGGATCGCAGAAATTTCATCCGCTCCGCTGCCAGCCTTGCCGCCACACCGCTGTTGCCGCCGTTCTCGATTTCGTCGGCCAACGCGGCCGACACGTCAGGTTACAAAGCGCTCGTGTGCGTGTTCCTGTTCGGCGGCAACGACAGCCAGAATATGGTCGTGCCGATGACGACCTCCGAGTACAACGCGTATTCGGCAGCGCGCGGCGGGCTCGCCGAAGCCAACGGCCTTGCCTTGCCGCTCAGCGCGTTGCGGTCGATTTCGCCGACCGGGCTCGGCGCAAACAGCTTCGGTTTCCATCCAGCGATGACCAATCTCGCCGCGTTGTTCAACACTGACAAAAAGCTCGCAATCGTGCCCAACGCCGGGCCGTTGCTAGCACCGACCTCGCTCTCGCAATATCAGGGCCGCAGCGTCCCCCTGCCGCCGCAGCTCTTCTCGCATTCGGACATGCAGACGCACTGGCAGACGATGCGCCCCGACTATCCGGCGGACACCGGCTGGGGCGGGCGGATGGCGGACGTGTTCCGCACCGCCGCGTCAGGTTTGTTGCCGGTTTCCACCGGGCTCGGTGGTGGCAATATTTTCATGAAGGGCGACATCGTCACCTCGTACACGGTGAAGCCGATGCAGTACGCCGGCGGCGTGATCGACACCTCGTCGCGCATCGCGAATACCGCGCTGGCAGACATTTCGTGGAACTGGACGGGCAGTGGCGCGAACCAATATCCGCAAGACGTGTTCGTGAATAACAACAACGAGGCGCGCACCAATCTGCTGGAGCAGCAATACGCCAACGTGAACAAGGCTTCGCTCGACGTTGGCGCGTTTGTCACGAACGCGATGTACAACGCAACCAGCACCACGTATACGCTCAAGAACGCCGTGCCCGGCACCTGGCCGACGACTAACCGCCTCGCAGCGCAATTGCATTCGGTCGCCGCGATGATTGCGGCGCGTCAGGCGCTTGGCGTTACGCGACAAGTGTTCTTCGTGTCACTCGGCGGTTTCGACAATCATGGCGATCAGTTCGGTCGCGATTTAGTGAGCGGCAACAAAACGCTGTTGTCCGGAAAACATTACGATCTGCTGAGTCAGCTCGACGTGGCGCTCAATGCGTTTTACCGCGCAACGGCTTCGATGGGCGTGGCGAACAACGTGACCACGATGACGATGAGTGACTTCGGACGCACGTTGCGCTCGAACGGGCAGGGCTCGGATCACGGCTGGGGCGGGCATCATCTGGTGCTCGGCGGCGCAGTGAATGGCGGGCGATTTGCAGGGACTTTTCCGACGGTGGCGCTGGGCACATCGACCGACGTTGGTGAAGGTCGCCTGTTGCCCGCGATCTCGTCCGATGCTTACGCCGCCACGCTCGCGAGCTGGATGGGTGCGTCTGCAGGCGAGCTGGCCACGATCTTCCCGAATTTGGCACGGTTCAGTACGCAGAATCTGAACCTGATGCTTTAGTCGCTCAGGGTGCGCACCCAAGCGCGCACCACCGGTTGTAGTTCAACGGTTGAACACGTGCAACGACGGTGCGCATTCTGGTGCACACCCTACGGATTTCGCGCGCGGGAACCGCTTGCAAGTTGCGGGGTCAAACGGCGATTCACATTCCGCTGCAGGTCGCAGCGCCTAAAATCGCATCATGAAAAAAATCACTCTACTCCTCGCTGCAACTTTCGCAGCAACCGCCTTCGCGCAAGACGCCAAAATTGGCGCGATTACGATCGATCATGCGTGGGCGCGGGTGACACCGGGCGCGGTTAAGAATTCTGCGGCCTTCATGTCGTTTGACAACAAAGGCGCGGCTGATAAATTGATCGGCGTGACGGGCGACGTCGCCAAAGAAATCCAGATTCACAGCATGATCACCGAGGCTGGTGTGATGAAAATGCGCGAGGTCAACGCGCTCGATATCCCGGCCAACGGCAAAGCGGAATTCAAGCCCGGCGGTTATCACGTCATGCTGATCGGCATCCCGGACGGCCTGAAGGAAGGTACGAAATTTCCGCTCAAACTCAAGTTTGAAAAAGCGGGCGAAGTGACGGTGCAGGTGACCGCCGAGAAGCCGCCCGCGCAAGATCATTCGGAGCACAAGCATTAACACGCGACTTTTTGCGCTCGTCGCGTTTGCCGCGTTAGCGCTGATTGGGTGCAGCGACGACAAGGCCGCTATCAAATTCAACGCCACCGACATCACCGGCGCGGCGTTCGGAAAAACGCTGGCACTGAACGACGCCGCGACGCAGCAGCCGCGCACGCTGGAAAGCTACAAAGGCAAAGCGACGGTGTTTTTCTTCGGCTACATGTTCTGCCCGGACTATTGCCCGACGACCATGACCACGCTAAACGAAGCGCTTGGCAAGATGAAAGCGGCAGACGCGGCGAAGGTTCAAGTGGTCTTCGTCACCGTCGATCCGGCGCGTGACAAACCGAAAATACTCGCCGATTACGTGAAAGCCTTTAATCCGTCCTTCGCTGGGCTCTACGGCACCGACGAACAAACGGCAGCGGCTGCCAAAGAGTTCAAGATCATCTATCAAAAGGCGCAGGTGAAGAGCGAGTTCACCTACATGGTTGATCACTCAACGCAGATGTATGCCTTTGATCCGCAAGGTCGAATTCGCCTGATGATCCGCCATGAGGCCGGACCGGACGCGATTGCACAAGACTTGACGGCGCTGGTAAACGGTTAACAGCTTTTCGCTGAAAGCCCCGCACGTCAGGGGCTAGTGCAGGATTAGCGTCCTTATCGATATTGGCCTAAACAGGCTATCAGCCCCGATGCAGAGGCGTGGTCACGACAAAGCTGATGGGATCGGAAATACTTGTCTTTGGGTGGGCACCAAAGTGCGCCCTGACGTTTCGCAAGTTCAATTCATCGACAAACGCAACGATGCTGCGCGTTCTGAAGCGCCGCCACCCGCGCGGCGCCGGAATTTAGGTCCAGATCACCGAGCGCATCGAAATCGACGCGCCCTGAAAATTGGCGTTGAAAAATCGAGGTGCATCTTTCGACGGTGTCACGCTCGCCGCGCCCGCGGTGTACAAGAGCGGCAGGTAATGCTCAAACGTCGGGTGCGCCAATTGCGCGACTTGCCCGAGCTTCTGGAAGTCCTGTAGGGCGCTTAAACGGCCCTGTACGACGTGATCGGCGACGACTGCGTCGAACTCGGTCGCCCAGTCATAAGTCTGTCCTGACGGCCCGTTCAGGCGCAGGGCACGCAGGTTATGCACGACATTGCCGCTGCCAACAATCAAAACGCCCAATTCGCGCAGTCTTGCCAGCTCACGACCCAGCGCAAAGTGCTCCGCCGCTGGGCGGTCGTAATCCATGCTGAGCTGAACGACTGGAATATCCGCATTCGGAAACATCGGCTTCAACACCGACCAGGTGCCGTGATCGAGGCCCCATTCGTGCGTGTCCAGCCCGATCGTAGGTGTCGCGATCGTCCGCGAAATTTCTTGCACCGTCGTCGCTGCGCCCGGTGCCGGATATTGCTGGTCAAACAATGCCTGAGGAAAACCGCCAAAATCGTGAATCGTTTTCGGTTTATCCATCGCCGTGAAATGCCAGCCGCGCGTGAGCCAGTGGGCCGAGATGCAAATGACCAGTTGCGGCGTTGGATATTTCGCGCCCGCGTGCGTCCCAAATTCGGTTCCCAATATCTGCCAGCTGCGGCGATACGCGTTGTCTTCAATCGCGTTCATCGGGCTGCCGTGGCCAAGGAACAACACCGGCATCCGGGGCGATTTTTTTAACGTAGTGATGGTGGGAAGACTGGCCGCAGACACGGCGACGGAGGAAGCGATGGAAGTCATGACAGTGCTGCCGGTGAGTAAGGTCGCTGCGGCGGTTTGAAGTAGTGCTCTACGCTGCAAGGATATCGCCGCCGAAGATTTATGGATTGAATTTATTTTGGGGTAAATTGTCACACTACAAGCCGCTTCGATTGTGCTTTTGTGCAAGATGGGGTGACAACTTGATGAAACGCTGGTAGGACGTACAACAGGTCGTCTGTCACAATACAGGACATCTCTAAAAATTCATTTGTGTGGCGCATTGTGTCGTCGCGCGGTGCTCGCAATCCTCATGTACACAAAACGTACATTGCGGTTACTGCGCTCCGGGCTCCTAACACTGCATCCCCAAAAACGAATTTTTAGAGGTGTCCTACAGGCACGAATAATTTTCCAAATTCTTAAATCAATGCAATTGATCGCACAGCGCGCTTCGACCACACTCTTTCGGATCGCGCCATGACTGGAGCGTACGTGATGACCCCGACAGAAAAAGGCAGTGTGCCGCAAGGCCAGGAGCGGCCGGATCGACGACAAAATATTCTCGACGCCTCGCAGCGCTTGTTTGCGCTCTACGGCTATCACGCTGTCACCATTCGCCAGATCGCTGAAGCCGCACAGGTGCCGCTCGCATTGGTGGGGTACTACTTCGGGCAGAAACAGGAACTCTACGACGCAATTTTTGGGCATCTGAGTAGCAATATTGATGAGCGCCGCGTTGGTCTTCATGCCGCGCTCGCCAAGCCATCGGGCGATCCGCTGTCGGGTATTGTGGCCGCGATGGTGATCCCGGTTAGTCAGATGCGGACGACCCCGGCTGGTGAATCGTATGCGCTGTTTGTCACGCGTGGGCTCACGCAGCAAAGCATCGAGGAAGATCGGTCGATTCGCGAATACTTCGATCCGCTCGCCGCCGAGTTTATCGACGCCATACATCGTGCGTTGACGGCTGAAGGCACCGCCATCGACCAGCCGCAGGCCGCATGGTGCTACCAGTTTGCGCTCGGTGCGCTGTTGCACTACCTGAGCGATCAGCGCATTGTGCGTCTGTCAAATGACGTGAATGTCGCGGGCGACCCCGCGGTGATGTCGCAGCTGCTTGCCTTCATCGTCAATGGCATTCGCGGCGCGGCCCAGTCGTTTGTGACAGCGAAGGCGGACTAGTTCCGGGCGAGCCGGGCGATCGTTGTCCTAGTTTTTCCAGAGCCCGGATTCTTTGGCGCAACCCCGAATTGTCGGGATGTACTCCGTCACAAAACGTAGCGTCTCGGGGTTCAAGCCGATGTCTTTTACACCGTCGATATCGGTCTCAAGCTTGGCAATGTCCAGCTTTTCTGTGAAGCAGCTACAAAACTTCTGCGGCGCGTTCGACTCTGCGATGATCGGTGACACCGCGTTTAGCATCCTCACCACGCGCTCCTGACACTTTCGATCGAGCATCGAGCGCTTTTGATCCTGCACGATGGACGCACAGCCGCCGAGTGCAAACAGGCTCGCCAGCGCCAAAGCGGCCAGCGATGCATTTTTGATTGAACAGAACCGGGTCATAGTGCCTCCAAGAATGTGTATTGACGAAAAGCTTACCGTAAAACGCTTGTATGCCGTCGACAACCCTGCGGCGATCCTGTCTTCTGGCGCATCGGTTACGATTCAGGGCTTCGGCTTTCTACCTCAGACGTCCTGACTCGCTCCCACTCTCATGGCCCGATTTTTAATCCTCTTCCTCGTGATTCAAGCCGTGCTCTTCGGTGCACAACTCACCCCGTGGGGACAGGACTATTTCGTGACGCCGTGGACCACGGGACTCGCGCATTTTTGCGCACAACTGGTCGCCATATTTGACCCCAGCGCCATTGCCACGGGCAAAATATTGCGCAGCGCGACCAACGGTTTCGCCGTCAGCATTGAAGCGGGCTGTAACGGCGTTGAGGCGACGCTCGTTCTGATCGCCGCCATCCTCGCGTTCCCGTCAACGTGGCGGCAAAAGCTTTGGGGGCTTGGCTTGGGTTTCGTCGCGGTACAGGGCTTGAATGTGGTGCGCATCATCAGCCTGTTCTACCTCGGGCAATGGAGCATGACGGCGTTCGAATGGGCGCATCTGTATATCTGGCAAGCGCTCATCATGCTCGACGTCCTGATCGTTTGGCTCATCTGGGTACGGCGCATCAACCGTGATCGCGGCAGCGCTCCGCCTCCCGACGATTCAGCGATGCCGGGCCCGCAAGCGCCGACCGCCGCTTTGGCAGCGTAGGCGCACTGGTCACACGTGCCAACCACCATCGGTCGCTTTTTCCTGCGCATCCTTTTGTGGGTGCCACCTGTGTTCATGACCTGGTACGTTCTCGTGCCGCTGCTGCACTGGCCGATTCGCTGGTTTTTGTCCGGCATGGCGTTGCTTGGTGTTCCAGAATTTGTGACCTCGATTCAACAAACGTTGCACGGTTTCGAATTTCTGACCAACCTCGCACCGGGTAGCACACCGGGCCAAACTTTCCGCCCTGGTGCCACCATCAGCGCCGAGGTCGACGCCCGGCTCTACAGCTACGGCGCGGCCCTCATGGCCGCACTCACGCTGGCCGCGTGGACCCCGAAATGCTGGCGAAATCTCTGGTACGGCTGGCTCATGTTGCTGCCATTACAAATGCTCGCCGTGTTTGCGGTAGGCATGAAGCAAATTCTGCTCAGCAGCGGCCCCGGCGTCGTCGAGCAAGCCGGCTGGGCCTCGTGGCAACTGGAGGTGATCGCTTACCTCTACCAATTCTCAACTCTCATCATGCCGCCCGTCACGGCACTGGCCGTGTGGTTCATGTTGCATCGCAGTTTCGTCGAGAAATTTATTGGTGCCGACATGATCACGCTAATGCGGACGGATAAAAAAGCGAAAGCAGTAAAGGCGACGCCGCGCGCGACGCCGATGCCGAAGCGGCCCTGACGAACTGTCGTTCGCTTCGGTACATCGTTGCCGCCCTTGGAGTCTCCGCGAAGCGCTAATTGAAATGCCGTTAAAGGGGGCTACTAGGTAGGGAGTGCCTGCACCAGGAATAGGACGCACTTGCGCTAAATCGACTTCCGTACATTCACCAACGGCTCGCGCGGTCTCAGCGCTTTACCCGTCTCATCCGATTCCACTTTCATATCGGGAATGTGATTGAACGCGATGGCCATTCGGGCGCTTTGTCGGGCGCTGAATGCGCCGCCCCAGAATAGCGTGTTCTTGCCATATTTAAGGTTCAGTTGATCGACAACTTTGTCAAGCTTTTCGGTGTTGGGCTGCTCGTCGAATAGCGACAGCGATTGTCCCTCGCGTGGCGCGAGCCCGCCCAGCGCCATGCCCACCGCCATCGGGGAGCTGTTCCTCACGGCGCGATCATCGAGGAGTTTGGCGTAGAGCCTGTCTATCACATCGAGAATGTGTGGCGTGCGATCGGTGGCGTCGATGCGCTGGTGTGCTTTGTGTTTTTCGCCACCGCGCAGCTTCAAGAAAATGGAGATGTCGGAGGTGATGTATTCGCCATCGCGCAGACGCATCGCGGCCTTTTGCGTGAGGCTTGAGAGCACGGCTTGAGCGCGTACGTGGGTACGCTTGTCGGGAGCAAGCACATGCGAGTGACTGATTGATGAGGTGTTGGTTTCACGCGTTTGCACATCTTCGCCGCGCAGCTTTTGCCAGAAGCGTTCGCCTTCAACACCCCCCCAGATTTCGCGCAGTTTTTCGATTTCAGCATTCAGCAATTGCGGCGTCGTTTTGATGCCGTGATCGTGCAGGCGCTCCAGCATTTTGCGGCCGATGCCGACGAAATGATTGAGCTTTAGATTCATCAGCGCGTTTGGCAAATCGGCGAGTTCAATCACCACGAGACCGTCCGGCTTGACCATGTCGCTCGCGGTTTTGGCGAGGAAAGTGTTGGGCGCGATGCCAATGGACGAGGTAATGCATTCGCCCAGTTGCTGCCGCAACCGGTACTTGATTTCGAGGGCGAGCTTTTCGGCAGCTGGACGCGGCTGATCGCGACCCATCAGCGCAATCCACATCTCGTCGATTGAGTTGACTGCCGCAATCGGGGCGACCGATTCCACCACGATTTTCGCGCGCTGATGGAAGTCCACATAAACAGCCGGCCGCGAAACGACAAACTCGATCTCGGGACACAAGCGCCGCGCGTCGGCGACGTTGGTCAGCGTCTTGACGCCGAAACGTTTCGCCTCAATGCTCGCGGCGATAGCGCATGTCGTGTCGGCAATCATCGGCACCACGGCGACCGGACGCCCGCGCAACTCCGGGCGGAGCTGTTGTTCTACCGAGGCGAAATAGCTGTTGAAATCAACGTAGAGGGCGCGGAGCATCGAACGATTTTACTGTATGAATACGCAGTTTTGTGACCCATTGTTCGTTCGACGGTATCGCGACTGACGTTGTGAATCGGGTCGCCACGCCACGCACTCGTTACCGTTTTTATTTGCTATCAGCTTTTCAATGAAACGACGCGCAATATGGGGATAACTGCCATATTCATAGAAACTCGACTTTATGCATAAATCATGCTTCAGCCCATATAAAATAAGAGTTTCAGTTGCTAGCTGTACATTCCTTCCATGAAAGCGTTGCAGGTTTTTGCCGGGCCGCGAGCTTTGGCGCGCATTCGAGAGCGCGGTCTGTCGCCCGCCGATATCCGGGCCATTCCAGCCGCTGCGGGTGGCCCCAAGGGCTTGACCCTGCTGCCGCTCGATCGCTTCCTGTTCGGCGAATGGCTGCCGCAATCTGCGCAGCCCGTTGATCTGATCGGCGCGTCCATCGGCGCGTGGCGCATGGCGGCGGCGATGCTGAAAGATCCCGTAGCGGCGATTTCGGCGCTTGAGCACGCCTATATTCACCAGGATTTCGACGTGCCACCGGGGCGTAAATCGCCGACGCGCGATCATGTCAGCGAGCGCTTTGCTGAAGGCATTCAAGCGATGTTTGGTCATCGCGCGAATGAGGTACTCGCGCACTCACGCTATCGCCTGCACGTGGTCACCTCGCGCGGTCGCCACATTCTCGGCCGTGATCAACGCGTACGTACTCCGCTCGGTTATGCGGGCGCATTTTTGAGTAATGTCGCCTCGCGTAAAGCGATGGGTGCATGGCTGGAACGCGCCGTGTTTTCGTCGCATATTTCGCCGCTACCGTTCGCCGCAAACGACTACCGCACGCGCCGTTACGCGCTGTCCGAGGCCAACTTCACGTCAGTGGTGCAAGCCTCGTGTTCCATCCCGTTTGTGCTCAATGCCGTACACGACATTTCCGGCGCGGCGCGTGGCGCGTACTGGGACGGCGGCATCACCGACTATCACCTGCATCTCGATTATCGAAGTGTCGCGCAGGATCGTGAGGGCGTCGAAGCGGGACTCGTGCTGTACCCACATTTTCAGCGCGCTGTGGTGCCAGGGTGGCTCGATAAATCGCTTAAATGGCGACATCGTTCCACGCATTTTCTCGATGATGTGATCGTGCTCGCGCCGCGCGCCGAATGGGTCGCCACGCTGCCCAATCACAAGCTGCCAGATCGAACGGATTTTGTACGCTACGGGCGCGATTTACCCGCGCGCGTGGCGGCGTGGCACACGGCGGTCAGCGAGAGCGAGCGATTGCGCGATGAGTTTGCGCAATGGGTGAGTTCGGGCGCGGATGCGAGCGTGGTAGCGGCGCTATAGGGCGGGCATTGCCCGCCGTGCGTGGCTCGCGTGAAGCGCAAATGTTTGTAGGCTTGCGCCCCACGGACTGCAAGGCGGGCAGTGCTCGCCCAACTGTCCACATCCACGGGGTTGCGTGCGTGGGAGAATTGGGTAACCAGTTTCAACGAGCATTTGCTAATGACCGAACCCAACGCCAATCTTCGTAAGCGCGTTTCGTTGGTAATCCCAATGTTCAACGAAGGCGATGCGATTGGCGTGCTGTTTGCGCGCCTTGACGCGATTTTGCCAACATTGGTTTCGTACGATTTCGAGATCGTCTGCGTTAACGACGGCAGCACCGATCAAACGCTGGCCACACTGATGCGGGCGAGCACCATGCGCTCGAATCTCGTCGTCGTCGATCTCAGCCGTAACTTTGGCAAAGAAGCCGCGCTTTCGGCGGGTTTGTTCATCGCGACCGGCGACGCCGTGATACCGATGGATGCCGATTTGCAGGATCCGCCCGAGGTCATCACGGACTTGCTCGCGAAGTGGGAAGAGGGTTTCGAGGTCGTGCTCGCGCGGCGTGGTGATCGCTCGTCGGACTCCGTTGCCAAGCGCTTCACCGCGCAATCGTTCTACCGTATTCATAACGCCGTAGCCGATGTGGAAATTCCCGCCGATGTCGGTGACTTTCGACTGATGGATCGCGTAGTCGTCGAGGCATTGAATGCGCTTCCCGAGGGACGACGATTCATGAAGGGGCTGTTCGCGTGGGTGGGTTTCAAAACCGCGACTATCGACTATCGCCGTGACGTACGTGCGGCGGGCACCTCGAAATTCAACGCGTGGAAGTTGTGGAATTTTGCGCTCGAAGGGATTTTCAGCTTTTCAATTTCGCCGCTGAAAATTTGGACCTATTTGGGCTTCTTTGTCGCGCTCGCAGCGGTGGGTTGGGGCAGCTGGATCGCTGTGCGTACAATTGTTTGGGGCATAGACATTCCGGGCTACGCGTCAGTGTTGGTTGGCGTTCTGCTGCTCGGTGGTCTTCAACTGATTGGGATCGGCATGATTGGTGAATACTTGGGACGTGCGTTTCTGGAGGCTAAGCGGAGGCCCGCCTATGTGATTCGCAAGGTTTTAAGAGGAGCAACTGGTGTCGTCAGAAAAGTTGGCAACCTAAATCCCGTGACGTACGAGTCGCGCATCCTTGCTGAACTGGCCACGTTCGAGCACAACGAGATCGTGCACGATTTGCCAGCGATTTTTCACTACTGGTCAAATACTTATCTACGGCCAAAAATTGAAGCGTTCGGCTTCTCACACCCTGACGATTTCTTCGTCAAGCAATTGGTGAAGTGCATGGCCCGCGGCGATGGCCTCAGCCGGTTTGTCAGCATCGGTGCTGGCAATTGCGATACCGAGATTCGTGTCGCCAACGCGTTACGTGAACAGGGTCATAGCCATTTCGTCATTGAATGTCTGGAGCTCAATCCAGTCATGCTGGCTCGCGGCCGTGAACTCGCCGCAAGCGCTGGACTCAGTGCACATGTGGTTCCAGTTCAAGCGGACTTCAATCGTTGGACACCCGATGGAAATTATCACGCGGTCATGGCTAACCAATCACTGCATCACGTCATGAATCTGGAAGGATTATTTGATGCAGTGGCGACGGCGATCAAACACACAAACGGCACGCTCATCACCTCGGACATGATTGGCCGCAACGGCCACCAGCGTTGGCCGGAAGCACTTGCCATCATTGAAGAGCTATGGCGTGAGCTTGAGCCACGTTATCGTTACAACCACCAGCTAAAGCGACAGGAAAACAACTTCGTCAATTGGGACTGCGCCGCAGAGGGGTTTGAGGGCATTCGCGCGCAGGATATCTTGCCTTTGCTGGTGGATCGCTTTCACTTTGACCTGTTCGTTCCGTTCGCTAACGTGATTTCACCGTTCATTGATCGTGGCTTCGGGCCAAATTTTGATGTGAACTCTGACACAGATCGGGCGTTCATTGATCGCGTTCATTTGCGCGACGAATTAGAGCTTGGTGCCGGGCGCATCAAACCCACACAGATGTTTGCAGTGTTATCGCTGGATCACAGCAGGCGCTCCGAGCACCCTGTCGGTCTCACACCCGAAGATTGCATCCGGGTTCCGGATGAAAATATGGAGCACGTTCAGTAACAAGGGACGGATAATGCTAAATCGCGTCGATTCGCAAGCCAATCACTCACCATTGAGTATGCGATTGACCTCACAGAGCTGATAGTACGAATCGCGTTGGCCCACTTGTGCGCGGTATCGTTGACAATCGCTCTCTGCAAGGGTGCGGCCATATTTGCGCAGTTTCGAATCAACGGTTTTCCGATATTCAATATCTGCGACAGCGTGGTTTGCGCTGCCATCCGACCGAATGAGCGCAAGCACCTTGCCACCGCGTTGACCAATGATTTGGTTAACACGATCAAGATAACCTGACGATTCGGGGAAATTAGTGGCAAGACCGATGGCTGCGATCTGCTTCGGAAAGGCCGTCAGCAGCCAGGCCATCGGCGTGTCACCAACCAGCAGGACCGTGCTCGAATCTGGGCGTTCGATGATAGGGCGGTCAATGCGGTAGGATTTTTTGGCGAAATCGACGCGCTCCTGCAGCGCGGGCCTTTGTAGCGCCATGAGCGACGTCAGGATGACCAATGCCATCAACGATACTCGCCAACCAGTCGATAACGGTAATTTGTCAATCAGTAGCCACGCGATGAGCGGGAGCACCATCTCAAACGCCACCGTATAGCGAAATATGCCGAATGCAAACATCCATACGAGATAGCTGACAAGCCCGAAAGTCAGCACCACTAACTGGGCCTGACTGCGCCCAGTTGCGACAGTTGCAGATCCTTGTGGCGGCACCCCTTTGGTCAATTTGTGTACTGCGAATAGCGCCGCAGCTACTAACGCGAGGCAGTAAACGACAGGCCAAATTAATGGTTGCACCTCTACCTCGGAGATGCGTATCGGATTCGCCGCGACGACGAACGGGAAGGCTAGCGCCTCAATCAGTGAGCGCGGTTGCCAGGCACCCGGATCGCCATACATTACGGACGCGGCTAGCGGCGACCCAAAAATCTGATTGAACTGTGGAAATAGCGGGTTGCCAAAATTGCGCCACAGAAACGCGTACCACCAGCCGCCGCTGATCGCGATGCCAATTACCGTAGTCACTGCAAATGTCGTAGCCCGCAGCGTGCGAGTACGCCAGCTCGATGCCATCAGGACCGCGACAGCAATCATCAGCGCCACCGCGAACGGAGCGGCCGTGAGCTTCAGTCCACAGGCAATACCTGCGAGCAGACCGGCCACTGCTATTAGCGCGAAGCGCACCGGCCGCGCTGCGCCAGCGTTGGCTTCTGCGACAAGTACAGCGAGTGCAGAAATCACCAGCACAGCGGTCGTGTTATCGCCGATTGTGGTGCCAACCCCCATGATGAATGAACAAGTCAAGCAGCCAAGAACCGTCACCAGCAAAGCGGTGGTCGTTGTCCCAACTCGAACCGCTAGCGAATGGCGCGCAACATACAGCAGCGCGGCGGCCGCCAAACCGTGAAAGCACCCAGTGACAAAAGCAACCCATCGTGCATTCCAGTTTTGCACTACGCTTAACCAGTAATGCGGAACATCAATCAAGGGGTTAAAGTAGCTCTGAAACATCGCGGGGGCGAGATCAATTGCATAACGATCACCGAGTAGCGCATGCGCGTTGTACAGATGGTAGTTTTGCAGGTCCCAGTTGAAGTCCTGCTGCATCACCGTCGCGACAATAGTACCGATGAGGATGGGCAGCCATATGTACAGTGCGGATGAGGAGAAAACGGGGGCCAACACCTGTCGTGCTCGCACAATCACCGCCGGAGGCACCCGTTGGCTCTTCGGCTTTGCTGCTGCGGAGGCATTCGTCTCCCGACTTTCGACGGTCGCTATTTGCGGCCAGAATTGCTCTTGACGCAAATAATTCGCATACCGAGCTTCAAGTCGGGAAGCCGTCACCGCGTCGAGCAAAATTCCGCAAACCAGCGAAATGACCGAAATGATTGCAAGTGAGGCACAGAGAACCGCAGTCGGTAATCGCGGTACGAGCCCTGTTTCCAGAAACGTTGTCCAGATCGGCATGGCAAGCACCACGCTAATGATCGCAGCGATAGCAGCGACAGTACTGAAGAAGGCGAACGGGCGTTCACTCTTTAGCAGACCAACAATCATCCGTAGTATGCGCGCGCCATCACGATAGGTATTCAGCTTGCTGTGTGAACCTTCGGGGCGTGCAAAATAATCAGTATCGATTTCGCGCACTGGCAGACGCAGGCAGAGGGCGTGCACAGTGAGCTCCGTTTCAATTTCGAAGCCTTGGGATTGCGCAGGAAACGACTTCGCAAACCGGCGTGAAAAGATTCGATACCCTGACAACATGTCATCAAAGTTACGGCCAAAGAGCGCGGCGACGACCGAAGTGAGCGCCCAGTTTCCAAAACGATGTCCGCTGCGATAAGTTTCATCCTCGACTGAGTGGCGACGCCCGACCACCATGTCGAGTCGATGGCTAAGAAGTTCGTTCACGAGCCGTGGTGCCGCCTTTGCATCGTACGTGCCGTCGCCGTCAATCATCACGTAAACATCGGCGTCAACATCCGCAAACATTCGTCGTACGACGTTGCCCTTGCCTTGATTTGAAATCTGGCGGACGTCTGCTCCAGCCCGCTGCGCCTCTGCAATGGTGTTGTCGCTCGAATTGTTGTCGAACACAATGATGTGCGCACCGGGAAGTGCTGCGCGAAATGCCTGCACAACGCCATAGATCGCTACGCCTTCGTTGTAACAAGGCACAAGTACGCAAACGTGGGCGGCGCGACAGATCTGCGGGGCGGGCTCGGTCATTTAAATTGGGTGTGGATCCGCTTCGCGATGGTGCGGCGTGATCAAAATGGGTCGGATAAAGCTCGATTATCCACAAGACTTAAGACAAGCGTCGTTGTTGCCCGGTCACTCCCGCGCTCTGTCGCGCACACTTCGTTCAGACCGCACGCCGCAAATCGCACAGTGCTGCGCTTTAATCTGAACTATTGGCCAGATTTCAATCTTTCGCCCTCGCGATCGCGGAGCACCTTACGCTGAATCTTTCCAGTAGTCGTCATGGGTAATTCATCGATGAACTCAAATTCCTTCGGGTACTCGTACGGCGCGAGTCGGCCGCGTACGTGTTTGGCGAGTTCGGCTTCGAGTTTGCCGCTGGGCTGGTAGCCCGCACCGAGAACGATGAACGCTTTGACGATGGTGCCGCGCTCGCTGTCGGGCTTACCGATGACAGCGGCGAGCGCGACCGCTGGATGCTGGATCAGGCAGCTTTCTACTTCCGCCGGGCCAATACGGTAGCCCGCGCTTTTGATCACGTCGTCGCTGCGGCCTTCGTACCAAAGATAGCCGTCGACGTCCATGCGTGCCATGTCACCGGTGCGGCACCAGTCGCCCGAGTACTTATCGCGTGTGCCCGCTTCGTTGCCGAGATAGCCCAAAAAAAAGATGGGGTCAAGATCGCCGTGAATGTCGCGGCGATTCACGGCAACGTCACCGGTTTCGCCCATCGCGACTGGTTTGCCGCTAGGGTCGACGACCGCAATTTGATGGCCCGGATACGCTCGCCCCATGCTGCCCGCGCGCGCTGGCCACAGGGCGGAGCAATTGCCGACGACGTAGTTGAGTTCGGTTTGTCCGAACATTTCGTTCAAGGTGATGCCAAGCGAGCGCTCAACCCATTGAAACACCGCCGCACCCACGCTCTCGCCAGCGCTCATCATGGTTCGCAGGCGAAGGTCGTAGCCCTGTCGTGGCCACGGCACCGCCTTCATCATCATTTTGAGCGCAGTCGGGAACAGAAAGGTGCAGGTGACGTGGTAGCGCTCCATCAGCGAGAACGCCTTCTCCGGGTCAAAACGACCACGGTAACCAATGATCGTGTGTCCGTAGTACAGAGTGGGGAAAAGCGCGTCCCATAGCCCGCCCGTCCACGCCCAATCGGCGGGTGACCAGAACACGTCATCGGGCTGGGGAAACTGGTTGTGCGAGTAGGTGAAGCCCGAAAGATTGCCGAGCATCGCACGATGCGGAATGAGTGCGCCCTTGGCCGGGCCCGTAGTTCCGCTGGTGTAGATGATGAGCGCGGCATCGTCTGGCACTGTCGCGGCGACGGGAGTGAGCGGGGTGCCCGCCGCGCACAGTTCGTTCCAGCTGACTATTTCTGCGTCGTCATTGGCTGCGCCCGTATCGGCACCGGCGCAGGCGATCACGTGCCGCAAATTCGGGAGCTGCGCTCGGATGCCGAGGACATTGGCGAGTGACGACTCGTCGCAGATGACCACTTTGCAATCAGCATGAGTGAGTCGATAGGCCAAGGCGTCAGGCCCAAACAGCACAGTGAGCGGCACGGCAATCGCGCCGAGTTGAAGTGTCGCGAGTAACGACACAGCGGTCTCAATGCGCTGCGGCAGGCAAATCGCGACCCGATCTCCGGCGACGACGCCCAGCGACCGCAGCGCATGTGCAAAACGATGTGTCAGCTCACTCAGTTGAGCGTAGGTGACGGCGTCGGTGCTGCCGTCTTCGTCTTCCCACTGAATGGCAATGTGCCGCGCGCGCTGCGCGTCGTCTGCCCAGCGATGCGCGCAGACTGCAGCTATATTGAAAATCTCCGGCACCTGCCAGCGCCAGTTTCGGTACTCGGATGCGTAATAATCGATCTTGAACATTCGGAGGCCCTGTCGCGTTGCCTAGATTCAATCCAAGCGCGGCGCAATCGTAAAATCACAATGTGGCAAATGTACCGTTAACTCCCGATAACAGTCATGCTGGTGCAGCTGCACCGAGGCAGCGTTTGCTGCTGCGCGTGACATTGTGGACAGTAGTCACATTTGTGCTTGCCGTGGTTTTTCTTGGCTACCAGCAAGTTGATCTGGCGATTTCGTGGATTACCGCGAAACTTTGCTGAACATCTAGACACCCCACCGTCAGGCGCATCTCTTCGCGAACACCCGCCGTACTGCGGGTAACGCGGCATCCATCGAGAAGTGTCGGCGCACGTTTTGCAATCCACCCTCGGATAGTTTTTTCCAGAGTACTTCATCGGAGTATGCGCGCACAATCGCCCTAGCAAACACCTCGGGGTCGTCGCTGACGAGCACATCAACTTCCGGCGTAAGGTGCATGCCTTCAACCGCACATACGGTGGCAACGACCGGAATGCCATACCTCATTGCCTCGTTGATCTTGCCCTTGATGCCTGCACCAAAGCGCAATGGCGCGATAGAAACGCGGGCATTGAGGAGCAGCGGCTCGGTATTCTCGACAAAGCCTTTGATCTCCACGCCATCGCACGACAGGGCTCTAAGTGACTCGGGCATGTTGCTGCCGACGATGGTGGTAGTGAGGTCGGGTAGCGCACGGCGCACATGTGGCAGCACTTCAGTGATGTACCAGTTAACGCCGTCAACGTTGGGCGGATGTCGGAAACCGCCAATGAACAGGATGCCGCTCCGCTCGGCAAACGGGCGTGGTGCGGGAGCTTCGTCATTGATGAGCGAAATGATGTCGACTTTGGCGGTTGGCAGAATTTCAGCGAGCAAGGCTTGTTCAAACTCGGACACCACAAGCGTGAGATCGGAGTGTTTCATGACGCCGAGCTCTTTCGCCCGCGTGACCGCCGCGGCACGCAACATGGCTGCGTCGTTGCGCAACGTCGCCTCCCGTTCTTCGCGGACAAAGTGAAGATCAATCGTGTCAAAAACAATGCGCGCGTGAGGCGCAAACGCGCGCACCTGATCGACATAGCGTGACGCGACGTAGTGGCGACAAAACATGATCGCGTCAAGCGATTTGCCGCGCGTTTGCAGCACTTTGCGTATCGTCCCGGCGAACGCACCGTGCAAAACTTCAACGCCGATTTGCTGCAATTGCGTGACGTACTTCTGCTTGTATTCCAGATTGTCCGCAACAAAAGTTACATGATGCCCGTCGCTCTTGAGGATTTTCAACATGTTGAGCAAGCGGACGGAACCAGCGTCCTGATCCGGCGTGATCATGCAGGCTTCAACAATGAGGATGTTGCTGACGCTGCCACGATGTGCTTCCAGATCAGGTTCTACAGCGTTCTCGCGATGTGACGTGAGGCTTGATTGCCAGCGCTCAAAGAATTTTTTCGAGTTAGTGACCTGATAGGCCTTAATGCCGCTATTTTCGTTGCGACCGTGGCTTACACCCTCAAGATGAAAAACTTCCGCCGCGGGTTGATAGAGTACTCGCATACCACGCGCACGAATGCGAAACGCGAGGTCGGTATCTTCGTAATAGGCAGGTGCGTAAAAAGTGTCGAAACCACCCATTTCTAGAAACAGATCGCGACGAATCGCAAGCGCCGCACCTGAGCAATAGTCGGCATCACGGACGAAGTTAAATCGCGGGTCCTCGCGGTTTTGTCCACGCCCCCAATTCCACGCGCTGCCGTCCTTCCAGACGATGCCGCCAGCCTCCTGAACGGTGCCGTCCGCGTTGAGCAGTTTGGCACCGACCAGACCAACGTTGGTGTGCTGTTCAAACGTGTCGAGCAACGCATTGAGCGCATTTGGCCTGAGCAACGTGTCGTTGTTGAGAATAATCAACCACGCACCGCGAGCAGCATGCGCTCCGGCATTGACGTTGCCAATGAAACCTAGATTGGTCTCGTTACGAACGATGCGGACGCCCCGCACTGATGCCAATGCCGTGGCAGCCGGATCGGGCGAACAGTCGTCCATGATGACGACTTCAAAACGGTTTCGCGGCGGCTCGGCGGCGATGGTTTTGAGGCATGCAAAGGTGGTCGGGTGCTGACCGTAAACCGGGATAACGATGGAAATAGCAGGTGACCCCGCAGTCGTCGGAAGCGTCAAGGCTTCGATGCGTGTTTCCTCGGCGCTCGGCAGTGAAATCGCGATGATCGGTTCGGTTGCTCTGAATTCAAGCTCAACGCGATCGCGCAAGCTGCGCCAGCCGCCACGCCGATAGCGCGCCAGGCCGCCGCGCGCCAACGCAGGGGCACGGCGTACGAGTTTGGCTGTCACAGCTACGGCGTGGCGCAGGCGGCGCGCACGGCTCACAGCGCCGCGAAGCGGTCGTGTGATTTTCCAGGACGTGCTTTGCCACAACTCGTTGAGTTGTGCGTCAAGCTGGACGTTCTGCGCCTTCAGCTGGATGCGTTCGGTTTCGAGGTTCTTAATGTGCGCACGCGCAGCGGTGGCACGGTCGTCTGCATCATCCAGCACGCGCCGCCAGCGCACACTGGCGTCGGCATGTTCCTCTTCAAGATTAGCGTGAGCTATTCTGGCTTCACGCAACGATTGTGTCAGTGATTCGGAGAGCTTGTCGTAAACGCTTCTTGCGACAATTTCACGTTCTCCGTCAGGGAGCGCGATAAGACTCTGCTCGATGACATTCACAGACGCACGGTGCCCGCCAAAAACACCGACGCGGAAGACGTCAATCAAAGGACGTGGCGCTTGAGCGGTGGGTGACAATATCCAGCGACTGCGTTCGAGTAGCGTGGCTAGCGGTGCTGCGTTTGACCCGTCGACAGCGTGAGGCAGCTCGGGATAATACGACGTGAGGAGTTCTGCGTTTTGCGTTTGGGAAAATGCCCTCGCGACGGCCGCAGTCGCCGTCGCACCAGCGTGCAACAGCGCATGATGCCAACTTTCGGGCGAGGAATCGAAGGGCAGCAGTGAGGCTTTCGAGATACCTTGCAAACGCTCTGGAAACGCACCAAGATTGGATGCGACGATAGGGAGACCCGACGCAATCGCCGTCGACAGCGTAAACGAAAAAGTCTCTGGTACCTGCGATGGCAACCAAAGGACATCAGGTCGTTCCATCGCAATCATGCGCGGCAGGTCGTCGGTCTCATACGAGCCTGTCGCTGTCAGATTTTTTGGCAGTGGTTCGGCGGCATGCCCGATCAAACGAAGCGCGAGCGGCGAATTCGTGCCCTCGGCCAGGTCAGCAACTGCGCGCGCTACCGACAGGCCCTTTGACTTTGACAGCGCGCCCAATAGCGCCACTTTGACGACACGTGGAAACGTAATCGGCGACTCGGCGTGTGGGGAAATTTTAATGACAAGGTCAGGCAGATAGCGACGCACTTTCTCGGCAACACTTTTGCTGGGAGCCATCACCCGATCGGCACGCCTTAGCGTTGCGGCCCATGCAGCGCGCCACTCAGCGATATTGAGCTCCCACGCGTGCGGGCGACCCAGAATGCATAGATTACAACCTGATTCATCTGGCTCGCCACAGTAGCGACCGTCTGGATCGACCAATTGATACTGCGGACAAATACTCGCGTAATCATGCAGCGAGCAATCAAGCGGCACGCCAAGCGCCTCATCCAAATCGAGAATATCGCTCGGAAAGCCATGCACATGATGCAAATGTAGGCGCTCGAAGTTGAGCGCGCGTAGCGCTGCGACAAGCGTTGACCAATCGGCACTGGCAAAGCGATAAAGACTGCCGGACGGCAACGTGATTTCCACGCTCTGGCTGTCACACGGCCGCAATATCGCTACTCGTGCGCGGCCAGAAAACGAAGCGGCCAGTGACTTCACCTGTTGCTCAACGCCACCCCCCCACGCGTGTGTCACGAACAACAGGCGCGGCAATCCGGCGTCAGCAAATGCCCCCAAATCGATAGGTACTTCTATCGTCATCGGTAGTTAGCGCGCGCCGCTAACAGCTCGTGCAGCGCGCACCAACCATGGTTCTTGTAGTGGCGCAATAGACACCGCTGTCGAGGTAACCGCGACAGGTGGAGGCCCAGATTTCAAGGCGGCAATTTCCGCGTGCAGCATCGCATTTTCGCGATAGGTTCTAGACCATTCGGCATAAACGGATTGCTCGCGATCCGTGACCAGGCTGAGCTCCTGTTTGATGCCTTCAAGTGGAGCCGCGTTCCGCGCACAGAACACCAAAAAATAGAGAGGTTCAGGATAGGCAGCGTCGCCCTCTGCGGTGAGGGCTGTGGCACTGGTCGCAGCCGTCTCGAGTGGCCACACCATCGAATGAAATGCTGCGCGTTGCGCAAACCACGCTTGCGCCGGAAAGTGAGGATCAAGCAGCTTCTTCAATTCGGCACGATCAAGCTCTTTGACGTGGAACTCGTTTTTGTAGCCTGTCTTGTCGCTGTATTCCGGGCGGTTGGGCGACGAAATAATGAAGATACCACCGGGTGCGAGCAGGCGATCAACTTCGAGCATAAACGCTTCATGCTCGTTCATGTGTTCAATCGTCTCGAACGAAACGATGACGTCGAAGCTGGCGTCGGGTTCCGGTATTTGTGTGCAATCGGCGGCGACGTAGCGCAGATGCTCATGCACGTAGCGCATGCTCGCGTGCGCCACCGCATCGGGTGAAATGTCCGCGCCAACGACGCCGGTGGCGTGCTTTGATAGCAGATGCGACCCGTAGCCCTCACCGCTTGCGACATCGAGCACTCGTTTGCCCGCCACGTAGTTGCGAACAATCAGGTAGCGATGCCAGTGTTCGTAAATCATCTCGCCCGCACATTCGGGCAGGAAGCGTTCGCCGGTAAAAGTCAGTGTCATTCGTTGCTGTCCGGCGAGCTTTGATGGGTGTAGTTTTTGGCGAACATATCGGCCAGTTTGCGCCTGTCCTGTTTGGTCGGACGGCCACGCAGAAATGTCGCACCGTGACTGCCCATCGCGGCGTCTGCGGCGGCATGGAGCGCCTTCTGCTCAAGCCGCGCCGCGACGCTCGCCTCGGTTTCGCGGTAGAGCAACGCAGCAACCGTTGCCGAGCCGCGTCGTTCGGACACTGCGGTCACCACAACCTCTTGCAGCAAGTCGCCACGCTGCACGGCATAGCCCTCACCCACACGCACCGCATGTGCTGGCTTCACTCGATCCCCTGAAACGGAACCAACAGAGGCGCGTCGAACGTGTCCCGCATCAATCGCATCGGTGGCCAGTGAGCGCGTCTTGAAAAAGCGCGCGGCCCAGAGCCACTTGTCGATACGAACCACGGCGGTGTCGGTCATCAGCGGAGCCATTCAACCTATTGCAGCAGCTGTGAGCCGGGCGGGTGCAGCGCGTCATTGCGGCGAAACAGCTCGGCAAACGATGCAGCGCTAACTTCGTAGGCCTTGCCGCAGAATTCGCAGCGTGTGGCAATTTTTCCCTGCTCTTCAATCAGAGGCTGCAACTCATCCTCACCCACAAGTTTCAAAGCATTCAGCACGCGCTCGATGCTGCACGAGCAGGCGAACTTCACGGCTTGCGCAGGATGGACTTTGACGTCGTTCGCAACAAACGTGAATTGCAGCCATTCTGCATAGGGAAATGGCATGAAGTGCTCAGCAAACGCATGCTCCGCCTGGGCTACCACGGCGTTCCACGCCGGTGTCGCCGCATCGGTGCTGTCTGGCAAGCGCTCGAGCAACATGGCTTCCATTACGTCGCCGTCCTGGCGCAACCACATGCGCGTTTCTGTCTGCTGCGAATTGCTCAGATAATCTTCGAGCAAGCGAGCGACGCTGCCATCAATGGTCTCGCCGTCGTCATTTTTCTGCGAAAGCGCAACGATACCCTGATAGGGCTGCCCTTCAGTCGGCGCGATCGTCAGCACAAAGCGACCGTGTCCGTCGGGCGCAACCATCGACGCTAACGATGCATCAGTCGCCACCGCTGCGCCTTCGCGCACGCTGGCGTAGAGCCTGAAAGTCAGCGCGTCCGTCGCCTCGACGCAAAGTAGCGGTACATCGCCCGTCCCCTGAGCTTGCAGGATGACCTGAGCGCTTTGCTTGAGATTGCTCGCGAGCAACGCCGCCGCGCCTGCCAGTTGCCGTAGCAGCGTGACTACTGCTTCCGGATAGTCGTGGTGCTGCATCGCCTGAGTCAGGCTGTCGTCAAGACGAACTACGACGCCGCGTGCTGGCGCGGTGTCGAGCCAGAAGCGCGTGAGTTGATCATAGCCCGCAGACACTTTATCCATATTCGTATAGCGCGTTTCGGTTTGTTAACTAAGCAACCGTGGGGAGTGGTTTCATGGCGATGGTCACCACTTGCAACGGCAGCGAGGAGTTCTTGTCGAACGTAGCGCCCGCCTCGACGCCGATGCGCGCAATCGCCTCGGTCGAGTCGAGTTGGTCGTACAGCGCGTTCATCGCGCCCAACGCGTATTCGCGTCCCGATCCTGCGGCCCAGAATCGCTTGAACTCGAACACTTCACGCATCGAATAAATGCCATAAATCCCGGTTGGATTGGCGATCAGCGCCGTGATATGCGTGCTTTCGTACGCGTCCTCGTCTTCTTCTTTTGGATTCAGATAGTGTTGGTCTTTGAGAATCGCATGCAACTTGCGGAAGGTCTCGAAGATTTCCGACTTGCTGTTGAAGTTCAGGTCTTTAGCGGTCGAAAGCAGATTTTCATAAACCAGTTGATGCGCTGCGCTGCCGCACAATGCGATGACGGTGTCGCCGTAATGCACCATCTTGTCAGAAGAGGCATCAAAACTGTCGGACAAACGCGTGTCACCAAACGTGGTGAGTGAATCGGCTGCAATCGCAGCCATATTGCCTTTGCGCACCACAACGAGAGTGGTCATAACAATTGCTTTCTTTTTTCCGATTAACCTTCAATTATAAGTTTTGTAGCGATTTTGCCGCTGGCTCGCTTATTCAGAGACGGTGGCGGCGCGGGTCGCTGGCCGCAAAAGCGCCGGCTTCCAGTGCGCAGCCGCGTGCCGCCAAAAGTGTGTGACCGATGCCATAGGACCCATTTCGGGCTGTCCCAGAAATGACCAGGCCAGATTAAGTGTGTCTACCGCAGCATCGTCGGCGATGGCCAGCGCACGGGTTTGCTTGGACAGCTTTTCGCCCGCATCGTTTTTCGCCAAGGGCACGTGCAGATAGCTGGGAGCCGCGTAGCCCAGTGCGCGCTGCAAGTAGATCTGCCGGGGCGTGTTCATCAGCAAATCCTCTCCTCGAACCACATCAGTTACACCATGTTCGGCATCGTCAACCACTACGGCCAGTTGGTACGCGTAGAGACCGTCGGCGCGACGCAAAATGAAGTCGCCCACATGCGAAGCCACGTTTTGCGTCAACGCGCCGAGGGTGCGATCGGTGAAAGCGACTTGCGCATCGGCGTCGTCTTGCACCCGCAGTCTGAGCGCTGTTGCATGGGTCGAATCAGCAATTCCGAGATCACGGCATCGTCCGGGGTAGATGACTTCACCCCAAGCATTGTGCGGTGCTGAACCGAGCATTTTTCGTGTGCACGCACAGGCGAATAGTCGGCCATCATGAGCAAGCTGCCCCAACGCGACTTCGTAGTGCTCGTAACGCTCGCTTTGCCTGATGACCGCACCATCGGCTTCAAAGCCATAGACGGCAAGCTGGTGCAGGATTTCCAGCGCCGCCGCCTGTGTACAACGCGGCGTATCAACGTCTTCAATTCGAAGTAACCATCGACCACCTGCTGCGCGAGCATCGGCATAACTCGCGACCGCTGCGACTAGCGAGCCGAAGTGCAGCGGGCCGGTAGGCGATGGCGCGAAGCGCCCGACATACGGGAGATTTAGCGTCACTTGGAATGTGGGAGCGGCTTTAGCCGCGAAGTCGTTGCGCGGGGCGTATGGCGGCTAAAGCTGCTCCCGCAACGCAAGTCAGCTCGCTGAGGGAGAGGGCCGCACCAGCGTGACCTTCGCGTCCACGATGATGGGCTGCTCGATTGCCGAACGAAGCTCTCCCGATGCGGCACCGGACTTCGCTTCCACCAATACTGGCGCAACCGCCTGCACAAACGTAAACACGTTGCCGGGATCGTATTTTTGTTTCACGTCCCAGAGCGTCGCTTGTGCGTCGCCCCAGTATTTGTAGGCGTAGTTGGTGTCGTCGAGGCGCGGATAATTTTGGTAGACGTGGCCGTTGTAAAGCGGCTCCATCAAATCCATCCAGCCCACCAGGAACGCCTGCGATGCGGCACGGTCCGCCTCTTGCCACCAGAACACATCGAGCACCGCATTGAACACCGCGTCGCGATGGACGAAGGCGCTGCCCCATTCAGGGTATGCATTGATCGCTCCGCCATAAAACTCCATATAGAAATACGAATAAGGGTTCGGTGTGGTGACGAAATAATCAAGTAGCGAGCGCCACTGCGCTTCAGTCCAGTCGCGCGACACGATGCGCGAGGCTTTGTCCTCAAACGGCATGGTTGCATCGGCAGCGAAACACGGCATGCCGTACGGTTGATTCAGGAGCGATGTATTCAGCGTGTCAAAGTCAGTTTCATCGGTCCACTGCACGACAGCGCCGGGACTCGAAGCCAGCGGAGCAATGGCCGCCGTGCCGTCATCCGCGTTGCCTACCCAGACGCCGCGCACCATGAGATACGGATACATTGGTGCGGGCGGCAACGGCAGCCCGCCCTGAATCCCCGGCTGGTAGCAGAGCGAGACCTGAATATTCAAGTTATGCGACGCGGCTGTTCGCATGTACTGCTGCTGCAACAGCATCAGCGCCGCCGTGGCGTTCTCGATCTCCTGCTCGTTGCTGAGCGGCCAGATGATCGCCCAGCCAAACACATTGCCCAGGGAGCGCAATCGATATGTCACGTCCAGCAACACGCCGAAATTACCGCCGGTGCCGCCGCGCATCGCCCACCACAAGTCAGCGTTCTGACGCGCGGTCGCGGTAACGATGCTGCCATCGGCCAGCATCACGCGCATTGATTCCACGTTGTCGCAATTCATGCCGTAGGTGACCGAGGTGAAACCGTAACCACCGCCCTGCACATAGCCGCCAATGCAGACGTCATCGCATTCGCCGCCCGGAACATGCAGACCATAGGGGGCCAACGCGGCGCGGAAATTGCCGAAATTACAGCCACATCCCACCGTGGCCGCTGGCATCTGTGGGTGGATGTAGATGCCGTTCAACCCGCTGACATCGATCAATACCCCAGCCCCCGCCGAGAAGCCCGCCGTGCAATGACCGCCAGAGCGTACTGTGAACGGTGCCGGGCCTTGCAGCGCAAGTTGCAGCGCGACGGCCACATCGCTCTCAACCACGCAGTACACAATCATCGACGGGTAGGCGTCAAAGACCGGATTGAACAGCGCGCGATCTTTGTTGTAGTCGGGGTCTCCTGGCATAACGATGTAACCCTGGAGCTTCGTTTGCGCGGCTTTAACGTGCGCGCGGGTGAGCCCAAAACGCACAAAATCATTGTCACGACGGCTGTCCCACTCCATAAAACGAACGCGATCCTGAATTCGTTTTGCCGAATAATTGTGTGCCATCGCTTGCTCGTATTGGTAAAAGTCCGGAAAATAGATTGTATGGCTACAAGTTACCCATCGCATAGGTCTGCCGGTCGCACGATGAGCGATTCATCGGCTTCGCCATCTTCGTGTCGGCATCTGACATGACGCCGCCGCTCGAACTCACGGAGCCTGCCGCCGTGTCGTTGCCACCGTTACCGTCCATCGCTCATCGGATGCCGTGGGAGATATTGGTGCACGCGCTGGATCGTTCGTTGGGTGCCAGCGTGTCGCTCGTTGACCGCTATATGCGATTCGTTTACGTTAACGAGGCGTTTGCCCGTTCATTCGCGACGACTCCCGAGGCGTTGCTTGGCGAGTCCTTATTCGCGCTTTATGGCCCGGACCATGTGACCGAATTCAAGCCGTACGTCGACCGCGCGATGGCGGGCGAATTCGTGACGTACGAACGTCGCTCCAAGGTGGTGATGAGCGACGGCATCTGGTTCACGGTTGCGCTGACTCCCTGGCGCGATGAGGCCGGCGCGGTTATCGGCCTCATGTCCTGCTCGATGAAAGTGCACGAATTAAAGCTCTCGTCAGATGCATTGCGAGCTGCCAATGAGCGGCTGTCATCACATATGGACAACAGTCCGCTCACCGTGTTTGAACTGGACGATAACCTGCGGGTAGCCCGCTGCTCCTCTCGCGTATCCGTGATGCTCGGCCTGGATCCTGCAGCGCTCGTTGGCCGTCCGCTTTTTAGCGTACCTACCATCGCAGACGGAAATGAGGCGCTGGTGGCCGCATTTGCCAGTCTGACCTCTGGCGCTGAATCGAGCAATCGGGTTGAAGCGAAGATCAGGCACAGCGATGGTCATACCGTCTATTGTGACTGGTTTAATTCAGCATTAACTGACGTCAGAGGCAAAGTCACGTCAGTTCAGGCGCTGGTGCAGGACGTTTCGGCTCGGGTGGAGGCGGCAGAACAACTGCTCCATATCGCGACGCACGACACGCTTACCGGCCTCGCTAATCGTCGTATGTTGACCGAGCGTTTGTCCCATGCGCTAACGCGCGCCGAGCGAACGGGCGAGGCGGTAGCGCTGTTGTTCATTGACCTCGATGGCTTCAAACGCGTCAATGATTTGCACGGTCACGCTGCGGGTGACGAGGTGCTGAAAGAGGTAGCCGACAGGCTGCGCAGCGTTGCGCGAGCGACTGATTTTGTCGCGCGCCTGGGCGGCGACGAATTTGTGCTTTTGCTGGATGTTGACGTACAGCCCGGGTCGCCGAGTTCGCTGGCGGAGCGCGTGTTTGATGCTTTGTCGCCACCGTGCTGCTTCAATGGGGGCGAGGCCGTGATTGGTGCGTCGATTGGCGTCGCCATGCATCCGCCTCTTTCGAACCTCGCCGCCGATTTGATTCGTCGTGCCGACGCAGCAATGTACGAGGCGAAGAGCGCAGGGAAGGGCGTGGTTCGTTACGCGATGGCCTGATCAGCCCGGCGGTTTTGCGGGGGACCACTTCCAGCGACTCTCCTGCATTCCGAGCACCGTGTTCGGGTATTCGAATCGACCGAGCGAACCGTTGTAGCGGGCCAGAGCGCGAACGACGTCACCCTTTTCGATGTCGAGATAGTGGCGCAAAATCACGCAGCCGTAACGCAGATTCGTGCGCAGGTGAAACAGGTTGTGCTCTGGCGTCCCGATGAGTTTCACCCAGAACGGCATCACTTGCATAAATCCACGCGCGGACGCCGACGAAATCGCGTATTTGCGAAATGCACTTTCATGATTGATCACCGCCAGCACCAGCTGCGGGTCAAGTCCGGCGCGGCTGGCTTCGTATTGAACCGTCACCAGAAATTCGTTCCGTTGTTCGCTGTCCGGCATGCGCTTGGCGAGCCGGGACGACATTTCGGCGAGCCAGGCTTGCACTTCTTTGGGATCGCCGATCAGGCGTTGCGCGCTTCGATCCGCGATCGCTGAGGCGAGCGTGGTTTGAACGCTGGCGGAGAGCTTTTCTTCGGCTTGAGCGCCCGCACGCAACGCACCGCTAGCGAGCATGAAAAACGCAACAACAAAGACGCGAAAATTCACTGTGTGATTCACAAACTGTAGGAGCGGTGAGAGCCGCGAATGGTTCGATACGCTGCAATCATTTTTGCATTGGCAACGCTTTTCGCGGCTTTCGCCGCTCCTACAATTGTTCCGATTACGCCAGCGCCCTGGCCACGAACGCGGCAATCTCAGCCAGCGGCACTTTCGTCGCCGCCGTATCCCGTCGCGCCTGATACTCAACCATGCCTTCTTTCAAGCCACGATCGCCGATGGTGATGCGGTGCGGAATCCCGATCAATTCAAGCTCCGCAAACATCACGCCGGGGCGCTCGCCGCGATCATCGAGCGCGACGTCAACGCCAGATGCAGAAAGCGAAGCGTAGAGGGAATCCGCCTCTGCCTTCACCTCGGCGCTCCGGTCGTAACCCAGCGCCGCAATCACTACCGCGAACGGTGCCATTGCCTGCGGCCAGATGATGCCTTTTTCGTCATGATTCTGCTCAATGGCTGCCGCTACGACACGCGTGATGCCGATACCATAGCAGCCCATCTCCATGACCTGCTCTTTTTGATCCTTGTCGAGAAACTTCGCGCCCAATTTGGCGGAATACGCTTGCCCCAGCGCGAACACATGGCCGACCTCGATACCGCGACGTAGTTTGAGCACGCCTTTGCCATCAGGCGAAGCGTCGCCGTCAACAACGCTGCGGATATCGGCGACGACATCAGGCTCAGGACAGTCGCGGCCCCAGTTGCCGCCGGTGACGTGATAGCCCGATTCGTTGGCACCGCAGACGAAGTCGGCCATCGCGGCAGCAGTGCGATCTGCCACCACGATCACTTTGTCGGGATGGGCATTGCCATGACGTGGAACAGGGCCGCAATAACCAGGCTCCACGCCGAGATGCGCCTCGATTTCTTCAGCCGTCGCGGGCCGGTAGTTCGCGAGCGCAGGCACCTTGCCCAGCTTGATTTCGTTGACCATGTGATCGGCGCGCAGCATGCACAGCACGAAGCCCGAATCGCTCATGTACATCATCGCTTTAAGCTGACGCTCCAGCGGCAATTTCAGGAATGTGCCAACGTCTTCGCAGGTCTTTTGACCGGGCGTGTGAACCAGCTCCAGCGCCTTGCTGGCTGCGGCTCGCGGCGCAACAGGTGCGACGCCCTCTGCCATCTCAAGGTTCGCCGCAAAGTCGGAATCCGGGGCGTACGCAATCACGTCCTCACCACTCTCGGCAAGCACCTGAAACTCATGCGATGCGAAGCCGCCGATGTTGCCGGTGTCGGCATTTACTGCGCGGAATTCAAGCCCCAGTCGCGTGAAAATCCTGGCGTAAGCGTCGTACATGATCTGATAGCTTTTCATCAAACCATCTTTGTCCACGTCGAACGAATACGCGTCTTTCATGATGAATTCACGCGAGCGCATCACGCCAAAACGTGGGCGCCGCTCGTCGCGAAATTTGGTTTGAATGTGATAGAAATTCTTCGGTAACTGACGCCACGAGCGCAGCTCCTGCCGCGCGATATCGGTAATCACTTCTTCGCTCGTAGGCTGCACGATAAAGTCGCGATCATGGCGATCTTTAATGCGCATCATCTCTGGGCCCATCTTGTCCCAGCGGCCCGATTCCTGCCACAGCTCCGCTGGCTGAATCACCGGCATCAAAAGCTCGACGGCTCCGGCGGCATTCATCTCCTCACGCACGATGTTTTCGACCTTGCGAAGTACACGAACGCCCAGCGGCATCCAGGTGTAAATGCCGGCACCGAGCTTTTTGATCATGCCTGCGCGCATCATCAATTGGTGCGAGACAATTTCCGCTTCGGCGGGCGCTTCTTTGGTGGTGGAGAGGAAAAAGTTGCTGAGTTTCATTTTTTGCGTGACAGTAAGGGTGACGCGCTACGAGAGTCGCTGCATAGCCGGTAATTTTCGCCTATTCTCACGACATGCAAGATTTCACCCCTGTTCGCGTTGAGTCCCCGCTGTCCGGCGTTGCCTCAATTCCGCTCGTTTTTGATTCGCCGCACAGCGGGCAACACTATCCCGACGATTTCGCTTACGCCTGCGATTTTCAGCATTTGCGCAAGGCGGAAGATACCGATGTCGATGACCTCTACAGCTTCGCGCCCGCGCTAGGCGCAACGCTGGTGAGTGCCGAGTTCCCGCGTAGTTATCTCGACCCGAATCGCCGAGTGGAGGACATCGATACCAGCATGATCGACGGACAGTGGCCCGGCCCGGTCGATCTTTCGCCGAAGACGAAATCGGGCATCGGCCTGATCTGGCGCGTGCTGGATGACAATTCGCCGATTTATGCGCGCAAACTGAGTGTGGCCGAGGTGTCGCGGCGCATCGAGCGCTGTCACGTCGCGTACTGGGCTGTGGTCACTCGGGCAATTGATGCCGCACACGCTGCGCATGGACGTGTAGCCCACGTTAATTGTCATTCAATGCCTGCCGTTGCGGGAACAGTTTCCTGGGTAAAGACGGGTACGCCGTTCGCCGATGTCGTGCTGGGGGATCGTGACGGAAGCACCTGTGCGCCGGAAATGACAGCGCTGCTTGCGGCAGCGTTTCGTGCTGAGGGCTTAAGCGTGGCGATTAACGATCCCTACAAGGGCGTTGAACTGGTCAAACGCTTCGGTCGCCCGCTGGAGAACCGCCACAGCATTCAGATTGAACTCAATCGCAAGCTTTATATGAATGAAGCAACGCGGGAGCGGAACAGCAATTACGGGGTGTTGAAGGCTTCGCTTGAACGCGTGATGGGCAAGCTGGCTACTTTTGCGGTAGGCGGGCGATGACAATCTGACTGTAGGAGTGGCTTTGCCGCGATGGGGTGGCCATCGCCGCAATCGCGGCAAAGCCGCTCCCACAGGTACGCAGCGATGGCCGACGCGAGCCGCTCCTACAATTGCGGGATGCAGTTTCATCTCCCCGACCCGCGCGCTTTTCCAATTTATGACAATGCGCAATCTAATTCCCTGATTGATCTGGCGCTGGCTTCGCTCGCCGCTGAGATAGGTGTCGTTCAGGAAAAACGCGACACTGAATTGCGTGAACGACTCGCCGCTTTGCTGCTGTCGGGCGACGTTAGCGAGATCGCAGATGCCCTGTCGCGTGCCCCATCGCACGCCGTCCTGCGCCACATCACGCGTACGCTGGCGAGCGCTCACGTCGACGCGGGTCGCATGCGTGGCGATGTCGCGCTGCCTTCGACCGTATTCGCGATTCCTTTAGTGATCGTTACCGCGAATAGTGGCCCAGTGAATGTGCCCGGCGCGCTACCGAATATTGACGAAATCACCGCGCTCATGAAGGCGAACGGCGCGTTGCGTGGCAACGAGAGTTTCGTTTTGTCGAACGCGTTGGCCCCCGCCAGTGCAATGGCGCTAGAAAAATTGCCTGCCAGCCTCGGCTGGTGGTCGCCAGCGTCGGGTGCGGCCATTGCCATCGAAAAAGCGTCGCTACCCGTGCCTGCGAATCAGGAAAGCGTGTTCCTGCGTTTCTTGGTCGGCACTGCGCTTGCAGGTCCCGGTGTGGATTTGCTCACAGCGAACGACACCGGCAAATGGGGCATGCCGTTCACGCAGACCATCGCCAAACAATTGGGCGGCGGCACCTTGTCGTTGCTCGCCATGCCGCGCCCACCGCGCTCGCCGCTGTCGGCGTTGATGCAGGGCGGGGCGGCGCAACGCGAAGTGTCGTTGCAGCTGTTCGCCACAAACGCCATTCGCAAATTTCGCTCGAGCGTCGGCGAGCCCGAAGCCGTGATCTCCGCGCATCGCACGGCCGACGGCGGCGAGGTTCGCCTTTCGCTGTCCAATCCGTTCGACGAAAAAGGGGCCGAAGGCTTCCGCGCGGAACTTCAGGCGACCGACCGTGCCCAAGACGTGGCGGTGCTGATGTCGGACTTGCTGCGCGAATGCAACGTGGCGTCGGTGACGGTGCTGGCGGACGTGTTTCCCGACATCGACAACGAGAGCAAATTGCCGATGTTGTTTCGGGCGGATGCGCTAGAAGATGCCGCAGAAAAAGCGCTTGGGCCCCTCCATTTGCACTGACTTTGCGTTAACAGCTTTTCAATAAAACGGCCCGTGCACGTGGGCAAGCGTTAATTATTGATGAAAGTCGATAATCGGCATTAAGTTAATCTAGCCCCAATAGAATAGGCGTTTCAGCCAAAAGCCGTAGCGCTGTCTGACCCGGAAAGTTCGTATTTCATCCACTCCGTTCGCAATTCGTCGCAGTCATCAGCCGCAACGCGTGCGCCAGCTACATACTCCGCAGCTTCCATGAATCCACTCGCCTTGTTCCCCTCCCGCCGCAGCGCTTATCTCACGGGCTTTTTGATCTGCGCGGGGCTGATTGCTTATGCGCTTTATCTGCAATATGTGCAGATGCTGGAGCCGTGCCCGATGTGCTGGTTTCAGCGCGTCGCAGTGGTTGCTTTGGGGCTCGTGTTTCTGGTCGGAGCCGTCATGAATCCCGGAAAACCGGGTGCACGCCTCATCGCCTGGCTGGCGCTGTTGACCGGCGGCGGCGGTGCTGTGCTCGCGGCCCGTCATCTCTACATCCAGTCGATGCCTGCCGATGCACTGCCGAGCTGCGGCATGGGCATTACCTACATGCTCGACTCGCTGCCGTTCATGGATGTTTTTTCGCGCGCGCTCAAGGGCAGTGTCGAGTGCAACAAAATTGATCTGATCCTCGGCCTGCCGATCCCGGCGTGGACTTTGCTCTTTTTCGTACTCGCCGTCATCGCGGCGTTTTTGCTTATTAACCATCGTGCCCACAAGGCTTAGACGATTCAACGTTTTATGAAAAATTTCCTGTTGGCTGCTCTCGCGACTTCCGTCTTTCCGCTCGCGCTCAATGCGCAGCCGCTTAACCCACCGCCTACACCCGCACGTCCCGTCACCGACACGGTGCACGGCACGACGATTACCGATCCGTATCGCTGGCTTGAAGACAACAAGAACGAAGAGGTCGTCAAGTGGACGCGTGCTCAGCACGACGCCGCGCGCGCTTGGCTCGGAAAAAACGCACCGGAAGTCCCTGGTCTCAGAGACGAATTGACGCGCTACACCGATCGCACCATCACGTCGCCGCCTTCGTTCAAGAAAGGCCGCGAATTCTTCACCCGCAAAGTGAAGGGCGAAGCGCAAGCCAAACTCTACACGCGTCTCGACGGCAAAGAAGTGCTGCTGTTCGATCCCGTGAAACTCGATCCGTCCGGCAAATCATCGCTCTCAGGCACGTCGTACACGCGCGATGCCAGCATCATCGCCGTCGGCATTCAGGTCGCAGGCGACGAGCTGCCGACGCAGTATTTCATCAACAGCAAAACCGGCGCGACCGTACATGCGCCGCTGGTGCAAGTGCAGGGCGTATCGTGGACAGCGGACAACAAGATCGCGTACATCGAACAGCGCACGCAAGAGCAGGTGATGAAGCAGCAACCGCTGTTCTGGCAGAAGCTCACGCTTGGTAATCCTGTGAAGGATGCGCCAGTCGTTCTGCGTTGGGCCGATGCCAAAAATTGGGGCAGCGTGGCGGACTTTGAATACGCGCCGTACACGATTTATGACCTCGGCGAAGGCTGGCAGCAGAACACCGTCTCGATTCAAAAAACGGGCACGAGTGACACCCCGCGTGTGATCTTTTCCGAGAAAGGTGCGCGTGCAAACATCGAGATCATCGGCGACACGATTTACGCGCAAACCAGCGCCGGTTCGCCGAACGGTCGACTGCTCAAAGCGAACGTCGCGAAGCCCGAATACAAGGACTGGAAAGAAATCCTGCCCGAGCAAAAAGACGCGGTGCTTGAATCCTTCGTTGTCACCAAGAAAAACATCATCGTCACGGAAAAACGCGAGCTGTTGTCGCGCATCCGCATCCTTGATCTCGATGGCAAATTCGTACGCGAATTGCCCGCGCCGGAATTCGGCAGCGTCACTAGCCTCTCCTATGACCGCGACAGCAACACGCTGTACGCCGCGCTCGGCACGTTCACCGCACCGTTCAAGCTCTACAAACTCGACGCCGACAAGCTCGAATGGCAGTTTTTGTATCAGGACGAATCGGTGCTCGATACCGCGAACATCGAGACCAAACAGGTTTACGTGACAAGCCGCGACGGCACCAAAGTGCCGATGTTTTTAAGCTACAAAAAAGGCACCCAACTCGACGGCAATAACTCGGCTGTGATTTACGGTTACGGTGGCTTCAATATCGGCATCAACGTGAGCTATCTTGGCGCGTTCGCCACCTTGATTAATCGCGGTGTTATCGTCGCGCAGCCGGGCTTGCGCGGTGGCAATGAGTACGGCGAAGCGTGGCACGAAGGCGGCATGCTCGGTAACAAACAGAACGTGTTTGATGACTTCTACGCGAGCGCGGAATGGTTGATCAAAGAGGGCTACACCAACTCGAAAAAACTGGTCGCGTTTGGCGGTAGTAATGGCGGCTTGTTAGTCGGTGCTGCCGCGACGCAACGCCCCGATTTGTTCAAGGCAATTGTCTGTTCCGTGCCGCTGCTCGACATGGTGCGCTATCACAAATTCCGCATCGCACGCTACTGGATCCCCGAGTACGGCGACCCGGACAAAGCGGCTGATTTTGCGTGGCTCATGCGCTACTCGCCGTACCACAACATCCGTGTCGGCGTGAACATGCCAACGATGCTCGTGATTGCCGGTGAGAATGACACGCGAGTCGATCCACTGCACGCGAAAAAATTCGTGGCGATGGCGCAAGCCAACGTCGGACAAACTAACCCGATCATGCTCAAAATGGACTACGACTCCGGTCACGGCACTGGCAAGTCCACCGCGCAACAGGTCGAAGATCGCGAGACCTGGTTGAGCTTTATTCTTGCGCAGACTAAATAGAGAAAGACGTTCCCAATGACTTCAAATCATCGCACGATCACCGCCGCTCTAGCCGTCACTTTTTTGTCGGCAGCAGTCGCGGCACAAGTCTCTCAGGTACCAGTGACGCCAGCCGAACCGGCGAAGGGTTCGGTCAATCAACTCAACTGGCTCGCTGGCTGCTGGCAGGGCAAATCGGCGCGCGACGGCTCGTCGATTAACGAAGCGTGGTTCTCGCCGCGCGGCGGCAGCGTTATGGGCGTCGGACTCACTTACCTTGATGGCAAGACCGTCACCTCGGAAGCCATGCGCATGTACGACGAAGGGGGTTCGATCAAGCTCTGGTTGCGTCCAGCGGGACGACCCGAAGTGACGATGACACTGGACACGATCGCCAATTCAGTGGTCGCGTTTTCGGTAAAGGAAGGCGAAGTCACTACCAAACTGCGTTACGAAAAGAAGAATGAGACCGACCTGGTCGCGACATTGCGTTTCGAGCAGGGCGAGAGCCGTCGCGGTGCCGATTTTGGGTTTAGCAAGATCGATTGCGCAGGGCTTTTCTTGCCCGAAGTGAAAGAACCAGAAAAGAAGTAGCTTTTTGCTGAAAGCACGGTTGCATAGGGGCTGAATCGACATTTTTTCGAAAGTTGACTTTCGTTATTTGTGACGCGTAACCCATGACTACCCGTTAATACAGCGAAAAGTTATAAAGTTTCGTCATGCTGCTGTGCCTCCGCAAGGATTCGCCAGTGATGCCGAATCGGTTTATAATAGTTGGCTTACTTCGATAAAACTATGCGTCTTTCGGGGTGCGTTCGGTGCAGCTATCGCAAGTTTCTGCAAACTGAAACGCTTCTCTGGTTGACGATTAAAAAGAGAACAGGACACTTTTATGGCACTGACGCCAGCACAATCCGCAGCCATCATTAAAGAGCACGGTCGTTCCGAGAACGATTCCGGCTCGACCGAAGTGCAGGTCGCACTGTTGACCGCCAACATCAACTTTTTGGCCGGCGACCACTTCAAAGTTCATACTAAAGACCACCACAGCCGTCGCGGCCTGCTCAAGATGGTTAACAACCGTCGTGCACTTCTCGCGTACCTGAAAAATACGGATCGCGCACGCTATCAGTCGCTGATCGAAAAGCTCGGCCTGCGTAAGTAATTTGCCGCAGCCCTAGTAGCGAACAAGGCCGCCTCTCTGCGAAGAGTTGCGGCCTTTTGTTTTTTCTGACTGGTTATTTCCGCAGGAGGCGGGACAACTAGAACCGCTTTACAACGAACCAACGACCGCGCAAAAAGGCGCATTAAAAAGAAAGGTACCAGCCGATGCTGACCGCAACCACCAAGTCCATTCAATATGGCGCACACACCTTAACCCTTGAGACTGGCGAAATTGGCCGTCAAGCCGACGCTTCCGTGCTCGTGCGTTATGGCGACACCGTCGTGCTCGTCACAGCCGTTGCCAAGACGACCGTTAAAGAAGGCCAGGACTTCTTTCCGCTGACCGTTGACTATCAGGAGAAGACCTACGCCGCAGGCAAAATCCCCGGCGGATTTTTCAAACGTGAAGGCCGTCCTTCAGAAAAAGAAACGCTCACCTCGCGCCTGATTGATCGCCCGATTCGCCCGCTGTTTCCGGAAGGTTTCTACAACGAAATTCAGGTCATCGCGACCGTGATGTCGCTCGATCCTGAGATCGATTCCGACATCCCCGCGATCATCGGCGCGTCTGCTGCACTGTACCTCGCTGGCGTGCCATTCGCCGCGCCGATTGGTGCTGCACGCGTTGGTTACGCCAACGGTCAGTACATCCTGAATCCATCCATGACCGAGCGCAAAACCTCGGAAATGGATCTGATCGTTGCTGCGACTGAAACCGCCGTGATGATGGTGGAATCGGACGCGACTGAACTGCCCGAAGCCGTGATGCTTGAAGCGATTTGGTGGGGCCAGGCACAGCAACAACCCGTGATCGACATGATCATGGCGCTGGGCGAAGTCGCGGGCAAACCGTCATGGGATTGGCAGCCTCCAGCGAAGGACGAAGCACTCGTCGCGAAGATCGTTGAAATCGCTGGCCCCGGCTACGACGAAGCGTACAAAATCAAATCGAAGAGCGCTCGTAGCGCCAAGCTCAAAGAAGTGGCCGCTGCCGCTGAAGCCGTGCTGATCCCAGCCGACGCCAACAGCGCCACCAAGAACCACATCCGTAACGAAATGTTTGCGCTCGAAGCGAAAACCGTTCGCGAGCAAATCCTACGCGGCGAGCCTCGCATTGACGGTCGTGACACACGCACCGTGCGTCCAATCTCGATCCGCACTGGCGTGCTGCCACGCGCTCACGGCTCGGCGTTGTTTACGCGCGGCGAAACACAGGCGCTGGTCGTTGCCACGCTCGGCACCAAGCAGGACGAGCAAATGATCGACGCGCTCGCCGGGGAATACCGTGACCGCTTCATGATGCACTACAACATGCCTCCGTACGCCACCGGCGAAACCGGTCGTGTAGGCACGCCAAAGCGTCGCGAAATCGGCCACGGTCGTCTCGCCAAGCGCGCACTCGTTGCAGTGTTGCCTAATGAGAAAGACTTCTCATATTCGATGCGTGTCGTGTCCGAGATCACCGAGTCAAACGGTTCGTCGTCGATGGCGTCAGTCTGTGGCGGCGCACTCGCCATGATGGATGCAGGCGTGCCGTTGAAAGCACCGGTCGCAGGTATCGCGATGGGCTTGATCAAGGAAGGCACACGCTTCGCGGTGCTGACCGACATCCTCGGTGACGAAGATCACTTGGGTGACATGGACTTCAAAGTGGCCGGTACCGATCGCGGCATCACCGCGCTGCAAATGGACATCAAAATCCAGGGCATCACCAAAGAAATCATGGGCGTTGCGCTGGCGCAAGCCTACGAGGCGCGCAAACACATCCTCGGCATCATGCAAGAGGCCATGCCGCACGAGCGCACCGAGATGAGCGCCTTCGCGCCACGCATGATCACCTTCAAGATTAATCCGGAAAAAATCCGTGACGTGATCGGCAAAGGCGGCGCTGTGATTCGTGCGCTGTCGGAAGAAACGCATTGCCAGATCAACATCGAAGACGACGGCACGATCACCATCGCCAGCCCGAACGGTGAAGACCTCGCAGAATGCAAAAAGCGCATCGACGGCATCACCGCTGAAGTTGAAGTGGGCAAGGTCTACGAAGGCCCGATCATCCGCATCATGGACTTCGGTGCTGTGATCCAGTTGCTGCCAGGTCGCGATGGTTTGCTGCACATTTCGCAAATTGCGAATGAGCGCGTGAACGCCGTCACCGACTACCTCAAAGAAGGCCAAACTGTAAAAGTCAAAGTGCTCGGCTTCGACGACAAGGGTCGCGTCAAGCTTTCGATGAAAGCGCTGCTTGAAGAGCAGGCGGCTGCGGCTAACGCGAGCGCTGCGCCATCGGGTGACGCTTAGTAGTTTGACCTGACGACAAGCGTGTGGCACGCGACACCGTTCGTGGTGAGCGCGTCGCACCATGAATAAAAAACGGAGCTTCGGCTCCGTTTTTTTTGCGCTTCGTTGTACGCTGCATGCTCTCTCGACGCCAGCGCTCAGCGCGAGGTCGGGCAGACCATTGCTGCTTTTCCACTTCCAGGCCGTTCAAGACTTTAGAGATGCCCTTCAGACGCTTTCTCATCGCTGAGACCCATTGATCGTCAAATTTTCACGGCTTGATTTAACCTTCCCTAGTATTCCTCATGCGTATTTTTGTCTCCAATAAGCGTTTTGTATCGGCGAATCCAGGTGTTGCGTTAGACGCTTATCCGGCGCCTGCTCTGTTTGATACGTTACGTGTAAGCGGGCCGCACCGATGGGTTCGGCCTTCGTGGACGGCCACGCTATTGCTGTCCTTCGGCCTACTCTGGTCAATGATGGCCAGCGCACAAACGATCAACCAAGCCCCCGAACTCCAATGGGTGGCTGGCGGATCTAGCGCCCCATACTTAACTGACCAGACGCAATCCGTGGGTCTTCGGCTTATCAGCGGAGACGCTGCGACGTCCATCGGTTTTAACGTCCGCGATGTTGACTCGCAAAACGCAAACGTTGACCTTACGGTTCAACATAACTTCGCGGGCGCTAATAACGTCGTCTCCTTTGGTGTCCCCGGAGACGAGGGATGGGTGAGACTTAACAGTAACGGTTTCACAGCCAAGGCGCCCATCAGTTCGATCAACCAAATCATGTCGACGCTATCACTGGATATCAAACACGGCGGAAGCGGTGTCAGATTTCAAATCACCATATCGATCAATGATGGCGGTTCGACGGGTGCCTGCGCGGCAACCATTCCTACGCCTTGTAACAAGTTCGGTACGGCCACAATCAACGTCGCTGCGGGGCCTACAGGCGCGCAGACAATCGTCTTTGGCCCAAACCCCGAACCGCTGACATTTAGCACAGGCAGAACCTTTAGCGTATCCGCAGTCGGCGGATTTTCGGGCAATCCGGTGATTTTTTCTGTGCCCGTGACCACAACCGTTTGCAGTGTTGTCGGCTCGACCGTGACAATGCTGGGTGTGGGCGTGTGCACTGTCGCCGCCAATCAGGCCGGTGTTGGGCCGTATAACCCTGCCGCGCAGGTCACGCAAAGCATCAGTATCGTCGCCCCGCTGTGCCGCCTGGACATTGACGGCGACGCCGCTTACAAACCCCTCATTGATGGGCAATTGCTGATCCGTCATATGCTGGGTATCAGCGGCCCACCGCTGGTAGCAGCGCTGCCCGCGTTCCCAGTCACAGCCACGCGTAAGACCGATGGTGTCATCACTAATTATCTGAACACACTTGATCTGGACATCGACGGCAGCGGCGGTGCGCCGCTCGCGGCTACAGACGGCATGATCGTACTGCGTGCGATGCTGGGCTTTAGAGGCGCTGCTGTGACGGCAGGGTTGCCGATTCCAGGCGGGGCGTTGCGTCGAGACTGGACGACGATTGAGCCGTATTTGTCGGGGACTTGTTTAATGCCGGTGGCACCTTAAAGGGAAGACGACGGCACGATCACCATCGCGTCGCCAAATGGTGAAGACCTCGCTGAATGCAAAAAGCGTATCGACGGCATCACCGCTGAAGTTGAAGTGGTCCGTGTCTACGAGGGCCCGATCATCCGCATCATGGACTTCGGCGTGGTGATCCAGTTGCTGCCATGTCGCGACGGTTTGTTGCACATTTCGCAGATTGCCAACGAGCGTGTGAACGCAGTCACTGACTATCTCAAAGCTGGCCAAATCGTAAAAGTCAAAGTGCTCGGCTTCGACGACAAAGGCCGCGTCAAGCTGTCGATTAAAGCGCCGCTGGCCGATCAGGCCGCTTCTGCCAGCGAGGGCGCTGCACCTGCGCCGGATGCCCCGCAAGCTTAGTTCGCTGCCGTCGAAACAAAAGCGGGGCTTCGGCCCCGTTTTTATGTGGATTGCCGATGCGACGAATAGCGAATGACGCGCGATTGCAACGGTAACGAGCGACAACTACAGAAATCTGCCCTTGTTTACGACGTGATAAAGCAACACGGCGGACAACGCGAGCGACCACGCAAGCTGCGCCCATTCCCATCGTGCCTTTAGCGGCACACGAAACGCCGCGAGCAGCGTGAACATGGGCAAGTAGTAACGCTGCTCAATCAGTGCGAATGGCAAGAGATACAGCGCGCCCGCCACAAAAAACCACCCCTTGAACGGTTGCATGAGCGGTGCGAAATTCATGTGCCACCACGCCATCGCGCCCGCTGTGCACAATGCAAGCATCAACCCACGGCCCATCGGATCGTTCAGCGTCTGCAGTGCCTGATTTCGGATGAGCATCATGGTCGAGGGATGTGTATTGCCCGGTAGTCTCGCCTCGAAGAAAAATGTGGCCAGAACAATCACAGCGAGAGCCACCGACGCTGCTGTAAGCGCGTCCCGACGATTTGTCTGGTTGAGTGACCGCACTACCAGCGTACCGAGCGTGAGCGGGGCGAACGCCGTCGCCCAAACTGCCATTGCGAAAAATTCGTTGGGTACACCACCAAGGCTCATGTGATGCGCTGGCTGCGTGTTCGCCCCGAATGCGATTCCGCCGGTAGTCGCGACTACCGCCAGCCAACCCATCCCGGCGATTGCGCTGACCGCAAGTATCCAGCGCTCCTCACTCACAACAGCCGCCAGCGTCGCGCCAGCTGATCGCTCGCTCTCAGCAGACTGCGTGCGCCACGCAAGCGCCAGGTGCCATGCCAGCAAAGTGGCGAACCACAGCAGATGCGTCTGTCGAAACATCACCGTCGCAATTCCGGCAACCAGAAAGAGCCCCCGTCGGCGCTGCGCTACGCCAACGGCAGCCCAGATCAGTGCTGCCAGTGCTGGAACGTCGGTGTACACCACCGTGCACACGAGCAGCATGAGCGGGCTTGCAAACCATTGCAGCGCCATGGTTTGGTGCGCTGCTTTGTCGGGACGCGTTGATCCCTGTACCGCGTTAGCCAGTCGCACAAAGCCAGTGAAGGCTAGCAGCGCAAACGCAACGATTGTCATTCGACCGAGCCAGAGCTGCTCCGAATGAAACAGCCGCAACACGATGCTGACCACTAGATTCATCGTCGGCCAGGTCGACAACCAGGGATCAATGCGCCAGTCACCTTGCGCAAAGCGCAACGCCTGCGGCCAGTGCACGTATTCATCGGCCAGCATGCGATTCGGCAGCCAGTACAAAAAACTCACTGCAATCACAGCGAACGCAAGCAGACTAAGGGCAGGGCGTCGAGCGGTCATAAATGAAGTGTGTTGGCGCTGTACGCCCTAGCCTCGGTAGCTTCAGCGTTCGGAGGCGTCAGGTGAAGTCAGCGAGCGATGCTAACTGACACATGCTTTTAGTTCACCCGCGCGCCAGATTGCAACGCGACCTAGAGCGACGTCTCTATAAGTCGCAAAATAGACGTTTCAAACGATAAATTTAAGCGGTCGTACGGCACAATCCGCCTCAACACATTTTTCGTTGTTGCAACAGGAGAGAACCATGCCGACCTACACCCCCCCGCTGCGCGATATGCGTTTTGTGATGGAAGAGCTGCTCGATGTGCCTGCGGAACTGAAAGCGCTGCCTAAGCACGCTGAAAACGATCTCGACACGATCATGGCGATTCTGGAAGAGGGCGGCAAGTTCGCCTCCGACGTGTTGTTGCCGATCAATCATTCGGGCGACGTTGAAGGCTGCAAGCTCGATAACGTGACGCATGAAGTCAAGACGCCGACCGGTTTTAAAGCGGCCTACAAGCAGTTTGTTGATGGCGGGTGGGCGGCATTGTCGTGCGACCCGGAATACGGCGGTCAGGGCCTGCCGCTCGTGATCAATCAGGCTTGCTACGAATTCTGGAACTCGGGCAATCAGGCGTGGGCGATGTATCCGGGCCTCACGCACGGCGCGTACGAGTGCCTGCACGCGCACGGCACGCCCGAGCAAAAGGCGACGTATCTGACGAAAATTACGAGTGGTGAATGGACCGGCACGATGTGCCTGACCGAGCCGCATTGCGGCACCGATCTTGGCATGCTGCGCGCGAAGGCCGAGCCCAATGCCGACGGCTCGTACACGATCACCGGCAACAAGATTTTTATCAGCTCCGGTGAGCATGATATGGCCGACAACATTGTTCACCTCGTGCTCGCGCGCCTGCCTGATGCGCCGGTGGGCTCGAAAGGAATTTCGCTGTTCATCGTGCCGAAATTCATCCCGAACGCGGATCAATCTTTGGGCGCTCGCAATACGATTTTCTGCACCGGTCTTGAGCACAAGATGGGCATCCACGGTAACGCCACTGCGCAGATTGCGCTCGACGGCGCCAAGGGCTGGCTGGTGGGCGCGCCGAACAAGGGTCTGAACGCCATGTTCGTGATGATGAACGCCGCGCGTATCGGCGTCGGGATGCAGTCACAAGGCCTGACCGAAGTGGCGTATCAAAACGCGCTGGCGTACGCAAAAGATCGCATTCAAATGCGCTCGTTGGCGGGCCCGAAATATCCCGACAAACCGGCAGACCCGATCATTGTGCATCCCGATGTCAGGAAGATGCTGCTGACCGCCAAGGCCTACGCCGAAGGCGGCCGCGTGCTGTCGCTTTACTGCGCGTTGCTGATCGACAAGGAACTCAATCACCCGGACGAAGCCGTGCGCAAAGAATGCGCCGACATGGTCGCGCTACTGACCCCGATCGTGAAGGCTTTCATCACCGACAACGGCTGGATCGCCACCTCGCATTGCATGCAGGTGTACGGCGGTCACGGCTACATCGCCGAATGGGGCATGGAGCAATTCGTTCGCGATGCGCGCATCAACATGATTTACGAAGGCACCAATACGATCCAGTCGCTCGATTTGCTTGGGCGCAAAGTGCTCGGCAACAACGGCGCGACGCTCAAAAAATTGGGCGCAATCATGGAAGATTTCGCTGAGGAATGTGAAGGCATCGAGGCGATGAAAGAGTTCATCGAGCCGATGTTGAAGGCCGCTGAATTGTGGGCTACGCTGACGTTTGAAATCGGCAGCATCGCACAGAAAACGCCGGAAGTTGTGGGCGCAGCTGCCGTTGATTACTTACGCGTTGCCGGTCATACCGTCTTTGCGTTCTGGTTCGCAAAAATGGCCAAAATCGCGCTGGAAAAACAGGATTCGGGTGACGATTTCTACAAGGCGAAATTGCAGACGGCGCGTTTCTACTTTGCAAAATTGCTGCCAGAAATCGAGAGCTGCGCGATCACCGCGCGTGCGGGCTTGAAGCCGTTGATGGATACGGAACTGGCGCTGGCGTAGCGGGCGCCGAAACGGGGGCGAGGTGAAGCGCCCCCTGCTTTGGCCTAGGTAACGAATATCAGCTAAAGGCTGAAACGACCTGTGCACATGGGCCAAATGATGTTTTGGTACAAAGTCGATAAGTGATTATTTGGCGCGTCAGCCCTCGTTCGCTGGGGTTTTCAGAAAAAAGCTGAATCGCGCCAGTGACTCGCTTTCATCGCGGCAAACACGCCTTCACGCCCTCGCCGTCCCAGCCAAGGCCTACCAGCGAGTTGTACAGTGCGATGTCCGTGGTGAAGCGGTGGTTGGCGTCGTCCGGGAAACGTACCGCGCCACGGAACGCGCGATACAGCGGCTGGAGCCCGGCCGCGCAGCTACCGCCAACACCTTCGACCGCGGGCAAAAAGGCAAACGAATCAATGCCCTCGTCGTACGGCTTGCCAGGTAGCTGGGCATTGGTGGGATTCAGCGCCTGGAGCGCGTTTTTCTCGGTCGCGACCAGCGTGTAGAAGTGGCTGCCGCGCGAACCGCCTAGCGCCACCTTGTCGAAATAGTAGCGGGTGATTCCCTTGCTGCCGGGATCATCGTTGGCGAGCACACTGAAGCTGTTACCGGTGCGTGACCAGCCTCCTGCGCTGTCGAGAATCTGTTTTTCGTTATCGCGCGAGGTAATAAAGTAGTAGCTCAGAGGAGCATACAAGTACTCGGTCATGGTTCTCGTTAGCGTGGTGACGCCGAGCGCGCTGGCGACGGTCGAGATGTACTGACGCACCTGATTGCTGGCACCGGGTGCGAGCGTCATCGGGGTGTTGTAGCCCCAGAAGTAAACGATGGCACTATCACCAGCGCTCGAGCCCATGATGGGGGCATTCCAGGGCACCAATCCGAAATCCCCCCAGTTGGCGACGGCCAGCCGATCCGGTCGGGTTGCCGGTAAGCCGAGCGAGCCACCCTGCACCGAGGCGTAAACCGAATAGCTGGGGTTAGTCAGGCTATCGGTCAGCTCAGAGACTTGAAAGTTCGGCGACCCATAGTCGGTTGAAATGTTGGTGAACGGGCCATCCGGATAGCGTGGACGTGAGAACGAGATGCTGTTCCCGGCGACTCTCCAGTTCCACAGGTAGCGAATGCCGTAAGCGAGCGGTCCGCTACCGGTGTTTTGTACGTTCACCTGTTGGCGAACGCTGGTGTCTGCCAGCGTAGAGCCAAGAATCTCCACTTCCTGGACAACAGTGAAATTGGGCAGTGCCCATGTGGTTCGGATTCCACGATCGCTTAAAGCCACAACGGTACCCGGACCCATGGGTTGCGAAAGCTTTCCGGTGGTCGTATCTGGGTCGCCCATGCCAACGTTGCCGTAGTCAATGCCGCGTGTGTAGTCACGCACCGTGAAGTAGGAGGAGTTCGACGGATAGAACACCGTGTCCGTGGGATTAGAGGTCAAGACGCTGAATTGGCCGGTGTCTGGAAAATAGTTCAGCACCAGGATGCCGTTGTCCAGGTGCTGCGCGGCTGCACCGCCGCTGAGTACCCAAGTGAGAACCAAGCTGCAAACCCAGGGCAGTCGAGCTAATGGGCGCAAGATTGACAGGGCGAAAGAATAATTCATGGTGACGCCACCGATCATGGTGAAAGTGCAAGATTGCATGAGGTACAGACGCAGTCCGAGACATTTGTGTGCCCGTCGAAACCAGAAATCGAAGCGTTGCCAGCGATGCCTCGGCGGCGTAGGCATAACACTCGTTTTTTTGAGGAAAAGACGCAAAAACTGCGATAGCGGTCGACATTGCCTAAAAATCGCACGTAGCCCCCATGCAGATGGCCTTTCAACCAAAAGCTGTTGATCCCACCGTAGCTCATGCTCACTTAACCGACAGCCGTCGCAAGCACCATCAGGCGTGCCGCCGTTGATGCTAGGATTCCATTGTCATAGCTCCTCGTTCCATTCTCATGCTGCTTTCCCAATCGTCATTCCGCACTTGGCTGTTTTCTGCCAGCGTTCTTCTGTTTGCCGCGTCAGCGTGGGGCGAAGTGTCTGTGCCGCCCAGCGAGGGTTTCCGCACGTTGTGGCGCGGTCAATGGGTGAACTACGTTGAGCAGGGCGATTACGCCATCACCCAGGGCGACATCATTATTGGCCAAAAGGATGCAGTGCGTGGAGCGCGAATCGCGGCTGAACAGGCGTTGACGATCCCCGGGAGCGAGCGCGCAAAGGCCTTGACTGTTGACTCTGATCTTGGGCTCTGGAAGCGTGCGGCGTCGGGCATTGCGGAGGTCCCTTACGTCGTCGAAGGCGGCGACGCGGCGCTGATCAACGACGCGATCGGGCGGGTAAATCTTGCGCTCAAGGGCGTGCTGCAATGGGTGCCGCGTGGTGCGCAAGTGGATTATGTTGCGTTCAACCTCGTCACACCAGGTGCTGGGGCGTGTTCAAGCGCGCTCGGGCGCAATGGTGGCCGCCAGCAGATCGTCGGCGACCCGACGTGCGACGCCGGTGTTTTGGTGCATGAGATGGGCCACGCGATGGGGTTGCTGCATGTGCAACAGGACGTTGACCCGACGCCGTTCATCGACACTTACCTTAACCGTATCGTGCCAGCGCGCCGCTCACAAAGCGATCAGACGTTCTATTCGCGCACGATTGACGGCTACGACTACGCCTCGATCATGCATTACGGTCGCTTCGGCTTCAATGCCTACTCCGATCCGACGACGATGGAGACGAAGCCACCGGGTATCGACGTGGGCTACCCGCCAACCTATTCAACGGGAGACGTCGACGCACTCACGCGACTGTACGGCACACCGCCCACGGCGACCACCATCGTCACTCATCCGGCGGGACTCAATGTCATCGTAGACGGCGTGCAGGTCGCCACGCCCGTGAGTTACAACTGGACCATCGGCAGCGTTCACCGCTTGTGGGTAGCGCCGGGATTACAAACGTCCGACGGCTTTTCGATGGGATTCGCGCGCTGGAGTCATGATGCCAGCGCCGTCCCGTCGCCGCAGTTGACCTGGCAAGTCATGGCCGGTGACGGCACGTTGGGAACACCCACGACATCGCTGGCGTCGACGGTGCTGACGGCGAATTTTTCTCGACTCATGACCATCACGGCCATGGACGCAGCGCAACCAGGCGGCACAGTGACCATCAAGCCGCGCGCCCAGGCGTGGCCGGGCACGACCAATCTTTTCCCGCAATACAGTGTGTTCGACGTGCACGCTGTACCCGCAACCGGTTATCTCGGCACCTTCAGCTGGTCGGGGTTGGCTCTCCTTTTCGGCGGCGGCCAGGGCTATGCGCCGGACGCCTCATTACTGTTAGTCGGTGTACCTGCGCAAACGGTCGGCGCAACATTTTTTAACGGCAACTCGATTGGTGTAGCGGTCAGCGGAAATGGCATGACCGACGGCATGCGAGTCAGCGTCACAACGCCCACTGGGGCAACCTCGTCGCGCGCCGCGCCGCTGGTGTCACGCACCACGGCAGGCAACTGGAAATACGCCGTCGCCTCACCACAAGCATTCAGCGAAGTCGGCCGCTTCGTGCTCGACGGTATCGACGGTCTCGATAATGCAGCGACCGGCGAAGTAACCATGCCCACAGCAGGCACGCGCACGGTTACGCTGCGTGCGCACCGCGAATGGGCGCCGTTCAAGCAGGTGGTTCCGGGTTGCGCAGCCACGGTCACGCTGAGCGATAGCAGCAGCTACGTGCGCCACGGAGCGGCCCTGAACGCCACAGTGAACCCCCTGTTTTCCGCAATCTTCACCGGATGGTCGGGCACCGTGTCCGGTACGGCGACGACAGCGAACTCCACCGTCGGCGACATACTGCCCGAGTTCGTCGCAACCTTCAACAGCGTCAGCACGCCGTTAACACTCGGCAGCATCACGCCACCGAATTTCGGTGACGATGGTGCCAGCGCGACGCTGACGCTCGTTGGCACGGGATTTACGGCCGATACCCGCGTATCAATCAACCGGGTTTTGGTGACACCGCAATTTGTTGACGGCAACACGCTGCGAATGGTGCTGACCCGTACGCAGTTGCCCTTCGTCGGGCGCTTGCCGGTGTACGTGTACAACACCCTCTCCATTGGCTGCCCGGTCAACAGCAATTCCGTTGCGCTCGACGTATTGCCGGCGGGCCAAAAAGTCGGCATGACGCTCACCGAGTATTACAACGCAGCGCTTGATTACTACTTTCTCACGGGTCGCGATGGCGATAAAGCGGCGCTCGACACGGTGCCCGCGTGGGTGCGCACAGGCAGCGAAATCCGCGTATTCGCCCGACCCAATCTGAAGACCTTGCCACTGGAGCGCCACTTCTTCGCCAACATCGCTCGTAATGGCACACGTGGCTCGCATTTCTTCACTGTGTTGCCTGGCGATCAAACGTTGCTGACCAGCTTAAATCCGACCAACGCAGCCCTCAATGCGAAGCCTTTTTTGGAAGGTGTTGAAGGGTACGCAATTCCGAAAACGGCAGCGGGTGCGTGCCCCGCTAACACTGTGCCGGTTTACCGTGCGTTCAAAGGCGTGCCGCGCTATGTTGACGACGGCAATCATCGTTTCAGCACCAGCCTGACGCAGCATCAAAACATGGTCAATAACCTGGGCTGGACGGACGACGGTGTGGTGTTTTGTGGGTTGAATTGATGTCGGCATCGCATCGCGTAAAAATTTTGTGTCGCCTATCGCTTCCCGCCAAAGATAGACCCCAACACGCCGCGAATCACGCGGCGACCGACTTCAGAGCCGACCGCGCGTGCGGCTGATTTCATCGCGGCTTCACCCACCGTCTGGCGGCTACTCGACGCGTTCTTGCTCTCCATCACATCGCCAATCATGCCGCCGATTTTGCTGAAGAAACCGGGCTCGTCCTTCGCTTCCGGCGTGGCCGCAGGAGAGGCGTCTGGCGTCGCCACCTTATCGGCAGTTTCCATGCGTGTTGCCACGCGGTTTGTGAGCTTTTCGTAGGCGCTTTCACGGTCTACCGTGGTGTCGTAAATGCCCGCGACCAATGACGTTTTGATTAGCACCGCGCGCTCGGCGGGCGTGACCGGCCCGATACGCGACGAAGGCGGAATCACCCAACAACGCTCGACCGGATTTGGTCGTCCCTTTTCGTCCAGAAACGAGATCAGCGCCTCGCCGGTCGCAAGCTCGGTGATCGCCTGCTCGGTATTAATTTTTGGATTCGGGCGGAACGTGGACGCTGCCGTTCGCACGGCTTCGGCGTCACGCGGCGTATAGGCCCGCAGCGCATGCTGAATGCGATTGCCGAGCTGACCGAGCACAACATCCGGTATATCGAGGGGATTTTGTGTGACGAAATAAACGCCGACGCCCTTCGATCGAACCAGCCGCACCACCTGCTCAATACGTGATCGCAATTCCGGCGGCGCTTCGTTGAACAGCAGATGCGCTTCGTCAAAAAAGAACACCAGTTTCGGTTGCTCCGGATCGCCCACTTCTGGCAACGATTCGAACAGTTCAGAGAGTAGCCACAGCAAAAACGTCGCATAAATGCGCGGGTTATTCAGGAGCTTGTCTGCTGCCAAAATGTTGACGACGCCCTTGCCATCAACGGTCTGCATCAAGTCTTCAAGATTGAGCGCTGGCTCACCAAAAAACTTTTCCCCGCCCTGCGATTCCAGCGTCAGGATGCCACGCTGAATCGCGCCGATACTGGCACCGGAAATATTGCCATAAGCGAGCTGATACTCTTTCGCGTTCTCGCCCGCGTGGACGAGCATCGCGCGCAAATCTTTCAAGTCGAGCAGCAACAAACCCTTATCGTCGGCGATCTTGAACGCCGCAGTCAGCACGCCACTTTGCGTGTCGTTCAAGTTCAAAATACGCGACAACAACAGCGGCCCCATCTCCGCAATCGTCGCCCGCAGCGGATGCCCTTGTTCGCCAAACACATCCCAACAGGTCACTGGAAATTGCTCGTTGCTGAAGTTCGTGAGCTTCAGCATTGCAACGCGATCTGTCACCCGCTGATTGCCGCCCCCCATCTGAGAAAGTCCAGTCAGGTCGCCCTTCACGTCGGCCATAAACACCGGCACGCCGATGCGCGAAAAGCCCTCGGCCAGAACTTGCAGGCTCACCGTTTTTCCTGTGCCCGTGGCACCCGTGATCAGGCCGTGACGATTGGCCAGTTTGGGTAACAAGTTAACGTCGGAGTTCGTGTCAGTCGTTCTGGCGACAAGATAAGGTTCGGCCATTGAGCAACTCTATGTAGGTGAAGAGGGTCAACTGTAACGTTTCTTCACCGCTCCTGTTGTCCGATAATTGAGATTCGTGATTACGTCAACTAACGGGGCAACACATGGACATTTCAGGCAAGGTATTGATCATCACCGGCGGTGCATCCGGTTTAGGCGCGGCGACCGCTCGCGCGGCAGCAGCAAAGGGTGCAAAAGTCGTGCTCGCGGACATTCGCGACGGCGAGGCATTAGCCAAAGAGCTCGGCGGTATTTTCGTGAAATGCGACGTCACGTCCGAGGATGACGCTAAAGCGGTTGTCGCGGCGGCGATAGCGCTGGGTGAATTGCGTGGGTTAGTGAATTGCGCAGGTGTGGCGACTGGCGAAAAGGTCGTGGGCCGTGAAGGTGCGAGCGGTTTGAAGAAATTTATCTGGACGGTACAGATCAATTTGATCGGAACCTACAACCTGATCAATCAGGTCGCCGCTGCGATGCAGGCGCTGCCCGCGTTGGCCGATGGTGAGCGCGGCGTGATGATTAACACGGCAAGCGTGGCTGCATTTGATGGGCAGATCGGTCAAGCCGCCTATGGTGCGTCGAAAGCCGGCGTGGTCGGCATGACGCTGCCGGTTGCGCGCGAGCTGGCGCGCTACGGCATTCGCGTGATGACCATCGCGCCCGGGATTTTTGAAACGCCGATGATGGACAGTTTGCCGCCCGAAGTCCAGGCGAGCCTCGGACAAATGGTGCCGTTTCCGCCGCGTCTCGGCCGTCCGCCGGAATATGCTTCGCTGGCAATGCATATTTTTGAAAACGTCATGTTGAACGGCGAAGTGATTCGTCTTGACGGAGCAATCCGTATGGCACCGAAATAACGGGCACGCTTGAAACTTCAGCAGATACTTTTTTCACAAGGCTTTGGTACGCGGCGTGAATGCACTGAGTTGATCGCGCGCGGTGCGGTGTCCATCAATGGCGAAATCGCGCGCAAAGCCGATGCCGAGTTCGCCACCGACGATCTGAAATTTAGCGTCGATGGTGCGGCGTGGGGCTTCGTGGAACGCGCGTATCTGATGCTCAACAAGCCCGCCGGTTATGAGTGTTCACAAGCGCCCAAACATTGGCCCAGCGTGTACAGCTTGCTGCCCACGCCGCTCACCACGCGCCCCACGAAATCATCCGTCAACGGCGTGCAGGCGGTCGGTCGGCTCGATCAGGACACGACCGGCATGCTGCTGCTTTCTGACGACGGGCAATTTATTCATCATATGGCGTCGCCGAAACATCATGTGCCGAAGATGTACGTGGTGACGACGAAACACGCGGTCGATGACGCAGCGATCAGCGCTTTGCTCGCGGGCGTGGTGCTTAACGATGATCCTGAAGCCGTGGCTGCGGTGGCGTGCGAACGCGTGAATGAAACGCAAATTCATCTGACGCTGACCGAGGGAAAATATCACCAGGTCAAACGCATGCTGGCAGCGGTCGGCAATCGCGTGGAAGCGCTGCACCGTTCGCAAATTGGCGGATTGAAACTAGATCCTGATTTAGCGGAAGGCAGGTGGCGATGGTTGACGGCGGATGATCTCGCGAAGATCAACGGTTAGCGCAATCGCCAATCGTTTGTGGGGGCGCCTTTAGCCGCAATGGTGGCGGCTTATGCCGCTCCCACAAGTGCGTGCCGCCCTACCCGTAAGCTCGCGACACCAGTTCTGCGATGCAGGCTGGCTTCTCCAGACCTTCCAGCTCCAGCGTGCATTGCCACACCATCTGCACGCCACCCTTAATCTGCTCAACCGACGTAAGCTTAAAGCGTCCGCGAATCCGCGAATTCACTTTCACCGGGGCCATAAAGCGAACGCGGTTGGTGCCGTAATTCACACCCATTTTCACACCGGTGAATTCGATGCATTCCGCTTTGAGCAAGGGCACCAGGGAGAGCGTCAAAAAGCCGTGGGCGATGGTCTTCCCAAACGGCGACTCCTTCGCCGCGCGCTCAGCGTCAACGTGAATCCACTGGTGATCACCCGTCGCTTCGGCGAACAGGTTGATGCGTTCTTGAGTGATAGTGACCCAGTCCGACACAGCCACTTCAAGGCCGATCCAGGTGGGGAGAGAGCTGAGGGCGAGGGTGGTTTTCATAGATAAATGGGCATCTCTAAAAATTCATTTGTGGGGCGCATTGTGTCGTCGCGCGGTGCTCGCAATCCTCATGTACCAGAGCGTACATTGCGGTAGCTGCGCTCCGGGCTCTTAACACTGCATCCCCAAAAATGAATTTTTAGAGGTGCCCAAAAGTGTAGCTAGGTCGGGTGCGTTGTGTTGGCTGGATCGCTATTAACGGAATCAGCTTATTGACTAAACCCTTATTTTACCGGGGCTAGCATCTGTTTTTGTATAAAGTCGACAATGGATAAATATTGGCGGTAGCCCTTACAAAATATGGAGTAGACCGAAAAGCTGTAAAGATCACTCTGTCAAAAAGCGCCGCAAAACCGCGTTCACTTCGCCCGTATGTTCTCGCGCCACCCAATGTCCCGCACCGTCAATTTTGTGCAAACGCAGGTCAGGCACGAAAGCCTCAATGCCGTCGAGGAGTGACGGTCGTAGCGCCCTGTCGCCCGTTCCCCAGATGATTTGCGTTGGCACGGTCACATGAAACTGCTCGGGCTTCAACGCCGCTGCCACGGCAATGGCCCGTCCCGGCGTCTCGGGCGTGTCGGGGTGCAGCGGCGATACCCGGTAGTAATTGCAGCCGCCAGTGAGGCCACGCTGCCAGTTCGCGCGATATTCGGCGCGCTCGTCCTCCGGCATCGCATCAAGCATCGCAAACAGACGCTGGAAGTCATCCGCCGCCAGCGCCGCCTCGCAGCCGGGTTTGCGCAGCCAGTTCATGTACTGGCTCGCCTCTATTTGCGCGGGGTCGGTCGCCAGGGATTTGGCGAATGTAATCGCGTGCGGCGAATTGATCACCGCGAATTTTTTCATCGATTCCGGATGCTGTGCTGCGAGCCCCCACGACACCGCGCCGCCCCAGTCGTGCGCGACCACGGCGTGAACCGGCGAAGCAAGCGCCTCGATTACCGCCCGCAAGTCGTTGATCAAAAGCTTCGCCTTATAAGCTTCAACCTCAAGCGGCTGTGACGACAAATTAAACCCGCGCAGATCAACCGCCACGCAGCGATAGTCGCGCGAGAACTCGGCCAACTGCCGTCGCCAGGTAAACCAGAATTCGGGGAAACCGTGCACGAAAAGCAGTGTTGGCGCGTCGGCGGGACCGCACACTTTGGCGTGCAGCCGAATGCCGGGCGCGGTGTCGAAGTAGTGAGATTGAAGCTCCATCGTCGGGAATGTAGTTGTTTTCGAAAAGATTCGCTGCGGTTCACGAAGCCGTCTTGCCACTGGCGACGCTGCAATCCCGTTCGTCGCATGCCGCTACACAGCGGCGTGCCGATCAGCAGAATTCACCTCGCTGCCTGTTCACGCCAATGCGTGCAGCCCACCGAACCACCAGAAAAGGGACCGAAATCATGAATCCGCTTCGCTTTATCACCAGCCCGGTGTCCACGCTCACCCGCGCCATCACCGCGCCGCTCAACTTCATCTTTGTCGTCGGACTCTGCCTGTTCATCAACTGGATGGTATCGCCCGGCCATTGGTGGGTGAAATGGGTCGCATTCGGCATGGGCATCCAAGTGATCTTCGCCTGGGCTCGCGTTGCTAAATTGCTGTTCGTGGTTGGCGTGCTCGCAGCCGTCGGCTACTTCGTATACAAACGTTACGGCGCAGAAGCCAAAGCCAGATACGATGCGTGGCGCAAAGACGGCGAGCCGAAGCAGCCCTCCGAGGCTGTGCAGTTCCTGATCGAATCACGAGCGACGGCGACGCCAGCACAACGTTCGGTGGTGTGATCCGAAGATAGAGGAAAATCCGGTTTCGACTAATCCTCAAAGACCTGACTATGAAGCTCTATTACAGCAACGGTGCCTGTTCCATGGCCCCTCACATCGTCCTGCGCGAATCCGGCCTGCCGTTTGATCTGGTACGCGCCAGCACCAAAACGCATCAACTTGACGACGGCACCGACTACTACACCATCAACGACAAAGGCTCGGTACCGGTGCTTGAACTGGACAACGGCGAGCGGCTGACCGAAGGCCCCGCCATCGTCCAATACATCGCCGATCAGGTGCCCGCCAAGAACCTGGCACCTGCCAACGGCACGATGCCGCGCTACCGTCTGCAGGAGTGGCTGAACTTCATCACCAGCGAGCTGCACAAAAGCTACGGCCCGCTGTTCCGTCCGACCACGCCGGAAGAATTCAAAGTCACTACGAAAGAAGGCCTCACCACGAAGTACGCGCTGGTCGATAAGTGGCTGACCGGCAAAAACTACACGATGGGCGATGCGTTTAGCGTCGCTGATGCGTATCTGTTCACGGTGACGAGCTGGGCACCCCACGTTGGGCTCGATCTCTCGCAATTCAAAAATGTAGGCGCTTTTATGGCACGCATGGCTGCACGCCCGAAAGTACAGGAAACGTTGGTGGCTGAAGGCTTGGTCAAAGCGGCGTAAATCTGCGCGAGCCAAAGTGGCGGGCCGCCGGTACTGCGGCCATCAGATTAGGTAGCCGCGATTAGCGAAGGCGTAATCGCGGCACTTCGGAGGACCAACCGTTGCATCCGTAGCCGGTGGCTGTGCAATCTCCACCGTCCCTGGTTGCGGCTCGGCCCGCAGCAAAAGGCGCTTGCGTTGTCTTGGTTCGATGCGCCCACAACCCGGAGCAAGCGTTTGGGACTGACAAGTCGACTAGACGTACGACGTGTAACATCCGCCCATCCAAAGGAGGATTTATGCGTTTACTAATTCGATCGGTAGCGACGGTTGCCGCCACTGCGCTGGCGTTAAGCGCCGTTTCGGCCCAAAATTTCAGCGGCAAAACTATCCGCATCATCGTGCCCTACGCACCGGGCGGAACCTCCGATATTCTCGCGCGGGCGCTATCAAACAAAGTAGGCGAAGCGCTGGGCGCGACCGTCGTAGTCGATAACAAACCGGGGGCCAATGGTGTGCTCGGCAGTGACATCGTCGCAAAATCCGCTCCCGACGGCATGACGTTGCTCCTGACCGACGTCAGTGGCCTCACCAGCGCCCCCGCGCTCGGTGCAAAACTGCCTTTTGACGCCGCAAAAGATCTGGCACCGATTACGATGATCGCGTACTCGCCGCACCTCGCTGTTGTGAATCCGGCGGTGCCTGCCAGGACGCTTGCTGAACTCGTCACCGCGTCCAAGGCAAAGGTGGGCAGCTTCAGCGCCGCGACCGTTGGCGCGGGCAGCGCGCCGCATCTCGCCGGCGCGTTATTCGCAAAACGGGCTGGTGTCGAATGGGTGTTTGTGCCTTACAAAGGCGGCGCACAAGCACTGACCGACGTGGTCGCGGGCCATGCTCAAGTTATGTTCAACGGCATGCTCGCCACGCTGCCGATGGTCAAAAGCAACCAGCTCCGCGTGCTCGCGGTTTCCAGTGAAAAGCGTTGGCCCACGATGCCTGACGTGCCCACAGTCGCCGAGTCAGGCTACCCAGGATTTGTCACCGGATCATGGCAAGGTGTGCTGGCCGCCGCTAGTACGCCGCCCGAAATCGTGGCGAGGCTAAACGCGGAATTCGCCAAAGCATTGGCCATCCCGGAAATCCGCGAGCGGCTGATGGCGCAAGGCGCGGAGCCACGTCCGATGACATCGGTGCAGTTTGCAGAATTTTTGCGCGGCGATACGGCCAAATGGACGCAGCTGGCCAAAGAAACAGGGATCAAATTGGAGTAATACAGCGTCACGCATGGAACGGGAGACTTTGAGCGGTAGGTGGCGGATTGGTCAGCCCAGATACTCGACACAAGTCGACGCGGCTCGTTCTGACACTTACTTAATGCGTCCGAACCTTCGCGCAAAATTCAATCAAGTCGTCCAGTTCCGTAGACTTGTCAAACACCGCGTCGGCACCCAGGCGCAAACATTCGCTACGTATCTCGGGCGATGCGTAGTTCGATAGCACGACAATTTGTTGTTGCCGTTTGCAACCTTTAAGCGCTGCCACGACTTGAATGCCATTGCCATGTTTGAGAAAAATATCCACTACTGCGACGTCCCACTCATGGGACGGGTCGCACAGCCAACGCGTCGCTTCGCTTTGAGCATCTGACATACCTACGACCTCTGCCCCGACCATTTCATGCAGGGTTTCGGCGAGGTTTTCACGAATGATCGGGTTGTCTTCGACCAGAAAGAACTTGAGTGGGCCCTGTCGCTGCGCAGACTCGCCGAAGGCGGTATTTGACTGTGGGGTTTGACCAGACGATTCGTCGTCGTCTTCATCGGGCGCCGCAATGGGGAAGTACGTTGAAGCACTTGTCGTACTTCTTGCGTTGGGCCAACGCATTCCAGACAGGTTCAATGTAATTTTCCGACCGATGGCACGAAGGAGATCAGATTAGATTTAGGATCACTAGTGGCTGTGCGATACGAATGATTGGCAGGAAACGGTTCACTCAAATGTGAACCTTTTTCAGGCATGGCCGCTTTCGCGCGCCGTAGTCTGGATGCCAGCACTGGCATTAGCAACAGACCACCTGGCAGCACCACGACGACGAACCCGAGCAGCATCAACCACGGCGATTCCAGTATCACACGGGTGCAGTCAATCAGGGTACGGAGCATGGGATTCGCCAACAATTTATTTGACTCAATTGTCCCGATTCGGCCGTTGCCGCAATATCATCCATTGCGACAAGATCACGTAGGACAGCGTCTATCCAGCTGCCTCGCCATAGACGCTTTTGGTGAAACAAGCTCGAAGCCTTATGGCTCGCCGTCCCAGTAGTCCAGGTCGTCTTTCGAGCGGTGCATGCGAGTACTTTTCAGCAGCGTTTCCGGCCCGCTCAAACCGTTTCTGGTGTAGGCCATGTACTTTTGCGAATCCGGGTACTCACAGATATCGGCTTCAGCGCGCGTGCTAGCGGAGAGGTATTTCAGCGGCGCGTCGGAGGTGTTGATGATCTGGTGAGGGTACGAAGGTCCTGCGGGAATAAACATCACATCACCCGCAGAAATCGGCAGCATCTCACCGGCGACGCGCAGCGTACCCGAGCCTTCGAGCACGATAAACATTTCCTCTTCGACGTAGTGAAAGTGATACGGGCACGCGCGCTTGCCGGGCGGCACGATGTCCACCGAAAGCCCCAGCTGCTTTGCAGCTGTGCCACGCGCCAGACGCATGCTCGTCACGCCGTCGTAGTTGGGCGCACGATCCATGATTTCCCACGTAGCGTCGTGTGACGAGAAGTGACGAATCAGCTTTTTGCGAAGTTCATCGGCGCTCGACATTGGCCCGTCCTTCCGTGCAGATCAAAGGCCTCTAGGGCGTCGGCATCAACGTCGTAATTTCAATCATCACGCGCTCGGTGGCGTCCGACATCCAGACCTCGCCGTCCTGAATCATGCATTGCAATTCCATGCCACGTTCGGCCATTGCGGAGAGCGCTTTGCTGCTTCTTGAATCGACGGCTTTGATCGTGAGTTTGTCCTGTTTCGCCAACGCTTCCTTGTTCGCCTGCCACCACGCATCGACCGTTTTTCCGCCGCCGTAAGCGAGCAGTACCACTTCATCTGAGCGTCCGCAAGCGCGGCGCAACAGGCGCTCCTCGGGCAAACCGACTTCGATCCAGCGGATGATGCCACCGGTCAAATCGTGCTCCCACAGCGCGGGTTCATCGTCGCTGGAAATGCCTTTGCCAAACTCCAGTCGCTCGCTCGCGTAAAGCGCGAATGCGAGCACGCGAACCATCATGCGTTCGCTGGTTTCGGACGGATGCCGCGCCAGCGTCAACGCGTGGTCGGCGTAGTAGCCGCGATCCATGTCCGCGATGTTGAGATTGCCTTTGAAGATCGTCGATTTGATGGCCACCAGCTAGACCTTCACAAACAAAGTAACCAACGGATCGTCACCGACTTGACGACTCCAGTGACCATGCGCAGTGGCGTCAAACTCCGCGCCTTCTGGCAGCGTATCCGCCGAATAAAAGTGTTGCCCAGCGTTGAAAATTCGCGAGCTGCCGTCCTGCAATCCAATCTCCATCTGGCCGCCGAGAATGAACACCCACTGCGCTTTCGGCGAACAATGCCAAGCGCTGCGAAAACCGATCGGACTGTGCCGCAGCTGACAACCAGTGGCTGGCATAACGGCTGAGAGCATCGATTGTGACGTGCCTTCGGAGAGGATGATCTCGTGCTCGCGAAATTTAGCGCGGCCATCGTGATCGGTGAATAGTTCGACTTGAGTAAAGGTGCTCATTCCGTGTTTCCTGCTGCTTTTAATGGTTCTGCTGTTTGCGGGCGCATCTGCTTCGGGTCGTAGTAGAAGCGCTCGGTCGCAATCAAATCCCCGCGCCATTGTTGATATGCCAGCTCGTCCATGCGCACCCAGTGGCCGTCGAGCCGCTCGAATTCGAATTGCCAGCGAATCACCGCCCAATCGCCGTCGACAAATACGGGCCGCATACAGCGCGACAACACCTGCTTAACGCCTTGAAGTGCCTTCGTTTCATGCGCTACCAGAACGCCGCGACCCGCGCGCGGTGGGTCGAGATTCTCCTGCATCGTGGCGTCCTCGGTGTAGAAGGCGGCGATCGCTTCGGCGTGTGCGCCGGACTCCACCATCGAGATCAGTTGTTCAACGCGCGCAGCGGTTGGCATGATGCGACACTACTTCACGATACCGCGCTTGCGACGAATCGGTGCTGAGAACGGTGAATCTACTCGCTTGGTCTTGTTTGCTGCCGTCCCTTTGGTTTCCGCCGCGACTTTCGCTTTCGCTGCTTTCAACACATTGACGGCCTTCATTGCGATTTCTGCGGCTGCGACGCGCTCTGCGTGCGCGGCTGCTTCCGCTGGATCGGGCGCATGCACGTTAATCGTCGTACCGGGCAGCTTCACGAGTTGTCCGGCGCGAATCTTCGCGCTCTTCCTCAGCTCCAGCACGCCGTCCACCGTCACGTTACCCGACGCCACCAGCACTTTGCCTTCCGCGCCGCTCCCGGCAATGCCGAGCACCTTGAACAGGTTGTGCAGTTCAATAAATTCGTCGCGCAGCGTGAAATGCTGCACCTCAATTGGCTTATTTTTCATGCTGCGGAGTATGGCATGAGCGGTCGCAATGACGCTCCGGAAGCGGTGAAACAGCGGCCAGCACTTCGATATGCCTGTATTCGGCGGAATCAGCGATAAATGACATCATTCGTCGTATGAAACGCATCGTGTTTTTCGGAAATGTCTTACATTTACATATGACAAATCAACGGCCTCGTGTCATCGGCAATATTGCCTAGAGGCCCAAAAAAATCAGGGGAAAAATAATGAATTGGTTTCTGATGGCGTTGAAAAAATACGCAACTTTTTCAGGGCGTTCGCAGCGGAGTGAATATTGGTTCTTCATGTTGTTCTTCGTGATCATTTTGATCGTGTTGTCGGTGCTGGACGGAATGTTGTTTAAGGGTGCAGAAGGCGCGCCAGGCATGCCCATCCTGACACTGGTCGGCGTCGCGACCTTGCTGGTTCCGTCGATCGCTGTCGGCGTGCGTCGGTTGCACGACACCGATCGTAGCGGCTGGTGGGTATTCATTCAGCTCGTTCCGGTGGTTGGCCCGATCTTGCTCATCGTGTTCTGTGCACAAGACAGCAAGCCGGGCGAGAACCGCTTCGGACCGAATCCCAAAGGTATTGCCGCCTAATTCGCCAGCGTATTAGCGGTTTCTGCGGAGTGAGTGCGCTTTTTGGCATCACTCCACCTGCCCCTTACGGCGCTTGCCGTTCCTCCGGCTCACGCAGCCCACGCGCCGCGCTCACTCTGCCGTAATTCCCGCCTGCTTGATCAGTCTCGAATACTTCGCTAACTGCTCTTTCGTCGCCACTCCGAGTTCCGTCGCGCTTGATCCGCGTGGTGTCAGTCCTTGCGCAATCAGGCTCGTACGGACGTCCGGGTCTGCCAGCGCTTTCACGATTTCTGCATTGAGCCGGTTGACGATGTCTTTCGGCGTGCCCGCAGGAGCCATAACGGCAAACCACGAACTGAACTCGAAGCCCGCCAAACCTGATGCGCTCACGGTGGGAACTTCCGGGAATTGCGCCAGCGGCTTCGTCGTAGTCACACCGATCAGCCGCAGCTTGCCCGCTTTGATCAAAGAATTGACCGTCGCCAGCCCCTGGAACGCCATCGGCACATCGCCTCCCGCAACGCCCACCGCCGCTTGCGTCGCGCCCTTGTACGGCACATGTGTCATCTGGATGCCGGCGCTTGCGGCGAAGAGGGCGGCTGCGATGTGCTGCGGGCTGCCATTGCCACCCGAGCCATAGTTAAGTTTGCCGGGGGCGGCTTTGGCTGCGGTGATCACATCAGCTGCGCTGCGAAATGGTGCTTCGTTGTGTACGACGAGACCCCATTCAACGGTGGCAACCAGCGATACCGGTTCGAAATCCTTGACGATGTCCCAGCCCATCTTGCTTTGCAGATTCGGCAGCATGGTCATGATGCTGTCGTTGAAGCCGCCAATGGTGTAGCCGTCGGGCGCGGACTTCGCGACACGATCAGCGCCAATGGCTCCCGCCGCGCCTGCGATGTTTTCGATGACGATGCTCTGGCCCATGTTCTGCGACATCTTTTGGGTAACGATGCGCGCAGCGTTGTCCACCGCGCTGCCTGCGGCGAGCGGCACAATCATGCGGATCGGTTTGGTCGGATAGGTGCTTTGCGCTTGCGCCAGCGTTTGCACGTACGGCAATACGAATAGAAGGCAGGCGGCGACACGCTTTGCCGATTGAATCGAGCGAGTTTTCAAGTGGGACATTGGCGTCTCCTATTACGTTTAAGACGAGTCGAATTAATGATTTTTTGATACCTATGAGGCAACACTCAATCGCCCAATGGTGCAATCCCCAGTTCCGCAGCCAACGTGTCGAGCTGCGTCCATAGCGCTGGCGCAATTGGAATGCCTTCAGCCGCATAGCGCACTCGCCGCGCTTCGCTCTGTTCACCCGGCACCCAGATGCGCTCCACGCCCGACATGCGCTCACTCGCGCGCAAGTCGTGTGCGAGCGTATCGACGCGCGCCTTGAACGTATCCACGTCGCCAAACGCCGAAATATCAATCATGCAAACCGCCTGG
>JANXNI010000003.1 GCA_025354165.1 Burkholderiales bacterium | reverse complement strand
GCTCAGCGGAAAAATCTATCTCACCATGAGACCGGAAAGCACACCGAAATAGTCAAGCCAAAACCAACAACTTATCCACAACCCCGACACCACGTAACGAAAGAAATTTCGCGAAATTACAGAAAATTTGTTGCTTTATCCATTAACGCGGGGGGCAAGCCCATCAAGGGATTGAGTCGTACCGACAAGCAGATCGTAGAGGATACCGAGTTCCTCTATCGACTACAAAAATCGGGCGGCTCGGCTGCTATCAAAAAGGAGATTCAGACCTGGGATAGCTATAAAGATATGGTGGACGAAGACTTCGAGCGGAGGCACAAACCCACGCCGGGACCCAGTGATAGATCGTTGGTTCCCTTTTTCTAGCGCCGAAACTTGCACGGCCCGTGGTTGTGGATAGCGAACGCCTGATTGGTAGCTGTTGCCGCAAGCGTATTTTCGACGTCCATCATCGCCTAGTGGCAAGACGGGTACCGCTCGTGTCGGCTTGTGACGCGACCAGCAGTTTGCCTTGCTGATGCAATGCTTTCACGGTGGGCTCAATGTGTTGCCAGAACTTACGTGCGGAAAACATCTCGATGGACATGTCGCGATAAACGGTTGAGTCGGTCGTTAGCCTCGTTGGAACGCCTAAAGCGATGCGCTCAGCGTGTTGCGCCGCGCTGAGTAAAAATTCACTCCTATCGTGAGCCTCTTGCGACATCAAAAAACAGGTCGTCGAATGCTCTCGCTCGTGTAGCAGGACTGCGATGCCCCCTAATGTTTCTAGAAATCGTAAAGCTAGTAAGAACGTCATTTGTGGCCTCACCGCGAGCAGCCGTCCTAAGCACGCTGTCAGCGCCGCAATATTGCGATTACGCGCGGTTGCCGCAACGTACCAATACACGCGTGCGGCTAGATACCAGCCGTTGTCGGACCAGCCACCTAAGTGGCCGAGAGTCACGTCCTTTGATGCACCATCGAGCACATTTATGTAGTGACGCATGACGTTTGTTAGCGTGGCGCATGGCTGCAAATAAGCTAACGGCAGTCCTGTAATCTTGTCAATGTGCGCAATGATCAGTCGCGCGTGAGTAGTCTCATGTTGGTCAAGCGCAAACATTGCCGCATCAAAAAGCGTGTGAACTAGGCTCAAAGCCGTTTGACGCAATTGCGCTTCGGCACGCAACTCTTTTCGTTTTGATTTCGCGTCGTCCCAATCTCCACGTTTGCTTGATCGCGTAGCGCCGCAGTCAAGTAGGGCTCGCTTGTTATCACCCGTTAGCGTTACGCCCAGTAGCGAGCGCTCCACATCCGCATACTCTGCAAACCTACCAGTGCGAGCCAAAGAAAACAGTAGGTAGTGAAAGTAGGCGGTTCGATCTATCCATTCGTAGTCGGACGCTCGAAGTTGCGAACGGATTGCATCGCACCGCCGAATAGTTTCTGAAAGCTCATTGAAATCGTCCGCAGCCGTGCTCGCAAAATACACGATCCCGCATGCCTCGATTACCGCAACGGTGAGAGTTTCGCCGTCACAAAATCTTGCGAGGATGGTTTGTGCTGTCGACAAACTTTTGGCGAGCTCGTTGTTCAACAAAAATTGAAACATCTCGACAACATCCAGCATATCCTGCTGGCTCGGCGAACATTGAACGGTTGCGCAATTGATTGCGCGCCTGAGCTGGATTATCCAGGCATGTATCGCTCCAGAATTCGACCCCCGATGCGCCATAAGCACCATGGCGCTGAGCAATGGGTCAAGTGTCGCCTGAGGATTGATCGGAAATTGACTATCGAATGAGGCGAGCAAGTTGCTCGACTCGTGCGTCAAAAAAAAACTTGTCGCGTTACTTTGCGGATGAGCATGAATCAGTGCCGCCATGGTGTTGAGGTAGTGCCGCGCGTGCGCGATGTTGGCTTCGCGGTCGGGATCAACTGCGGTTGCGAGCTCACTGCTCACAAACTGCTTGACTGTTTCAAGCATCATCCAACGCTGTTCTTCGGCGTGCTGCGGGGCGTGGCTGCTTTCGTTAAGCGCGGGATACTGATCCTGACCCGGGTCATCCAATTCATCCAGCCTGCTTAAATCCACCCATGGAAGGCGCTCCATGGGCACGATTAGCTGATGATCAATGAGTCTTTCGAACAGATCCGTGGTCTCCGTAATCTCAGCGCGCGCTGTGCCCGTGCCGTCGCTGTCGTTCTGATACTGCGCAAAAACTGCTTCGACCGCTGAAAGGGTGAAACCACCCTGAAAGACGTCCAAGCACACTAGCAGCGCACGCTCCTTTGCGCTCAGTAGATTCACCGTCCAGTTCAAAATTTCCCACAGCGAGCCGTGCGCCGCACGAATCGGATTGTTCAGCATTGTCGCTTTGGCTGTGGTGGCCACAGTGTTCGCTACAGGCAGTGTGTGGAGGAGTTTCAGATCAACAGTGAGTCGCGCTAGCAGCTCGCGCGGAGGGAACAAGCGACTACGCGCAGCGGCAAGCTCGATCGCGAGCGGTAAGCCATCGAGCCGACTGCATATGGTCGTCACGACGTCCAGCGTTTCGCTGTCAAAGCGCAGCTTCGGGTTCCGAGCCTGAGCGCGCTTGACGAAAAGTGCGACCGCGTCGGTGGCAATCTTGAGCGGAGCCACCGGGTAGCAGTGCTCGTGCTCAAGCCTAAGCGGGATGCGGCTGGTCACTAGTATCGACACATTAGGGCAATGTGCCCTCAAAGTGGCCAAGATTGGGGTTTGACCGACTAAGTGCTCGTAGTTGTCAACGACCACGAGCCCCGTAAGCCGGGAGAGATCATCGTCGACTGGTACATCTTCGTTGGAGGCGAGTATTAGCGACGGAGGCAGCCCCAGCGCGTGTCCCAGCCGCTCGGCGAGCGTTTCAACGGTTGCCATCTCGCTGGCGTCTATAAACACTGCGTTGGGCTCGCACACGCCTGCCCCATCGGCCCGATCCGCGTGCGCAGCTTTGAGCGCACGCATCGCAACGCCCCACTGCGCCATCAGGTGCCGCGCCAAGGTGGTTTTGCCGACGCCGCCTAAACCCGTGAGGGAAACGAGTTTACCGGTCTGTTCAGCATCTAATTCGAGCAGCAGCGTCAGGACTGCGTGCGTATCTTGATCACGGCCCAACAGAGTGACGGGGCAGAAGACCGGGCTTGAGCCGGCAGCGAATAAAGGATCGGGCGCGGCCAATGATATTGCCAAACTCGGCGTGGTGGATTCGACGCGAGAGGTTTGAATAGGCGAAGCTGGCGACGCGAAATGGCATGCGGCACCTAGATCACCATCATGCTGCCTGATCTGGGCATACAACGCTTGAATGGTCGCAGACGGCGCTTGACCGAGCTCCGACGCGAGCAGGTCGCGACAGCGTTTGTACTGCGCGCCTGCCTCAGCCATCCTACCCGCCTCGATGAGCATAGCAATTAGCTTGGCGTGGTTGGCCTGCTCCTGCGTGCCCCCTTCGATCTCAACCCGCTGCCGCTGACAGTCAATGGCCTTGCTAAGGCGCTCTTGGCTGCTGTACACCGCGACCAGCTCATCGAGTGCCCACAGCAGTCGGGTTTGAAGGAGGGCACGGTCTTGCGCAAACCAAGGCTCGATGGCCATGCCCTCTAACAATTCACCTCGGTACAGACTGAGCGCTTGTTCTAGCTCTTCAGCCCTCTCGGCAGTATCGGCGCAGCAGGCCGCAGAATCGAGGCAGCGTTCGAAGCGATCAACGTCCCAGCGGACGTTGTGATCCCACTTGAGTTCAATGGTAGTGGCGCTCGCCACAATCCTTTCGCTAGCGTTCCCCAGAGCTTTGCGAAGGCTATATAGCGTGTTGGTGAGCTTGCTGCGTGAGGCGGATTTGTCGAGACCACAAAACAATTGCTGGCACAGGTCGTCGCGGCTGGCTCGGTGGGTTTGCTTGAGAGCTAGCGCACAGAGCAGCCGCTTCGCGTCGGATCGCTGCCAAGCATTCGCAGCAATCGGCGTCGTGCCAACGCGAACCTCCATCGCACCTAAAAAGTTGAGCTGAAAAACCTCACACACGAACGATTCGCTTTGTTTTATCGGCGCTGTCACTGCATGTCGCTTACTGCAAATTTCACCACACCCTTTTTACACTAACTTACACGAAGTAGTCGTTAATACACTGCTCAGTCTGCAAATTACAAACGCAACCCCAGAGCAGCGGGATGGCATCTGCTCGTCGATAAAGCACGTCGCTGACGTGTGGCAACTTTTACGTGAATCTGGCTTGGGATAAATCGGGCATTGAGCGTGCATGCTTTGACTGCGCGCCACCACGCTCGAATCGCTTCGCCCACATAGTCCCTGCAAGCTAACAGCGGCGTGGCGGCTAATCGCGCTGCGCACGATGGGCTCGAAGCGGTCTACAAGTGCTTTCCTCTTCCGCGCTTGATCGCGGTTCGTGAGCACTAGAAATAGCGATTGCAAAAATTGTCGAGCTTGGCGCAAAGTAGAGCTTGCTTGTCGGCGCTTAGCGTTTTGTAGGTGCGAGCGATGCACGGATTATCCGTTCAATTGGGCGGACCGCTATTGCTTCGCTTTCGCCCTGCATTGTCACGTTTGCGCCTTGAAGGTAGTGCGGTCAATCGTAAAGCGGCACGCTTCATGCAATGCATGAGTGTTCATCGAGATTGGAAAAACAAGCCGCGCTCCATGAGCTTCACAAAACCAAAAAACCGTCCGACCATCAAAAGGGAAACCTCATCATGAGCTACGGGTCAATTTCAACATTGAACGCGAATATTGTCGTTCCAAAAATTCCGATGCCAACATTGCCAAAGTTGCCCGCCCAAAAAAAAGCAGGGCCAGTGGTTGCCAAGGATTTACTTTCTGGCGCAAACTCAATCAAGATGGCGGTTCCTCTGATCGGAGCTTCTAGTGTGACGGTGAAAGCGGCGGGATTTGGCGTGCCCCCGACAGGCCAGGCGGAATCAGTCGAAGTGCGAACGAGCTCGGGTGGGTCGTCAGTGGGCGTGAAGCTTGCTGGCAAAGAACGGCGTACCGCCGTGGTCGCGACCATCGAGTTAGGCAAAAACACATCAATTTCTGTTGAGACCGTGGCGGGCAGTAGCCACCTCAAAGGAGTTTCGGCCTCCCAGAAGCTCTCCAACGATACGACAGCCACAGTGGGTATTGATTCGAAGAGCAAGCTGTCCTTTACCGTTGAATCACCGAACGCGAAGGTAACTGTGTCGAACGACGGTATCAAAGCAGCAATCACCTTCGGAAATTAATTCTCGGTTACCACCTCCCGATTGCGCGTTTCGCCTTTTAAAAGGTGGTCGCTCGCCTGACGATTCGGTGGTCGTTTACCTGCTGGCACGGCATATGCCTAAGTGCGTGTGTGACGCGAAATCAAAATGGAGTCGTGATGACAAATTCAATTACTGCCGCCAAGCAAACAATACCTTTATTCGGTATCTCAGGTGTTGCGGTGCCCATTGTCTCCGCCGAGCTCCCACGTTCGCCAGCGTCAAATAGAGCGTCCGACGTTAGCGGAAAAAACGCCGGAACTATGGAAGAGTTCTCGACGCTTGGCGTGCGCGCATATGTCGCAAAAAGGATTGACGATATCGACGCCGCTAGTGAGGGCTCATCTTTGGCTCCAGCACAGGAAGGTAAGCAGCTCCTCAATCGATTGGCCGCCCTTGATGGCAAAGATTTTGCTAAAACGCTGCGTGCTTTGTCGTGGGCTGAGGGCGACCTGTCGGCAATCTGGCAGAAGGTGAGCGCATTTGCAAATGGCGGTAAAGGCGGCTTTACAGAGCTTGACATCGCGAGCTTGACAAGTGAAATCGCGAGCACACTTGCCGTGAAAACCGAAGTGGCAAGGAAAGTTGTAAGCGGACTTGCCGAATCTGCGGGAAAAACCCCTGGTCAAACTGCTGTCGCGCTTTTTCAAGAAGTTGCGAGCCGTTCGGGAAATGAGCGACTCGTAAAGCTCGGAACAATGGCCGGAGCTGCGCTTGAAATGCAAGGCGTGCTCAGCGGTACCGCAGCCGCAGGCACAACCATTGAGTCTGTGCTCAAAAATCTGGGGAGCAGCTCCAGAGACACGAGCTTTGAGGCGGCGGGCATTATCGCCGGCACAGGTGCCCGAGTGCTTGAAGGAAAGTCTTCCACGGCCGAGGTGGCACGAGCGTTTGCAAAATTGTCAGGGGGGGCTGTTGAACAGATAACCGATGCCGTGCTCTTGATGACCGACGAGCTGGCAAAAGGCAAGCAAGCCGATCTGAGTGTTGTTGTCGGAAAGGCGGCCAGCGTGTTCGGGCTGTCAGAAAGCAGCGCCAAAAAAACCTATGAGGTGCTTACAAATTTGGTTTCAAAAAATCCGAATAAAACGGTTGGAGTGGCCGAGCTGTTAGGTGCACTCTCTGAGCTGAAAGTACTTAGTGGGGCGAACAGCCAGCTGCTTCAGCAGGCCGGTCAGCTGATCGTGCAAGCCGATCAAGTTGCAAACAGCGTTACGTCGGCAAAAACGACTAAAGATCTCATTCTTTCCCTGTCTGATATCGGCGGTCCAGCCATTAGAAATTTTGCTGAACAATCGATAAAGGTCGCAGAATTTCTGATGAGCGGAAAGGTGGACGGTGACTCGATTGCGCGATTGGTCGTCGACGCATTTGGCGGCTCTGAAAAGGATATTCCAAAGGTCAACGCGCTCGTTTCAGAGTTACAAAAAGCACAGGCAAGCGGAGCTAATCCTTCGCAGTTTGCGCAAAAACTGTTGGAAGGTGCGGCAAAGGTTTTGGGCCCAGATGCACAAAAACTGCTCGCTGAGGGCACGAAATACATTTCCGCAGCATCAAGTCTGACCCAGCAATTAGGGAACCCGCGGGGCGCGAGCGCCGAGGGCATCGTGCTCACGTTAGGGCAATTTTTTGGCGATGACGGCGTCAAGATTTCCAAAGCTTTAGTTGAACTTAAAGGGCGGCTAGACACGGGAACGCTCGATGAAAAAAGCGCATCGACATTCCTGTCACAAACGCTAGGCTGGGACGCGAAAACCACCGAGGCGACAATCACGTCGTTTAAAAACTTAGCGTCGGGCGGAATATCCTCGTGGGACGCGGCGTTTGAGGCGATTAAAAGCACCGGCGCTTCGGTCGGCGGTGCGCTTGAAGGCACGGCGATTTCTGCGGCCAACTTGGCGCAGTCGTTTACAAATGCAGTCAATGCCAATGGCGGCGACGTTGTGCAAGGTTTGAAGAAGTCGATCCCGGAATTGAGTAAGCTTTTAGCGCCAGACTCACCGCGGGCCTCCTTGAAGGCTCAAAAGGCGCTCGAAAATACATTCGCTGCCTTCGAGAAGATCGGCAAATCAAAGTCAGCAGAGACAACGGTGTTTGCACTTGCGTCGCTCGGCGGCGAGCGGGCGGAGTCAATAGCGCGAGGTGTAGTCAAACTCACGCAACAGTTGTCCACCGAGGGGTTTAATGCCGAGAACGTGGCTCGCACGGCCATTGAGGCGCTGGGCGGAGACGTTGCCAATGTAGCCAACGTTAAAAAGATTATCGCCAAACTAGCGGGGGGAATACCGGCAGGTAAGGATGCCGCAGCGTTTGCTGATGACATTCTCGGAAGCACGGCAAAGCTACTTGGGCCCACAGAAACAGCTGGCTTCGAGGCCGCCCGAAAGTACGTGGTGGCCTCGGGTGCGTTAGCAAAAGAGTTGCAAAACTCGAATGGTTCAATCGGCGGAATCGTTCGCGCCATTTCGGGCGTGTTGGGCGATGACGAACAGAAGGCTGCCGGATCATTATTGGAGATCAATGATCTGATGGCGAAGGGGGGGCTCACCGCCGAAGTATTCGCTCGTACATTGGGAAAAAGTCTCAACCTTCCACAGGATGCGGTCGATTCAGCGAGTGCGGCGTATCAAGCGCTCCTAAAAAACGGGGGCACTGCAAATTGGGAGGTGGTGTCAAAGGCAGTCGCAGCCGGTGCGAGCCTTGTCGGCGGGCAGCTCGGGCAGAGCATAGGGTCAACGTTAGCGGTGATCGGAAAATTTAGCGCTGCAAACGCTGAAAATAACGGAGATACTTTCAAGAGCCTTTCGGCAACAGTGCCCGAGTTGGCACGGTTGCTGGGGGGGGGCGCTGCCGAAACGACAGCTCGTTTAGAGGCGGGAATCCAAGGACTGAAAGCGTTTTCAACGCAAGGCATTGATGCAACGTGGTCGGGTGGCTTGACCTCTATAGGCACGGCACTCGCGTCGGGTGACATCGTCAAATACGGCAAGGTGGCAGAACAAGGTAGCGCCGCATTCAATGCCTTAAGTAAGGGCGATTTTTTGAAGGGCGGAGCAGGGCTAGCAAATGGCGTGGCTGCGTTAACGGGCAGCAAAGAGGCGGCGCTCGTGGGGCAGGGCTTGCAAGCGATTCAAACAATGGGCTCTGGTGTTGCCAATGGATTTACGATTGGGCTTGGATCTGCCCTCGGTGTGGCGGGCGGTTTGATCGGTGGCGAGGTAGGCCGCGTGATGGGCCAGGCAAGCAATTTGGTAGGGATGGCATTAGGCGGCCCGCTTGGTTTAATCATGGGTGGCCTCAGCCTACTTTCAGATTTGTTCGGGTGGGGAAAGCCGCCGCGAATGGCAAAAATTTCAACCCAAAATCAAAACTACATCGGCGCTGGAGCGGACGGGCAGCCCGCAAACTTTGCCATTACGCAGAACGGTGGCGAGAGTGGCATGCGTATCGACGTGAAGGCGTTGAACGCTGAAATTGTTGACAAGCCAGTAGCGCTGAGAGAACGCATGCCACGTTTAGGCAATATTGTCGGACCCTCGCATGGAGCGTCAGTGCTTTTAAACAATGAGTGGGCTTACAGTACCAACGGAAACTTTCGCTTCGGGATAAATACCAAACTCGGTCTGGTAACTCAGAAAAAAGAAAACAATGGGCAATGGTCTACAACGTGGCGCGCAGCCGTGAATCCGCCGCCCGGGAGCATCGTGGAGATGAACCAAAAGACTGGCAAGCTCGAAGTCTGGGCGCTGGCGGCAAATGTAATTCCCGGTGAGCCGCCCGCTGAAGGATACAAGCGAACCAGCTTCGTAAAAATTTGGGAAAGCAATCGTGGCTCGCCGCCGCCAGCGGGGCAAGAGGTCGTGCTGCATGTGCCCGACGGGGGAGACCTGATGACAGCTTTCAGAAATCCTGTCGACGGACGCACTGAATGGAAGAAAGCTGAATTCACCGCCGCACATGACGGTGGCACATTTGGCATCGGCTCTTACCACAGAGATGCTGACGAAGGCCACACCGTTGGAACAACAACTTACGTGACAAAAGGTAACTACGGTTACTTCGACAACAGTAACCAGATGGCGCAATTTTTGAAGCGAGGAGCGCTCACTGACATCGCGTTTAAGTCGGATCATGGCGAGGATTTTGTGCTCTTCAACCTTGGAAACAATGCGTTTGATGAGCTTACGAAAGCGGAATACGACAAACGACTTGTCGGGTTAACTGATTCCGCAAAAGGTAAATCACCAGCCAAACCGACGAACGTATCGACCGACGCCAATGACGCACAGGCTAACGCGCAAACAGAGGCAAAGAAAGCTCAATCGAAGCAAACTGAAGGCGAATTTAATCGTGTAGTGCAACTCGCTTTCGGCGGAGCCGGCAGGTTGTAAACGCAAACGACTCAGCCACATTCAGAATCAAGGGCCCCCCTTTTCTGCGATACGGTTTTATGCTGCGAAAAAATCAGCCCCTCTATTTTTTTCTAAATTGAGTAACTCATATTAAAGTGGACCCCACTGTCAAGACAACTTTGAAGTTAATTTAAGTTGTGCACTCGATGTGTCGTACAGCTGAACAGCGCTGCCCTGATTCGTGATTTGATGTTTTGGTGTTCGCCGCAGAGCCTGTGTCCTGCGGGGAGCGTAGCGAGGCGCAGGACACAGGCTCTGCGCGCGGATATTTGTCGATGATGATGGCCCCGCCGCCGGTGCCGCTTCGATGCACCGCATCCGGGGTTCGATTGTCAAGCGCTTGATGTGGCCGCTCGCCGTTG
>JANXNI010000061.1 GCA_025354165.1 Burkholderiales bacterium | reverse complement strand
CACCGGCAAAGTTGTTGAATTTCACGACGCGCAAATCGAAAAACTCATCGCCAAAATCGTGAAAGATCACGGTTTTGAACTGGTCGATCATGTGCTGCACATTCGCGCGCTGGCTCCGGTGCCGGAGTCGGAGAAGAAGCGTACGCCGAGGAAGTTTTCGTAGCGCGGACTTGTAGGAGCGGCTTGCCGCGATCTGCATGAATGCTCACCGTGGGGTCGCGGCAAGCCGCTCCTAGATGAACGAGACTTTGCGCCTAGCGACGAATATCGCGTAAGCGAAACCCAAAGCAATACAACACGCCCAGATACGTAAATCCGCCCAGCGCAAATAGCGCCGCGAGCATGGATGCACGCGGGATTTCGGCTGTGTTCACCCACCACAAATCAGCGGGTTTGGCGAAGAAAATCACAGCGGCGGCAGCGAGCGTTGCCGCAAACAACTGCCAGCCATACTGCGTCCAGCCCGCCTGCGGCTCGTACAGCCCGCGCGCCCGCAAACCGCGATAGAGCCACCACGCATTGAGCAATGCGCCGAGGCTGATCGACAAGGCAAGCGCCGCGTGCTTGTAGTCCGGTGCGTAGCGCTCGAACACCACATGCACAAAGAGCAAATTGAATAGCTGCGTGATGATCAACACGCGAATCGCGATTTTTACCGGCGTTTTCGTGTCCTGCTGCGCATAAAACGCAGGCGCGAGAATCTTGATCCACACCAGCGCCACAATGCCCACGGCGTAGGCGATCACGGCAGGGCCGGTCTGCATCGCGTCGCGTGCAGTAAACGCGCCACGTTGCAACAGCGTCGCCACCATCGGCGTCGCCAGCACGCCCATCACCGCCATCGCGGGCAAGGTTGCGATCAGCGCGAAACGCATGCCGTAATCGAGCAATTCACCGTATCCGCGCTCGTTTTTCTCGTTCCGCAGCACGCCAAGCGCAGGCAGGATCACGGTGCCAATTGCTACCCCAAGCAGCGCCGTGGGCAGTTCCATCAACCGCCCTGCCTTGTTCAGCCAGCTAACCGAACCATCGCCAAAAAAAGACGCGTAATTGCTGTTGATCAACTGGCTAGCCTGAGCTACAGAGACGCCCAGAATTGCCGGCCCCATCGTTTTCAGCATGCGCAACACGCCTTCGTCGCGAATATGAAAATCAAGACGCGGCAACATGCCGAGCTGGTAAAGCGGCCAGAGTTGCAACGCCAGTTGCGCGACGCCGCCGACCAGCACGCCCCAGGCCAGCGCATGAATCGGTTGCTTGAAGTAAGGCGCGGCCCAAAGCGCTGCGGCGATCATGCACGCGTTCAACAGCACGGGAGTGAACGCTGGAATCGCGAATTTCTTCCAGATATTCATGACGCCACCGGCCAGCGCGGTGAGCGAAATAAAGAGCAAATACGGAAACATGATCTGCAACAGCTCGGTCGCCAGCAGCGTTTTGCCTGGCGTTTTGTCGAATCCAGAGGCAAAAAGCGGGATCAACCAGGGCGCGGCGAGGATTCCCAGCGCCGTCACTACCAGCAGCGCCAAAAGCTGTAATGTCGCCACGCGATTGATCAGTTGGTGAGTGGCCGCTTCGCCGCGTTGGCCTCTGTATTCGGCAATCAGCGGCACAAAAGCCTGTGCGAACGCACCTTCCGCGAAGAGTCGCCGCATCATATTGGGCAATAAAAACGCGATCTCGAACGCGTCGTTCGCGGCGCCCGCGCCGAAGACTTTGGCGGAAATAATTTCACGTGCGAGTCCCGCCACTCGGGACAGAGAAGTCATAGCGGAGACGCCGACAATGGATCTAAACAGGTTCAAATGAAGGAGTGCGAGTTGCAGGACTGGGATTTACTCCGTAGAATAGCGGGTTCACCAGATTCGATACATAAAAAGCATTCGCCATGGCAAATTCCGCTCAAGCTAAAAAACGTGCCCGTCAAAACGACAAGCAGCGCGCCCACAACGCCTCGCTTCGCACGCAGCTTCGCACCGCAGTGAAAAAAGTGCAGAAGGCCGTCCTCGCAGGCGACCAACCCGCAGCACAAAAGCAGATGCAGGAATCACAATCGGTCATCGACCGTATCGCCGACAAGCGCATCGTTCACAAGAACCTCGCGTCGCGCGTAAAGAGCAACCTCGTTCGTGCCGTCAAGGGCATGGGCGCAAAGGTAGCCGCTTAAGTATTTCGCTGTAATCCCGGTGAGTTAAAAAGGGCCCTTCGGGGCTTTTTTTGTTTTGTGGCGCGCTAGTAGTCTTCGTTTTTGGTCGGTGCGAGCGGCGGCGCAACCGGTGTATCACGCGACATGCGCCGCACCGTATCCGGCAACAACGTCGCTACCCCATCCGCATCAAACGTGATCTGCAAGTCATTGTCGACCGCAAAGCTCAAAAAGAAGCGGAACAATCGCGGCTCCAGCTCGGCGAGTTCGCGCTTCACAATCACACAACGCAATCCGTCGCGTAGCGCAGGCGTCACCAGCGGGCTGTAGCGCAACTGCTCGTCCGCGCCGAACGCCGACATCACGCCACACAGACGATCCGACCAGTCGCTCGGACGAAATTGCTGACCGTCCAGCGTGATCCCCTTGATAACGAGATCGCTGTCGACGAACGCTGTAGCGGCAAAGGCGAGCGCAGAAGCGGCGCTGAGGGTCATGAGTTGGCCTAATCACGGAGCACTTGATGAACAAGGCCCTATCAAAATCAATTTTAACAACGCGGGTAAACTCCTTCTTTTATAAGCGCTGCAAACTCGCAATGCCTATGACCGCTGATCACCTTCCTGCGAAAGCAGTTCACTCTGCCCGCGCCGCGCCTGTCGTGCACGCTGTGCCCGCCGTACCGGTCGCAAATGTGCGTCATTTCCTGCAAATGAGCGACTTTTCTGCGGAGGAATACGCGTATCTGTTCGAACGCACGCGAATCATCAAGGATCGCTTCAAGCGCTATGAGCTGTATCACCCGCTGCGCGACCGGACGCTGGCGATGGTGTTTGAGAAAAACTCCACGCGCACGCGTGTCAGCTTCGAAGCGGGCATGAATCAGCTCGGCGGTTCAGCGATTTTTTTGACCAGCGAAGCCTCGCAGATTTCGCGTGGTGAACCGGTCGAAGATCTGGCACGCGTCGTCAGCCGCATGGTCGACGTCGTGATGATCCGCACCTTTCATCAAAGCGTCGTCGAAAAGTTCGCCGAGTATTCGCGTGTGCCCGTCATCAACGGTCTCACCGACGACCATCACCCGTGCCAGGTGCTCGCCGACATTTTCACGTTCGTCGAGCAGCGTGGCAACATTAAAGGCAAGCTCGTCACCTGGGTGGGTGACGCCAACAACATGCTGAACTCGTGGTTGCAGGCGGCGAAAGTGCTTGGCTTCACGGTGAATGCGTCGACCCCACCTGGCTACGAAATTCCCGCCTCGATGCTGGCATCGGCTGACGGGCATGTTCGCGTATTTTCCGATCCACTGGAAGCCGCGCGCGGCTCACATCTGGTCACTACCGACGTGTGGACCAGCATGGGTTTCGAAGCCGAAACAGAAGCGCGCAAAAAAGCCTTCACAGACTGGTGCGTTGATGAAGAAATGATGGCGCTCGCCGATTCGTCCGCACTCTTCATGCACTGCCTGCCCGCGCATCGCGGCGAAGAAGTGACCGCCGGCGTGATCGACGGACCGCAAAGCGTGGTGTGGGATGAAGCTGAGAATCGCTTGCATGCGCAAAAGGCGTTGCTTGAGTATTTAGTCGTCGGCGAAGTCAAATCGTAGACTCCGCCCTCTCCGTTGTTGCCGTAGATGGCGCATTTGTCATCGTCGACAAACCGGGTGGACTGCTCAGCGTGCCTGGTCGCGGGCCGGACAAGCAGGATTGCCTGAGCGCTCGTGTGCAAGCGGTTTTCGACGACGCGCTAGTGGTTCATCGTCTGGACATGGAAACCTCTGGCCTCATGGTGTTCGCGCGTGGCATTGAGGCGCAACGCACCATCAGTCGCGCATTTGAGCAACGTGCGGTTAGCAAATATTACGTTGCGGTCACGTACGGCCTGATTGAGGACGACGCGGGCACGATTGATTTGCCATTGATTTGCGACTGGCCTAACCGTCCGCGACAAATAGTTGATCACACTATTGGCAAGCCTGCGACGACGCATTTCACCGTGCTCGCACGCGATGAACTCGCGCAGCGCACGCGCGTAGGGCTCACACCAATCACGGGCCGCAGCCATCAACTGCGCGTGCATCTCGCGTCTCTGGGTCATTCCATCATCGGCGACAGTCTCTACGCGCCAACCCCGCCCGCTGCGGGTGAGCGCCTGATGTTGCATGCTTCACGTTTGGGGTTTCCGCATCCGCTTTCAGGTGTGCTGTGTGAATTTTCTTCCGCGGTTCCGTTCTAGTCGCTGAACATTTCACGCTGAATTTATCCGTTTCGCGAGAGATTTTCCGCGATTCGTCGCCTGCCTATCGCAGGTTTGAAGGGGTCTCTCTACATTACGTTCTATCGCAACAACGCGATGCAACCAACAAAGGGAAACTCATCATGAAAACCACTCCATTCGCCGGCATGCTCTCCAGCACCGAACGCGCTCTGACCGCCGCAATCGCGGTCACCCTGAGCTTGGCAACGACCACCGTCATCGCTACCGCGTTTCAAGGCGCAGCCATCATCGATAGCCCCACGCTGATCGCGATGCTCGGCAAAGCGTTCGGTTAAACCGTGATGCACGTGACAGCGCTCGCGCTGAACATCGGACTCAAGGAATGGCGAGTTGTCAACGCGCCCGCACTCGACGTAATGGCAACACCCACGCGCGGCCAATGCAGGGGGCTCAGTTTCCCCGACTGAGTCACCCGCAGTGGTTGTGCCAATTAAACTGGGAGCATGCTTGCTCCCGTCCCACTCCCCAAAGCCTATCGCCTGTTAAATCACGGGCCCACGGTTCTCGTTTCCAGTGCGCACTGCGGCGTTCGCAACGTCATGGCAGCCGCGTGGAATATGGGGCTCAACTACGAACCCGCGCTCGTCTCCGTCGTCATCGACAAAGCGACACTCACGCGCGAACTGATTGAAGCCTCCGGCAAGTTTGCCTTGAACGTTCCGTCGCGCCGCACCGCTGCACAAACGCTGGCTGTCGGTCGCGTGTCTGGTCGCGATGTCGACACCACCAAATACGCAGATAAATTTGCTGCGTACGGTCTCAACACATTCACTGGCACCGACCCGCAATTGCCATTGGTCGAAGACTGTGTTGGCTGGCTCGAATGCACACTCGTCCCCGAGCCACGCAATCAGGAACGCTACGACCTGTTCATCGGCGAAGTCGCGGCAGCGTGGGCCGACTCACGCGTGTTTGCGAATGGGCACTGGACGTACGATGCGGATACGCCCGAGGAATTGCAGACGTTGCACTATGTGGCGGGTGGGACGTTTCTCACAGTGGGCGCGGCGTTTGAAATTGCGCCGACAGCAACTCGGTGAACAGAACATAGCGCTCGAATTCTGTCGCCCGTAGGGTGCATACGCGAAGCATCATGCACCGCAAAAATTGTGCTGGTTCGATGAGGTAGTGGTGAATGACGCTTTGCATGTTCCTCTACGTCATTGGGTTTTCAACCGAGCTTGCGGCGATGCTTGGCCCGTGCTCGGAGCTCGATCGCGCCAACGGGTTGCCTACGGAAGCGTAGTGGCACCTGCACTTTGCTGTTTGGCTGGGCTGTGATGCCCCTGAACATCACGAATGGAACCGTAGTCTGACGTTGCGGCGGAGTCCAGTTCCCGTCATACAGAAAAGTGTGATCGAATGCTGCACTCAGTTTTGGCAGGGTACTACCTCGCGCTATAACAACGTCCTTAATGTCCCACGGGTAGCCCCAGAAAAGTTGTCCTGGGTATGTTGCATCAATCATCGCTGGATAGAACGCAAACAGCATTCGATACTTGCCTTGAGGGTTGCGTTTGTACAGATACATTCCGCCACCATCCTCAAATCCAGTCGCAACGAACCTGAGCGAAGGATCACGTGTCAATTGCCATTCGTAGCAGTAGCCGTCAAACGCGCGGCAGTAGGCCTTGCCTCGTGGAACGCGAATCATTTCCGTGGCACATGTTGAATGCGACACAACCAACAGAAACAGCAGTAGCGCAATCTTTTCGATGAGAAGCCTTATTTGTGTCGAGTAGGGTTTTCGTTACACAGTATGCCTCACCCGGAGCCTTTTGCATGCATCGCAGGCGCGTGAACGTTCGTCAATTAACCCAACACAAATGGCAACCCCCGCAACCGCTTCCCGGTCGCTGCAAAAATCGCATTCCCCAGCGCTGGAGCAATCGGCGGAACGCCCACTTCACCGATGCCGCCAAGCGGCGCGCCCGAGTGGACGATGACGGTTTCGAACTGCGGGCATTCGGCCATGTTCAGCAGCGGAAAAGTGTCGAAGTTGCGCTGCTGAACCTGCCCGTCTTTCAGCGTGATCTGGCTCTTTAATGCAGCGGTAAGGCCGTAAATTGCAGCGCCCGAGATTTGCGCTTTGACGTTGTCGGGATGCAGTGCAGTGCCGCAGTCCACCGCGCTCACCACTCGGCGCACTTTGATGTCTTTGCCGACGATCTCAACATCAACGACCTGGCAGACGATGCTCTTGAACGAATAAACCAGCGCGATGCCTCGGCCCCAACCTTTCGGTAATGCACTGCTCCATTGCGCAGCGCTCGCCGCAGCGTCCACCACTTTGGCATAGCGCGGTTGATCTTTCAGCAGTTCGAGGCGGAACAGATAGGGGTCTTTTTTCAGTGCGAAGGCGATTTCGTCGACAAAGGTTTCAACAAAAAAGCCGTTATACGAATTGCCCACGCTGCGCCAGAAACCCACGGGCACCGGCAGCTCCACCTGCGCGTGATCGCACTTGAAATGGGCGAGTGCGTACGGCAACTCTGCTGCACCGTCCGCATTGGCGAAGTCGGGCGGAAAATCGCCTGCCACGAGCGGGTTCATGCGCGCCATCACATTCTTGGTCACGCTCGGGCCGACGATCCGGTGGTGCCACGCTAGAAGCCCGCCCTTGTCGTCGAACGCTGCGCTCATTCGTGCGGAAACGGCAGGGCGGAAGGCGTCGTGAGTGATGTCCTCTTCACGCGACCAGATCAATTGCACCGGTTTGCCGTCGGTCAACTTTGCGCAAGCGAGTGCTTGCCGAATCACTTCCAGATCGATACGACGACCGAACGCGCCACCGAGGTACGGCGTGTGAACGGTGACGTTTTCTGACGGCACGCCCACGTTGCCTGCCGCCAGCCACTGCACGACGGTGGGCGACTGATTGCCGACCCACACGTCCACTTTGCCATCTTTGATTTGCACCGTGCAATTCATGGGTTCCATCGAGGCATGCGCCTGAAACGGCACGCTGTACGCGGCGTCGATGCGTTGGGTTTTCGCTACGGACGCAATCGCTTTTTCCGCGTTGCCATGTTCACCGAACGTGCGACGCAAAGGCTTCAACACGCCATCATTTTTTCCGTCAAGCACTTCGTTGTATTGCGCTGCTAATTGCTCACTAGAGAGCACGGTGCCAGTGTCGCCACCACCCACAAGCTCGGCCTCTTCAAGCGCCTTTTTTGCCGACCAATAACTCGTCGACACGACGGCGATCCAGTTGTCGCCGCGCGCCAGATGCAGCACGTCTTTCGGCGGCGCGCCGTTTTTCCAGCGAACTTCCTGCAAATGACCCGACACGTACGGGATGTGTTTGACCGTTGCGTACAGCATGCCGTCGAGGCGCACGTCGATACCGAATTGCGCTTTGCCGAGCGTCTTCTCGACGACGTCGAGACGCGCCGGGCTGGTGCCCAAAATCTTCCAGTCCTTGGGAGCTTTCAGGTTGACCGTTGACGGCGGTGTTAACCCGCCCGCCACTTGCGCCAATTCGCCGATGGCTGCGCTTTTTCCGGTTGCCGCGTGTTTGACGATGGACTTCTCAATCGTCAGTTCGGTGACCGGTACGTTCCACTTCGCGCCCGCCGCAGAAAGCAACATCGCGCGAGCGCTAGCAGCAGCCGTGCGCATCGGCATCCAGCCATCACGTACGGAGGCGGAGCCGCCCGTAAGCTGCAAGCCAAGCACCGGACCGAGCGCCATCATGGCGGGCCTAAGCGCGGGCGGCGCGCCATCGCCGAGCAGCACTGAGACGCCGTACACGGGATTCACCACGGATTGTTCCGCGCGCACTTTGCTCCAGTCCGCATCCAGCTCTTCCGCGACCAGCATCGCGAGCGTGGTGTAGATGCCCTGCCCCATGTCCTGACGCGGCACCTGCACGACGACGGTACTGTCGGGCAAAATTTTCAGCCACGCGTTGAAGGCAGTTTCGCCTGCTTTCACGGGCGGTTTGAAATTTTTCCCGCTGGCGACGCGACTCCAGGCGAGCGTCGTGCCGAGCACCAGCGCGCCGCCGATTACGCCGGTGCCGATCAAAAGGGCGCGTTTGGTTTTTGAGAATTTAGCCATGATCAACCCCCGGCTTTCTGCAACTGCGTGGCTTTTTTTATCGCCGAGCGCATCGCCGGATAAGTGCCACAGCGACAGAGGTTAGTGATCGCTGCATCAATGTCTGCGTCAGTAGGATCGGGCGTTTTTTCGAGCAGCGCGGTGGTCGCCATGATGAAGCCGGACTGGCAGTAACCGCACTGCGGCACCTGATGCTCGATCCAAGCTTTTTGCACCGCGTTCGGGCCTTTGGCGCTGATGCCTTCAATCGTCGTCACCTGCTTGCCCGCAACGGCCGACAGCGGTGTCACACACGAGCGAATGGCGACGCCGTCCACATGCACCGTGCACGCGCCACAGGCCGCAATGCCGCAGCCGAACTTGGTTCCGACGAGGTTCGCCTCTTCACGCAACGCCCATAACAACGGTTTGTCGTCGGGCGCGTTGAGCGTCACTGGGGCGAGATTTAAGGTGAGCGTGGTGGGCATTTTGCCTCCAAAAAAGTGACTTTAAAATCCATACAGCTTTTCTCTGGAAGCTTTATTTCATTGGGTCAGGCCAACTAAATAGCCATTTATCGACTTACGGCATAAACAGCCTATAGCCCCCTATCAGTAGTACTTTCACGAGAAAGCTGCTTGTGTGCCAGTCGCCTCGATGCGATCCAGATCAATAGCAAAACTGGCATGCCAATCAGCGCCGTACCGATAAAAAATACGTTGTAACCGACCGCGTCCACCGCAACGCCCGAAAAACCCGCCAGCCATTTTGGCAGCAGCAGCATCATCGACGACAACAGCGCGTATTGTGTCGCCGAATAGTTGATGTTGGTGAGACTCGACATGTAGGCGATGAAGGCGCTCGACGCGATACCGCCGCTCAAATTGTCAATCGAAATCACAGCGGTCAATCCGTTCACATCGTGGCCGCGCAGCGACAGCCACGAGAACAGCAGATTACTCGCCGCCGACAAGATCGCGCCGAGCATCAACGTGCGCATCACGCCGAATCGCATCGACAACACGCCGCCTAAACCCGCGCCGACCAGCGTCATGATCACGCCGTAAATTTTGGTGATCGCGGCAACTTCATCCTTGCTGTAGCCCATGTCCACATAAAACGGATTCGCCATAATGCCCATCACGATGTCGCTCACGCGATACGTCGCGATCAACGCAAGCACCAGGAGCGCATTCCAGCCGTAGCGCCGGAAGAAATCCGCGAACGGTTCAACCAGCGCGCTTTGCATCCATTCGCCAATATTTTTCGCGCGCGTGAACGGACGCGCGATGGGCTCCCGCGTGAACAGCAGGGTGACGAAGCCGACGACCATCGATACGGCCATCACCAGATAGGCCACTTTCCAGCTATTCGGATCGTACTTCTCCGGGCTGGCGACCTCCGCCCGCGCGGCGATCCAGAGTACGCCGGCCCCGGCCCAGATCATCGCCAAACGGTATCCCGTTTGATACGCCGCCGCCAGCGCGGCCTGGCGATCCACGTCGGCTGATTCGATGCGAAACGCGTCAAGTGCGATGTCCTGTGTCGCCGAACCGAACGCAGTCAAAAGCGCAAACCAGACGATGGGCGTCAGTGCAATTTTCGGGTCGGAAAACGCCATTCCGATGAGGCCGCACACGATCATCAATTGGGCAATCAGCAACCAGCTACGCCGCCGCCCCAGCGCCCGCGTCAACAGCGGAATCGGCAGCCGATCGACCAGCGGTGCCCAACACCACTTAAACCCATACGCCAGCCCCACCCACGACAAATAGCCAATGGTCGAGCGGTTAATGCCCGCTTCACGCAGCCAGAACGACAGCGTACCCAGCACCAGTAGCAGCGGCAAACCGGCGGCAAAGCCAAGCGAGAGCATGCGCAGTGAAGGCGGTTCCAGATAGACCTTGAGCGAGGCAAGCCAGCTCGTCTTGCCCGTGTTGGCGGTCTCAGCAGCCCGTTCAGGATAATTCTGGGGAGATGCAACCTCTGTCGAGGTGGGCCGGTCTGATGAACTCATCCCGGTATTATCGCGTCATGAACAGAACCTATTTTTCGCTCCACTACATTGTGGCCGCCATCGCCGTTTCGGCGCTGTCCACCGCCAACGCACAAATTGCCAAACCTTTCCTCTGGGACCTCACCAAGGACGGAAAAACAATGACATTGTTCGGCTCGCTGCACGTCGGGAAGCCGGATTTCTATCCGCTGCCGGAGGCCGTGATCAAGCGCTTCGAAGAAGCCACCGTTCTGGCCGTGGAAGCGGACGTCACGTTGCCCGAAACGACGCAGGCCTGCCTCAAACTGGCGGTGACCGACGAGAAGCTTGAAGACCTGCTGTCAGGCGATGATTTCGCGGCACTGAGCGGCTACGTCAAGGCCGCCGCCATTCCAGATTCGACGATCAACAAGCGAAAGCTCTGGATGGTCAATCTAGCTCTGGTCGGCGCCGAGTTAAATCAACTCGGTGTTGACTTCGGGCGTGGGCTCGACGTGACGTTTTTGCGCGAAGCCAAGTTATCGAAAAAGCGGGTCGTGGAAGTCGAAGGCGGTGCCCAGCAATGCGGCGCGCTGGCAGCCGCAACGAATGCTGAAACGACGGCGGCGTTAACTCGGTTTCTGGCGGCGGTGCGACAGAATCGTATGGAAAAGCGGCTGGATCAGATGGTGACTGCGTATCGCGCGGGCGACGGAGAATCGCTGAACAAAGTGGTCAACGAGGAATTCGGTGACAGCAAAGAAGGCATGATGGCAAAACAGCGCGTTTTCGACAATCGCCATCCGCCGATGGCCGAGCGGATCGACAGCTTCTTCAAGAGCCCGGAGCGCCACTTTGCGGTGATTGGTGTAGGTCACATGTTCGGCGACAACAACCTGCTGGATGCGTTGACCAAACGAGGCATCACAGTCAAGCGCGTCGAATAGCCGGCTAGTCTGCGCGCTGGTCGCGCGGGTCAGTGATGCTGGTGCGCGTCCGCAGTCTTCACACCCGACTGCCGCGGTGCCTGACGAATCGGTCGTGGCTTGAATTCAAATTTGAACGTAGTCTGGACGATACCGCTCTCGGGCACGGTCAATTTCGTCGTCAGCGGAGGCTTGAACTGCCCGAGATCGGGATGCCAAGCGTTCACTTCATACTCGCCCGCCGGAACGTTCTCGATGCGCACAGAGCCGGTGGCGTTTGACGTGCCGTACCAGGGCGTATCAGCGACATAAACATAAGCGCGCATCCAGTCGTGCAGGATGCAATACGCGACGATCGCACCCTCGCTATCAAAGCGGATCGGCGGCGGCGTGTCGCCCGGCTTGTGTACGGCGATCTCGAACGGGCGGCTGCTGGAAAATGATTTGATATGGTGCTCCACCGTGTCGCGGTTGGCGAACACAACGCTGGAACCCTTACGGATAACGGAGATGTAGGGCTTGAATTGCAGGTTTTCCTGCGTCACCGTGATGATCGCTGGCACAGCTGCGGGCGCGGCAACACCGATCGGCTTTAACGAAATAACCACATTCAACATACCCAGTCCATCGCGATCACCAGCGACCGTAATAACGGTGCCTGCATGCGCAGTGGCGACCAAGCCGGCGAATCCTGCTACCCCAAGCGCCACCGCGCTGATACGTTTCAGCAAACGTAACGTGGTGACATGTTCAATTTGCGTCATCAGAGGATTCACTTATTTTTCGACGATATCGCGATGCATTGGGGCGAGTTTGGCAATCAGCTTATTCTGATCGGCGAAAGGTACGTTAGCCGCAGTAAGCGCATTCTGCAACTCCTCAGCCAATACATTGAAATCCGCGCTCGCGACCTTCATGTTGGCATGGACCGCCTGCATCGACTTGCCCTGATATTTGCAACCGCCTCCGAGGACGTCGCAGAACAGATCGGTGAGCATTGCCTGTATGCGCTCGGTATCAGCTTCCTTGAAAAATCGACCTATGCGCGGATTTTTCTGAACGCGTTCAACGAAATCCTCCGTCATCTTGCTCAAACCGGTAAAGCCGCCAAAAGCAGCGAGCGCGGCCTCGTTCGGCGCTTGTGCCAACGCAACCGACGTCGCACAGACACATAGCGCGCTGGCCAACAGTGAGCGGAGTGCAAACAACGAGCGGGCGATGCGCATGGTGAAACCTTTTCGACAATCTTGAATGCCGGAGTTTACGTAAACCATGCCGTTTTGGTTTTTGACCGGGAGTGAGCGACTTTGGCGCGCCCACAATACGGCCGACACGACGTTCGATTTAATCCGTCAAGTAGGCGTTGGTCGCGCGAATGTCATCTTCGCTGAGCACGCCAGTCGCGGCTTTCAGGCGCAACTCGTTCAACAGAGTGTTGTACCGGGCAAGCGCCAGATCGCGCTGCACCTGAGTCACCTGTTGCTGCGCGTTCAGCACATCGAGATTGGTCCGCACGCCTACTTCGAGTCCGAGTTTGGTCGAGGCGAGCGTTGTTTCGGCCGATTTGAGCGCCTGCTGCTGGGCGGCGACGCCCGCCACGCCGCTGGTCAACCCAAGGTACGACTGACGCACGTTAAATCCAGCCGTACGGCGCGCAGCTTCGATGTCGTTACGGTTTTTGTCGACCAGCGCGAGAGCTTCTCGAATGCGTGCATTGACGCCACCGGAAATATCAAAAGGCCAGTTAAAGGTAATCCCGATCAAGCCGCTGTTGACCCACGTTCCGAGGGCGGTGGTAGAGCTGCCGGTGCTTTGTGAATTGGTGACGTTTGCGGTCGCGTCTAGCGTCCAGTCCTTGCCAGTTTGCGCGCGACGTACATCGTATTCGGAAACGGCCAGTGTTTGCAACGCAATACGAACGGCGAACGCTTCGCGCTCTGCGCGCGTCACCCAAGCCTCCATGTTGGCAGGGATTGGCGCGGGCATGAGGGCTGCGGTGCGAAGACGTTTCAGATTAATTTCGTAGCGACCAACGACGTTGCGCAATGCCCATCGCGTCCGATCCAGTTCGTTCTGCGCTGCGATTTCCTGCGCGATCACCTGATCGTAGCGCGACTGGGCTTCGTTGGTATCAACGATAGTGGCGGTACCGACTTCGAAGTTACGCTTCGCCTGTGCAAGTTGTTCGGCAACAGCAATCTTTTGTGACTGCACCAACGTGACATTATCTTGTGCCAGCAACACGTCAAAGTAGGCTTGCGAAAGCCGATTGGCGACGTCCATCTGTGCCGCCTGCAACGCCAGCTCTGAGATGGTGGTGGCCGCATTCGCCTGCTCAATGGCGACGTTATTGGCAGGACGAATTAGCGGCTTATTGACGTAGGCCTGAACGCTCGCAGCAAGATAAGCGCGATCTGTTTGCGCGCTCGGCAATGTGCGTACGTGCAGATCCAGATAGTTGGCGTTAGCCACCGCGCTGATACCCACAGCGAATCCATTTGCCGCTTCTGCCTGCGTGACGCGCTCACGAGCCGCCTGCAACGACGCCACGGCCGACGCAACGGCGGGATCCTGATTGGCCGCTTCGCGATACAGGGACAACAAATCGGCACCGTGCGCGCTGGACAGCGCGAGCGACAGAGCAGACAAAATTAGGGCACGAGGCAAACGCATTCAAAAACTCCGGCGGAGGGTCAAATTTCTAAAACTAATAGCTGGGAACGGAAGGATCAATCTGCGTGGACCACGCGTCGATACCACCCGTCAAATTAATCAGGTGCTCAACGCCCTGACTGGCGAGATAACGCGCGCACTGCATGCTGCGCATGCCGTGATGACAAATCACCACAACGGGCGTGTCCACCGTGAGCTGCAAAGCGCGCACTTCGTCGATACGCGCGACCAGTGTGGACATGGGGATATTGACCGCACGCTCGATGCGGGCGGTCTCGAACTCCCAGGGTTCGCGAACGTCGAGCAGTACGGCACCGGCGAGTTCTGCATGGGCGTGATCCGTGTTTGCCAATACTCCCGCAAGCGTGGTCACGTCAATGCTGTCAACCACACCGGCCATCAGAAAACAAAGCCCGGCGCTTTTGCGGCGTTGGTGAGCGGTGTGACGACCGTCTCAAACAATGTTCTGGCATGACGACCGCCGCTGGCGCTCACGGTCACCAGCTGCGCATTCATCACCGGTAATTTGCCGACAATCGCGAACACTTTGCCCGTTGCTTTCAGCTGCGCGAAAACCTCCTCAGGCAACACTTCCATCGAGCCGGTGAACACAATCACGTCGTAAGGCGCTTGCCCTTTCCAGCCGCGAGCGCCATCACCGGTGATGATGGTCGCATTGGTAATACCAGCGCGGGCGAGGTTGTCGGTTGCAAATTTAGCGAGATCGGAATTGATTTCGATGCTGGTGACCCTGGCAGCGCGCGAGGCGAGTAGCCCCGTCAGATAACCGCTGCCAGTGCCGATTTCCAGCACATGCTCAGTGCCGGTCAGACTAACATCCTGCGCGATGCGGGCTTCCATTTTTGGCGTCCACATCTTTTCGCGAGTCGCGCTCGCAGCAACGGACGACAGCGGAATTTCGATATCCATCAGCGCGAATTCGCGCTGCGCGGGTGGCACAAAGTTTTCGCGTTTGAGCGTGTGCAGCAAGTCAAGCACGTCGGTATCCAGTACATCCCACGTGCGGATTTGCTGCTCGACCATGTTGAAGCGGACTTGTTCGATGTTCATTTTGTTGCCGTTAACGCGTGAGCGCTACTGCCTTTTTTGGACGGAGGAGATCATTTTACGGGTTAGCTTTCTTGCCATTTTCCGCCAAATGACCGCGAGTCATTTAGCGGAGTTTAACGGAATTTCCAGCTGTTGCAAGCTCATAATCGATTATTCAGCGGGGACTTGAGCCGCATCATGGAGACCGAGCGCAAGCGAACGTTTCTCCGCTTTTTTTGCCGCCCGGCGCGCCTTGAATTCCTCAATCATGGCGTAAATCACCGGCACCACGACCAGCGTCAACACCGTAGAACTCAACACACCACCGATGATCGAGCGACCCATCGTGCCGTCCGCGCCCTCCTGCAAGGCGAGCGCCATCGGCAACATGCCAAACACCATCGCTGCAGTCGTCATGAAAATCGGACGCAACCGAATGTGGCCCGCCAGTACCAGCGCCTCGGTGATGCTTTTGCCGTTTTCACGTCTCGCTTGATTGGCGAAATCGACCAGCAAAATGCCGTTTTTCACCACCAACCCCATCAGCATGATGAAGGCAATCATCGCGAACATATTGAAAGTCGTTCGTGTGATGAGCAAGGCCAGCAACACGCCAATGAGCGACAGTGGCAGCGTCGCCATGATTGCAAGCGGCTGGGCAAAACTCATGAACTGCGAACCGAGCACGAAGTAGATGAAGGTCACTGCCAGCACCAGTGCAACGACCGCGTAGCCAAACGAATCGCGCATGATCTGGTTGTCTCCGTCCTGCTGGAAGCGGTAGCCCGGCGGCAGCGCGAAGGATTCGATCAATTTGTTGACATCGTTACCGACTTCGCCCGCCGTGCGGCCTTTGGCGTTCGCGCTGATCGTCACCTGACGCTGCAAAAACGCACGCTCGATGGTCTTCGGATTGGTGCTCTCAGTGATCGTAGCGACACGATCCAGCGAAAGCGCATCGCCGTCCGGTGCGCGCGGATTGCTGAGCGGCATTTGCAGCAGTTGCGCGGGATCGTTACGAACATTCGCGGGCAGGCGAATGGTCACGTCCACCGAGTTCCCCGACGGCGGCAACCAGGTCACCACCGCGTCGCCCGCAACCAGCGTGCGGGCAACGCTTCCCAGCGTGGACGGCGTGATGCCGAACTCGGCGAGCTCAGCGCGCTTGGGCACGATAGTGAGCGCGGGCACGGCGGCCTTCTCGCTACTGTCAATGTCGGTCACACCGTCGATTTTTTCCAGACGTTCAACAAATTGTTCGGAGAGCTGCTTGAGCACCGTCGCGTCGGAGCCGACGAAGGACACCTGCACCGGCTTGTTCCAGCCGACCGACACGACCATACCGGCGATGCCTTTTACGGCTTCGCGCGCCGCATCTTCCACTTCCTTTTGTGAACGCTTACGCTCGTTACGAGGCTTCAGGATCACGTTGATCCAGCCGGTGTTCTTGCCGCGACCACCGCCCGCGCCGGAGTACAGCAGCTTCAGCTCAGGCAGCTTCTGCAATTCGGCCTCTGCCTGCGCCACTTTCACTGCGGTGTACTCGAGGCTTGATCCAACCGGCGTTTCCAGGCGCATGCCGAATTCGCTTTGATCTTCTTTCGGCACAAATTCGCTGCCTATCAGCGGGAACAGCGCCATGCTGCCAGCAAACAATCCGAACGCAACGCCGAGCACCGTTTTGCGATGTCCAAGCGACCAGCGGATCACGCGCTCATAGCGGTGTTGCAGCGCCTCCATCTTGCTATCAAACCAAGCGAGGAATTTACCGAGCCACGGCAAACGCTTGAAGCGATTTCCGGCAGGATCAGCCCATACGGACGAGAGCATCGGGTCGAGCGTGAAGCTCACAAACAAAGAGATCATCACGGCGACGACCACTGTCAAACCGAACTGGAAGAAGAACAATCCGATGATGCCGCCCATGAACGCCACCGGCGCAAATACGGCCACAATTGCGAGCGTCGTGGACAGCACGGCGAGGCCAATTTCCTGCGTGGCTTCAAGCGCGGCCTGTTTGTGTGATTTGCCGAGCGCCAGGTGACGAACGATGTTTTCGCGCACCACAATCGCGTCATCGATCAACAAGCCGATACACAGCGACAACGCCATCAATGTCAGGTTGTTCAGCGTAAATCCGAACGCGTAAAGCGCAGTGAATGTTGCAATGACCGAGATCGGCAGCGTGAGCCCGGTGATGATGGTGCTGCGCCATGACGACAGGAACAGAAACACAATAAACACGGTGAGCAGACCGCCTTCAATGATGGTGCGTTTGACGCCATCAACGCTGGCTTTTACGTATTTGGATTGATCCGACAGAATCGACAATTCAATGTCTTTCGGCAGCTCCTGTTTCAGTCGCTCAATCGCGGCCTTCACGCCGACACCCACTTCAACCGTATTGCTGCCACGCACTTTGAGCATGTCGAGGCTGATAGCGCGCACACCATCGATCCGCGCAAAGCTGGTTTGCTCCTTGCTGCCGTCCACGATGTTGGCGATATCGCCCAATCTCACCTGCAATCCATCGCGGCGCGCAACCACCAGATTAGAGAAATCCGCGACCGATTTGAAGCGCGCATCCACACGTACGGATTTGTCGTTCTGCCCGATGGTGATATTGCCAACGGGAGCGTCGATATTGTCAGTACGCAACGCCGCGAGCAGCTGGTCGATCCCGATCCGACGTGCTCGCAACTTCGCGGTGTCCGGTTCGATCTGAATTTCGCGCGTTGATGAGCCGTTGATATTGACAGTGGCCACACCAGTCACGTTTTCCATACGACGACGGATCACCTCTTCCACCATGTATGAAAGATCAGGCAGGGTACGCGTCTTCGACGTCACGCCCAACGACACGACGGCGCGATCATCGTCGCGGTTGGCCTGTGAAACGAACGGCTCTTTCGCCTCTTTCGGGAAGCCGGAGCGAATCTGCGCGAGCTTGTCGCGCATTTCCTGCATCGCCACTTTAATGTCCGTCCCCATCGCGAATTCGACGATCACGAGGCTCGAATTTTCACGCGAACGTGAGGTAATTTTCTTGACACCAGAAATCGTGTTGAGTGCGTTTTCAATCGGCTTGGTGAGATCGCTCTCAACCGCCTGTGGGCTGGCTCCGGGGTACTGTACGACCGTGAAGGCGAACGGCAGATTAACTTCCGGCATCGCGTCAATCGGCAGCCGAAAATACGATACCGCACCCATCACCATGAGCGCAAACATCACCATGGTGCAGAACACCGGATTTTTGATTGCAACGCGAGTCATGAACATGATGTGATTCCTTCGCTACTTCGATGCCGACGTGACGGCGGCGGGTGCGGCGGTTGGCGACGCTCCTGGCATCACTACCGACTGACCTTCATTCGGCTCCACGCCACGCAGCGTCAAAACCGTTGCGCCAACCGCGACGCCGTCGGTCACCGGCACCAACGGATTTGATTCATCGGCGCCGATGGCCAGCTTCACGCGCACGGTTTGCGCTTTGTTGTCACGGACGACCCAGACGTAATTACCGTTCAAATCCGTCTTTACCGCGACCCGAGGAATCGTAATCGGCGCGGTGCTTTGCCCCAGCGCCAGTTGCCCCGACAGGAAAGCGCCTGCTGGCACGCCGGTCGCGGCAGGTAAAGAAAAGCGTGTTTCGACGGTGCGCGCTGCGCTGCTGGTCGTGGGAATAATGCGTGACAGCACACCTTCGATGGTCGCGCCGCTGCTATCCAGCTGAAATTTAGCCTTCTGGCCGATCTTGAGTTCGGCCACGCGCTCCGCCGCGACCGGAACGATCACCTCAAGCGATGTCGGATCGAGAATCGTGAACACAGTCATCTCTCCCGTGATCCGCTCGCCCGGCTCGATGGCACGCTTCGAAATGACGCCGGAGATCGGTGCCATGAGCACGGTCTCCGCAATGGCCGATTTCGCCATATCGAGTTGAGATTTGGCGGCCTCGAACATCGAGCGGGCACTCACGTAGCTGCTTTCGGCGCTATCAAGCGCGGCTTTGGAGATAAAGCCGCGATCCGCCAGGGAGCGCTGTTGTGCGCGAGCTGACTCAGCCACCGTCAACGCTGCCTGCGCTTGACGCACAGTAGATTCGCGCTCAATGAGACGCAGCCGCAACTCGTCGCTGTCGACCACCGCCAGTCGTTCACCGGTTTTCACCATGTCGCCAGCGCGCTTGGTAATGCCGGTCGCGGCACCGGCGTGACGCGAGCGGACGACAGCCTGACGTGCGGCGTCGACGGTACCGGCAACGGCAAATGACTGGATCAGCGTGGCCGGGCCAGCGGTCGCGATGTCCACCACCGCCAACGCCAGAACAGGGTCAGCCTTCTTGCCGTCCTTGCCATTTTTGCCATCTTTGCCCGCGCTGGAGCTCGCGTCAGCCTGCTTGGCGGCATACGCTTTGTAGCCCCAGGCTCCGCCACCGACGACACCGACCACTGCCAGAGCGATCAGCGTCACTCCCATCCATCGTTTGATTCGCATGACTCGTTTGGGCTTGTGGCCCGTCCCCTGTGTTCTTGATGAATGAAGGCTAGGGTATTTGTAGTAGCCGTGCACGGATGGTGCGACAAAGCCCCCATATCTGGGCGCGAGTTGCGGGTAAATTTTGCGCGCTATTCCGGAAACAGCTTTTTCAGAAAAGTCCAGCGGCATTTGGGCTAATGGGCGATTTCGCTACTTATCGACTTATACCGTTTATTGTCTTCAGCCCTTATACAGGCGTCTTTTTTACAAAAAGCTGCTACCCGTTCCGACATTTCGCTCGATTTAAAAAGCAGCTCTTCTAAGAGACTCGCTGGTAAAATCGAGGGTTACCCTCACCTAGCTTACCAGTTAGTCGCATGACGATGGATGAATACTCGACCATTGGCTTGCAACCGACTGACGCGAAGTTGCGTTCATTTGCCGCCTCTCTTGCCGGGCTTGTTTGCCCGTTGTGCATTGGAAATTTGAATCATGGTCAAAGCCAAATCTAAACCCGCCACTAAAGTTGCGAAAGCCATCAAAGGCTCGAAAAGCGCCGTCAGCAAAACGGCCAAAGCGAAGCCTGTCGCCAAGCCGGCGGCAAAGGCGCGCACGGTCACCTCGGTGAAGAAGCCAGCAAAGCCAGTCTCGAAAACGGCGGCGAAGGCCAAAGTGGTCAAACCCGCACCGAAGTCGGCAAAAGCAGTGGCAGTCAAGGCCAAACCCGTGAGTAAAGCAAAGCCCGCCGCCAAATCAGCGGTTAAGGTGACCAAGCCCGTCAGCAAGAAGTCGACGACAACCAGGGCGATCGCGAAACCGGCAGCAAAGCCTGTCGCAAAACCGGTGCCGAAAGCAAAAAGCGCGAAACCTGTTGCCAAGCCAGCAGTCAAAACTGTAGCTAGGCAAACGGCCAAGCCGTCAGCCAAAGTGGTAGCCAAGCCCGTGCCTGCCAAAGCGAAAGTAGTCGCCAAAGTCGTCGCTAAGGCCTCGCCTAAGGCGGCTGTCACTGTCGCCAAATCCATTCCGAAGGTGGTCGCAAAAGCGGTCGCCAAGCCTCCAGTAAAAGCAACGACCAAGCCGACCGTTAAGGCCTCGGTGATTCCGGAAACCCCGGTCGTCAAGACATCAATAAAGAAGATTCCCATCGAGAAGCAAGCAAAACGTGTCGCCATTCCCGCGTCACCCGCCCCCGTACTCCCATCGGCAGCTACCGCTGCAAAAAGTCCTGCAAAACCCGTATCCGCTAAATCTGCCGCTGCTGCTGCAACTGCTGCCGCCGCGAGCCTCGCAGTCGCCGCGCCGCTTCCCGTTAAAACCGGCAAGCCCGGTCGTCCCCCTAAAAATGCGGTTGCCGCAGCGCCAGTCGCCACAGACGCCGACGCAACCGGCGCTGATGCAGTCGCCGCCGCACCAACAGCCATCGCCATTAACCCGTTGACCGGCAAGCCAAAAACGCGCAAACAACTGTTGCTTGAGAAGAAGCAACAGGCCTTGCTCGAAGCGCTCGCACCGTTCAAAACGGTTGATGCCGAAACCCGTCGTCTGCGCCTGAAAACGCTGATCACGCTCGGCAAAGATCGCGGCTATCTGACCTATTCCGAGATTAACGACCACTTGCCGGATGATCTGGTTGATGCCGAGGCCATCGAGTCCATCGTCGCGATGATTAACGACATGGGCATTCAGGTGTTCGATGAAGCGCCCGCCGCCGAAGAATTGATCATTTCGGAAACCGCCTCTGCGGTGGCGGACGATGACGTCGCCGAAGAGGCCGAACAGGCCATCTCCCAGCTCGACAGTGAGTTCGGCCGCACGACCGACCCGGTTCGCATGTACATGCGCGAAATGGGCACCGTTGAACTCTTGACGCGCGAAGGCGAAATCGAAATCGCCAAGCGCATCGAGGACGGTTTAAAGCACATGGTCACCGCGATTTCCGCGTGCCCGATGACGATTACCGAAATCCTTCTGCTCGCCGACAAGATTGAAAAAGGCGAAGCTATCGTTGACGATATCGTTGACGGTTTGGCAGGACTTGAGCCACCTGCGCCTGCACCTGCGGCAGTCGTCGCTGATGATGCTGAGGGCGACGAGGAAGAGGCCGAAGAAGAGGAAGAAGACGAAGAAGCCACCGCTGCTATTTCGGCTGAACTCCTCGCCAAACTCAAAGCCATGTCGCTTGAGAAGTTTGCCATCATTCGCAAGAACCACGCGAAGCTCCTCGTACACATCGAAAAAGGTGAGTACAAGAGCGAAGGCTACGTCAAGGCCCAGAAAAAGATCACCGAAGAGATGATGGACATTCGCTTCGCCGCGAAGATCGTCGAACAGCTCTGTGACTCCGTGCGCTCGGAAGTCGAGCGCATTCGTGGCCATGAGCGCAAGTTGCAGGAAATGCTGGTGTTTAAGTGCCACATGCCGCGCGATCATTTCCTCAAAACCTTTCCGGAGCGTGTGCTTGATCTGACCTGGATCGACAAGGAAATCGCGCTCGGCAAGCCATACAGCGAAGTCATGGCGAAAAATCGTCAGGCATTGGTTGAGCGTCAGGAAGCGCTTCTGGATCACCAGAAAAAAGTAAATCTGCCGCTGCAAGATTTCAAAGACATCTACAAACAGATGTCGTCGGGTGAAGCCAAGTCGCGTAAGGCGAAAAAAGAAATGACCGAGGCCAACTTGCGCCTCGTGATCTCGATTGCCAAGAAATACACGAACCGCGGTTTGCAGTTCCTCGACCTGATTCAGGAGGGCAACATCGGTCTCATGAAAGCGGTCGACAAATTTGAATTCCGTCGCGGCTTCAAATTCTCGACGTACGCCACGTGGTGGATCCGTCAGGCCATCACGCGTTCAATCGCTGATCAGGCGCGCACAATCCGTATCCCGGTGCACATGATCGAAACGATCAACAAGATGAACCGCATTTCGCGGCAAATCCTGCAGGAAACGGGTATCGAGCCAGACGCGCCAACGCTCGCACTGCGCATGGAAATTCCGGAAGACAAAATCCGCCGCATCATGAAGATCAGCAAAGAGCCGATTTCCATGGAAACGCCGATTGGTGACGACGATGACAGCCATCTGGGCGATTTCATCGAAGACACCAACACGCTGACACCGATGGACGCCGCCGTGCAGGACAGCCTGCGCGACCTGTGCAAGGAAGTGCTCGACACCCTGACGCCGCGCGAAGCTAAAGTGCTACGCATGCGCTTCGGCATCGAGATGAACACCGACCACACGCTGGAAGAAGTGGGCAAGCAGTTCGACGTAACGCGCGAGCGTATTCGTCAGATCGAAGCGAAAGCGCTGCGTAAGCTGCGTCACCCAAGCCGTGCTGAGCGTTTGAAAGGTTTCGTTACCGAGGCTTAGTCAGCCTCGGTAACGTAAGCCGCTAAACTAGCGGCTGCACGAATAAAACGGGCTCGCGGGCCCGTTTGTACATTCTGCAAAGTCGAAGCAGTACAAGTGGGCCGTTAGCTCAGTTGGTTAGAGCAGAGGACTCATAATCCTTTGGTCAAAGGTTCAAGTCCTTTACGGCCTACCACTTGCACTTTATCGCCGTCAGCGCCGTCACGAAGCAAGCGGCTTGAAGCCCGCCGAAAGGCGTGCTGGCTCGGTGGTCGAGGACGACAACGCATTCAACAATTTCACCGCCTCGGCGACATTCTCAACGCGCTGCGTCATCGCCGCTGAATAGACCGTGGCAAGCTGAAACGGGCCCGGTAACGGTCCCGCGTACCGCACGCCATAGGTATACAGAATCTCCGAGCACTGGGTTATTCCCACCGCGCCAATATCGCCAGAATCTGCCATCGCGCGCATTGCAGTTGCGCCATTCGGATAGGTCGCAAAGCGCTCGCGGTGCGATTCTGCGAGTCCCAACGCTGTGAGCATCTTCATGCAGTGAATGCCAGCGGTGGCGCGCGCCGGGTCGGGGAAGTACAGTTTTTTTGCTTTCGAGAGCAGTTGCTTCAACGTCTCGACGTCGTCGACGTTTATAAGTGGCGCATCGTTCAAAAGCGCAATGCCTGTATGCACTTCGCCCAAAGCGATCACGCTTGAGGCGTCCACTTCATCTCTAGCAGCCAGCTCTGCAATCATCGCCGCCGTAAGGACGACTACATCGGAAGTCGCGCCTGATTTCAATCGTTCATAGATCGCGCCGACTGCGCCGAATTCACCCGTCAACGCGATCGATTCGCGTTCGGCGATTGCGTACAAAAGCCCTTTGGCGGCACCGGCACTCAGAATGTTCATGTTCGCTCATTCCTCAAATTTCGCGCCAGAAACTTTGACCACTTGCGCCCATTTATCGATATCTTCACGCACGTATTTGGCGAATGCGTCCGGCGACATTTGCATCGGGGTTGCTCCCTGCTTCGCCCATTCAGCTTTGACATCGGCGCGGTCTACGGCTTTGGTGATTTCGGCATTGAGTTTGTTGACGATGGCGCGTGGGGTGTTGATCGGTGCCATGATGCCGAGCCAGATCACGGCGTCGTAGCCCGGCACGCCGGATTCATTAAGCGTAGGTACTTCTGGCATCACTGCGGAGCGTGTTCTTCCGGAAGTGGCAATCGCTTTGACCTTGCCTGTTTTGACCTGCGCACTCATGGTGGTGATTGCGTCGAACATCATATTCACGTGACCCGCAACGACATCGGTACGCGCACCACTGCTGCCTTTGTATGGGACATGCAGCAAGTCAATTCCAGCCATCGATTTGAAGAGCTCGCCTGCCATGTGATACGGCGTGCCGGGGCCGCTAGATGCGAAGGTCATTGGCTTTGGGCTTGCTTTCGCCAGCGCGATTAGTTCGCGCAAATTGTTGGCCGCGACGCTCGGATGCGCGACCAACACGAGGTCGGAGTAGTTGACGGGCGCAATCGGCGCAAAGTCTCGGAGCAGCGCGTACGGCTTGTTCGGAATGAGCGTTTCGTTGACGGTTTGAGCGTTCGACATCATAAGCAATGTGTAGCCGTCAGGCGCCGACTTCGCGGCTACGTCGGTGCCGACCACCGCACCAGCTCCAGGACGGTTGTCAACGATGAACGCTTGCCCGAGCGACTCCGAGAGACGCTGCGCAACGGTTCGCGCGTAAACGTCTGCGGGTCCACCGGTGGCGAACGGGACGATGATCCTTACGGGTTTCACGGGATAGTTCTGCGCCAATAGCGGGGCGCTAGCCAACACCGCGAAAACGGCTGAAACGAGATATCGCATAGCGGCTCCTGAATTTTTGATAGTGCTTGCTTTGTGTCAAGTATCTTCGCTTAACCGAATCGCTAACGCTGCAAAACTTGTGTCAAGACTTTACCTTCGCTTGCGCTAGGCGGCCTGACGTTCAGAATAGTCGACAGCGTCGGCGCAATATCTACCGTCTCAGCGTAATCCGTCACGCGGCCCGACTTGATCCATTTGCCGCCTTCGATCAATAGTGGCACGTTCGTGTCGTAACTATAGGGCGTGCCATGCGACGCTACCGAAGACGCGGGCGTAGCGCCGGATTGAAAGTAGTAGAACGGCTTCTGGATAATGGCGACATCAATGGCCATTTGCCGATGCCAGGCACGCTGCGTAAGCAGGCCTACTCGTGTGGCCGGCATCTGACCATGCTCAAGCTGTGTCCGCGTAAAGGCAAAGCCAATGCCGCGTTGTTCAAGCGCAGCGTGCGCCACAAACGTCTCAACCTCTTCGCGGTTCAAACCTTTTGCGTCGATGGCGGCGTAATCCAGCGTCCAGCCGCCGACCATGTGCTGAAACGCCACTTTCGGAATGCCATACTTCTTCTCCGCCATAGCGTTAACCGCAGCTCGCACTGCTGATGAATCGATACGTCCTGAATCAAAGCCACGCGGGCCGCTGTACTCAGGCGCATTCATGAAGCCGTGATCGGCCGAGAGTAAGGTCAACACGTTGCCGCGACCGACTTGCGCGTCGATATCGCTAAAGAACTTGGCCAGCGTGCGATCCAGACGCAACAGGTGATCCTGCGATTGAATGCTCTCGGGACCAAAGTTGTGATTGATGTAATCGTGGCTCGAAAAACTCACACCCAGAATGTCGGTAGCACCGGTCGGATTGCGCCCGACCGATTCGTTTTTCATCAGAGTGGTTGCGAATTCGGCAGTCATCTGATCGCCGTACGGGCCGGGCAGCAGCATGCGGTAATAAGTGCGCCCCGGCGTAGTTTCACCGATGCCGTAGACGTAGCCCATCTTGGTGGTCATGCCGTTGTAGATTGCGCCCCATGACTGGCCCTCAGGCACTGATCGTTCATACGCTTTTGGCTCCAGCAACAGGTTCCATGATTTCTGGAAGTATTGATTTTGCGGGTTGCTGGCGTAGTATTTTTCCCACCAGTCGGGATGCTTCGGCATGTAGTAGCTGGTGCTCGTAAAGCGTCCCGTTTTTGTGGAGTACATGTACGCCGTGCCGGTCTTGCCAGCCAGCAGAATGGCGCCACGATCCTTCCCCGACACTGCAAAGACACGGCTAGCGTTGTTGTTCGAATAACGCAGTTCGTCACCGACCAGGCTGACCTGCAAATTTTTCGGACTCACCCCGTCGTCTTCACCCGTTTCGGTGCCGTCGAGATAGCGATGCGCCGTGTCGGCCGTGTTGTAAACGTTCTTTCCGTCGCGTGTCTTCCAGTCATTGGCGATGATGCCGGTTTGATAGGGAAAAGCCCCCGAAAGAATGGTGGCATGGCCCACCGCAGTAACGGTGAACGCATGTGCCTGATGAGCATCCGAGAACCACGCACCCTTGTCCATTAGCCGTCGAAACCCGTTCGGCACCAGCAGGTCATAGTTCTTGGTGATTTGCTCCTGCGGCAAGCCGTCAATGATGACCACCACCACCAACTTGGGCGGCGCAATTCCGCCCGCAACGTTCGCCGGCGCGGCCGCGCTAACAGGCCCATGCAGCAGCGCAATGGCGGCGCTGGCAGTGGTAAGCGTCAGATGTCTTAGTAATTTCATTCTTGTCCTCCTTGGAATTGCGTACCCGTCTACGCTACCGGAAACCATTCTATGGTGCTCTTAAAACACCATCGCGCTTACACTGCAAAGAAATCTTGAAGTAGGGAAGTTACGCATGAAAACGAAGGCAGCCGTCGCATGGAAATCGGGCGCACCGCTCACAATAGAAACCGTTGATCTCGAAGGCCCGAAAGCAGGTGAAGTGTTGGTAGAAATCAAGGCCACGGGCATTTGTCACACCGACTATTACACGTTGTCGGGCGCAGACCCGGAAGGTATTTTCCCGGCGATCCTCGGCCATGAAGGCGCGGGTATCGTGGTGGATGTGGGTCCTGGCGTAACCACCCTGCAAAAGGGTGATCATGTGATTCCGCTCTACACGCCGGAATGCCGTCAGTGCAAATTCTGTCTGTCACGCAAGACCAATCTGTGTCAGCTCATTCGTGGCACACAGGGCAAGGGCCTGATGCCTGATGCGACGAGCCGATTTTCGCTCGATGGCAAACCGATTTATCACTATATGGGAACGTCGACATTCTCGAACTACACCGTCGCGGCCGAGATTTCGCTCGCGAAAATTCGCAAAGACGCCCCGTTCGACAAGGTCTGCTACATCGGGTGTGGCGTGACAACCGGGATCGGTGCAGTGATTTTCACGGCGAAAGTTGAAGCGGGTGCGAACGTCGTCGTGTTCGGTCTGGGTGGCATTGGTCTGAACGTGATTCAAGGTGCGAAGATGGTGGGTGCGGACAAGATCATTGGCGTTGATTTGAACCCTGCGCGCGAAGCGATGGCGCGCAAGTTCGGCATGACGCACTTCATCAATCCGAAGGACACCGAGAATGTGGTCGATGCGATTGTGCAGTTGACCGATGGCGGTGCGGATTACAGTTTCGAGTGCATTGGCAACACCAAGGTCATGCGACAAGCACTGGAATGCACACACAAGGGCTGGGGTCGCAGCATCATCATTGGCGTCGCCGAAGCGGGTGCCGAGATCAGCACGCGACCGTTCCAGCTGGTAACGGGGCGCAAGTGGGAAGGTTCAGCATTTGGAGGAGCGCGCGGGCGCACCGATGTTCCAAAAATCGTTGATTGGTACATGGACGGCAAGATCAACATCGATGACCTGATTACGCACACCATGCCGCTAGAGGACATCAACAAGGGCTTTGATTTGATGAAGCGCGGGGAGTCAATTCGAGGGGTCGTGCTTTTTTAATTTGTCTTTAATACTTCCCGCTCCCTTTGCGGGAGAGAGGTAATGGGTTTGCTACTTTGATATGACGAACACCCTCCAACGCCTCAGCGAACACACCTGCTTTGGCGGCGTGCAGCGCTTCTATCAACACGATTCGGCGGTCATCGGTTTGCCGATGCGGTTCTCGGTGTTTTTGCCGCCTGCTGCGCTTGCTCACGATGCAGCGAAAGTACCCGCGCTGATGTACCTTGCGGGGCTGACCTGCAATGAGGAAACGTTCCCCACCAAAGCGGGAGCGCAGCGCCGTGCAGCGGAGCTAGGCATTGCGCTCATAGCGCCCGACACGAGCCCGCGTGGCGCAGGTATCGCGGGCGAGATTGGCAGTTGGGACTTCGGAGTGGCTGCGAGCTTTTATCTTGACGCAACCGTTCCGCCCTGGTCAAAACGCTACCGCATGGAGACTTATCTCACTACAGAGCTGGTCTCGCTGGTAGCAACGCAACTGCCAATCGATGTGACGCGCCTGGGCCTGTTCGGTCATTCAATGGGTGGACATGGCGCACTCACGCTGGCGCTCAGACACCGCGATTTGTTTCAGTCGTTGTCAGCGTTCGCGCCGATCTGCGCGCCAACGATGTGCCCGTGGGGACAGAAAGCTTTCGATGGCTATCTTGGCCCCGATTCGACGAAATGGGCGGCGCATGACGCCTCTGCACTGATGTCTGGATGCAGTGGTGCGCCCTACCCCGACGGCATTCTGATTGATCAGGGTCTTGCGGACAAATTTTTGTCGACACAATTGCACCCAGAACACTTTGACGCAGCCTGTCAAAACGTCGGTCAGCCATTGTTGATGCGTCGCCATGCGGGCTACGACCACGGCTACTACTTCATCTCTACTTTCATCAATGATCATCTTGAGCATCATGCGCGAACGCTGTGTCACTCATAAGCTTCACCAATAAACTATCAACAACGCCATGACCAAGAAGAGCCCCAACACCCTACTGATTCATCCATCGCGCACGGTGCCGCCCGGCTTCCGCTCGCTCGTGCCAGGCACAGAGCGCGCGTCCACGGTGCTGTTTGAAAACACCGGCAAGTGGAAAACCCGCTCAGGTTTCGACGAGTCGATCTACACCTACGGCACCAGCGGCACGCCGACCACACGCGATTTGCAAAACCGGATCGCCGAATGGGAAGGTGGATTCAACACGGTGCTGTTTCCCTCGGGCCTTGCCGCGGTTGCCTATGCGTTCCTGCCCTTTGTCGAGCCCGGCGATCACGTGCTGATTCCGTCGAATGTGTACGACCCGGTGAAGACGCTGGCTAACGGATTGCTCAAACGCATGAATGTGACGGTCGAGCAATACGACCCGCTGGTTGGCGCTGGCATTGCTGCACAAATCAAGCCAAACACCAAAGTCGTCTGGGTTGAAACGCCAGGCTCAATCACGATGGAAGTGAGCGATTTGCCAGCAATTGCTGCGGCGGCGCACGCGGCGGGCGCGCTGGTGGCGATTGACAACACCTATAGCGCTGGCTGGTATCTGCGCGCGTTCGAGTTGGGCGCGGATATCTCGGTGCATGCGCTCACGAAATACCCGGCGGGCCACAGCGATCTCGTCATGGGCTCAATAACGACGAAAGACGAGGCGACCTGGCGACGTGTGAAAGACATGGCGCTGCAAACGGGGCAATGCTGCGCGCCGGACGACATTTATCTGGTGCTGCGTGGATTACCAACGATGCCGCTCCGCATCCAACATACGGAGCGTGTTGCGCTCGACTTGGCTCGCTGGCTTGCGACCCAGCCTGCGGTGAAACTGGTGCTGCATCCGGCATTACCGGACTGTCCGGGGCACGAAGTTTGGAATCGCGACTTCACGGGTTCGACTGGCGTGTTCTCGTTCGTGTTGCATGATCAATACGACGCGGATGCGGCAGCGCGATTTATCGATGCGCTTGAGTTTTTCGGCGTTGGCGCAAGCTGGGGTGGCATCGGGTCGCTCGCGCTGACTTATGACCTCGCGAAGTCGAGGACGAACTGGCCGCACAAAGGCGCTTTGATCCGGCTTAATATCGGACTGGAAGACGAGAGTGATTTGCGCGATGATTTAGCGCAAGGATTCGCGGCCTTGTAGGAGCGGCGAAAGCCGCGCCCGACCTTAGCGCATATTTAACGTGGGTTGCGGCAGCGCCGCTCCCACAAAAACAGGAAATAGACTATGACCACAGCCTACGACTTTTCTGCCAAAGACATCAATGGCAAACAGCAGAAGCTTTCCCAGTATTCGGGGAAGACGCTTCTGATCGTCAACACGGCGAGCAAATGCGGCTTTACGCCGCAATACGAAGGCCTGCAAAAGCTCCATGAAACGTATCACGATGAGGGCTTGGCGGTGCTGGGGTTTCCGTGCAACCAGTTTGGTGAACAGGAACCCGGAGACGCCGCCGAAATCGCGGGCTTTTGCGATCTTAACTACGGTGTTACGTTCCCGATGTTCGCCAAGGTGGATGTGAACGGCGAGAGCACGGCACCGCTGTTCGAGCATTTGAAAAAAGCTGCGCCAGGCCTGCTCGGCAGCGAGACGGTGAAGTGGAATTTCACGAAGTTTTTAGTGACGCCCGATGGCAAAGTAAAACGCTTCGCACCGAAGGATGAGCCAGCCTCGCTCGTGAAAGATATCGAAAAAGCGTTGAGCTAAATATGCGAGGCGTTTGTGCCTTGAGAACGATAGTGATGATGGCGTGTGCCGCTGTTGTAGCGACCGACGCCTTCGCGGTAAAGACACTCAATCTCTCAGTAGGTACCGCCGAATCTACGTTCGATCCTGCCGCCATTGACGACATCCCATCCAGCGACATCGCTGTGATGATGATGGAACCGCCGCTGCAGTACGACTATTTCGTGCGTCCCGTCGCAGTCGCAGCGCGCACAGCAGACTTGATCGAATCGTCCCCAGACGGCAAGGTGTACACGCTGCGCGTCAAGCACGGTATTTTCTTCACGCCCGACGCGGCTTTCAATGGCAAGCCACGCGAATTGGTCGCAGCAGACTACGTGTATTCGTACAAACGGCTACTCGATCCGAAAATAGCATCGCCGAATTACTACCTCTTCGAAAATAAACTCCTCGGTGCCGACGTAGTACGCAAAGACGCCGAGAAAACGGGCCGCTTCAACTACGACGCGGAGATTGCTGGACTGCGCGCGCTGGATCGCTATACGTTTCGCGTCGAACTCAATAAACCCGATTTCGAGTTTGTCTACAACTTCACCACCACGCCTTTTGCGGCGGTTGCGCGCGAGGTCATCGAGAAGTATCGCGACGAACGAAATCGTGTACGCGAGCACCCTGTGGGCACGGGCCCGTTCATGCTGGGTCAATGGCAGCGCTCGGCAAAGGTTGAGCTAATTCGCAATCCCGACTATCGCGAAGATTTCGTGCCGACGCCCACGACAGACGCCGACAAAAAACTTGCTCAAGCCACGACGGGCAAGCGCGCACCGCTGGTGGATCGCATCGTCATCAACGTGCTTGAAGAAAGTCTGCCGCGCGTGCTGGCGTTTCAGAATGGCGAACTGGATCGCCTGGAATTACCGCGCGATTTGACAGATCGAATGTTTGAGAAGAATGCACTAAGGGCGGAGTTCGTCGCCAAAGGAATCAACGCTCAACGTGCGCTGGAGCCCCTACTTGGCTTCAATTACTTCAACATGGACGACCCTGTTGTCGGCGGCTATTCCCTCGAAAAAAATGCCTTGCGCCGCGCAATTCTGCTTGCCTACGACACGGATCGCGAAATTGCGTCCGTATTCAAGGGGCAGGCTGAGATGGCGCAACAGCTCGTGCCACCGGGATTGTCGGGCCATGACCCAAAGCTGAGACTTAGACCACCGTTCGACCCAGCGTTGGCGAACGCGTTGCTGGATCGCTTTGGCTACAAGGATTGCGATGGCGATGGTTTCCGCGAAGCACCGGACTGCAAACCGCTCAAGATCACGCGAAGTTCCACTGCGGACAGCCGCGGCCGAATTCAGGAAGAAATCTGGAAGAAAAGTATGAACGCGATTGGCATTCGTGTTGAATTTTTCAGCCAAAAATGGCCCGACCTAATCGAAATGTCGCGCACCGGGAAGTTGCAGATGTGGGGTTGGAGCTGGATTGCGGGTGGCCCGGGTGGAGATGGCTTTGTGAGCCTTCTGGTATCACGCAATATCAACGCGATCAACGACATGAAATTCAAGCTTCCCGAATACGACCGCTTGTATGATGAAGGCGCAAAGCTGCCGCTTGGGCCTGCGCGGAATCAGGTCTACCGGGCGCTGTCGGAGCTCGCGGCAGCCAATAGCGTGCTCGACTTTGGAATTCACTCTTACGCCAATGATCTTTCGCAGCCCTGGCTGCTCGGCTACAAGCGGCATCCGTTCTGGCGCACGCCGTGGAAATACGTCGACATCGACGAGAAAGCACGCGACAAGGCGGCCAACGGCAAAGTTTCGCGATAATCGGGACTTCAATTTTCTGAAGCGCGTCTGTATGAAGCGAATTCTCATTGCGTGTTTGGCCAGCGTGTCACTTGTTCTGCCCGCGCATGCGACCGACATGACCAAGACGCTTCGTGTGGCGTTTCCTGTGGACGTCACCGGCTTTGATCCGGCAGCCACTAACGATTTGTACTCGGGCCACGTCAATAACGCGATTTTTGCCAATCTATTCGAGTTCGATTACTACGTTCGCCCTGCCCGCTTGCGTCCAGCGCTGGCCGAGGCGATGCCGGAAATTTCGGCAGATGGTTTGACCTGGAAAATTCGTGTGCGCAAGGGTACATTTTTCGCGGATGACCCGGTATTCAAGGGCAAGAAGCGCGAAGTCACCGCAGAGGATCTCGTCTATTCGTGGAAGCGCATGCTCGACCCGAAGATGGCGTCGCCGACTCTCTGGCACATTGACAACAAATTGATCGGTGGCAATGAACTCGTGGCAGAAGCAAAAGCTTCGGGCAAGTTCGACTACGACAAGCCGATTGAAGGCCTCAAGGCAATTGATCGTTACACCGTTCAGTTGAAGCTCAAGCAGCCCGACTACACCCTCACTGAGTTAATGCTGGGATACAACTGGTCGCCGGTTGCCCGCGAAGTGGTGGAGGCCTATCGCGATCCGGGCGGGCGCGTCATGAGCAATCCCGTCGGAGCCGGGCCCTACATGATCAAGCAGTGGATCAAAGGCAACAAAGTCATTCTGACCAAGAACCCGAATTACGCTCGCAAGTACCCGCTGACTGAAGGCGAGACGGCAGAGGACAAGGCCGTCATCGCTTCGAATCAGGGCAAAGATATGCCGCTGGTTGGCAATGTAGAAATCAGCATCATTGAAGAGGCAAACCCGCGCCTGCTGACGTTCAAATCGGGCCTGCTGGACTACGAGTTCGTCGGACAGGATTTGATCGGCAACGTAGTAATAAACGGCAAACTGTCCCCGGAATTTGCGGCCAAAGGGGTGAAGCACCAGCGCGCGCTTGAACCCGCACTGTCGTTCGATTACTTCAACATGGAAGATCCGGTAGTCGGCGGATATACGCCGGAGAAAATCGCGTTGCGTCGCGCCATCATCATGGCCTATCCGATTGATGACTACGTGCGGATCGTGTTTCGCAATCAGGCCACGCCCGCCAATCAAATATTACCGCCCACGCAAACCGGGCATATTCCCAACAAGCCCAACCTGAACAGTTACGACGTGCCATTGGCGAACGCGCTGCTCGACAAATTTGGTTACAAGGATCGTGACGGGGATGGTTTCCGCGAAATGCCCGACGGCAAACCACTGGTCATTACGCGCTCGTCGTCCCCCCGAGCCATTGATCGTGAATCCGATGAGCTGTGGAAGAAGGCGCTCGACTCAATTGGCATCAAGATCGCCTACAACACGCAAAAATGGCCCGACCTGTTGAAGCAGGGTCGCGCCGGTCAGCTACAGTTTTGGGGGTTAGGCTGGAACGAATCCAGCACGGACGGCAATTCGTTCTTGCAGCTTTTGTACAGCAAAAGCATTGGCCAATCGAACTTCGCACGCATGAACATCAAACAATACGATGAAATTTACGAGAAGGCGCAGACACTTCCGATCGGGCCGGAGCGCTGGGCACTTTACAAAGCCATGAACGAACTGGCTACCGTGAATTCCGTGTGGCAACCCGGTGTTTTCCGCTATCAAAACGTACTCACGCAGCCCTGGTTGCTGAACTACAAACGCCTTCCATACCGCCAGCACTTCTGGCACTTGATGGATATTGACGAGACGAAACGTCCGAAGAGTTGACGGTGCTTCGGTCGTTCGCGTAACGCGGACACAGCCCCGCGCGGATTTATGGGTATGACTTTATGCTGAAAGCACGGTTTCATAGGGGCCAGAGACGTAATCGGCCATAAGTCGACTCCGCACGTTTTACGCAATTAGCCCCTGTGCGTCCTTGCTTTTACGAGAAAGCTGAATCTGCGTAATGGCTGCGCTCAGGCTCTGTGCGCCTAGCGTGGCAGCGAGTTAATTTCCCTTTCCCACTTTTCAAGAATGCGCTTGCGCTCTGCGGATGCGCCGTATTTCTTGAAGTCGTAATTGATGAGTTTTACGCCGTCCATCGCCGGGATTTTTGCGTCCTGCTTGAACGTTTTGTTGGCGGGGTTTTGCAGCGAATTGGCCTTGGCGCCGATGCCCTGACCGACCGGGCTCATGAGCCAGTCGTAATATTTTTTAGCGTTTTCGCCGTTGCGTGAACCCTTGATGAGCGCGATGCCGCCGAGTTCGTACGCAGTGCCTTCACACGGCGCCGCCGAGCGCACGGATTTGAATCCAGCCTGACGCTCTTCTTCAAAACCGAACAGGAAGGAGATGCCGATACCCGCTTCACCGCGCGCGACGTTTTTCGCCTGTGCTTGCGAGCTTTTCGTATAGCTCGTGATGTTCTTGTGCAGCTTTTTCATGTATTCAAAAGCGGCGTCCTCGCCCATCAACTGAATGAGTCCCGCGACGATCGTGTACGCGCCGCCCGACGAGCCGGGATGCGCCATTTCGATCTCGCCTTTATATTTCGGATCGGTCAGATCAGCCCAGCATTTCGGTGCGGCGAGTTTCTTTTTCGAGAGCGTTTCTTCGTTCCAGCCCATGCCGATAAAACTCGTGTAGAACGCGCCAACCATGTTGCCGCTCATGTCGTACTGGCGCACGCTCCAGTCGTACAAATCCTTGGTGTAGGCGGGGCGATAGGCATCGAGTAGTTTTTCTTCAGACGCCGCGAGAAACGGGTCACCGGTGCCGCCCCACCAGATATCGGTTTTTGGATTGGCCGCTTCTGCTTTCAGGCGCACGAGTGCCTCGCCCGTGCCCAGATGCGTTTGCACGACTTTGATGCCGGTCGACTTGGTGAATTCGGTCGCCGCCATTTCGCACCAGGCCTGATTGGTAGAGCAGAAGGCGTTGACTTGTTGGGCGAACGCAGGCGCGGCGAGGGCACCTGCGGCGAGGGCGGTGGTACTAATTTTGAGTAGGGTTTTCTTCATGGCTTACCTTTGGAGCTTGGGTGGTGCAGTAAAAATTCTGAGAGAGAAACGAAAGGGACAACATTCAAGGATAGCGAAAAATCGCGCCCGCCCGCGCTGATGGCTAACGCCCCGCGTTTTTCACTTCGCGATCCCACCTTTCAATGAGCCGTTTGCGCTCCGCGCTCGATCCGAATTTCGCGAAGTCGTAGTTGATCAGTTTTGCTCGTTCGAGTGCTTTAACGCGTTCCGGCGCGTAGGCCGTGCGGTTCGATGGGATAGCGATGACTTTGGTTTGATCGCGAATGGTTTGCGCGTCGGCGGTTAATGCCCAATCGTAAAACTTCTTCGCGTCATCCAGATTGCGGGCGCCTTTGACGATACTCATCGCGCCAACGCTGTAGCCCGTGCCTTCGCACGGCAGCACAATCTCGATGGGCGCGTTGACATAAAGCTCAGGAATGAATTCATCGAGAAACGTGATGCCAATGAGCGATTCTCCGCGCGCCACGCTCTGCCGTTGAGCGGTGCCGCTGGTGGTGTATCGATTCACGTTTTTGTTGAGTGCGCGAAGATACTCGAACGCTCTATCCTCACCCATCAATTGCACGAGTGTGGCGAGAATGGTGTACCCGGTTCCACTGGTGGCGGGGTTTGATGTTTCGACATCGCCCTTGAATTCGAGCTTGACGAGATCGCTCCAGCACGCGGGCGCGGTCAGCTTGCGCTTTACGAGCAGATCGCGGTTGTAACCAAAGCCCAGCGTGATGCGGTAAATGCCCGCGACCTGATTCCCGCTTTTCTCCAGCAGATCGGCTGACCATGCGTATTGATCTTTCATGTTCGCGCTGACGTAGATTTGCAGCAGCCCCTCGTTGGCCGCCTGCAAGTGCGGGTCATGGGTGCCGCCGTACCAGACGTCCGCCTTCGGGTTCGCAGACTCAGCTTTGAGTTGCGCGAACACCTCGCCAGTGGCTTTGCGCGCAAGATTGACCTTGATCCCCGTCTGCACCGAGAACTCGCGCGCCTTGCTCTCGCACCAGTCGGGGTCGGTGGAGCACAGGATATTGAGGTCAGCCTGCGCTACGTTGCTGAGGCAGACGAGTCCGGCGGCGATAAGCAAGGTTCTCAATCACGTCTCCCGGCCTGAAGCCGACAAATGAAGTGGCGGGAGCATAACGCGGCACGCGCTGGAATCGATGACGGAGGCAGCTGCTTTAGGAGCGACGAACGCCGCGAATAGTGGCGCGCCACGAGGCTCGCGGTTTTCGCCGCTCCTACAGATTGTTAATCGAGAACGACGCGCCCTAGCGGCGTGTTAAGCACCGCCACCAACTGCGGCGACACGCTTTGGGCCACCTGCACCCATTCGTCGGCGAAGGCAAACGATTCAAGCAGCTTTGTCGTGCTCTCGGGTTCAGGCGCACCGAGCGCCAAAGCGATCAGTGACACACCACTCTCCGGCAATCGCTCACACGGATGCACGGGCGAATCCCATTGAATCAAATGCGGCAAGACGCCACCGTTGATGCGTTCGCCTTCTGGCGTAAACGCAAATCGCCAGCGAAAGTCGGCGCGCGTTGCGGAGCGAACAATGTTCGCGCTGTAATTCGGTGATGAGGCCAGTTGTTCGATGGCGTCGTCAGCGCCGTTGGCCCGTGCAACCCACGCCACCAGACGCGGCCCGTGCGCGATGAGCTGCTGCACTTCCGCCGTATCCAGCCCGAACCAGCGCGGAAAATTCGGCGCGCCTGCGTCGGGATCAATCGCGATGATTTCGAGGTAGCGATTGCCATTGAGTTTGAGCAAAGTGTTGTGCGTAGCGAGACCGTCATGCTTGCCGCCACCGACTGCGTCGACGCCCAGCATCTCACGCGCCCAGGTGCGGCCAATGGTCAGCGCTTTCGCTGCAATAACAATGTGATCAAGCTCGGTGCGAATTGTGTTCATAGTGTTTCTGAATCCAGCCAGATCGTGACTGGCCCATCGTTAACGAGTGAAACTTTCATGTCAGCCCCGAAGACACCGGTCGGTACGGTTTTGCCAATTCGTGCGGAAAGCTTTGCCACGAAACGATCAAACGCAGGCGACGCCTGCTCCGGTCGGGCGGCATCGGTATAGCTGGGGCGATTGCCTTTTCTGGCATCGGCGTACAACGTGAACTGGCTGACTGCGAGCAGGCCGCCGCCCACATCGAGCACGCTCTTGTTCATCAGGCCCAGATCATCGCTGAAAATACGCAGCTTGACGATCTTGTCGGCCATTCGATCTTCGATGGCTTCGGTGTCGGTCAGCGTAATGCCGACGAGCAGCAACAGACCGGCATCGATTGCGCCCGCGACCTTTTCGTCGACGGCTACGTTGGCCGACGCCACACGTTGAATCAGAACTCTCATGCGTCGATCTTATTGATGCTGGGGTTGAGGGCCGTCGCGCGACAACCATCCTGTGAGTGAAAGCCGCTCCCGCGTCGCAGGCAACACTTCATGCGGAAAGCGATCACTCAGAAAACAGACCATCGTGCCGCTGCGTGGCGATACGCAAGCCAGCCGCGTTCCGTCAGCATCATCATCGTAGATCACCAGCTCGCCGCCCGCATCATCGGCCCAAGTTTCGTTGAGATAGAACACCATCGATACCACGCGCGCATCGTTATCGCGAAATCGGTCACGATGTTTGACATAGATCGCGCCGGGCGCGTAGCGCGCAAAATGCAACTCCGTTGATCGCGCGCCCAAATAAAGCGATTCATTCAAGTCCGTCCGCAGCGTATTCACCGTGGCTAGTGCCTCGCGCTCGTACGCGTCGTGCGGGGCGTCGGTGAGCCAGAGCGTGTCGTCGCCGCGGTTTCGTTCGCTTAATTGCGTGCCATCAGCCCGACCCACGTGCGCCGCATGCAATTGACCCGCGCTAGAGCGCGAATGCCCCTGAGTTGAAAGATCACTCGTCAACGAGGCTGAAAAAATCGAATCTCCGACGTACCACCCAGTCGTTGAAAGTGCGTTTGTGATTTGTTCGGTGACAGTGTGCATCGGTCGATTCTAGAATCAGGACATCTTTTACCTGTAGGAGCGGCGAAAGCCGCGAACCGCCAGTGCCACGAGCTGTCGCGGCTCTCGCCGCTCCTACAAACAAATCAAGGCGGAGTCTATGCGTGTAGTCATCACCGGCGGTGCCGGGTTTATCGGAAAACTGCTCGCAGCCAAGTTGCTCGAACGCAGTGTGCTCACCGACGCAGCAGGGCAGGTGCGCGAAATCAGCGAACTGGTATTAGTCGATATCGTCGCTGCTCAAAACGAGTCGTGGCTCGATGATCGGCGTGTGACGCAAGTGGTGGGTGACATCACGGATCGCAACGTGCTGGCCAGCGCGGTAACACCCAGCACTGGCAGCATCTTTCATCTCGCCGCAGTGGTGAGCGGCCAGGCCGAAGCAGACTTCGACATCGGCATGCGCGTCAATGTGGATTCGACGCGAACACTGCTTGAACTTACACGACTGTTAGCCGCGCCACCAAAGTTTGTGTTCACCAGCTCCGTCGCGGTGTTTGGCGGCGCGCTGCCCGCTGTGCTAACAGACGATCAGATTCTGACGCCGCAGGGCTCGTATGGAGCGCAAAAAGCGATGTGCGAATTACTGGTATCGGACATGTCGCGGCGCGGCATGATTGACGGTCGTTCGCTGCGATTGCCAACGGTCACCGTGCGCCCCGGGAAACCGAACAAGGCGGCGTCAAGCTTTGCCAGCGGCATTATCCGCGAACCGCTGGCAGGGGTTGATTCCGTCTGCCCTGCTTCACCCGATGCGAGGATGTGGTGTCTGAGTCCATCGCGTGTGGTCGACAACATCATCATCGGTCACGAAGCGCCCGCCAGCGCATTGCCCTACACGCGCAGCATCAGTGTACCCGGCATCACGGTGTCCGTTCGCGAGATGGTGGAGAGCTTGCGTCGGGTCGCAGGCGAGACTGTTGCAGCACGCGTATCGTGGCAGCTTGATCCGGTCGTGGATCGACTGGTGTCATCATGGCCCCAAGCGTTCACGGCAGATCGAGGAAAATCATTAGGCATGACGACTGATGCGAGCTTTGACGACATTGTTCGCGCGCACATTGACCAATGAAACGTTAAAGGAGGCTCAAAATGAATGCAAGATTGGAATGGGACGCCGCACAAGTCAAAGCGAGTGTTTCGCCCGAAGAATGGCAAACGCGGGTAGATCTCGCGGCCTGTTACCGCGCGGTCGCAATGATGGGTTGGGATGATCTGGTGTTCACGCACATCACTGCGAAAATTCCGGGTGACGGCCATAATTTTCTGATCAATCCCTACGGCCTGATGTTTGAGGAAATCACCGCTTCGTCGCTCGTAAAAATTGATCTGCACGGCAACAAGTTGGACGGCAATCCGCATCCGATCAATCCCGCAGGTTTCGTGATTCACAGCGCGGTGCATGCAGCGCGCGAGAACGCACAATGTGTGTTGCATACCCACAGCCTGAATGGCGTGGCCGTGAGCGCGCAAAAGGGTGGCGTATTGCCAATCTCGCAGCAATCCATTTTTATCCTCGCGAGCCTCGCCTATCACGGCTACGAAGGCGTGGCGCTGATGGACGACGAAAAGCCACGACTGGTGACCGACCTTGGCAACAAGAATTATTTGATGCTGCGCAATCATGGTTTGCTGACGGTCGCGCCGACGATTGCCGATGCGTTTCAGCAGATGTATTTTTTCGAGGCTACCTGCACGATTCAGGTTCGTGCGCAGTCGGGCGGCGGCGAGCTTTTGATGGTGCCGCAATCCATCATTGACATGGCGCAGGCGCAGGCAAAACAGGCGACCAAAGGCAAGGGCGGCATGATTAGCTGGCCGGGGTTGCTCCGTCGGCTGGATCGCAAATTTCCCGGATACGATCAATAGTGCTTTCCCGTTGAGCGAACGCTCGATTCATGTGGACTAGCATCGCGATGATGACGCCCGGAGGAGCACTGTGTCGGATACGCTAAATCGAACTGAATTGTTCACCGGCACGATGCCGGTGGCGGAGCGGCAACGCTTCGACGTTGTTGGGCTTGAGTCCTATCTGCGCACCCACATAGCGGGATTTGCGGGGCCACTGACTGTTGAGCAATTCAAGGGCGGCCAATCCAATCCCACGTTCAAACTCATCACACCGGGCACAACCTACGTGTTGCGCTCAAAACCCGGCCCCGCCGCCAAATTGCTGCCGTCCGCGCATGCCACTGATCGTGAATTTCGAGTGATGAGCGGGCTTGCCGGAAGTGATGTGCCCGTCGCGAAGATGCACACGTTGTGCGAGGACGAGTCGATCATCGGGCGCGCGTTTTACGTGATGGATTTTGTTGATGGCCGCGTGCTGTGGGATCCGCAGCTTCCGGACATGACACCCGAGGAGCGCAGTGCGATTTTCGATGAGATGAATCGAGTAATGGCCGCACTGCACAAGGTGGATTTTGCGGCAGCGAGCTTATCTGATTACGGCAAACATGAAGGTTATCTAGCGCGACAAATCGCACGCTGGAGCAAGCAGTATCGTGCCTCCGAAACTGAATCGATCCCCGCGATGGATGCCCTGATCGCGTGGTTGCCCGCACACATTCCGGCGGGAGAGGAAACCAGCATCGTGCACGGCGACTACCGGCTCGACAACGTGATTTTTCATGCGACCGAACCACGCATTTTGGCGGTGCTCGATTGGGAACTCTCGACGCTCGGACATCCGTTAGCCGACTTCGCCTATCACTGTATGGCGTGGTATCTGCCGCCCGGCGCGGGGCGCGGCCTTGGCGGCGTTGATCTCACTGGCAGCGGAATTCCAAACGTGAAGGATTACATCGCGCGCTATTGCGAGCGAACCGGGCGTCAGGACGGCATCCCCAATTTTGAGTTTTATATGGCGTACAACATGTTCCGAATGGCGGGCATTTTGCAGGGCATCATGAAGCGCGTCGTCGACGGAACCGCCGCAAGCGCACAGGCCGTGGCAATGGGCAAATCAACACGACCGATTGCGGAGCAGGGTTGGCTCGTGGCACAACAGATTCGATAACGAAGGAGCAAGACAATGGATTTCCAGTACAGCGACAAAGTCAAACACTATCAGGCAGAACTGTTGCGTTTCTTTGATCAGCACATTTACCCGAACGAGCATCGCTACGAGCAGGATGTTGCGGACAACACGGCGGCAGGCAAGCGGTGGACACCGACCCGCATCATCGAAGAGTTGAAGCCGCTTGCTCGCGAAGCAGGGCTGTGGAATCTATTCTGTCCACACCCCGAATATGGCGCTGGTTTGAACAATATGGAATACGCGCCGCTCGCCGAAATCACAGGACGGGTGCCCTGGGCGCCCGAAGTTTTCAACTGCTCTGCGCCGGACACGGGCAACATGGAAACCATCATCCAGTACGCCAGCGCTGAGAAAAAGGCAGAGTGGTTACCGCGCTTGCTCGCCGGTGAAATTCGTTCCGCATTCGCGATGACTGAACCGGGCGTAGCCTCAAGCGACGCGACGAACATCGAAACCTCGATCATTCGTGACGGCGATGATTACGTGATCAATGGCCGCAAGTGGTGGATTTCCGGCGCCGGCGATCCGCGCTGCGCGGTGTACATCGTGATGGGCAAGAGCGACGCGTCCGCGCCGAAGCATTTGCAGCAGTCGATGATTTTGGTGCCCGCCAACACGCCCGGCGTCACCGTGGTGCGCCCGCTCACAGTCTTCGGTTACGACGACGCGCCGCACGGCCATTGCGAGATGACGTTCGAGAACGTGCGTGTGCCAGCTGCCAATATGTTGCTCGGTGAAGGTCGCGGCTTTGAGATTGCGCAAGGTCGCCTCGGGCCGGGCCGCATTCATCATTGCATGCGCCTGATCGGCCTGTCAGAGCGCGCGCTGGAACTCATGTGCAAGCGCCTGACGCAACGCGTCGCTTTCGGCAAACCCATCGCATCGCAGACGGTCTGGCACGAGCGCATCGGCGAATCGCGCTGCATGATTGATCAGGCCCGCCTGCTCACGCTGAACGCGGCATGGATGATGGACGTCGCAGGCAATAAAGTCGCTAAACAGAACATCGCCATGATCAAGGTTGTCGCGCCAAATGTCGCCTGCCAGGTCATCGACTGGGCGATGCAGGCGCACGGCGGCGGCGGCATGAGCGGCGATTTCCCGCTTGCGTACGCCTACGCCGCCGCGCGCACGCTACGCTTCGCCGACGGTCCGGATGAAGTGCATCGTGCAGCGATTGCCAAGTCGGAGTTGGGGAAATACGTTTCGCGGTAATTCTCACTACAAATACGAGTGCCGAAAATTTGGCAAATACTGTATTTGCGTACATAATTGCAAAATGGACTCTCTTGAGCTTTGTGCAGGCGGTGGCGGTCAAGCGCTTGGGCTTGAAATGGCGGGCTTCAATCACGCGAACCTCGTGGAGATTGATGGCCCCGCTTGCGCGACACTGCGCGCTAATCGCCCGCGCTGGAATGTGACTGAAGGTGATCTGACGCAATTTAATGCGACCGCTTATCGCGGCATTGATTTGGTTGCCGGGGGCGTGCCCTGTCCGCCGTTCTCCAAAGCAGGTAAGCAGCTTGGTGCCGACGATGAGCGGAATCTCTTTCCTGAGGCCGTGCGTATCGTTGACGAGGCCCGCCCCAACGCGGTCATTCTCGAAAATGTCCGTGGGTTGCTTGATCCAGTGTTTAGTGAATACAGGGAATCAATATCCGCTGAACTACATGCTCTGGGCTACTGGAGCGGCTGGCATTTGTTGAACTCCGCTGATTTCGGAGTTTCACAGTTGCGTCCGCGCGTCATTTTTGTGGCGCTCAAACATGAGCTTGCCAAGCACTTTTCATGGCCAGCGCCTTCGATGCGTCTCGCACCCTCCGTGGGCGAGCTATTGGTTGATTTGATGGCGGCTAACAGTTGGCGCGGTGCGCAGGCGTGGTCAAAGCGCGCCTGCCAAATTGCGCCAACGCTCGTCGGCGGCAGTAAAAAGCACGGCGGGCCTGATCTTGGGCCAACCCGCGCCCGTGCTGCGTGGCAAGTGCTTGGCGTCGATGGGCGAGGCATTGCGAACGAACCTCCTGAGCCTGATTTTGTTGGCATGCCCAAGCTCACGGTGCGCATGTGTGCCCGTGTGCAAGGCTTTCCGGACGAGTGGACATTCGTCGGCAAGAAAACACCCGCCTATCGCCAGATCGGCAACGCGTTTCCACCACCGGTGGCGAGGGCCGTGGGCGAAAGCGTTGCCCGTGCGCTCAATGCGCAGGCAATCGCGGCGATGCGCTCAAACTCACTGGTAGCGGCGTAGCGTTTCATGGGAGCTCGTGACCAACTCCGCGCACACTTTTTGTCCAACCTCGGGCGAGTAATGGCGACTGAGGAACTGCAGCGCGTCGCTGGCGGCATCAGCGAATGGGCGCGCCGCGTCCGCGAATTACGCAACGAAGAAGGCTTTCAGATTCTCACGCACAATGATCGCGATGATCTGAAGCCCGGTGAATACGTGCTCGATAACCCGAAGCCGCGGCCTGCATTCGCTCGCGAAATGAGCAAGGAAACACGCGCTTTTATTCTGGATCGCAACGGATTTACCTGCCAGATGTGCGGTGCCGTTGCGGGCGAACCGCATCCGTTTGATCCGGGTCGCAAAACACGATTGCATATCGGCCATATCATCGACAAAAGTCTCGGCGGCAGCGACGAACCAGCGAACCTTCGTGCCATCTGTTCGGTGTGTAATGAGGGCGCGACAAACATCACATTGCCACGGCCTGATTTGCAGAAACTCCTCGTTCAAGTGCGCCGTGCGACGGCCACCGATCAACGCGCGGTGCTCGACTGGCTGCGCACCAAGTTTAAGAGCTAGCTGTTCGGAGAGCGAATCATGAGCATCAAAGACTGGCCCACCGACGACCGCCCTCGCGAGAAGCTGCTGGCGCTGGGTGCCGATGCCTTGAGCGATGCGGAATTGCTGGCCATCTTTTTGCGAGTGGGAGTAGTCGGAAAAAGCGCGGTCGAACTGGCGCGCGAACTGCTGCAACGCTTTGGCTCAGTCGCTGGCATCGTGTCTGCGCCGCACGATGAATTTTGCGCGGTGCATGGCATGGGTGAGGCGAAATTTGTGCAGTTTCAGGCGAGCATTGAGCTGGCGCGGCGCGCGCTGGCGAGCGCGATGAGCGAACGGCCGGTGCTCAATACGCCGGACATCGTGAAAGACTACCTGCGTCTGTCGCTAGGGCATGAACGCGTGGAAGTATTCGTCGCGTTGTGGCTCGACGCGCAGCATCGCCTGATTGAAATGCAGATACTATTTCGTGGCACGCTCACGCAGACGAGCGTTTATCCACGCGAAGTGGTACGTGCCGCGCTCGCGAAAAACGCCGCGGCCGTGATCCTTGCGCACAATCATCCGTCCGGCTCGACGGCCCCCAGTCAGGCGGATCGCTCATTGACGCAGGTGCTCAAGAGTGCGCTGGCGCTGGTCGATGTCACCGTCCTTGATCACTGCATCGTCGGTCGTGGCGAGACGCATTCGGCGGTGCGCTCAATGGCAATGATGGGGGATATGTAGCACTATCAGCTTTTTATTGAAACGACTGCTGCATCGGGGCTTATTCGAATAATTTCACTTTATCGACTATTGGGTTAATTTGCGCCTAGCCCCTATGAATACGTCATTACAAGAAAAAGCTGTATCGGATCGCGATGCGCAAAAAATACAAGAAAGCGTGAAATACCTGCGGCTATGATGACCGACACCGCTTCGCCCTCGTCGCTGGACGGCCCTTGTCACTGAGTGCGCTGCGTCCGCCTCGTAGCATTCAGGGCATTCGGTTTTTCCGGATCGACAATCCTGCAAACAACGGAGCGCGCCACGCATGACCATGAACACCCACCGCAGCCTCGCCCGCGTGCCGATCACGCCATACACGCTACCGTCGAGCGAATGTCTGGCTTACAACAAAATCACCTGGCCGCTGTCGCTGGATCGCGCCGTGCTTCTGGTGCATGACATGCAAAACTATTGGCTCGATTTGTTTGAGGACAAAGATTCGGTGATCAACCCGGTAGCGCGCCTGCTGAAACCGTTTCGCGATGCAAGGTTGCCCGTGGTGTATTGCCGAGGCGAGCGGGCGCAAACGCGGTTTGAGCGAGGACTTGGCCTGACAGTTTGGGGCGATGGCCTCAACGCCGCTCACGTCACTGAACATGATTGCGAAATCGCCAATGCAGTTGCGCCCGACGCTGAATCCTATCTGATCGAAAAATCACGCCACAGTGCATTCTTCAAAACGCCGCTCGAAGAACTGCTGCGCAAGATGAATCGCGACCAGGTCGTGGTGTGCGGCGTGTTTGCGCATCACGGCGTGATGGTTTCGACCATCGACGGCTACATGCGCAATTTTCAGATGACGCTGGTGGCCGATGCGTTGGGCGACTACAGCGAGGATGAGCACCGCTTCGCGTTGAAATACGTTGCACAAATGTGCGGCTCGATCAGTACCGTTGATGGCATTGAGCAAGCACTTTTCGCGACAACCGGCTAAGCAACGCTAATTCGGAATCCCGTCATTCGACAGCTGATCGGCCCGCTCATTGCCCGGATCGCCGGAGTGTCCCTTGACCCAACGCCACTCAACGTCGTGCGCGGCGTTGAGCTCATCCAGCGCCTGCCACAGGTCGCAGTTTTTGACTGGCGCTTTAGCCGCCGTGCGCCAGCCGTTCCTCTTCCAGCCGTGAATCCAGGTTTCGATGCCCTGCTTCACATAACTTGAGTCGGTGATCAGTCGCACGCTGCTTCTGCGCTTGAGTGCCCGCAGCGCCTCAATCGCTGCCATCAACTCCATGCGATTGTTGGTGGTCAAACGTTCACCGCCACACAGCTCACGACGATGAACACCTGCGATCATGAGCACGCCCCAACCGCCGGGGCCGGGGTTGCCTTTGCAGGCGCCATCGGTGTAGATAATGACTTCGGGTTCTTGCATCTATTTCTTATCGTTCTGAGTCAAATTCAATTCTTTATGGGCCCGAGTTGGAACGGCGGCTGCGGCGCGTTTACGGCGACCCGCCCGCGCCCAATCCGGTTTGATCAGACGAACCCCGGCCACCCGCTTCACTGCGTGCAAAAAATACACGCCGCCCGCAAATGGCCACCAGCTATCACCCGCGCGCTCAAGTCCCGCGAGCCGCTGCAGCGTCTTCTCATTTTGTGCAGGCAAATTGAAGCAATCGAGCTGCGCGTCGACCAGATCAAAACCCAACAGCGTGAGCCAGTCCTTGGCGCGCGATAACGATATAAATTCACCGCCCCACGGGCCGCGTCGATCACGCCCAAAATAACGCTTTACGCCAAACAAAGAATACGGATTGAAGCCCGAAATCAATAGCCTTCCCTCGGGCCGCAACACCCGAAACGCCTCGCGCAACACCTCATGCGGCAGCGCCTGAAACTCCAGCGTGTGCGGCAACACGATCACGTCAAACTGATTTTCGGCAAATGGCAATTGGTCGGGCTCGGCGAGCAACAAGGCCGTCGTGTCCCACGCCAAAGTGAACTTGTGCGTCACGCGGCTGGTCTGTAAAAGGGGCACCGTAGCTGCGCCCATTTGCAACGCATAAAATCCAAAGAGATCAGGCAGCACACGGTCGTAAATCGCCTGTTCGCGCGCGACCACATAATGACCTAGCGGCGTATCGAGCCACTCGTCAAAAGTTTCCAAGTCTGTCGGTAAAGTCGAAGAGTCCAATGTCTACCAAAAATTCGATGCTCGAAATTGTGCCGATTCCGGCATTTGCCGACAACTATATCTGGGCGTTGCTGCGTGACGATCATTGTGTCGTGGTGGATCCGGGCGATGCGGCACCTGTGATCGCGTTTTTGGCGGCACGCCATTTGACGCTCGATGCGATTCTCATCACGCATCACCATGCGGATCACGTCGGCGGTATTGCGGCGCTCACGGCGCGCTGGCCCGTTCCCGTGTACGGTCCGGCAGCGGAAAATATCAAGGGCGTGACGCATGCACTGCGCGAAAACGATCACGTTGCACTGCCGAATTTTGTCTCGGAACCCTTTCGCGTGATGGAAGTACCAGGTCACACGAGCGGACACATCGCCTACGTGAGCGGTGACATTTTGTTTTGTGGTGACACTTTGTTCGCAGCGGGTTGCGGCCGCCTATTTGAAGGTACGGCCCAGCAATTGCACACTTCGCTGATGCGACTGGCGGCGTTGCCGGACACTTCACGCGTCTTTTGTACGCATGAATACACGTTGTCGAATCTGCGCTTTGCGCTTGCCGTGGATGGTGATAACGGCGAGCTCGTCGAGCGCAGCTTTGTTGAACAAGAACGGCGCTCGCGCGGCGTTCCAACGTTGCCGTCAAACATCGCACTCGAGCGTGCGACCAACCCTTTTTTGCGCTGTGCCGAACCCGCGCTAATACACAGCGCGCGCGATCACGCACATGCGCAGCCCGCTGAATTGTCGACTCCGACCGACGTGTTTGCGGTGTTGCGACAATGGAAAAACGACTATCGCTGATGATGGCGTTTGCGTCAGCGCATTTGACCTCAGCCCGCTAAATGAGTAGCATCGCGCGAGATTTTTGGTTAGTTCACGCACACCTGATTGAGTCATCAATCAGGTTCGTTGATTCACTGACTAACACCATTTTTTGTTTAGGATGAAGCGTGCAACGCATACACACCCATTTCACGTTACTTCGCCGCTCAATTCTTTCCGCCCTTGCCAGCCCGCATGGGGCCCCCGCAGCACTCGGTCAATTCCCCACTCAATGTAAAACGTCCCCCCTGGCGATGGCGGCGCTTTGTGGCGCGATCATGATGGGCAATGCGTCCGCGCAAGTTCAATCGGACACCGCGAGCATCACAACCGCTATCACGGCGGGCGCGCTTAGCGGTGCCGCCGTGGCACGGCCGACCAACAATGCCGATCAGCAGGCCACCGTGCCCGCGCTAAGCGCCTATGCCATGCCCCCAGCTGTGGCCACCGCCCCGGCGCAATCAGCGACGACGCCTTCATCCATTATCGCGCCACTGACGGCGATCAACGTCGGCGCAACTGCCCCTGTCCAGCCTCCCCGGCAAAGCGTACAAGCGGCCGAATTGACAAAAGAAGCGCCACTGATTGGCGTGGTCGGCGACCCGATTGCCGAACTCCCACCGAGCGATTTGTGGGATCGCATTCGTGCCGGTTACGCCATGCCCGATCTCGACGATCCGCTGGTAACTAAATGGGAAAAGTTTTATTCAGAACGCCCTGAGTACATGGCACGCATCGTAGATCGATCCGGCAAGTACATGTTCTACATCGTCACCGAACTTGAGCGTCGAGGCATGCCGCTTGAGATCGCGCTCTTGCCGATGATCGAGAGCGCGTTCAACCCCATCGCAAATTCGAGTGCGAAAGCTTCTGGCATCTGGCAATTTATTCCCTCGACTGGCACCAGCTATGGCATGAAGCAGGACTGGTGGTCCGACTCGCGGCGCGACATCGTTAAAGCGACCAACGGTGCGCTCGACTATCTTTCCAATTTGCACGGCATGTTTGGCGATTGGCAGCTCGCGCTCGCATCGTACAACTGGGGCGAAGGCTCGGTGGGCCGGGCTGTGCAAAAGGCAAAGGCGCGCAACATGGATGGCTCGTATCTGTCGCTCGACATGCCCGCAGAAACGCGTAACTATTTGCCGAAGCTACAGGCAGTCAAGAACATCATCCGCAATCCGGCAGCGTTTGGCATCACCATCGCCACCGTTCCAAACGAACCGTATTTCAAAACGATCACACTCGCCAATCCGATTGATTTGAAGCGCGCGGCGCAGCTTGCTGAGATGACCGAAGCGGATTTCGTCTCGCTCAACCCCGCACACAACCGCCCGGTCATTGGTGGCAGTAGCGAATATCAGGTGTTATTACCCGCAAACAAAGCCGACTCCTTCCTCGCGCGACTTGAGACCAACGAAAAGCCGCGTGTGTCATGGATGGCCTACCGCACGCGATCAGGTGATCGGATTGAAGCGCTCGCCCAGCGCTTTGGCACGAGTGTCACCGCATTGAAATCAGTCAACGGCATCCGCTCGGTTGCCCCAACACTACCAGCCGGTTATCACTTGCTGGTACCGACAGACGGCCCTTCAGAAGACGCGCTCGGCAGCATTCAAAACGCGGTGTTCACCAAGTTTCCAGAATACGTTCCTCCGCGTGTTCACAAGGTGCGTCGCGGTGACACGTTCGCTGGTATCGCCAAACGATACGGTGTCAAACCGGCAACCCTCGCGCAATGGAATCGGATGGGAAAACAAACCGCCCGCGCAGGTCAGGTGCTGTATGTCTCCGGCCCGGCACCGGTGCGTCAAGTGGCGAGCGCCAAAGCGGGCCGGGTGGTCTACATAAAACGTGGCGGCAAAACGGTTAAAGCCGTACGTCAGGCTGGCCCGGTGCGCAAGCGTGGCGTCATCGCTTCAAAGAAAATCGTTAAGCACAAGCGTTAACGTCAGGTTCTACCAGAATGGTCGTCGTGCGCTCGCGGCGACCTCGAACCCGAGCGGGCAGCTGCTTCAGCCGCAAGAGCGTTGGCGAGTGTTTAGCAAAATCGCGGCCGAGGGTTTTCCTGAGGACAGGCAAAGAGCAGCGGCTACGACACGCTCCATCGCGTAGTCCTTCATTCCATTTCTAAATCAATAGTGACACGAAGCCGAGCCGCAGACAGTGCGTGAGCGCGGTAGCGCGATGGCGACTAAGCCAGTATTGATTTAGAAATGGAATCAGTCGTCAGCACTTCGCTTTCGAACTTCATCCAGGCCGACCTGCATTTGCTCTTGCGCTCGCATTTTCTGTGCGCGGCGTTTGTCGTCGTGCGGGCCGGACTTTTTGAGCAACGCATCCACCGCGATGGGGTTTCGAGGCTTGCTGGCGGCGATAACAAGTGGTGCAACTGCTGTTGTAGAAAACGGCACCGGACGCGACTTGCCTTGGCCTGATTTAGGCGAACCTTTGAGGTTGGTCCTTTTCGACGAGGATCTGAAAGGTGCTTCGGTTACGTAAGCAATCATTTTGGAACGCACGTCACGACACGCACATTGCTAAGCGCCAATGAAAACGGCGCGTTGCCGCGCCGTTTAATGTGAAGCAAGAAATCTCCGTAGGGAGATTACTTCTTCTTGGCTGCTGGTTTTTTGGCGGCTGGCTTTTTGGCTGCTGCTTTTTTGGCGGCTGGCTTTTTAGCGGCTGGCTTTTTGGCTGCTGCTTTTTTAGCGGCTGGCTTTTTGGCTACTGCTTTTTTGGCGGCTGGCTTTTTGGCGGCTGCTTTTTTTGCGGCTGGCTTTTTGGCTGCTGCTTTTTTTGCGGCTGGCTTTTTAGCAGCTGCTTTTTTTGCGGCTGGCTTTTTGGCTGCTGCTTTTTTGGCGGCTGGCTTTTTGGCGGCTGGTTTCTTGGCTGCTGGTTTCTTGGCAGCTGGCTTTTTAGCAGCGGCTTTTTTGGCAGCTGGCTTTTTTGCGGCTGGTTTTTTAGCAGCGGGTTTTTTCTTGGCAGGGGCTGCAGCTGCAGCCGGGGCCGCCATCGTCATCATGTCGCTCATAGTGGTCTCCTAAGGATTGACTCTCACAGTTTTTAAACATCACTTGAGGCGATCATTTGCGTCATCTCGCGCATGGCTTGCGACGAAAAATCATCGAAAACAATCAGCGCTACAACACAAAACACCTCAGTGTCAGGCATCGTTGCAAACGTTCAAGGCACACGAACTTGTTTACAACATTTCTACCTGATGCGCGAATTCTAGCTTGATTTTTTTCGCGAACAAGACTACACGCGTGCGCATTCACGCGCACGTATCGCTGTGTTGTTTTGTTGCACTAAATTTGCGCCGCGATTACGCGTGTTGCACGCACATTTGAGACCAAAAAAAACCGCATCGTGTGCAGGAAAAATCAAATGATGATGCGCTCATGTGCGATCAAATCTTCAAAGCGTTCACGTTCGCGAATGAGGTGCGCTTCATCACGATCCACCATAACTTCACACGGACGACCCCGCGTGTTGTAGTTCGACGCCATCGTCATACCGTAAGCACCCGCGCATAGAACGGCAAGCAGATCGCCTTGCTCCAACACGAGCGCACGCTCCCGTGCAAGCCAGTCTCCGCTCTCGCACACTGGGCCCACAACGTCGTAAATTGTCGGCGCGCCACCGCGCGCGAGCACCGCCGTGACCGGGTGATACGCGTCGTACAGCGTTGGACGAATGAGATCGTTCATGCCTGCATCAACGAGCGCGAAGTTTTTAGTCTCGCCAGGTTTCAGGAATTCAACACGCGTCAAAAGCAAACCCGCATCGCCAACGATTGAACGACCGGGCTCCAGCAAAAGATCAAGATGATGGCCCGCGATTTCGCGCTCAACCGCTTGCGCAAAATCGTTCATCGAAAACATCGTTTCGTCCTGATACGTGATGCCACGTCCGCCACCCACATCGATGTGATGCAGATGAATTCCTCGCGCCGACAAGTCGTCAACAAGCGACAACAATCGACGCAGCGCATCAACGTACGGTGACAGCTCCGTGATCTGAGAACCGATGTGACACTCGATGCCGTGCACTTCGATGCCACGCATGCTGGCAGCCAACATGTAAAGCCGAACTGCATCAAGGTGCGCGACTCCAAATTTGTTCGACTTAAGGCCGGTGGAAATGTACGGATGCGTCTTCGCGTCGACGTCGGGGTTGATGCGGAATGCGATTGGCGCACGCTTGCCCGCCGCGATTGCGATCTCATTGACGCGATACAGCTCGGCCTCGGACTCAACGTTGAAGCAATGAATGTTGTGTGACAGCGCCAGCGCGATCTCTTCGCTGCGCTTCGCCACGCCAGAGAAAATGACCTTGCTCGCGTCCCCACCTGCTGCAATCACCCGCTGCAATTCACCCGCAGAAACGATGTCGAAACCAGCGCCTTCAGAGGCCAGAAGCGCCAGCACGCTGAGCGTCGAGTTCGCTTTAACCGCATAACAAATGAGCGGTTTCGACGCGGCGAATGCGCTCTGGTACGCGCGAAAATTTTCAACAATCGTGGCGCGGGAATAGACATAGGTCGGCGTGCCGAACTGGCGAGCGATGTCTGCGAGGCGAACGCCTTCATAGACAAGTTCACCGTCGGAGAGGCGATTTAAGTGCGGGGTCAGCATGGAGATTCAGTGGTTAGCGAACGGAAATGTAAGTAGTAGCGAAGCTTGCCTTCGGTGGCACGAGCGGTCCTTTTTGACCGCACCCGGACAGTCCAGGTGCTAGCAGCACGATGGCAAGAACAAGTGTGGCGGCGGGGCGTGTGCGCATAGACTTCCCAATTGATAATTTCAATCCGATAATAGCAAATGATTTCTGCCACCGAATTCAATGAAACGGTCGACGCATTCTTCGATCAAATCGTCGAGACGATTGACGAGTCTGAGGCGGCGGACGATGTCGAGCTTAATCAAGGTGTGCTGGAAATTACGTGCCTTGATGCGCTAGGTGTCAAATCAAAAATCATCATCAATCGCCACGCACCGACGCAGGAAATCTGGGTTGCGGCGAAGAGCGGGGGTTATCATTTTCGATGGGCCGATGGCGTTTGGATAGACACTCGCAGCGGAGAGCCGCTGTCGGATGCGATCTCGCGAGTTGTGTTTGAACAGACTGGGCAACACGTCTCGTTCGACTAGGGCTGCCTAGAGTTCTAGCAACACTGCGTATCCTTTGATCGCCCGCCTGTGCGCTTTGGTGTTGGGATCGAGCCCCTCTACGATGGCCCAGAACCGCTTCGAGTGATTGAACTCTACGAGATGCGCTAACTCATGGGCGACGACGTGGCGCATCAACTCCGGTGCCAGCTGCAACAGGCGGAAATTCAGCCGCACCCGGCCCGTAGAAGTGCAGCTACCCCACATCGTGCGAGCACTGCTAAGCGTCACTGAAGCGAGCGGCAATCCGGCGTCGATTGCCATATTTCGCGCGATTTGTGGTAATTCCAGACGGGCGATCCGCTTCAACTCTTCACCAAACGCATCCGCATTGAACATACCGTCGAGCGTGGTCACGATGCAATGCTTCTCGGTCAAATCGATTGAATCAAACAAACCCTGGCGCACCTCCACCTTGAGCTTGTTGCCGCGAAACAGCACGTGACCACCATCGCGATATGCGGCCAGCTGTGCGAGCCTTGTGCCCTGTCGTGCCAACGCCGACACGATCCAGTCGTTGCGCTCGGCGATCGCAGCGTCAATCTCATACAACGGTGTCCACTTCGGCGCACGAATCAACAGCCCTTCGGTCGTGATGATCAGCCCGATGGATTTTCGCCGCGCCCGCTCCAGCCGATAGTCAAGCCCCGAAGAGCTACGTCTCGGCTTGTCGTCAGCGGTGTTGACTGACCCGCGCGTTGCTCGACCACGGGGACGCTGCGTCGGCGAGGCGGGTGGAGAAAAGAGTGCCGTCCAGAAGCCCACAGCTATCCGATCAGGCGCTCACGCTCGTCCGGGGGTCGCCCAGTCGCGCCACTTCCGTCTCAATCACACGCTCGACCAGCTCGTTCAGCTCATTGAGCGAACGCCCTGCCGGATCAATAGGCGGCAAAACGGACATCGTGACCGTGCCCGGATATTTTTTCCAGGGATGACGCGGCCAGCAGTAGCCGGCATTGTGCGCAATCGGCAGCACCGGCACGTTGCAGCCAATCGCCAACCGCGCACCGCCTGTCTTGTAGCGCCCCTTGGTGCCCGCAGGAATACGCGTGCCTTCGGGGAAAATGACAATGGTGAAACCGCGCTTGTTGAGCCGCTCCTTCCCCTGTTCGATCATCTTGTCCATCGACTTCGCCCCCGCTTTGCGATCAATCGTGATCGGGGACGACAACGCAAAACCCCAGCCGAAGAACGGCACCCAGAGCAACTCTTTCTTCGCCACGAAACTGCCCGGCGTGAACACGCTTTCGAGCATCAGCGTTTCCCACGTTGAGGAATGTTTCGAGAGCACGATAAACGGCGTCTTCGGCACGTTCTGCCAGCCTTCAACAACGTAGTTGATGCGGCAGAGATGCTTTGCCAACCAGACAAAGAGTCGTGTGTACCAGGCGCATAGCTCATTCCGCACCTTCGGTGGAGTCCAAAACGAAGCGCAAATGATGAACGCGAAAACCGGTGTCAGCAAAAGTTGCAGCAGGACGTAGGTAATGTTGCGGAGGGTTTGCATGATCAATTCAATCTAGATTCAGGCAGTGTCAAGAATGGCGTCCACGGCGGCTGACAAATCAGCAAACGTCTGCGTGCCTTTCGGCAATCCACCACCGGCGAGCGTGATCGCCCCCTTGCCCGTGAGCACCAGCATGGGTTTGCCGCCCGCTGCTTCGGCCGCCTGCAAATCACGCAGGCCATCACCGATACACGGCACGCCAGCCATCGACACATTCAGGCGCTGACCGATGTCCACAAACATCCCCGGCGACGGCTTGCGGCAACGACAATCCGCGTCGCCCGAATGCGGGCAGTAATAAATCACGTCGATGTGACCACCCGCTTGCTGCACTGCCTTGAGCATCTTGGCATGAATGGCGTTGAGCGCGTTCATATCGAGCAGACCACGCTCAATACCGCTCTGATTGGTCGCCACCGCAACGTGATAGCCCGCGCCATTCAGCCGCGCAATTGCCTCCAAAGCGCCCGGTAGCGGACGCCATTCGTCAGGCGATTTGATGAAACGATCACTGTCAAAGTTGATCGTTCCGTCACGGTCGAGGATGACGAGCTTCAAGACTTTCCTTCGGCTAAGCCGCTAATTTGGACAGATCAGCGACTTTATTCATTGCGGTACGTAAGTCGCTAAGCAACGCTAGACGATTGGCGCGAACTGCTTTGTCCTCAGCCATCACCATCACCTTATCGAAGAACTCATCGACAGGGGCTTTGAGCGCGGCGAACGACTTCAGATAGCCGGTGAAATCGCTTCCGGCGAATAAGGCAGTCGCAGAAGGGGTTACCGCATCAAGCGCAGCGCGTAGCGCTTCTTCAGCGGGCTCTCTGACTGCTCCGTTGGCATTGATTTCGTCCCCCGCATCCTCGGCTTTACCCAGAATATTTGCGACGCGCTTGTTAGCTGCGCTCAGACTCGCAGCTTCCGGCAGCTTTGCGAATTCGCGAACGGCAGCGAGTCGAGCTGGAAGGTCATCGATGCAACGAGGATTTGAATCGGCTACTGCCATAACTTCGCGTGTCTCGAAACCCAAGTCCCGGAAGTAGTTCGGCAGGCGATCATAAAAATAGGCGGCTAAAGCGATTTTGCGAAGACTTTCGGTCCCCAAATACAAAGTTGGAAAGACCGCGCAAGCAGTGTCCAACAATTGATGGACGTCAACACTCAGCTTCTGCTCAACCAGGATGCGAATGACACCTAATGCATGCCTCCGCAGCGCAAACGGATCCTTATCGCCGGTTGGAGTCTGCCCGATGCCAAACATCCCAGCCAGTGTCTCCAGCTTGTCCGCCAGAGCAACCGCAGTAGGAACACCCTCGGAAGGCAACACGTCACCCGCAAAACGCGGTTGATAATGCTCCGCACACGCAGCGGCTACATCAGCGGGTTCGCCGTCATGTAACGCGTAGTAGCGCCCCATCGTGCCTTGCAACTCAGGAAATTCGCCGACCATCAGCGTGAGCAAATCTGCTTTAGCAAGCATGGCCGCCCGTTCGGAGCGCGCCTTGTCGGCACCGATCAATACGGCGATTTCACCTGCTAGTTTGGCTACGCGAGCAACGCGTTCGCCCAAAGTACCCAGTTTGTTGTGGTAGACGACCTTGGACAGGTCGGGAATTCGCGCTTCGAGTTTGGTCTTCTTGTCGGTCTCGAAAAAGAATCGGGCATCCGCCAAACGCGGGCGAACCACGCGCTCGTTACCTTCGATGACCTTTTTCGGATTGGCCAACTCCATGTTGGAGACGATCAGAAACTGATTCTTGAGCTTGCCTTCGGCATCGAACAGCGGGAAATATTTCTGATTCGTCTTCATCGTCAGAATCAGGCATTCCTGCGGCACAGCGAGGAATTCTGACTCGAACTGGCAGACGTAGACCGTTGGCCATTCGACGAGTGAATTCACTTCGTCAAGCAAGTCCGCATAACTCTCGGCGCTGCCGAGCGTTGCTCCGAGTGCGCTGGCTTTTGCTTCGAGTTGTGACAGGATCATGTTGCGACGCTTGGCGAAGACAGGCTCAACCTTACCGTGTTGACGCAACAATTCTTCGTAGCGCGAAGCCGTATCGAGTTCTATGTTGTTTGCACCCTGAAAGCGATGCCCATGAGTGATGCGACCCGACGTCAGACCGAGCGTGCTGGCTTCGATGACATCATCGCCGTGCAGCACCACCAGCCCATGCGCTGGACGCACGAAGCTCACGTCAGTTTGACCATCGGCGAGTTGATAGGTCATCACTTTCGGAATCGGCAGCTTCGCGAGCGTTGCATCAATCGCAGCTTGAACGCCGAGCGCGATGGTGCGGCCCGGCGCCCGACCGACGAGATAAACATACTCTGCCTTGCCGTCGCTCTCGACCACAATCGAATCGGATCCGCTGGTGGTGTCGGGAAAGCCTTCAATCAGAGCTTCGCGCCCCAGGCTCGTCAGCTTCTTTTTCAAAGCCACAGACGCAGCACCCGTCGCGTCTCTTGCCACCAACATTGGCATCAGTTTTTCTTTGATGGCTTTGGCTGGCGCTTCACTGAGTACCGCGTCAATCCGAACACCCAGTCGGCGCGGTGTAGCAAAAGACACGGCTGACGCGCCCTCAGCCAGCAATCCGTCAGATCGCAAACTCGCTTCGATCCCCGAGGCAAATGCTTCACCCAGTTTTTTGAGCGCCTTCGGCGGCAACTCTTCCGTGAAGAGTTCAATCAACAAAGGTTTCGCACTCATGCTGCCGCCTTTTCAGCAGCAACCGCTTTATGCAGCATCGGAAAACCCAGTCGTTCGCGACTTTCAAAATAACTCTGCGCCACGCTGCGAGAAATGTTGCGAATACGCCCAATATAGGCAGCTCGCTCGGTTACGCTGATCGCGCCGCGTGCGTCCAGCAGGTTAAACACATTGCCCGCTTTCAACACCATCTCATATGCCGGGAGCGCCAACGACAATTCCATTAGGCGCTTGGCCTCTGCCTCAAAGGTAGTGAATAGCGCGAGCAGAACCTGCGCATCAGCTGCCTCAAAGCTGTAGGTGGATTGTTCAACTTCGTTTTGATGCCACACGTCGCCATAGGAAATCAGGTTTTCCACGCCGTCAATTACCGTTCGCGCATAAACGAGGTCATAGACGTTTTCGACCCCCTGCAAATACATACACAGGCGCTCGAGCCCGTATGTGATTTCGCCCGTGATGGGTTTGCACGGCAAGCCACCAACCTGCTGAAAATAGGTGAACTGCGTAATCTCCATGCCGTTCATCCATACCTCCCAACCGAGCCCCCACGCACCGAGCGTTGGGTTCTCCCAGTCGTCCTCAACAAAGCGCACATCGTTTTCCTGAAGATCAAAACCGAGCGCCGTGAGCGAGCCGAGGTATAGCTCAAGGATGTTCGGTGGCGACGGTTTGAGCACGACCTGGTACTGATGATGTTGATGCAAGCGGTTCGGATTTTCGCCGTAACGGCCATCCTTCGGACGACGCGACGGCTGCACGTAGGCTGCGCGCCACGGCTCTGGCCCCAGTGCGCGCAGAAACGTCGCCGTGTGCGACGTACCGGCCCCCACTTCCAGATCAATCGGTTGCAACAGTGCGCAGCCCTGATCATTCCAGTAGGTTTGCAGGCGGAGGATGGCTTCTTGAAAGGTAATCATTAGGGTCGTGAGATACGCACTTGCCGCCTCACAACGAGTGCGGACGGCAACAAAATACGGGGTAGTGCTATTTTATTGTTTGTCGACACGGCGGCGCGAAAAATAAGGCTTCTCGACGACATAAAACGAAGCGACCGAGATGAACCACGTCGCGGCGACCAACGCCGAAAGATAGAGCGCGATAGCGACGGGATTGGGCAAGATTTCCAGTCGCTTCGGAAGACCCAGTAATTGAGCGAACGCGATCAACACCAGCAAATGCCACAGATAAATCGAGTACGAAATGCGCCCAATGTAGCGCCCGATGCGCACAATCAGGCTGTCGTCGAACGTGTGCTCAGCTGTCTTAAGCAGTAGCGCGCCGGACACGAGCGCGAAGGCGATTGCGTGCCACTCGAAGGGCCCGAATCCGCTTGCCTGAAGGCGTGCAGCGGTGGCGGTCGTCCACGCATAGACGAAATTGACCACGACATACAGGGTGAGAGCCAGCCACCACGGCGTCTTTTGAATCGTCGTGCGCCAGTCGTTTTGCTTCAACGCGCAAACTGCGCCGGTCGTGAAGAAAAGTGCGTACGCTGCGCCGCGAATGCTTGTGACTTTGAGCAGTGCCATCGCCAAAAAGCCGCATGCGAGCACGGCGATCAGACGCTGCCGCTGCGAATTTCCCAACGTTCGCGCACACCACGCCACGATGGGAAGCGACACATAAAACAACCATTCAGCTTGCAGCGACCAGGTCACGATCAACAGATGATGGGTGTCATCGTAGCGAAACCAGTTCAGAAAAAACGCGTTTTCAAGCCAGCGTAACCCGGAATGCTCGGGCATCTTATTGTCCAAATACAGCAATCCCAAGGCCACCAAAAGCGCTAACCACGCACCGGGCAGCGTGCGCAGTGCACGATCGGTCAGGTACGGCCGCAACTGTGTGTTCTGTGCGACCAGCCAGCGCTGCGACAAGAGATAACCGCTCAGCACAAAGAACAGATACACACCGTGCTGCGAGTGATAAAGCCACATCCACGCGCCCTCGTGCCATGACCGTGCCGCAGACACGGGATGCAGCTCGAAGTCGCGTTGATATTGCCACGCGCCGGTCGCCCACACGAAATGCATTGCACAGGTCAGGCAAATCGCCAGCGCCCGCAGTAGATCAAGGCCAGTATTTCGGTTGACAAACGCGGCGCGTGTGGCGTTCACTCTAACTGCCGCGCCTTAAACGCTGCCCGAGTCCGATGCCAATACCGGCGAGACAGATCAGAAGAATCGGCAAATCGCCCCACGCGATGTAGGGCGTGTAGCCCTTGCGGCCCCGCACTGTCGTTTCGAGAATACCTTCGGTGAACGGCTCCAGCCGTTGTGTGACACGGCCTTTCTCATCAATCACGGCGGTGATACCGGTGTTGTTTGCCCGCAGCATCGGGCGCGCAAATTCGATGGCGCGCATTTGCGAGAGCTGCAAATGTTGCTCGGCGGCGGCACTTTTGCCAAACCACGCATCGTTGCTGATGTTCACGAGCAGCGTTGCGTCGGGCAATGTCCGGTACACGTCACGCGCAAAAGCATCTTCGTAACAAATGGAAATGCCGAGCGATTGACCATTGAGTTTCATCACCGGCTGCACAACGTCGCCGCTCGAAAAATCACTCATTGGAATCGTGAGGTTCGCGTAAAACCAGCCCAACAATCCACGCAAAGGCATGTATTCGCCGAACGGCACGAGATGCGCTTTCTGGTATTGCTGCGCCGGATCGACACCTAACGAGATCGCGCCGTTATAGAACTTGCCTTGTTCTTGCAATGGCACGCCGATCACGAGGTTCGCGTTTTTCGCTTTTGCCGTCGCTTCGAGCCGCGCGATGTACTCGGGTGGAATGCGCGAAAGCGGTGCCGGGAAAGCAGTCTCGGGCAGGATGATCAGCTCGCCCTTTGCACGCTCGATCAGTCGCTCGTAAAGTACCAGCGTGTCGGCGAATTTTTCGGGTTCCCACTTCATGGATTGCGCGACATTGCCCTGAAGTAGCGATACTTTGACAGGGCTACCTGTGGCTTCGCTGAATGAGAGATCGCCGATGGCGTAGCCGATCGCCACGAGGGCGATCAGTCCGGCCAGCGCCAGTTCGGATCGCAGATCCAGACGAAACGCTCGCCAAAAAATGCCGCGCCGGATCGATGCGTCCGGCTTAAGTATCCACGGCAATATCCGGGTTAGCAGGGCCGCGAACAGCACGACAACAAAGGTGACGCCAAACGACCCAAACAACGCAGCAACACCTTTCATCAAACCCAGCGGCGCTTGCGACACCCCAACGCTTAACCACTCAAACCCCGTGAACAAGTGCGCCCGCAAATACTCGGCAAACGTCCACGCGGACGCAAACACAAACGCGAAGAACAACGGATGTTTCGGTTTCGCCCAAGCGCTGAACGCGCCCGCCAGCATCGGATACAGCGAGAGAAAAGCGCAAAACAAAAACGCTGCCAGCCACGCCATCGGCAATGGCATCCCACCAAATTCATTGAGGCTAATGCGCACCCACGCGACACCCGCAAGGAAGTAACCGAGGCCAAACAAAAATCCGATCATCGCACCATGTTTAACCGTTGGCGCACGCCCGATTAATGCTGCGAGCACGGCAAATCCGATGAACGGAAACCACCACCAGCCAATGGGCGCGAACCCAAGCCAAGCCGTTAGCGCACCGACCGTCGCAGCAGCCACCGGAGCCCACAAACGAGCGATCAAGCCCGCTCTACCGTCATCAGCCAGACGCGTCGACCGTCGGCGCGCAGCACGGTGAATTTGAAGCCGCCCAGTGCAATGGTCTCACCGCGATGTGGCACCCGCGCAAATTTCTGCATCAGCAGCCCGCCGACCGTGCCCGATTCATCGTCGCTGAATTCAGTGCCGAATTTTTCATTGAAAGCATCAATTTCAGTCGAGGCTTTCACGCGCCATTTGGTCGCGGTCTCGGCGATGATGTTGTCGGCTTCTTCATCGTAGTCGTATTCGTCGATGATCTCGCCAACGATTTGTTCGAGCACGTCCTCAATGGTGACGAGGCCAGCAACGGAGCCATGCTCATCGATCACAATCGCCATGTGATTTCGCTGCGAACGAAACTCACGCAAAAGCACATTCAACCGCTTCGTCTCCGGCACAAACACCGGCGCCCGCAGCACGGCCTTGAGCGAAAACGCTTCGGCATTCACAAGATACGCGAGCAGATCTTTGGCGAGCAGCACGCCCACCACTTCGTCGCGATCTGCGCCAATCACGGGGTAGCGCGAGTGCCGCGTCTCGACCATTTCAGTGATGATGGCGGCGGGCTCATCGTCGAGCTCAATCACGTCCATCTGTGATCGCGGCACCATGACGTCTGACACGGTCATTTCGGCGACTTCGAGCGCACCTTCGAAAATCGATAACGCATCGGCATCGAGCAGTTTGCGTTCATGCGCATCGCGCAGCATGTCCAGGAGGTCTTCGCGATCCTCCGGCGCGCCCGAAAGCATCGTCGACAGACGCTCAAACAGCGACGGTTTCGGGCGCGGCTCAGCTTCGCTCATACGCCGCGAATCAGGATTATCAAAGGCATATAGCTTTTTCGCAAAACGACGCGCCTATTTGGGATACCAGGCGAATTCGTAATAAGCCGACTTTCTGCGTTAATCACAGATAGCCCCTATGTAGAGGCGTTTGGAGCGAAAAGCTGATGACCACACTTCATTCAATTTCATAGGGGTTTTTTATACGAAATCGGCGTAACAGTGCAATCTCAATAGCCTCCATCGCGTTGGCTTCTGCTTCGACTTCATGATCAAAGCCTTGCGCGTGCAGCATGCCGTGCAAAACCATATGACCGTGATGTGCCGCGAGCGGCTTCTTCTGCTCGCGCGCTTCACGGGCGATGACAGGTGCGCAGATGACGATATCGGCAGCGTAATTTCGCGCCGCTTTCGGCTGAAACGGCGACGGTTCGTGCACAAACGTCAACACATTGGTCGCGTAATCCTTGCCGCGAAAATCCCGATGTAGTGTGCGCCCTTCTTTCTCGTCGACGTAGCGAATAGTGACTTCACCGTCTGTATCAGCCTCACGATGCGCCGCGAGCGCCCAGCGGCGCACTTGAGCGCGCTGTGGCAAATGTTTCGCCACCGAAGCAAATTGCACGGACACCGACAGCGTCACGAATTGTCCTGCGTGCTCTGGCGCTCGTACGCGTTTACGATTTTTTGCACCAGCGGATGCCGCACCACGTCAATGCTGGTAAATCGCGTGAACGCGATACCCGGCACGCCATGCAAGACATGCTGCGCATCATGCAGGCCACTCTTCTGATTTTTGTGCAAATCGTTCTGCGTCGGATCGCCGGTCACCACGGTTTTAGTGCCGTAACCGATGCGCGTCAAAAACATCTTCATCTGCTCGGGCGTGGTGTTTTGTGCCTCGTCCAGAATGATGAACGCACCGTTGAGCGTACGCCCGCGCATAAAGGCGAGCGGCGCGACTTCGATGGTGCCGCGCTCCATGAGTTTGGTCGTTTTTTCGAGCCCCATCAGTTCGAACAGCGCGTCGTAGAGCGGACGCAAATACGGATCGACCTTCTGAATCAGATCACCAGGCAAAAAGCCCAGGCGCTCACCTGCCTCAACCGCCGGTCGAACCAGCACGATGCGTTTGATCAGATCGCGCTCAAACGCATCCACCGCGCACGCAACCGCGAGAAAGGTCTTTCCAGTCCCGGCGGGGCCAATGCCAAACGTGATGTCGTGATCACGAATGTTTTGCAGATAAGTCAGCTGCGTTGGTGTGCGCGCCACGAGATCGGTGCGCTTCACTTTCAGCGGGATCGAAGCGGCTGCTGCTTCGAGCTGCTGGAACGTCGAAACGCCATTCGGTGCAACTGGCAATTTAAGCTCGGCCAGCGTGAGCTCGATGTCCTCTTCCGTCAAATCGCGCTTGCCCTGCTTTGCCATGTAGCGAAAGCGTTCAATCGCTTTTTTTGCGGCAGACGCCGCCGCCGCTTCGCCTTCAAAACGAAGCATGCCGACCCGGCGATTAATGGTGATCGAGAACGCGGCGGCAACCCGACGAATGTTGTCATCCATCGCGCCACAGACCGTGGCGAGCGTTGCGTTATCAATGGGCTCGAGAGAAAGATCGAGCGTGGTGGTAGTCAAATCGGGAATGCTTTAGGGCTGAAGCCCCTATTTTCAGGCATTTGCGGCTGTGCTGCAAACAACCGCTGTCGCAAACCGTTACCCCGTGTTCCGAAGTCCCGCCGCCAACCCGTTAATCGTCAGGTGCAATGCCCGCCGCGTGCGCTCCTCCACGTCGCCTGAGCGCACGCGGCGAATGAGTTCGATTTGTAAATGATTCAATGGATCGAGATACGGAAAGCGGTTACGAATCGAGCGCGCAAGCGTTGGGTTGTCGGCCAGCGGTGCCGCGCCCACAATCGATTCGTACGCATTTTTTGTGCGCTCCCATTCGGCATGAATCTGCCCGCCGACGCGTTCGCGAATCGTACGGTCTAGCACCAGCGAGCCGTAGGCAGCGGCGATTTGCATGTCCGTCTTGGCCAGGACCATTCCAAGGTTTGAGAGGACGGTGGCGAAGAACGGCCAGTCTTTCGCCATCTGGCGCAGCTCGTCCATCACTGCGGGTGCTTCTTCAATCAACTTGGCGATTGCGCTCCCAAACCCATACCAACCGGGCAGCGATACGCGCGCTTGCGCCCAGCTAAACACCCACGGAATCGCCCGCAAATCTTCGATGCGAGTGCTGGCCTTTCGCGATGCGGGGCGCGAGCCAATATTGAGTTCCGCGATTTCTTTGATTGGTGTGCTTTCGCGGAAATACGTGACGAAACCATCGTCCCCGTAAACCAGCGCGCGATACGCGGTGAAGGCGTGCTCGCTCAAGCGATCTGCAATCGCCTCAAAGCGAACTTGCTGCGCGGAGTCGCCCGAGATATTGGGCAACAGCGTGCTCTCCAGCACCGCCGCCAACAACGTCTCCAGATTGCGTTGCGCGAGCTCAGGGTCGCCGTATTTACTGGAGATGATTTCGCCCTGTTCGGTCAATCGCAAAAAGCCATTGACCGCGCCGGCGGGTTGCGCGCGAATGGCCTCATAGCTTGGGCCACCACCGCGCCCGATGCTGCCGCCACGACCGTGGAACAGGCAGAGGCGGATTCCGTGTTTGGCAAAACTTGAAACGAGCGCTTGCTGCGCGCGATACAGCGACCAATTGGCAGTGAAATAGCCGCCATCTTTGTTGCTATCGCTGTAGCCGAGCATGATTTCCTGCGCGTCGTTCTGTGCCTTGATCCAGCGGCGATAGAGCGGATGGGCAAAGGCTGCGGACATCACAGTAGGTGCGTTCTGTAAATCCTCAATCGTCTCGAACAGCGGCACGATGGCAACCGCCAAATGCGGCACTTCGCCGCCGCGTGCGAGGCCGACCTCTTTGCACAGCGTCGCCACTTCGAGCAAATCTGACAACGATTCACCCATCGAAATAATCATGCGCGGCAGCGCTGCCGCACCGAACCGCGAATGCACTTCAGCTGCTTTGCGAAAGATCGCGAGTTCGGACAGCGCGGTCTCTGAAAGCTTCATGTACGGGGACGCAAGAAGCCTTGCGCTTTCCAGCTCGCGGCTGAGCAGCGCGACTTTTTCGCCTTCGTTCAGCGCTGCGTAGTCGGCACACAGTCCACAACCCGCGAGCAGTTCGGTGATGACCGATTCATGCACAGCCGAGTTCTGCCGCAAATCGACCGGCGCGAGGTGAAAGCCAAACGTTTGCACCGCGCGCTTGAGCGGCATCACGCGCGCATCGGCGATCACGCCAGAACCATGTTGCGCAAGCGATTCGGCGATGACCTCCAGATCGTCGGACAGCTCATCAGGTGTGACGTACGGCGACGCGTCCGGGTTGTGCGGCTTGCGGGCCGTCGTTTCGCCCGTCACGCTACGATAAGTGGCAGCGAGTCGGCTGTAAATGCCCGAAAGTGCGCGACGATACGGCTCATCGATACGAAAGCGCGACCCATCGCCTGCACGCTCGGCGAGATCGTTCAATGCGGGCGAAACTTCGACCAGTCGGCTCGACATCGCAAGCTCTGCGCCCAACGTGTGCACTTCGGCGAGGTAATGCGAAAGCGCCAACTCGGACTGAGTGTCGATCACGTAGTCGAGTGTGTCGGCGTTGACGAACGGGTTGCCGTCGCGATCCCCGCCAATCCACATGCCGATTTTCAGGAACGCGGGAAGCTGCGCCAACGTTCCGTCGTGCGCCTCGAGTGCGGCTAAAGTGTTGCCGGTGAGACGCGGCACTTCCGACAAAAAACTCGCGCGGAAATAGTTCAGCGCATTGTCGATTTCGTCGCGCACGCGCAGCTTGGTCAGACGCAACATCGCCGTCTGCCAGAGCTGCAAAATCATTCGATGCAGATGAACTTCGCGATCATCCTCGTCGAGCGACAAGGCCCTGGCAATCGCACGCTCAGCGTCGAGCGTGCTCTGCCGTTTGATCTCGGTTGGATGCGCGGTGAGCGTGGGGCTGATAGTCGCGCGGGCGAGACAATGCCAGATCTCATTGCCGCTGATATTGGCGGCTTTCAGATGACCGAACGCTGCGGCAAGCGAACCCGGCTGCGGCGCGGAGCCACGCTTTTTATGATGGCGACGACGGCGATTTTGCTGCACATCTTCCGCGATATTCGCGAGGTGTGAAAAGTAGGTGAAGGCACGCACCACATCAAGCGCTTCCTCAACGCTTAAGTCAGTGAGTGTGGCGTCGAGCAGGCGATGCGAGGCGCCCTCGCGATGGAAACGCACGGACTCCTGACGAATCGATTCCACCTTCTCGAACGTGGCGTCGCCGCGCTGCGCACGAATGACGTCACCCAGCAATCGGCCCAGCAGACGCGTGTCCGATTTGAGCGGCGCGTCTTTGTCTTCGGTGGGGGAATTTTTATCATCCATCGAAGCATTATGCTGCACTGCGGAACTACCGCACGCTACGCGTTTCCGCGCAAATTTATTGGCGTGAAAAGCGAATCAGCTTATCGCTGCAATACCCACTGCATAAGGGCTGCCGTTTAAACAATACAATTATCGATAAATAGTAAAAACGACGCCTATCCCCGGTAAAGTATGATGTGCAGCAAAAAGCTGTATCGCTCTTCTACCTTTAACCTGCGTTCCGTTTAAGCCAATGGGCGGACCGATTTTTCAGATCATGCGTTCCGCACGCCTTCGTAATGTCGCTAAAACTCCAGCTTCATGTTGGCCCCGATATTCATTTGCGTCGGGCGGATACTGCTTGATCGGGTGCTGCCGGTGTCATCGAAGTAGGTGGACGCGGTGACCAGATCCCGGCGCAGTACGTTGGTCAGACGGAGTTGAAATTGCAGCTTCGGCGTGTATTTGTAGAGCACATACATTTCCAGCTCACGCGTCGTTGCCGAATAGTTGATCTGGTTGACCGCGAGCCGCACGTCACCGCCGCCTTTAAAACTGTAGCTCGCCCCGGCCACCACGATGCCGCCACGCATGCGGTAGTCAAGACCGAAGGTGCCGCTCAGCGGAGCCTGCTGGTCGAGACGGTTGTTCGGGCCTGGTACTTCTTCGACGCGCGAAAAATTGCGCGCAATGTTGAAGCGGAAGTCAATCGGCGGAGCGCCGCCGTAGATGGATTGCAGCGGAAACTTGGCGTCAAACTCAATGCTGCGTGAGGTCGCGTTGCCGTTGTTGATGGGCTTGTTCACCCAACGATCATTGATCAAAAAGGTGCCGCGCGTGTTGTACTCAGTCAATGCCCGCACACTGCCGCTCAAGCTCATCGATGCACCTTTTGCGAAGAAGTGCTCGTACGCGATGTCAACGCCGGTGGCGAGCTCAGGCTTCAGGCTACTGTTTCCGGTCTGGTAATCCGGCGTAGTTGACGTGTTCACCGTCGTTCGATAAATGCGCGGCACCAGGTTGTAGGTTTCGGGGGCTTTGTAGGTGCGCGTCAGCGCCAGCCGAAACTGTCGTCCGGATTTGTCGGGGAACTTCCACAAGGTCTGAAACAGCGGACTGACAACACTTGAGCGATTGGTCGTAGTGGCCACGCCCGTGCCATCACTCGTGGTGTCAATGCCCTCCCAGCGCAAACCCAAATACACCGACCAGTTCGGCGTGACGCTCCATTCATCCTGAGCAAACAAGGCGAACTTTCGTACGCTGGCTACATAGTCTTCGAGGGTATCGATGGGATCGGCCGCGACGTTGGTTTCGATCACCCGAAGCGATGAGTTGCTGCGATTGAATCCAATATCCCACCCCGCGAGTAACGAATGCCCTTCGACGATGGGGGTGGCATATTTTCCGACGATTGCGGCGCGACTATCCCGCGTCGGCCCGAGCGTACTGCGCGCAAGGGTGGGCGTGTTGTCATAGTCAAACGAATGACTGAAGGAATCGCTGTTGCGTGCGCCGACACTTGCGCTTATCTTCAAGTCCAATTTTGCGCCGCTCTGCCCCTTGAGAATCCAGTTGGCGCTGTTGCCGACATTCCAGTTACTGCCGCGATTGCGGCCATCGGAAATCGGATAGATCGTGCTGTCGCCCAGCAGATAATCAGTGCGTGAGTGAAATTGCGAGTTGTATTGGCTGAAATTGAGCGACGGGTTCATGGTGAACGAGTCACCGCCCGCCAGGGTCCAGGCGAGGGTTGAGTAGAGCCCCGCATACCGGTTGTCCCCGAAGCTAGCGACACTTGAAGTCCGCTGCATCACGCGCTGGCCGTTCGGGTCCAGGCCAATCGTGCTGCCGATCGAGGCATAGTCAAACGTGCCGCGTCCACCATATCCACCCACTGAAAATGCCAGTTGATCGACCTTGTCCGCGATACTGAATCCGACACGCTGCGACGTGTAGCCCGTTCCGCTGTACCACCCGGCGTTGACGTCGCGCTTTGACACGCTGAATTTTTTCCTCATCACGATGTTGACCGTGCCGGCCACCGCTTGCGTGCTGTATTCCGCCGTTGCGGCGCGAATGATTTCGATGCGCTCCACTAGATCGGGCGACAAGTTGTCAATCGAGAAACCCGGTGGTGGTCGCTCACCGTCAATGAGAATTTGCGTATAACCACTGCCGAGGCCGCGCAGACGAATGGCGTTGTTCTGCACCGTCACGCCAGGCAATCGTTTCATCACGTCGAGAATTTGCGTGTCGCCGAATTTGCGGATTTCTTCCGAGGTCACCACGATCTTGGTCGCGGTGTCCTCACGGCGCTCGTCATAGTCCGATTGCGATCCCTTGATCTCAACCTTGTCGATGACTTGAGGTGTCTTCGCTTTCGTTTCCTCTTTGTCGTCGGACGTGGCGCCCGTTATCGGCGTGGCTGCGGGAGTTGGCGTTGGCGTTGGAGTCTGTGCGTGAGCGATGTGTGCGAACGCAATGGTGTTCGCGCAGATGATATGGATAGCAGCGGCAAGCAGCGGCGACACAGAACTACTACCATGGCGAGATTTCACAAAATTCGTGATCCTGATGATTTGATGGAGTTGACACGGCCCAGCGACCGCCTAGCGCGGCATTCTGCAGTGTCGTACAGGTTCCGACGGAAAACACTATTTGCGGGTTCTTGCCTGCCTCGCGGTCTTCGCCCTCGCCGCTCCCGTAAAGCCTTTGCTTTGCGCGAAAATTTTCCCAAGTTCGGCGATCTCTTCGCGACGCGCGGAGGTTTTACGGAAAGCTAGAGCAATGGTGCGCGACGGCCCGCGCGGCGTAAATCGGCGGGCGTAGAGGCTTGACCCGGACAGCACGCCACCGGCAATGGCCAGCTCGGGTAACAACGTGTGCCCCAGACCGCTCTGCACCATATGCGTGAGCGTGATCAGGCTGGTGGCGGCAAGCGATCGATTGGTCTTCGCGCTCTGGAGGGAACAGGCGGCAATCGCGTGCTCGCGCAGGCAGTGGCCGTCCTCCAGCAAGAGCAACTGATCAGGATCGATTTTTTCAATCGGCATTGGCGATTGCGCAGCGCCGAGCTTTGGATCCGCAGTGACGAACAAAAATTCGTCATCGAACAACGAAAGTGTTTCGATACCCGCCGGCAGGTCATACGGCAGCGCGATCAGCGCCGCATCGAGCGAGCTGGCGAGCAGCCTGTCCAGACAAATCGCGGTCAAGTCTTCGCGCAGTAGCAGTTTCAGCTTGGGATATTGCGTGCGCAACGTCGCGAGCGATGACGGCAGCGCAAACGGCGCGATGGTCGGAATGACGCCGAGCCGGAACGTGCCTGTCAGCGGATGCCGCGACGAGGCGCACAACTCGACCAGATCGCTGGCTTGCGCCACCAGATCACGCGCCCGTGCCACCACCGCGTCGCCAATGGCGGTGAAGGCCACATGCCGCCGGTCACGCTCCACGAGTGTGACGTCCAGCGTACTCTCCAAATCGCGCAGACTGGCCGAGAGCGTACTTTGCGTAATGAAACATTTTTCGGCGGCGCGACCGAAATGCCCCTCCTCCTGAAGGGCGATGAGGTAGCGGAGCTGCTGCAATGAAGGCAGTGCGGCCATATTTTTGCGACCTGCTTATGTTCGTAAAATTTGATTACTGGTTCGATATTAAGTTGTTTTTCGATTGTTAGCGCGGATTGCCGAGTTTTGCTAATCTACCCGCAACCCGGTGGTGTTTCCGCCCAGTGGTTCGGTTGGCCGTTCAATCCACTAACTTTACGTCTAAATCCAGTCCATTTCGGAGGTTTTATGTGGCGATTCCTTTTTGCATCTCTATTGACGTTTGCGACGATTGCCCATGCGCAAACCTCTCCCAAGCCACAAATGGCACCGGCCAAACCGCTCACCATCGAGGACATCTGGAAGAACCCCCAACTGGCTAACCCGACGCTGTCGCGCAGCGGAAAATATCTGGCTGCGACCGCGCCATCGAAGGGGCGCATGAACTTGCTGGTGCTCGACATGGACACCCGAAAGGGCACCCTGCTCACCAGCTTCGACGACTTCGACGTGATCAACGTTTCGTGGGTGGGCGACGAGCGGCTGCTCTTTTCGCTGGGGCAGGCCAACTCGCCGACCGGTGCGGGTCAGTTTGATGGCGGTGGATTGTTCGTGGTGGGGCGAGACGGTCAGAACGCACGTCGACTGGCAGCCACCGTGCGTGAAACCCGGGCAAAAAATCAGTACGTCTATCGCGGGCTCTCGCTGTTTCGTACGATTCCAGGCAACACAAATGAGGTCATCGCTCAGGGCAATTTGACGAGCGAGGATTCGGTCGATCTCTACCAGTTGAATCTCAACACGGGGCGCACGACAATTCTCACTGCCGGGCGTCCTTCTTCGCTGACGCTGGAGTGGTTGGTCGACAGCAAATTGGTGCCACGCGTAGTGGTTAGCGGCGTCAAAGACGAATTGACACGCGTTATTTACTATCGCAAATCGGCGGACGCACCGTGGGGGGAGATCGCCAGATACTCGCTCGACAAGGGCTCTGCGTTTGTGCCGCTGGTGTTTGAAGCGGACGATCAGATGTTGCAGGTCGCGACCAATCAGGGACGCGACACGATGGCGGTTTATCGCTACGACCCGAACCAGAAGAAATTGGGTGCAATCGTTGCGCAACACGCCCGCTACGACATGGGCGCGGATTCGCAGGGTGATCGTGTCGCCGGGGTGCTAGTCAGTTCGACCGACGACGCCATTGTCGGTTACCGCGTCGCCGCCGAAAAGCCTGCGACGTTCTGGCTTGACGAGGCCCGCGCGAAGGTACAGCGCACGCTGGATGGCGCGCTGCCGGGGATGATTAATACATTCTCGCGAACGCCCGACGGCAAGCGGCTGCTGGTGACGTCGTATTCGGATATAAGCCCGATGCGCTGGTACCTTTTCGACGATACCAAACGCACGCTGGAAGAGATAGGCTCATCGCGTCCATGGCTCGAGGGCAAACTCGTTGAGCAGCGTCCGTTTTTCTTCAGGACACGTGACGGGCTGGAAATTCCTGCCTATCTGTTTCTGCCAAAGGGCTACAAAGACGGCACCAGACTGCCCACCATCGTGCACATTCACGGTGGACCCACTGTCCGCGCGGACGAGTTCGGTCAGGGCTTCGGCTATATCGAGGCGCAGCTATTTGCGTCACGCGGCTACGCGGTCGTCGTGCCCAATTTCCGCATCACGCCGGGCATGGGTAACAAAATCTTTACGGCAGGTTTCGGCGCTATCGGGCGCAAGATGTCGGAGGATCACGAGGACGCGCTGAAGTGGGCGGTGGATCAGGGCTACACCGATCCGAAGCGTGTCTGTATTTCTGGAGCAAGCTATGGAGGGTACGCCGCGCTGCAGGCGATGGTCAAAACACCGGACATGTTCAAGTGCGCAATCGCAGGTCATGCCCCGACTGATCTGGTCTATCAAAATACCTCGCTCGACACCGACTACGTCAGCGACCCCGCCGCAGTGGATCTGTGGAAAGGGATTATCGGTACGACCGATCTGAGATCGCAGTTGGTGAAAGATCTGTCACCGGTTAACAATGCCAGCAGAATCAAGGGCGCGGTTTTTCTCTACGCAGGTCGCGACGATATTCGGGTGCCGATTGATCAGATCAACGCGATGGACAGGGCGCTAAAAAATGCCGGTAATCCAGCGAAAGCTTATGTCGTAAAGGCGCAGGAAGGCCACGGTTTTGGCAAGCTGGAAAATCGCGTCGAACTGTACAGCCAGATTCTTGAGTTTCTGGAAACGCAGCTGGGCAAGCAATAGATCGAAAGCACCGGCGCGTCTTGCCAGTCGGGGTCTGCGGGATCTCTAGTCACGATGGTTGGCGCTGGCGCCCGTCGCCACTAAAACAGTGCCGCTTATTTCTTGCGCGCTTTTGGCTTCGTTTTGATGGCGACCGGCGCCTCTGCCGTGAGCATTTCGTCGAACGCACCCGAATCGGCGCCGACATAGCCTTTTTCCAGCCACATAAGCGAAGTCATCAGCTTCTCGAACTCAGGCTCAAACTGGCTGATAACTGCTTGTGGATCAGGGCAGAGTTTGCGATCAGTGATCAGGCCAAACTGAACGCCACCTGCGTACGACAAAATCGAAACGCCCATACCGACATGCCCGCTCTGCGGCACCCAGAACATGTTTTGCGAAATTTTGCTGCCTGCAAGGTAGAGCGGCTTCGCCGGACCCGGAACATTGGTCATGACAGCCGTGCCTTTGTCGCTCAGCAGGCTCAAAGCCTGTCGCTGAATCGCTTTTGGTACATAGCCGAGCACGCCGAGCAGCGCCATGCTCACGGCGGCCTGATATCCGGTCTTTAGCTCGCCCATGCGACGACGCACCTCAAACACGCGCGCAATCGGATTAGCCTCACCAATCGGCAATACGAGCCCGACGAGTCCGAAATGATTGCCGAGCTTGTGTTCTTTACCCGGTGCACGTAGATTGACCGGCACGAATGCACGTAGCCCAGCGTCACTCTCCACGTTATCGCCTTTGCTAACGAGATAGCTGCGAATTGCACCCGCGACCGATGCCAGCAAAACGTCGTTGACCGAACAGCCGAGCACGTAGCCGACGTCCTTCACGCGAACGAGATCGATGGGGTTGCTCCACGCGACGCATTTGACGGTGCCCGTTTTACCCTTGAGTCTCGTCGGCGTGTCGTTCGGCAGCAGCGCCAGCGCGGCAAGCTCCTGCGCGAATCCAGCCGCGACCTTCGCGGCATCCATCGCTTGCGTCGGGTCGTCGACCCAACGGCTGTATTTGGCGACCACGCGACTGCCCATGCGCGCGCCGTCGTCTAGCGCAGACTCAATCGGAGCCTTCAGCGGGCCGAGTTTGTTAAACGCCGCTTGCGCGATTTCAGCGACGGGGGCGAGTGCGTGCATGGCGGGAGCAAGCTTACTTTGCAGCTGCGCACCAAATGGGCCGAGTGCCTCGAAAATATTGAACGAACTTTCGCTGCGCTTTGCAAATTTCCTGATTTTGGATTTGCCAGGGCCGGGCATTTCGCGCGGCGTGTCAGGCGCGTCCGGATCTTCCTCGGTCATATTGAGCAACACGCCGATCAGAGCGATGCCGTCAGCAATACAGTGATGTATTCGGGTGATAAGTGCGGAGCCGCCCTGATAGCCCTCGACCAGATGCATCTGCCACAGCGGTTTGCCTCTGTCGAGCCGTTCGCTCGCAAGATCCGCCACCATCGCTTGTAGCTCGCGCTCACCGCCTGCACCGGGCAGCCGAACACGATGCAGGTGCGCGTCAATGTCGAACGATTCGTCGTCGATCCAGTGTGCTGACATGCCATCATCAACCACGTATTGGCGGAAGCGCGGATATACCAGCAGCCGACCTTCAAGCGCGCCCTTCAATCGAGGCACGTCAAGCGGTGTGTCGAACATCATGACGCCGACGATCATCATCAGATTGGTCGTCGAATCCATCCGCAGCCACGCGGTGTCGACGCTGCTCATTTTTTCTTTGGCCACGATCCACTCCTTAGGTGCAAAGCTCAAAAATTTTTTCCCGCTTGCGGCGGACACCTTGCATCAACAATAATAGCCGCTAGGTTCCCAAAATTAAGGAGATAAGCGATGGCGACTAAAGACGATTTCGAGAAAGCACAAGCCGACGTTAAAACGCTGAAAGAAAAGCCGGATAACGCGACGCTACTGGAGCTGTATGCGCTCTACAAACAAGGCACAGAGGGCGATGCCGCAGGGCGACGTCCCGGCATCATGGATCCGGTCGGACGCGCAAAGTTTGACGCTTGGGCGACGAAAAAGGGTGCGAGCAATGATGACGCGATGAAGGCCTACGTTGCTTACGTGAAGAAATTGTTGGCGTAATAGGATTGGTCGTGCGTATGAAACACACTGCGAAACACCTCATCGCGATTCTTGGTGCAGCGCTTTTCGCTAGCGGCGTAAGTCCCGCGTGGGCGGCTGGGGAGCCGCTCACAGTCGTCTACTGGTCGGCGAAAGATTGCCGCTGGTGTACGTGGTGGGAAGGCTCGGTCGTAGGTTCAGGCGGTGAAGCGAAGTTTCTGAAGAGCCCGGAGGGCAAAGCAGTGCGCTACATGATCGTCAAAAAACCGACCCTCGCGCGACCATTTGCAGCAGACGATTTCAAGCCAGATCAGCAATGGCTTTGGCCGCGCGTGAAGAACGAAACCGACGGCAAGATCAAGGGCTATCCGAGCTTCAGTTTGTATGAGGGCGACAAATTTGTTGCGTATGCGCTGGGCGAAGAAGATATTGACGAGAAGTTGTTGCCCGCGATTCGCGCGCGGATGAAGAAGTAAACCTTCGCGGCTTTCGCCGCTCCTACAGTTCAACGCTATTTAGCCACCGGATACTGCGTCGGCAACGGCGTCCCCCGGGCCTTCATGAGCGCACGCAAGCGATCCGGGTAATCGGTGATCAGGCCATCAACTTTCCAGTCGAGCAAACGCGCAAGATCAGCGTCGTCATTCACCGTCCACGGCACAATTTTCAGCCCAAGCGACTGCGCCTCTCGCACCAGCGCGTCGGTCACGTCCTTGTAATTCGGCGACCACACCGTGCCGCCTGCCGCTTTCACCAGTTTCGGCACCGAACCCGCGTAATCGTCAACATCAAATCCCGCGAGCCACGGCGACGCACCCGGTCTGCCCACCTGCACCATGTCACCCGCGCCTTGCTGGCTGGTCAGATGCACAGTCACGATCTCCGGCGCTTCACGCTGAGCAATCAGCAAAGTTCTCCAGTCGAACGATTGAATCGTCGCGCGACTGGTGAGTCCGGCTTTACGAATCTCCGCAATCAGCGCACGCACAAAGGGCTCGGGCGCAAGCGTCTCCGAGGCGGCGTTCGGTGAGATTTTGGTTTCAACGTTGAAGCGCACATTGGTCGCGCCGCGCTTGGCGACGAGATCAAATAGCGACGCTAAAGTCGGAACGCGCTCGCCATCGGTCCCCTTTTGCTGCGGGAAGGATTTGGCGTAATTGCTGGCAGGATTTTGACGACCCACGTCGTAGCGTTGCAGCTCAGCCAAAGTCAACGACGCAATGGTTGGACCACGTTCAGCGAGGAACGCACCCTGGGCGTCGCGTGTGATGTCCGCGTTCATGTAGCGATCGTGCGAGATCACCATCACTCCGTCTTTCGTAATGCCGACGTCCAGCTCTAGCGTGCTGACTCCGATGTCGAGCGCGTTTGAAAACGACGTCAACGTGTTCTCAGGCGCGAGCCCGCGTCCGCCGCGATGTGCCTGCAAGTCGAACCGTGTTGCGCACCCGGACAGCGCAACAAGCGTCACGCCGATCACAGCGATTTTGCAACGGTTCATGTTCGTACTGCCTCAATTTGGTTTTGCATTTCAGGTGCTAACTGATCGCTGCGACCGTCGGCTTCGGCGTCTTCGCGCAGGATGGTGTCGAGCTCCGCGCGCGCTGTTTTTGACAGGGCGATGAGTTTGGCTTCATCCTGAAACACCGCCTGTTGCCGCTCCAGCATGGCCAAGTCGTGTTCCACAAAAGTGGTGAGCGTTTTTTCAATTTGCTCACTGGTTTCGCCCAACCCCTCGAGCACCAGTTTCGACAATTCAACGCTGCCAGCAAACGTTTCGCGGATCGGTGATTCCACGCCAAGTTCGCGCAGTTTCATGAGGTGCGTGCGGTTCCGGGCACGAGCGAGCACGGTCACCGACGGAAAATGTTTCTGTACGAGCTTGACCGTAACGAGTGACGCTTCGACATCATCGATACACACGACAAACAGCTTCGCTCTCTCCGTTTTTGCGGCGCGCAGGAGGTCCAGATGTGTCGCGTCGCCGTAGTAAATTTTGTTACCAAAACGGCGAACAGAATCAACATTGTCCGGGCTCGCATCCACTGCGGTGAACGCGACACGTCTCATGTTGAGCACGCGGCCTATGATCTGGCCGACGCGGCCGAAACCAGCGATGATGACCGGCGTCCCCGGATCGTCGATACGGTCAAACGGCGCAGGTTCTTCATCGCTCGTGAGCCAGGGCGTCAGCACTTTGTCATTGAATATCCACGCAAGTGGCGCAAGCACCATGGTCAGTACGACGACGACCGTGAGCACTTCATTTTCTTGCGGCGAAATCAGGCTGGCATCGGTGGCCGCATTGATCAGCACGAATGCGAATTCGCCGCCCACCGCGAGCGCGAGCGCCTGTGGCCGCGCGAGCTTGTCGGCAGCTCGCGTGATGAAACGTCGGACGATATAGAAGGTCCCCGCCTTCAGCAGCAAAATCGCTGCGGCCAGACCGACCAGCGCAAGCGGCGCGCGCTTGAGCAAATCAAGGTTCACACTCATACCCACGGCCATGAAAAACAAACCGAGGAGCAGTGATTCAAAGGGCTCAATGCTCGCTTCCAGTTGATGCCGAAACTGCGAGTCAGCTAACAAAACGCCCGCCAAAAAAACGCCAAGCGTCGTCGACAAACCTACACTCGTCATGAGCCACGCCAAACCAACGGTGGTGAGCAGCGCCGCAGCGGTGAAGATTTCGTGGGAGCCGAATTTTGAGGCGTACTTGAACATGACCGACAAAACCGGTCGGCCCAGAATCACTACGGCGACGACTGCAATCAACGCGGGCCAGCCGAGTTTGACCCCGCCACCGGCCGTCGCGCCAACAAGACCAACCAATGCGATGATCGGGATGACGCTCAAGTCCTGAAACAGCAGCACTGAGAACGTTTCGCGGCCATACTGCGAATCGATTTCACCGCGCTCCGCAAGTAACGGCAACGCGAACGCGGTCGACGTCATGGTCAACGCGATGCCTACGATGATCGCCGCAACGCCCAGAATGTTGAACGACCATGCGAGGGCGGCAAGCACCAAGGTGCAGGCGAGCATGTGCAAGCTGCCGAGCCCGAACACGGATTTGCGCAACGCCCACAAGCGCTCCGTTTGCAGCTCCAGGCCGATGATGAACATGAGCAGCGTCACGCCAAATTCGGCGGTTCGCAGCACGGCTTCAGGCTCGTGGATGACCGCGAATGCAGACGGCCCGATGAGCACGCCCGCCACGAGATAGCCCATGACCGAGCCCAGCCCCAGCCGTTTGAACAGCGGGACGAGTAGCACGGCCGCTCCGAGTAGCGCGGCGGCGGTGGACAGGGCGCTCACGGCGCGTCCTTCGTGAGAGGGTTCATGCGCGGGCCTTGTCGGATGGTTGGTCCATCCTGGGTTTTGTGTGCAAATTCTTCACTGCGCTTTCCGTATCGCCCACGGCGAGAAATTTCCAGACGGCGAGTGCGCGCTCAATTGCCGTTTCAATCGCGTTCTGTTCGTCTCGGCGTGGCCGCTGCAACACCCAGTCGGCGACAGCCTGCTGCGAATTCAACGAGTCGCGCGGATGGCCAATACCAATGCGCAAGCGCCAGTAGTCCCCCGTTCCAAGCTTCGCCTGAATGTCGCGCAGACCGTTGTGCCCGGCGTGGCCGCCACCGAATTTGAATTTGATGTCACCGGCGTCGAGGTCAAGTTCATCATGCGCGACGAGAATTTCTGCGGGGGCAACGGCGTAGAAATTCGCTATGGCTGCAACGCTTTGGCCTGAGAGGTTCATGTACTTTTGCGGCTTGAGAACCCGCACTTCACTTGCAGCACCTTGACCTCGCGCCATCAGGCCGTCAAATTTTTTCTCACTCGCAAAACTGCCGCCAATTTCATGCGCCACATCCTCGGCCAGCCAGAATCCCGCGTTGTGCCGTGTGCGCTCATATTCCGGGCCTGGATTACCGAGCCCGACGACGAGTTTGATGGGTAGTTTTGGGAAAGTCACGGAAGCGCTAACTAAGGCAAAAAATTACTGCTTTACAGTGTAAACGCTGGTTAATAGCTTTTACTTCAAACGACCACTGCACTGGGGTTCATTGTTAATTTGTCTATTTATCGACTTTCGGCAAATACGACGTCTAGCCCCCGATTAGACTGGCATTCACGAAAAAGCTGATTCTCGCAATACCAATAAAAAAGGCCCGCAAACGCGAGCCTTTTTCGAACCGTAGAAGATTATTTCTTCTTCTTGAGATCCTTGTCCTTGTTCGCGCCTTCTTTGTTTGGCACAGCAGCAGGAGCGGCCGGAGCCTTCTGCTTGGACGCTGCAACTTCAGCGGCCACGGGTGCGCCGTCAGCGGGTGCGGCCTCTTCTTTGACCGTCGATGCAGTGGCGAACACGACATCCTTGTTACGCCCGTGGAACACAAACGCTACGCCCTCGGGCAATTTCACGTTGGAGGCGTGAATCGACGAGCCAGCGACGAGAGATTGCATATCTACTTCGATGAATTTCGGCAAGTCTTTCGGCAGGCAAGAAATTTCAACATCGGAGAGCACATGGTTGACCACGGCACCGGAGAGTTTCACGGCAGGCGAGATCTCCTGATTCACGAAGTGAACGGGCACGCGCATGTGAATTTTCTTGGCCGCGTCAACGCGCTGAAAATCGATGTGCTGGATCAGCTGTTTGAACGGGTGATATTGCACGTCGCGCAGGAGCACCTGGCTCTTTGCTTTGTCCACGGTCATCGTGAGAATTGAGCTGTGGAAGTCCTCTTTCTTGAGGGCGTGCCACAGCGCGTTGTGATCGAGCTCGATCATTTCAGGTTTATCGGTACCGCCATAGACGATGCCCGGCACTTTGGCCGTAAGACGCAGGCGGCGGCTCGCACTACTGCCCAGCGCTGACCGCGAGAACGCGGTGAATTCGGTTGCCATTTTTTGTAACTCCAATGATGGTTTTTTTAATCGTGACACCGCGACCAGTGTGACGCTAAAAGCCCGCTCGCGTTATTGCGCGCGGGAAAAATTCTTGAGTAAGATTACTCTGTGAATAAGGACGAAACGCTGTCCTCATTACTAATACGCTGCATCGTTTCGGCGATCAATTGCGCGCTGGAAATCTGGCGGATTTTGCCAAGCGCCTGCGCTTCTTTTGACAGCGGAATCGTGTCGGTGACAACCAGCGAATCAATCGCGTCGCCTGATATCCGATTCACCGCTTCGCCCGAGAGCACAGCGTGTGTGCAATACGCGATGACCTTCACCGCACCGTTGTCCTTCAACGCCTGCGCGCCTTTGCACAGCGTATTCGCCGTATCCACGATGTCGTCCATGATGAGGCAGGTACGACCCGCCACATCGCCAATGATGTTCATGACTTCCGAGACATTCGCTTTGGGCCGACGTTTGTCGATGATTGCGAGGTCTGTGTCGAGACGTTTGGCAACAGCTCGCGCACGAACAACACCGCCGACGTCCGGCGACACGACCAGGAGGTTTTCGTATTTCTGCTTCCAGATATCCGCGAGCAAAATCGGCGTCGCGTAAATATTGTCAACGGGAATATTGAAAAAACCCTGAATCTGATCAGCGTGCAAATCCATCGTCAGCACGCGATCCACACCCACCGCCGACAGCATGTCGGCCACAACTTTCGCCGAAATCGCAACACGCGCGGAGCGCGGGCGGCGATCCTGACGCGCGTAGCCGAAATACGGCATCGCGGCGGTGATCCGCCCGGCCGACGCACGCTTTAGTGCGTCAACCATGATCACCAGTTCCATCAAATTGTCGTTAGTCGGCGCGCAGGTCGACTGCAACACGAACACATCTTTACCGCGAACGTTTTCGAGAATCTCAACGTTTACCTCGCCGTCAGAGAACTTGCTGACCTGCGCTTTGCCGAGCCGCAAACTCAGGTGCTCAACAACCGAATGCGCCAGCTTGGCGTTCGCGTTGCCGGTAAAGACCATCATGTCATGGAAACTCATGGCGGGCTCGAAACTATCGTTTGCGGACTATCGAAAAAAAAGCGGCCTTGGAGTGAAGCTCTAAGACCGCTTTGATATGTATGTGTGGCAGGGGAGGAAGGGATCGAACCTACGTATACCGGAATCAAAATCCGGTGCCTTACCACTTGGCGACTCCCCTACACTTTTTCTTGCGACGACTCGACAAGTCAAACCATCACAGGAAGCCTTAAATTATAGCATCGGTCACCCGGACATTTCAACCGGAGGCGAAGCCGATGAGCGGATGATGGGCGATTGATTTAACGATCCAGCATTGCCAGCCCGCGCCGCGTAGCTGCGCGACCAGTGCCTGCGCGGCGATTGCACCGGATGTCGGCGCAAACACGCAAGCGCCTGAACCGCTCATGCGCGGCGCGGCTCCCGCTCGAATGAAAGCGCCACAAAGCGAGGAAATTTGGGGTTGCAGGCGCTCAGCGACCGGCTGCAAATCGTTGTGGCCAAAGTTTTCTGCGAACACTTTTCTTTCTGCCCTAGGCGTATTTCGTGTGAGGCCAGTTTCCGCAAACACATCGGCGGTCGCCACGCAGATACCGGGAAAGGCGACGACGTATTGGTTCAGTGGGAGCGAAACCGCGAGTAGGCGCTCACCTACGCCGCTCGCGAACGCAGGCTGTCCAAAAATGAAGAACGGCACATCAGCGCCGAGTTTCTCGCCCACCGCACGGAGTTGGTCGCGCGCCTGACCAAGCGACCAGAGCCGGTTGAGTCCTAACAAAGTGGTCGCAGCGTCCGAGCTGCCGCCGCCCAGTCCGCCGCCTTGCGGAATGACCTTCTTTAGATGAATGTCGACTCCAAGCGTCGTTCCCGTCGCCCGTTGCAGCGCACGCGCTGCGCGACATGCCAGATCGTTTTTCTCGGTCAATCCCTCCGGCGGATCGATCAGCCGAATCTGCCCATCCTCGCGCGACGTTAAAGCCACCGTATCAGCCAGTGTGATCGGTACAAACACGCTTTCCAGCTCGTGATAACCGTCCGCGCGGCGACCTGTGACATGCAGAAAGAGATTGAGCTTGGCGGGCGCGGGCAGCACCCACCGTTTCGGCGCGGTCACGGCGTACGCCACTCGTCAATCACCCAGCGAACCTCCGTGTCCGGTTGCCCCAGCATGCTCCAGCGCATGCGTTTCGGCGCGGTCGCAATTCCTTCCATGCGGGCCGAAATCGCGATCTCCCAACCCGATTCAACAAACCTTGAGGGTGCGCCCGATGCGTCACGCTCGGCGGTCGCGGCCGCGAGCACTGAGGCATCGAAAGGCAATCCCTGCAACCAGGCAGACAGCATTGCATCCGTCACCGGCAAATCGATGACCGTGCGCATCAAATCGGTCAGCGAGGCGGCACGTTGCACTTGACCGTTCGATAACGTCAAAGTGGCCGATTCACGATCAGCGCTAATTTCCGCGAGCGGCGTGCCGAGCGGTGAAAACAGGCTCATCTGCCGCAACGTGCCATCGGCCCCACTTTGGGCATAGCGAAACTGCCCGCTCACCTGTTCGTTGCCGTTTTTGGCGCTGAAGCGGCCGGAGAGCGAGAACTGGGTTCGAATGGAAATCGACGTGGCCCGTGTGGAATTCGCAGCCAAGGCAATGGGCTGAACGGTGCACCCGGACGACAATATAAGAACGGCGACGGCGCATGACATAACGCAGTAGCGCATAGCAAGGTACGCCGCCGTCCCCTGTGGGAGCGGCTTTAGCCGCGATAGAGCGGTGGCAAACCTTTCGCGGCCAGGGCCGCTCCCACAGATCTGCTGCGGAACGCGCGGGTAACCAAGCGCGTGGAACTGCATCAAATAGTTACTTCGCAAGCCGCGCAACAGTCTTCTTCAAAATTTCGCTATCAGGTTGCGCTTTCAGTTGTGTATCCCACACCTGTTTTGCTTCGTCCTGACGCCCCTGCGCCCACAGCACTTCGCCCAGATGCGCGGCGATCTCGCCGTCCTGAAATTTTTCGAGCGCGCGCTTGAGATAACTCTCTGCGTCAGCCAGACGGCCCTGGCGAAAAGCTATCCAGCCCATGCTATCGAGAATCGCAGGATCGTCCGGTGCGATGCCATGCGCCTTCTCAATTAACGTGCGCGCTTCGTCCAGATTGATATTGCGATCCGCGAAGCTGTAGCCCAGCGCATTAAACGCATGTGCCCGAGTCGGCTGCAACACGATCACGCGGCGCAGGCGCTTTTCTGCTTCGTCCATGCGGTCAATACGCTCCGCCAGCATCGCACTGTCATAGAGCAAATCGGGATTGTTGGCATCGGTCACCAGCGCCGCGTCCAACGCTTCAAACGCCTTCACGTTTTCACCCGCTTCGCGCCACAAAGTCGCTTCCGTCTGCGTCAGACTCAAACGTTCGAGCGCGTTGCCCGGTTTTAGCGAGCGCAAATGACTGATCGCCTGCAACATGCGCTTGTCCTGCGCCAGCGCGCCAGCAATTCGCAGCTGCGATTCCCAATAGCGATCACCGCGCGGCACCTGGGTGTAGCGATCCACCGCTTCGCCCCAACGCTGACGCGCCTCGGAAATGCGCGCGAGGTAGTACAGCACCGCCGCCGCATCGCCCCGTTCCGCCGCCAGCGAATCGGTGAATTCGCGCTCCGCGGCGTCCCAATCCTTGCCCTGAAATGCAGCGAGCGTCGCGGCCAAACGCATTTCGTCGGCGTCTTCCAATCCATCTTCGGCGAGTGCCAAAAACTGCTTTCTCGCCTCGGCATATTTCTCCAGATCAAATTGCGTTCGCGCCAACACCAGACGCAGTTCGCGCGACTCGTCTTTAACTGGCGCGGTCGAATTTGCGGCCGGTGCATTCTTCGCAGCATTCGCCGCAATTGCATTCTCCAGCAGCGCCACCGCCGCTGCGCCGGGCGAAGATTCCACGCCAGTCGCGACGGGGCCGCGCGCCAGCAAGAGCCGGGACTTCACCGCAACGGCCTGCGGCCAGTCCGGCCTCAGCTTCAACGCCTGATCGATGGCTAGCAAAGCCTCACCCACGCGCTTGTTCTCGTTACCCGTGCTCGCTACGGCCAACGCGTAATACGACTCGGGCGACGTCGGCAATTCCTGGGTGAACACACTCGCGAGCTTCACCGCGAAATCTCGATCCCGATGTAGCGCAAGCTGGCGCGCGACGTCCATGATCGCTGAGGCGCGTACGTCATCCGGCAGCGTGGCGATAGCTGTCACTGCACCCATCGCGCGTAACTCGTCCGCGCTGGTCAGCGCGAGCGCCAACGCAATCAGGTGTGGACGAACCGAGCCACCATCGGCCTCCTGCCAGAGCGCCGCAATCTCCTTCGCCTCATCAACGCGCCGCCCGCGCAACAAAAGCTCCACCGCGCGCTCGGCAACTTTGGCGTCACGACTGCGTTTGGCGACTTCGTAATACGTATTTGCAGCAGTCGCTACATCGCCGCTTTGCAACGAAAACTCCGCCGCGAGAATGCCTAAAACCACCGCGCGATCATTGATCGAAACTTGAGGTGAGGTAGTGGCGCCTTGAGCGAACGAATTGCCGCTGATGCATAAGGCAACCGCCGCAATCAGCGGCGCAAATTTAGAGGAAAACGGAGCGGATGGATACTTCATAAACGGGAGCATACACCGCAGGCGGCCGCGCCTTTGTTGCTTGCTTCTACACTAGTCGAAAGTCTGAATTGCCAAGAGCAAATGCCCGAATTACCCGAAGTCGAAACCGTCCGCCGTGGTCTTGAATCCATTCTGTTGGGTGCGAGGATTAGCAATGTAGTCGTACGTAATCGCCGACTCCGTTGGCCCATTCCGCCCGATTTTGAGGCACAGCTCGTGGGACTCTCGCTCGTTAGCGTGGAAAGACGCAGTAAATATTTGCTTTTTCGGCTGAGTGCGACGGAATTTGTGAGAGCAGTTGCACCGCGAATGACCTCGCAACCGGGAATCGCGGTGAACCCGCTCCCACAAGTCGTCGGCACGTTACTCGCGCACCTGGGCATGACCGGCAGCTTCATCGCGCATCGGGCCGACTCGCTGCCCGCACCGCGAACGCATGATCACGTCGACCTGCACCTGACCGCGCGCGATAGGCCTTATGTGTTGCGCTACAACGATCCGCGTCGTTTCGGTTCGATGCACTTTTTTGAAGGTAATGACGCAGCGCAACCATTACTTGCCCATCTGGGGCCCGAACCATTGACCGACGCGCTCGACGCCGCATACCTGTATCGCGAAACCCGCCGTCGCACCGGGCCAATCAAGCAAGCACTCATGGACAACTCGCTCGTGGTTGGCGTCGGTAATATCTATGCCAATGAATCGCTATTTCGCGCAGGTATTCACCCCAATCGCGCTGCCAACCGCATCTCACTCGCCCGCCACGTGCGCCTTGTGCGTGAAGTAAAAGCCGTGCTCACCGAAGCTATCGCAGCAGGCGGTTCGACGTTGCGCGACTTTGTGAACACCGCCGGTGAGCGGGGCTATTTTCAGCTGGATTATTTCGTTTATGGACGCGACGGAAAGCCGTGCAAAGTCTGCGGAACACCGCTGAAACTCATGCGGCATGGCGGGCGGGCGACGGTATTTTGCCCGACGTGTCAGCGCTAATTCTTAGCGACGCAACGGCTGCGTCAACAACTCCGGCACCAACAGGGCCTCGATTTCAGCTTTCGTCATGATGCCTAATTTTTCGGCGACTTCGTCAATCGGTTCATCAGTAGCGATGGCAGTTTTGGCAATCAGCGCAGCCTTTTCGTAACCGATGATGGGGTTGAGTGCCGTCACCAGCGTGACTGATTCGCGCACCCGTTTTGCCAGCAACGTGTAGTTAGGCTCGATACCCACCACGCAGTTGTGTTGCAGCGTGAGACAGGCGCTGCTCAGATGCTGAATGCTCTTGAACAGGCTCCAGCCCATGATTGGTTCAAACGCGTTGAGCTGCAATTGCCCCGCCTCCGATGCCATAGTGACCGTGACATCGTTGCCGATGACTTCAAACGCCACCTGATTCATGACCTCCGGGATAACCGGGTTCACTTTGCCCGGCATGATGGACGAGCCAGCCTGTCGCGGCGGTAGCTTGATATCGCCAAAACCTGCCTGCGGACCGCTTGACAACAGGCGCAAATCGTTACAAATTTTCGAGAGCTTGCAGGCAATGCGTTTGAGCACGCCCGAGAGCTGCACGAACGCGCCAGTGTCTTGCGTCGCCTCGACCAGATTTTTGGCTTTCACCACCGGGATTCCGCTCTCCTGCGCAAGGTATTGGCATGCCAGATCGGCATAGCCTAATGGCGCATTGATGCCTGTTCCGATGGCCGTAGCACCCAGATTGATCTCCTGAATCAGCGCACGCGCTTCACGCAACCGCGCTTCGTCTTCCTCAATCATCACCGCATAGGTCGAGAACTCCTGCCCCAGCGTCATGGGCACGGCGTCCTGCAATTGCGTGCGGCCAATCTTCAGCACATCCTTGAACTCGTGAGCCTTGGCCGCAAAGCCCTCGCGCAATATCGTCATCGACCCGAGCAGGCGGTCAATCGCCGTCCATAATGCGAGGCGAACGGCAGTAGGGTAGACGTCATTGGTGCTTTGCGAGGCATTGACATGATCGTTCGGGTGCAGTATGTCGTAGCGGCCCTTCGCGTAACCCATTTTTTCGAGCGCCACATTGGCAATGACTTCGTTGGCGTTCATGTTGGTCGATGTGCCCGCGCCGCCCTGAATCACGTCCACCACGAACTGATCCTGAAACTGGCCAGCGATCAGCGCTTCGCAGGCAGCGATGATGGGATCCGCGTGCTTCGTATCAAGTGCGCCAAGCTGCACGTTCGCGCGCGCCGCAGCCTTCTTAACGAAGCCAAATGCGCGAATCAAATCGGGCATGGCCGAAATCATCGTGCCGGAAATGGGGAAATTTTCAACCGCGCGCGCCGTGTGCACGCCCCAGTAGGCGTTTGCGGGAATCGGCTTCTCGCCTAAAAAGTCGTGTTCAACGCGGTCAGCAGTAGTCATGGAAGGCGCAATACAGAAAGGAATAGCCGAACTGTAGACGCCGTCGCGCCGCAACGCCAGTGCTAACGGTGCCATTTCTGGATGTGGCTATGCGGTATGGCTATAACTACACGCGACATTTCTAGCCGCCCAAAACTTCCCAGCGCGCCATTGCCGTCGTGACCAATTCGTCGAGTTCGCTCACGCGCTTCGACAGCGTGGTCGCGCGCTTGGGGTCAGTTTGGAAAATCGCCCCTTCGCCGAGCAAGGTGTTGATCTCTGCCTGCTCTTTTTCAAGTGCTTCGATTTTTGCGGGCAGGCCGTCTAGTTCTCGTTGATCTTTGTAATTGAGTTTGGCTTTTGCGGCCGGAGCGGCCACGGGCGCGGGCTTGGCAGCCTTGGGCGCCGTAGCATCGATCAACGCTTGCGATGATGCAAGGCCGAACGGAGACGCGTTCGACGTCTTCGTAGTAGGCGCAACCGGCACGCCCGAGTTCTGCGCGTCCGCCAGTGACGCCATCAATTTCGATTGCGCCTGCCAGTCGGTGATGCCGCCTTCGTATTCGCGCCACAAACCGTTGCCTTCGGCAACGAGGCAGCTCGTTACGACGTTATCCAGAAAGCGCCGGTCGTGGCTGACGATGAAAACGGTGCCTTCGTAGTTGGCGAGCTTGTCTTCGAGCAATTCCAGCGTATCGATATCGAGATCGTTGGTGGGTTCATCGAGCACGAGCACGTTGGCTTCTTTCGCGAAATGCCGTGCGAGCAGCAGGCGATTGCGCTCGCCGCCGGAGAGCATTTTTACTTGCGCATTGGCGCGCGCAGGCGAGAACAAAAAGTCCTGCAAATAGGTCATGACATGAACGCGACGATCACCCACTTCGATCCAGTCGCTGCCCGGCGCGATGAATTCGGCGAGCGTGGCTTCTTCGTTCAAGCCGTCACGCAGTTGGTCGAAGTACGCGACCTGCATTTTTGCGCCGGTGCGGATTTTGCCGCTGTCGGGTTGTAGCTCGCCGAGGATCAGTTTCAACAGCGTTGTTTTGCCGATGCCGTTCGGGCCGACGAGACCGATCTTGTCGCCGCGCAAAATAGTGCTCGTGAAGTCCTTCACAATCACGTTATTGCCAAAAGATTTGCAGACATCCGTCAACTCGGCAATGATCTTGCCGGACTGCGCACCGCTGGTGATTTCGAGCTTGACGCGACCGAGCGAATCACGGCGCTTTTCGCGGGTGTCGCGCAGCGCTTCGAGGCGGCGCACACGGCCCTCGTTGCGCGTGCGGCGCGCTTCGACGCCTTTGCGAATCCAGACTTCTTCCTGCGCGAGGAATTTGTCAAATTTGGCGTTGACCGTGGCCTCGAATTCAAGCTGAGCGGCCTTCTGCGTTTCGTAGGCGGAATAATTGCCCGGAAAGCCCGTGAGTTTGCCGCGATCCAGCTCGACGATTCGGGTGACGACGTTGTCCAAAAACGTGCGGTCATGGCTGATGATGACGGCGCTTCCCTTGAAGCTTTGCAGCATCGTTTCCAGCCACGCAATCGCCGCGAGATCGAGGTGGTTGGTGGGCTCGTCGAGCAGCAGCACGTCGGGCGCGCCGACCAGTGCCTGCGCAATCGAGACGCGTTTTTTCAGGCCCCCGGAAAGCGTTGACACCAGCGTGTCGGGGTTCAAGCTTAACTGCGAAAGCGTGGTTGCAACCTTCGATTCCCACGCCCAACCATCGAGCTCATCGATTTCGTGTTGCATGTCGGACAGCGTGTGTTCGTCGCCGCCCTCGACCGCCAATTTTTCGTATTCATCGCGCAGTTCGCGTGCGCGCGATACGCCGTTAGAAACCGCCTCGAATACCGTGGTGTTGGCGGCAAAGATGGGTTCCTGCGGAACCGTGGTGATCCGCACGCCGCCTTGCAGCGCAATCGCGCCGTCATCCAGCACCTGCGCGCGTGCCAGCACTTTCAGGAGCGAGCTTTTGCCGGCGCCGTTGCGGCCAATCAGGCCGATCCGTTCGCGCGTTTCAATTGCAAAATCCGCACCATTGAGGAGCGGGGCGAGACCGAATGCGAGGTGAGCGTTTTGTAGAGTAAGTAAAGCCATACCCGTATTGTATTGGGCGCGCATATAGCTTTTCGGTAAAACTCTTATTACATATGGGCTTACGTCGTATTATGGCAAAAGTCGCTTACGCCTATTTATCGCTATTAGCCCTTTTGCAATAGTCGTTTCAGCCATAAGCTGTATCTCTTCGCCGCCATAACAAACCGCTGGTTTTCACGCGCTGGGGCGCGCGAAAGCGCTGCTATCATGCCTCGCTGAGATGTCTGCCCTGTGAGGACAGGCCAGACACGCAAGCCGCGCCAACAACGGGCCGCAATCTCTGCAAATTCAACACGGCGCAACATTCAGCGACACAAAAAAGGAGGCCCCCATGGATAAACCGTGGCTTAAAAATTACCCCAAAGGCGTACCGGCAGAAGTTAAGTACGACCAGTACGCTTCCATCGTGCAATTGCTCGAAGAGAGCTATCAAAAATACGCCACGCGCCCGGCGTTCACCTGCATGGGAAAGACGCTGACGTACGGCGAAGTGGACACCTATTCCCGCGCGCTCGGCGCTTATCTGCAGAGCCTCGGCCTGCAACAGGGTGATCGCGTGGCGCTGATGATGCCAAACGTGTTGCAGTATCCCGTGGCGGTGGCGGCGGTATTGCGCGCCGGTTTCGTGGCGGTGAATGTGAACCCGCTCTACACCCCGCGCGAGCTTGAGCATCAGCTGAAAGACTCGGGGGCCAAAGCGATCATCATTCTCGAAAACTTTGCCGCGACGCTGCAACAGGTGCTCGACAAAACGCCCGTCAAGCATGTCATCCTCGCCGCGATGGGCGACATGTTCGGCATGATCAAAGGCGCGCTCGTCAACTACGTTGTGCGCAGCAAAAAGAAAATGGTGCCCGCATTTTCATTGCCAACGGCTGTGAAATTTAACGATGCAATGGCGAAGGGAAAACCGCTCGCGCTATCGCCGTCAAAAGCCAAATTCGACGATCCCGCCGTGCTGCAATACACCGGCGGAACGACGGGCGTTTCGAAGGGCGCAACGCTGCTTCATCGCAATATCATCGCTAACGTTCTGCAATCCGAAGCCTGGATGCAACCCGCGCTGAACAACCCGAAAAAGCCGAAACCGCCGGAGCAGTTGAATACGGTGTGCGCGTTGCCGCTGTATCACATCTTCGCGTTCACGATTTGCTACCTGCTGGTGACGCGTACCGGTGGGCATGCCATTCTGATCCCGAATCCGCGTGATATTCCGGGCACGATCAAAGCACTCAAAGGCTTCGAACTGCACATGTTCCCGGCGGTCAATACGCTCTACAACGCGCTGGTCAATGACCCGACGTTCTCAGAATTGCAAACGAGCAATCTTCGCGTGTCGAACGGTGGCGGCATGGCCGTGCAAAAGGCCGTGGCGGACAAGTGGTTGAAGGCGACGGGCTGCCCGATTGTGGAGGGCTACGGTCTGTCGGAAACCTCGCCGTCGGCAACCTGCAATCCAACCGACTCCGAAGCGTATTCGGGCACCATCGGCATGCCGCTGCCCTCGACTGAAATTTCGATTCGCGATGATGACAACAACGTCGTGGCGATGGGCGAGCCGGGTGAGATTTGCATCAAGGGCCCGCAGGTTATGGCGGGTTACTGGCAGCGTCCCGACGAGACCGCCAACGTGTTCAGCGTCGATGGCTTCTTCAAGTCGGGTGATATCGGCGTGATGGACGAGCGCGGCTACGTGAAGATCGTGGATCGAAAGAAGGACATGGTGCTGGTGTCCGGCTTCAATGTGTATCCGAACGAGGTTGAAGACGTCGTGGCGAGCTGCCCCGGCGTGATGGAATGCGCGGTGATCGGCGTGCCGGATGAGAAATCTGGCGAGGCTGTGAAAGTGTTTATCGTCAAGAAAGACCCGAACTTGACCGAGCAAACGGTGCGTGATTACTGCGAGAAAAATCTCGCCGGTTACAAAAAACCGAAGTACGTGGTGTTCCGCGCTGATCTGCCGAAAACGCCAGTTGGCAAAATTCTGCGCCGTGAGTTGCGGGATTTGGACAAGAATGCGGCGTAACGACGTCCGTCCGAATTGAAAACGGCCCTGCGGGGCCGTTCTTCTATTCTGGATCCTGAAAACTTCCTGCACGGTACGTCAAAACCAGCGTGTCTCGCACGCCGTCCGGCCCATCTGGCTGAATTGGCGTAGTCTCATGAATCACCCGTTTGTCGTCAAGCAAAAGCACCGACCACGGCTCGGTCAATGTGAAGCGCACGCCGCTCGTCCCCTGCGCTTCAAACACGCGCGTTTCGCCGCCCTTAACGCCCTGACGATTGACCAGAATCACCGCCACAAAGTCCACGCCATCGCGATGCGCGCCTTCGGGCGTCGGACGACCAATGCCTTCGGCGGTGTCGATGCGAAACTGATGCGCTTCGATGAACCATTTCAGCTCCGGGCTCACACCCGCGAACACCTGGCCTAAGCCTGAAAGCAAACCGCGCCATGCAGCATCATCGCAAACAGGCACTGCAATGGGCTCAAACATGCGCTCAATGCCGCCGTGCAGCGCGTTGTAATCAACGGGCTGCCAGTGCGCCCGATGCGCGACTTGCGTCAGCTCTGACGGCGCAATTGTCTGCACAAAACTGCTGTGACGTCGCGAACGATACTTGCCGCCATCTTTCAAATAGGCGTCGCGCGGCAAGTCGCTCCAGGTCGCAGCCAGCGGCGAAAGCGCGCTCACAGGGACACCAAAACACGCAGCGACGTGCCCCGGCGACACCAGACAAAAGCCCCGCGCCTTCATTTCTTGCACAATGGCGTCTCTGGTCTCAACCGTTCGCATCCCTGCTCCTCATCTGGGTAAACAAGTGACTCATTTTTCCGCCAATATCAATCGCATCGCGCTCTTGCGCAACAGCCGCGACAACGGCCTGCCCGATCTGCTGCATGCCGCCAAAACCATTCTCGATGCCGGTGCTGATGGCATCACCGTTCATCCACGCCCCGATGAGCGACACATTCGCATGAACGATATCGCGCCGCTGGCCGCTTTGCTCAAGCAGTATCCTGATCGCGAATTCAATCTCGAAGGCAATCCGCATCACAACCTGATGGCGATTGTAGAAGCCGCGAGGCCGCATCAGGCGACGTTCGTTCCTGACGCAGTGGGCGTGAGCACGTCGAACCGGGGTTTCGCGGCAGGTGCCGAGATGGAGGCAGTGAAGCCGCTTATCGCTCGGCTCAAAGATAAAGGCGTTCGAGTGAGCGTGTTTGTTGATGCTGAAATATCAGCGGTTGAGGCGGCGCACGCAGCGGGCGCGGATCGGATTGAGCTGTACACGGAGCCTTATGCGGTGGCGTTCGCTGCGGGCGGCACGGGTAGAGCAGAACTGGCATTGCAAAAATTCGTTCAAGCCGCGTCGCGAGCCATAGCGCTCGGGCTCGGCGTCAATGCAGGACACGATTTGAATTTGCACAACCTGCCGGACTTCATTCGTCACGTTGCGCCGGATGAGGTCTCCATCGGCCACGCGTTGATCGCGGATGCGATTGGGTTTGGGCTGGACACCGCCACTCGTCTTTATCTTGCGTGCTGCCACGGTAAGTGATGAACGCGATTTCGCAAAAGCCACTCGCGCTCACGATGGGCGATCCCGCGGGCGTTGGGCCGGAGATTGTCGCCAAAGCATTGGCACACGACGCAATCCTGCGAGGCCGCGTCGTTGTCGTTGGTGATCCACTGGTACTCGCTGATGCATTGAGCCGTTACGCGCCGAGCTTCAGTGCGAGACCCGTTGATCTGCACCACGCAATCCCCGATTTGCACGAACATCAGATCGCGCTGCACCCGGTCGCCACCCTGGCGACTTTTCCGCCAATCGGTAAAGTATCGGCTGAGGCAGGTCGCGCTGCGAACGCGGCGATTGTTGAAGCCGCTGAGTTCAGCATGCAGGGCCGCACCTGCGGCATGGCCACTGCACCGATCAACAAACTCGCGCTACGTGCTGCGGGCGTTGCCGAGCCGGGGCACACCGAAATCCTTGTGCGAATCGCGGGTTTGGCGGGCACGGATCGCTTTGCGATGATGTTCGCGAGTGAGCATCTGCAAGTGGTTCTGGCGACGATTCACCTGCCTTTGTCCAGGGCGCTCGAAGCACTGACGCCGGAGCTGGTGCTGCAAAAAATCCGGCTAACGCACGAGGCAGGTCGCTGGTTGGGCAAAACGAAACCGCGCATTGCCATCGCCGGCATTAACCCACACGCGGGCGAAGGCGGCATGCTCGGCGATGACGAGCAACGCGTGCTGGTTCCAGCGATTGCCGAAGCACGGGCGCTGGGCATTCTGGTAACCGACCCTTTGCCGCCGGATACCGTTTTCATGCGTGCGCGCTTTGGGGAGTTTGATGTGGTGCTCGCGATGTATCACGATCAGGGCTTGATTCCGGTGAAGCTGCTGGGACTTGATAGCGCGGTGAACGTGACGATTGGATTGCCCTTTTTGCGCTCCAGTGTGGATCACGGTACGGCGTTCGACATTGCGGGTCGGGGCATCGCGTCTGAAGCTAATCTGCTGCACGTTTTGCGCTGGCATCTGGCGCGAATCGACGAACTGGCGTAACGGCGGAACCTCGCGCGCTGCGTCAGAGCTGCTTTCGGCGAAAATAGCCGTATGAACACGACCATGCACCTCTCCGGGCTCGAGCCGCTCGAAATCGGCCCTGACTCTCTTTTTGTGAACGTGGGCGAACGCACCAACGTCACCGGCTCCCGCGCTTTTGCAAAATTAATTCTCAACGACGACTACGCCGGAGCGGTCGAAGTGGCGCGCCAGCAGGTGGCGAGCGGCGCGCAGATCATCGACGTCAACATGGACGAGGCAATGCTCGACAGCAAGGCCGCGATGATGAAATTTTTGAACATCATCGCGACCGAGCCGGACATTTCGCGCGTTCCCGTCATGATCGATTCGTCGAAGTGGGAGGTCATTGAGGCGGGCCTTAAATGCGTGCAAGGCAAGAGCGTGGTGAACTCCATTTCGCTGAAAGAAGGCGAAGAAAGCTTTCTGCAATGCGCACGACTCTTGCGGCGTCACGGTGCCGCGGCGGTGGTGATGGCGTTCGACGAACAGGGTCAGGCCGACACGTATCAAAAGAAGATTGATATTTGCGCGCGCGCTTACAAAATTTTGGTGCAAACAGTAGGTTTTCCGCCCGAGGACATCATCTTCGATCCGAACGTGTTCGCGCTCGCCACGGGTCTTGAAGAGCACAACAATTACGGCGTGGATTTCATCGAAGCGGTGCGCTGGATAAAGCTTAATTTACCCGGCGCGAAGACCTCGGGCGGTATCTCGAACATGTCGTTTTCGTTCCGTGGCAACGATCATGTGCGCGAAGCGATGCACACGGTGTTTCTGTATCACGCGATCAGGGCGGGGCTCACAATGGGCATCGTCAACGCGGGGCAGGTCGGCATTTACGACGAGCTGGATCCCGTGCTGCGTGAGCACTGTGAAGATGTCGTGCTCAATCGACGCGCCGACGCAACCGAGCGCATGCTGGCGCTTGCTGAGATGGTCAAAGGCGGCGGCAAAGCGCGCGTTGAGGATTTAAGCTGGCGCGAACTGCCGGTCAACGAGCGACTGAAGCACGCGCTGGTCAAAGGTATCAACACCTTCATCGTTGAAGACGCTGAAGAGTCACGCCTTGGTTTCGAGCGTCCGTTGCAAGTAATCGAGGGCCCGTTGATGGCGGGTATGGATGTCGTGGGCGATCTATTCGCTCAAGGCAAAATGTTTTTGCCGCAAGTGGTGAAATCTGCGCGTGTGATGAAGCAGGCGGTCGCGCATCTGGTGCCATTCATTGAAGAAGAAAAACGTCTGCTCGGCACCACGGCAAAGACTAAGGGCAGGATCGTTTTGGCGACCGTGAAGGGCGACGTACACGACATCGGCAAGAACATCGTCGGCGTCGTGCTTCAGTGCAACAACTACGAAGTGATCGATCTCGGCGTGATGGTGTCTTGCGACAAAATTCTTGCAGCGGCGAAAGACTCGAACGCCAACATCATCGGTCTGTCCGGGCTCATCACACCGTCGCTCGAAGAGATGGCGTATGTGGCGAAAGAAATGGATCGCCTTGATTTCCATGTGCCGCTACTCATTGGCGGTGCGACGACTTCACGTATGCACACGGCCGTGAAAATCGCTCCGAATTACAGAAATCCGGTGGTGCATGTGGTCGATGCTTCGCGCGCGGTCGGCGTTGCGACGGCGCTGCTCAGCGATGAAATGAAACCGGCATTCGTTGCCGAAACGGCTGCGGACTATGAGGTCATTCGCAAGCGACATGCGAATAAAAAAGCCGTGCCATTGCTGGAGCTGGAAGTCGCGCGCGCAAACCGCTTTTTTCCGTTCGCGGGCGATCATTTGCATTACACACCGCCAACGCCCAAGCACACGGGTGTGCATCAACTCACCCACTACCCTTTGTCCGCGCTGGTGCCGTATATCGACTGGACGCCGTTCTTTCTGGTGTGGGATCTGGCAGGCCACTATCCCAAAATTCTCAATGACGAAATCGTCGGCGACGAAGCCCAGCGCGTATTCCGTGAGGGACAAGCGATGCTGAAGCGCATCGTGCAGGAAAAGTGGCTCACGGCGAACGCGGCGTACGGATTGCTTCCCGCGCAGAGTGACGGTGATGACATCATCATTTTTGCCGATGGCGGGCGTACTGAAGTGGCTATGCGTTTTCACACGCTGCGCCAGCAAGGCGTGAAAGAAGCGGGTCGTCCAAATTTTGCGCTGGCGGATTTCATTGCGCCGCGCGACAGCGGTCACGCGGACTATTTGGGTCTGTTCGCTGTGACGGCCGGTCTTGGCGGTGATGAGCGTCTGGCTGCGTTTGAAAGGGCAGGCGACGACTACAACTCCATCATGTTCAAGGCGCTAGCCGACCGTCTGGCGGAAGCATTTGCCGAACACCTGCATGAGCGCGTACGCAAGGACTTCTGGGGCTATGCCCATGATGAAAAGCTCGACAATGAAGCACTGATCAAAGAGAAATATCGCGGCATCCGCCCGGCACCCGGCTATCCCGCCTGCCCCGATCATCGTGAAAAGGTTGATCTCTTCCGGGTGCTCAATGCAGGCGCCATTGGCATGGCTTTAACCGAGTCCTACGCGATGACGCCCGCGTCCAGCGTGAGCGGCTTTTACTTCGCGCATCCAGCATCGCAGTTCTTCACGGTAGGCAAACTCGGTGACGATCAATTTGCAGATCTGGCGAAGCGACGCGGTGAGGACATTGAGGCGCAGAAGAAGGCGTTGAATACCCATCTGTGACCGCGCAGCGTAGATCGCCATGAACCTGATTTTCATAACAGCTTCTTCCGGAACTGACCTATTAGCAAGGGCTATAGCGTCATTTATCTGTTTATCGACTTTATATAAAAATAAGCTTTAGCCCCCGTCTAACGGTGCGTTCGGCCCGAAGTTGCCTGTTCCATCGGCGTGATGTGACATAGTAATGTCGCGTCTCCGACACGCTATCGCGACACCGCTTCCATTTGCAGGCATCGCCGCTGGGCATCGGACGCTCGCCCGTTGTAGCATTAAATTCGTGCTCAATCAGAGGCGCCACAAGCGCTGCACTGATTTCAGGGCACCTCTAAAAATTCGTTTTTGGGGATGCAGTGTTAGAAACCTGGAGCGCAGCAACCGGAATGTACGCCCTGGTACATGGGCGCTTTTGGCAAATGCGCGAGCACTGCGTGACGACACAATGCGTCCCCCAAATGAATTTTTAGAAGTGCCCTTCAATTTCGCACCAGAAAGGACGCCCCAATGCAGACCGCACTCATCCACTCCTCTCGCGCCACACACAGCGTAATCGGCGTCTCGATGGTTGCTGCGGTTTCGTTGCCAGGAATGCGTCCGGCCAGGGCCAGTCCAAAGCATCCGCGTTGACGGGTTAACGACCGCGCTGTTTTGCAGCGCGTGGGGCATAGGATGTCGCCCCAACCGTCACAGCGGTACGTTCGACAACCGCCGACCGCGCAGTCAGCGCTGATCGTTTCATCGACGCTCAGCGCTACGCCGCTATGTTTTCTTCGTCGCGATGGGCCTAAGCAATGCGTCGCCCGCATCGTTTGTGCCCGCCGCATCTACGCCTTTTTTGAGACTTTCCATGCAAGCTGCTTTGTCACTCTTTAGCTGGTTAAGGGCGCGGTTGCGATCCCTGTTCAAGCTGCCCGCGCTTCCCTCCGGCGACCTGCTCAACGATCCTAACTATCGCCGCATTTTTGCGTCCGTCGTAGTCACACATTTCGGCGCACAGATCACGATGCTCGCGTTGCCGCTGACGGCGGTGACCGTGCTCAACGCGACACCGTCGCAGATGGGTTTTTTGTTATCGGCTGAAATTGCGCCATTTGTGTTGCTCTCATTGCCCGCAGGCGTGTGGCTGGATCGCGTGCGCAAGCTTCCGGTCTACGTGATCGGCGAAATGGTTTTTGCGGCCACACTGATGACGGTTCCGCTTGCCGCGTGGACGGGTTATCTGTCGATGACGTGGCTGTATGCGGTTGCCGTGGTGCTGGGCTGCGTGCACGTGTTTGCCGGTTCGGCAGCGCAAATCGTATTGACGCAGATCGTGTCGCGTGATCGGTTGGTTGAAGCGCACAGCAAAAACGCGCTCGCGGTGTCGGGCTCCGAGATCGCAGGACCAGGCTTGGCGGGCGCCTTAATCAAACTGCTGGGCGCGCCGATTGCCATCGCGTTTGATGCGATTCTGATCGCGGGATCGGTCATGTTGCTGCGCGGCATTCGCGTCAATGAAACGGTGGCCCCCGCAGGCAGCACCAACTTCATGCAACAGTTGCGCGAAGGCGTGCACTTCGTGAAAGGCACCCGCATGCTGTGGACGCTTGCGCTGTTTGTCGGCTGCTGGCAATTGCTGCATCACATGGCGAGTGTCGTGCAAATTCTCGTCGCAACGCGCGAGCTGGGCATGACCGCGCAGGCGATTGGCCTTTGTTATGTCGGCATGGGCGTCGGCACTATTCTCGCGAGCGTTTACGGCAAGCGTGTGAGCGAAAAGTTCGGTCCCGGCCCGACGATTGTTGCAGGCATTGCAGTGAGCGCTGCGGGCTGGCTCGCACTCGCCGTTGCGCCCGCGAACGTGTGGGGCGTGGTGTTTTTCGGCTTCATGCTGACCTGCTTTTCCGGCGGTGCGACGCTGATCTTCGTTAACTTTTTGTCGTTGCGTCAAGCAGTCACACCGGAGCCCTTGTTGGGTCGCATGACCAGCACCATGCGCTGGCTGATCCTGATCGGCGCGGCACCCGGCGCGCTGATCGGCGGTTACGTGGGCGAGCATCTCGGCTTGCGCGCCGCCCTCGCCCTCGCGGGAGTCGGCGCAATCCTGCTCACCTGGTTCGCATGGAAGAGCGAAGTGATGATGGGCACCCGCACGCTGCCAAAACCCGCAGCTTATGAGTAGGGTGGGCACCCCTCGCCCACCGCTACTTGCCATGACAATCAGCGGTGAGCCGAGCCTGCCCATCCTACACATCTAAATTTCCATGTTTCAATTATTCGAACGGCTCGTTGAGCCCTATCCCGATACCGCGCCGGTCGCGCCACCGAAATCGTTCTTCGCGTTTTTGTGGGAATGCACGCGCGGATTGCGTCCTTACCTCGCGGCGATGATGGTGTTTACGGCTACGGTTGGCGTCATCGAAGCTTTGCTGTTTTCGATGATCGGTCGTGTGGTTGACTGGTTATCAAAAACCGAGCCGGCTCGCCTGTGGGAGGACAACCGCACGGGGTTGTTGTTGCTGATCGGCATGCTGATACTGAGTCCGTTGCTGGTGTCGTTTCAGGCGCTGTTCAAGCATCAGGCGATGATGGGCAATTTCCCGATGCGGTTGCGCTGGAATTTTCATCGTCTGATGCTCGCACAGAGTATGAGCTTCTATCAAAACGAATTTGCCGGGCGTGTCGCGGCCAAGGTCATGCAGACTGCCCTCGCCGTGCGCGATGTGTGGATGATTCTGGCGGACGTGATGGTGTTCGTCATCATTTATTTCGTGACGATGGTAGTCGGTGCTGGCGGCTTTGATCTACGTTTGATGGTGCCCTTTCTGGGTTGGCTCGCGCTCTACATCGGCGCATGCACTTACTTCGTACCGCGTCTCGGTCGGATCTCGCAGGCGCAGGCCGACGCGCGATCACTGATGACCGGACGCATCACGGACGCGTACACCAACATCGCGACCGTTAAGCTGTTTTCGCATGGCCAGCGCGAAGCGGGCTACGCCAAAAGCGCGATGCAGGAATTCATGCAAACGGTGCTCGTGCAGTGGCGATTGGTCACGGCGTTTGACGTCGTGCATCACAGCTTGTCGGTGCTGCTGGTGGCCGCTACCGCTGGCGCGGCACTCGTGCTGTGGATGCAGGGACAAGTCGGCGTCGGCGCGGTCGCCGCTGCCAGCGCGATGGCGCTTCGTTTGAACGGCATGTCGAACTGGGTGATGTGGGAATTGGCGGGTCTGTTCGAACACATCGGAACCGTGCGCGATGGCATGGACACGCTGTCACGACCGGAGACCGTGGTCGACGCAGTCGACGCCAAAGCCATCGAGGTTCCTCGTGGCGAGGTTCGCTTTGAAAACGTGACATTCGCGTATGGCGCGACTCATCAGAAGTCACGCATCATCGACGATTTTTCATTGACCATTAAACCCGGCGAAAAGATCGGTTTGGTCGGTCGTTCAGGCGCAGGAAAGTCAACGCTCGTCAATTTGTTGCTGCGCTTTTATGACGTAGAAAGCGGTCGCATTCTGATTGACGGCACCGATATCGCAACCGTTTCGCAAGATAGCCTGCGCGCGCAAATCGGCATGGTCACGCAGGACACGTCACTCCTGCATCGCGCCGTTCGCGACAATATCTTGTATGGACGACCGGACGCCAATGACGTCGACATGATTCATGCAGCGGAGCGCGCGGAAGCGTCTGACTTCATCGCGGCCTTGACCGATCCGAAAGGACGCACCGGGTACGACGCTCACGTTGGCGAGCGCGGTGTCAAGCTCTCTGGCGGTCAGCGCCAGCGAATCGCAATCGCGCGCGTGATGCTCAAAAACGCACCGATCCTGCTGCTTGACGAAGCCACAAGCGCGCTCGATTCAGAGGTAGAGGCTGCAATTCAACGCAGCCTGTATCGTCTGATGGAAGGCAAAACGGTGGTCGCTATCGCGCATCGCCTGTCCACCATCGCCGCGATGGATCGTCTGATCGTGATTGATCAGGGCCGCATCGTTGAGGAAGGGGATCACAAGAGTTTGTTGGCCAAAGACGGGCTCTATGCAAGGCTCTGGGCACATCAGAGCGGGGGATTTTTGGGAGAGACTTGAGGGCATCCCAAAAAACGAATTTGTAGATGTGCTCTTGAGTACGGTAAAAAAAGCAACACAAACGTACAGAAACGTAACAATAGTGTTGAGTTACTATTCTATTAATGAAACGCGATGCGAGTCGCTTGTGATTAACGGGTGGAGGCTCGCGACGATATGACCGATTCGATTGAAACGATTCTTGAGACACGCCATCTGGGCAAAGATTTCAAGGGTTTTTCCGCCGTCACTGACGTCAACCTCAAGGTTCGCCGTGGCAGCATTCATGCGCTTATCGGCCCCAATGGTGCTGGCAAAACGACCTGTTTCAATCTACTCACCAAATTTCTTGAACCGACCACCGGAACGATTACGTTCAATGGTCGCGACATTACTAAAGAGCAGCCCGCGCAAATCGCGCGTCGCGGCATCATTCGTTCGTTTCAGATATCGGCCGTGTTTCCGCATTTGACCGTCCTGCAGAATGTGCGCGTTGGGCTGCAGCGCAAGCTCGGCACTTCATTTCATTTCTGGAAGAGCGAGCGCAGCCTCAATCACCTCAATGACCGCGCGCACGCGCTGCTCGAAGAGGTGGGGTTGGGCGATGTTGCCAACGAGGTGACCGTCAATCTGCCTTACGGACGGAAACGTGCACTGGAAATTGCGACGACGCTTTCGCTTGAGCCGGAACTGATGTTGCTCGATGAGCCAACGCAAGGCATGGGACACGAAGACGTGCACCGCGTGACTGAATTGATTCGCAAGGTGGCAGTGGGCCGAACCGTTTTGATGGTGGAGCACAACATGGGCGTGGTTTCCAGCATCGCGGATCGCATCACGGTATTGCAACGTGGCGCGATTCTGGCGGAAGGCCCGTATGAAGAAGTATCACGCAATCCGGATGTAATGGCCGCGTACATGGGCACCGTTGACGGCGAACTCGAAGGCGCACACTGATGGCTGTTAGTTCTTCCAAAGATGTTGCGCTCAGCATTCGCGGGCTGCAAGCCTGGTACGGCGAATCGCATGTTTTGCATGGCGTGGATCTGGACGTGCACAGCGGAGAAGTCGTCACGCTGCTCGGGCGTAACGGAGCAGGACGTACGTCGACGCTGCGCGCCATTCTGGGTCTGACGGGTGATCGCAAAGGCTCGATCAAGATTCGTGGGTATGAAACGATCAATTTGCCAACCTATCAGATCGCGCACTACGGCGTAGGTTACTGTCCAGAAGAGCGCGGCATTTTTTCCAGTCTGTCATGTGAAGAGAATCTGCTGCTACCACCTGTTCTAAAAGGAATGGGAGCGGGCATGGGTCTCGATGAAATCTATGCCATGTTTCCCAATCTGGCAGAGCGCCGAAATAGTCAAGGCACCCGATTGTCTGGCGGCGAACAACAAATGTTGGCGGTCGCACGTATTCTGCGTACGGGTGCCAATCTGCTGCTGCTCGACGAAATTTCAGAAGGCCTTGCGCCGGTCATCGTGCAGGCGCTGGCCAAGATGATCCGTATGCTCAAACAGAAAGGCTACACGGTCGTTATGGTCGAACAAAACTTTCGTTTCGCGGCACCACTGGCGGATCGTTTTTACGTCATGGAGCATGGCCGCATCGTCGAGCACTTTGCGGCCGCGCAACTCGAAGATCGCATGCCTGTGCTGAAAGAGCTTCTCGGCGTTTAGCACGTCGTGCTTTCTATCATTTTCAAAAAAGCACGTTGCGTCGCACACGTGCTCCATTCATCACTGTCTAAGTAGAGGAGACCTATAGTGAAACTGACATTGAAACCATTGGCCATTGCATTGGCTGCTGCCACCCTGGCCGTTAGCGCGCAGGCGCAGGAAAAAGTAAAGATCGGCTTCATCACCGATATGTCCAGTCTGTACGCAGACGTCGAAGGCAAATGGGGTGCATCTGCCATCCAGATGGCTATCGACGACTTCGGCGGCAAGGTGCTCGGCCAGCCGATCGAATTGTTGACGGCCGATCATCAAAACAAACCAGACATCGCCGCCTCAAAGGGCCGTGAGTGGATCGACACACAAGGCGTAACGCTACTGTTCGGCGGCACCAACTCCGGCACCGCGCTCGCATCTGCGAAAGTGGCTGCCGAAAAGAAGCGCGTCTACATCAACAACGGCGCGGGCTCGTCTGCGCTGACCAATGAACAGTGCACTCCGTACACCGTCCACTACGCGTACGACACCGTTGCGCTCGCCAAAGGCACCGGATCGGCTGTGGTCGACAGCGGCGGCAAGTCGTGGTTCTTTTTGACGGCTGACTACGCATTTGGTCACGCACTCGAAACCGACACCGCAACCGTCGTGAAGGCACACGGCGGGCAAGTGCTCGGCACTGTGCGTCATCCGCTGAACGCGTCTGACTTCTCGTCGTTCCTGCTGCAGGCACAAAGCTCGAAAGCGCAGATTCTGGGGCTGGCGAACGCCGGTGGCGACACCATCAATTCGATCAAGGCAGCGAAAGAATTCGGCATCACCAAGAGCATGAAACTTGCCGGGCTGCTCGTTTTCATCAGCGACATTCATAGTCTGGGTCTCAAGGACACCGAAGGCTTGCTGCTGACAACCAGCTGGTACTGGGATCTGAACGACGACACGCGCAAGTTTGCCAATCGCTTCTTCGAAAAGAACAAGCGCATGCCAACGAGTGTTCAGGCAGCCGACTACTCAGCGACTATGACCTATCTGAAAGCGGTTCAAGCCGTCAAAACAGCGGACGCAGACAAGGTCATGGCACAAATGAAGTCGACAAAGATTGACGACTTTTACGCAAGCGGAATGATTCGTCCCGACGGCCGCTTTGTACACGACATGTATCTGATGCAAGTCAAGAGCCCAGCCGAATCTAAGAAGCCTTGGGATTACTACAAAATGGTTGCGAAGCTTCCGGGTGACAAAGTGTTCACGGCAAAAGCTGATTCGAAGTGCGCGCTCTGGAAATAGTCCACGCGTAACTGATTGAAAACGGGGCGAAGCCACAATTTGGCTTCGCCAGCCCCGCGCAAAACCTGATTGCGCGTTTTCTGTAACTTGCAAACGCTATTCATCCACTTATGGAAATTTTCGGCAGACCGTTATCCGCGATGCTTAGCCAGCTGTTGCTCGGGCTCGTCAACGGCTCTTTTTATGCAATCCTGAGTCTTGGCCTGGCGGTCATCTTTGGGCTGCTCAATGTCATCAATTTTGCGCACGGCGCGCTGTTCATGCTCGGTGCCGTGCTCGCGTGGATGGGACTTGAATATTTAGGCGTCAATTACTGGGTGATGCTGTTTGCCGCACCACTAATTGTCGCGCTGCTCGGCATCGTGATCGAGCGACTTTTTCTGAAGCGCATCTATAAACTCGATCATCTTTACGGCCTGTTGCTGACGCTGGGTTTAACGTTGGTCATCGAGGGTGTTCTGCGCTCGTTCTACGGCGTATCAGGACTGCCGTACAGTGCGCCGGAAGCGTTGTCGGGTGCGACCGATCTGGGGTTTATGGTGTTGCCCAACTACCGCGCCTGGGTCGTGTTGGCCTCGCTTGTGGTGTGCGTCGGGACCTGGTACGTGATTGAACGAACGAAACTTGGCGCGTACTTGCGCGCTGGCACCGAGAACCCGCGACTGGTCGAAGCATTCGGGGTGAATGTGCCGTTGATGGTGACGTTGACCTATGGGTTTGGCGTGGCGCTCGCCGCGTTCGCCGGTGTGCTCGCTGCGCCGGTGATTCAGATTTCGCCGCTGATGGGGCAGAACTTGATCATCGTTGTGTTTGCCGTGGTCGTCATCGGCGGCATGGGCTCCATTCTCGGTTCGATCCTCACTGGCCTCGGACTCGGCATCATTGAAGGCTTTACCAAGGTGTTCTATCCCGAGGCTTCATCGACGGTGGTGTTTGTGATCATGGCCATCGTGCTGCTGTTCCGTCCAGCTGGTTTGTTTGGCAAAGAGAAATAGAGCGCGACGATGGTCAACAAACAATTCCTCGGTTATGCGCTCCTGCTGCTTGCGCTCATTGCTGCGCCATTTCTTGGCGCTTATCCGATTCTGGTAATCAAGCTTTTGTGCTTCGCGCTGTTCGCCTCGGCATTTAATTTGCTGCTTGGGTTCACCGGATTTTTGTCGTTCGGGCACGCAGCCTTTCTGGGTTCCGCCGGATATGCCGCAGGCCACGTGATGAAGGTGTGGGGATGGACGCCGGAGCTGGGCCTGCTCGCGGGCATGGTCGCCGGTGCCGCGCTCGGCGGATTGTTTGGCCTCTTTGCGATTCGTCGTCAGGGCATTTACTTTTCGATGATTACGCTCGCGCTGGCGCAAATGTTCTTCTTCTTTTGCCTGCAGGCACCGTTCACCGGTGGCGAAGACGGTCTGCAGGGGGTGCCGCGCGGAAAGCTGTTTGGACTACTGGATCTGAGCAGTGATCTGGTCATGTACTACGTTGGGCTGGTGATCGTGGTGGCGGCTTTCCTGTTGATCGTGCGTACCGTGCATTCGCCGTTTGGACAGATTCTCAAAGCGATCAAAGAAAACGAGCCGCGCGCGATTTCACTCGGTTACGACACCAACCGCTTCAAGCTCATCGCCTTCATGATCTCGGCGGGTCTGTCGGGCCTGGCTGGCGCTTTGAAGACGGAAGTGCTTGGCTTCGCCACGCTGTCCGACGTTCACTGGTCAATGTCGGGCTCGGTCATTTTGATGACACTCGTGGGTGGTCTCGGCACGCTATCAGGCCCGCTGGTCGGCGCAGCAGTCGTAATCGCGCTGGAAAACAAACTCGGTGAGGTCGGCAACTGGATCGCCGCCGTGTCTGGGATCGAATGGTTCAAGTCACTCGGCGAATCGGTGTCGCTGGTCACCGGCCTGATTTTTGTGGTCTGCGTGATGGCCTTCCGTCGCGGCATCATGGGCGAAATCATCGCGTTGCGCGATCGTCTGCGGGCTAAGCGATAGCGACGGCCTGCTTACGCCTGCCTACCAATAGGCCTCAGTCGTAATCTGACCGGCCTCTTTGCGGCGGTGTTTCTTGAGGCCTCGGGCCTTTAAAACCGCCAGCGTATCGGCGACCATTTCCGGGTTCCCGCAGACCATGCAGTGCGCGGTCTCGCCATTCAACTCGATGCCCGCCTGCGCTTCCAGCGAGCCGTCCGCGATGGCGTTCGGGATTCGGCCGCGCAATGCGCCATCGTGACCTTCGCGGGAGACGAACGGGATGTATTGAAAACGCCCCGGATAGGCGCGTGCAATGGCGTCGACTTGATCACGATAGGTCAACTCGGCGGCGGTGCGTACGGCATGAACGAGCACGATTTTTCTGAATTTTTGCCAGGGTTCGTCAGTCTTCAGGCACGACAGCAAGGCGCCGTTGGCGGTACCGGTGGCGAGGCCCCACAACACATCGGCATCAGGCACTTCGGGCATTGAAAAAAAACCGTACGCAATCGGGCTGACAAACACGGCGTCACCCACGTGCAGGCGGTGTAGCGCGGGCGTCAGCACGCCGCCGAGGCGTTCAGGTACTTCGGTGAGGACGATTTCGAACGGGCGCTCGTGTGGCGCGTTGACGAGCGAATACGGGCGCATGACAAGTGCGTGCGCTGCCTCTGGCTCACCGTTGACGGGCAGTTTCAGTCCCACTTGACAGTATTGCCCCGCGATAAAGCTCGCCAACGGCGCTTCAAACAGCAAGGAAAACAAATTACTGGTGTGATCTTTGCGTCCGACGACGCAGCCTTCGATAAACTTCTGTGACATATGTGCCCTTAGCGCAAGGGAAGGATTTTACGTGCCGATCACTACGCTGTTTTTCGACCTGGACGGCACGGTGTCGAATAATTTTGACGGCATCGCCCGTTGCCTGAACTTTGCACTCAAAGAACTGGGCCTTCGCGAGCTGTCCGATGCCGAGGTTTTGCCTTTTGTCGGGCCACCTTTTCGCGAGTCACTACCGCGCACTTTTCCGGGCATTGACGCTGAAGCTGCGCTGCGCCTTTACCGGCAGCGCTATCAGGAAAAAGGCTGGCTGGAAAACAATCTGTACGAAGGCATGGCCGATGCGATCCGGTCGCTGCACTTGCAGGGCTTCACGATTGCGTTGTGCACCAGCAAGCCGCGAATTTTTGCCGAACGCATCATTGAACATTTTCAGCTGGCACGCTATTTCGACGGCATTCACGGTCCCGAGCTCGATGGGAAGTTTGACCGAAAAACAGATCTCCTCGCGCATCTAGTGGCGAAATACGATGTCGCCCCAACCAACGCAGTGATGATCGGCGATCGTGACAAGGACATCGAGGCGGCGAAGCACGCCGGCTCACAGTCGCTCGGCGTACTGTGGGGCTTCGGTTCGCGTGACGAGTTGCAAAATGCGGGCGCGCACCGCATCATTGCGCAACCGAACGAACTGATTCACACCATTCACGCAATGGCTTGACCGATCCGACCGAGGCAATTGACCATGGAACTCATTCATACCGTTGCAGAGCTGCGCAAATACCTGCGCGGCGTACCGAACAATGTGTTCGTGCCGACGATGGGAAATTTGCATGAAGGGCATTTGCGACTCGTCGAGGAAGCGCGTCCACGCGGCGCTTGCACGGTAGTGAGCATTTTTGTGAACCGCTTGCAGTTTGGCCCGAAGGAAGACTTTGATCGCTATCCGCGCACGCTGCAGGACGATTGCGCAAAGCTGGAAAGTATCGACTGCGACGTCGTGTTTGCGCCCGACGAAGCAGAGCTTTACCCCGAACCGCAGACCTACACCGTGCATCCCGACAGCATCGAAAACATTCTCGAAGGTGCGGTGAGGCCGGGGCATTTTCGGGGCGTCGCGACCGTGGTGTTGAAGCTCTTCAACATGGTGCAGCCACGCGCCGCCGTGTTCGGAAAAAAAGACTATCAGCAGTGCCTTGTGTTGCAAACGATGGCGCGGCAGCTGGCATCACCCGTTGAGATCATTCTTGCGGAGACGGTGCGCTCGGAGGATGGCCTGGCGCTGTCGTCGCGCAATCAATATTTGAGCGCGGCCGAGCGCGCGGAAGCGCCTCGTTTGTACCGCGTGTTGAACGAAGTGGCCGATGCAGTCCGCACGGGAACGCATGCTTTCGCGACCATCGAAGCCGAGGCGATGACCGAGCTCGAGCGGCACGGCTGGCGCGCCGATTACGTCACCGTGCGTCGTCGAAGCAATCTGCTAGTGCCGCGCGACGATGACACCGAACTAGTCGTACTTGCCGCCGCAAAACTAGGTACACCGCGCTTGCTTGATAATCTTGAACTGACGATATAGCTTTTTCACCAAAGCACCGCTGCACTTGGGCTGATAGCGTAAATCAGCTTTTATCGACTTCTGCATTTTATTGCTATTAGCCCCGGCACATTGGTCATTACAGAACAAAGCTGTACCAATCAGTACCATTGCGGCCAAGCTTTTAGACGCACCGCGAAATCAAGCGCGACGCCAACAAACACGCAAATCCCGAGCAGATTATTCCCGCGAAACACCGCGAAGCATTTCAGGCGATCACGCCCCCGAATCAGCCAGATGTGGTTGATCGCCAGCACAGCGGCAAGCGCGAGTCCGGCATAATAAAAAAGCCCAAATTGTTGCCACACGCCGGCGCCCGCCATGATGCCGAGGAACGACGCGTAGCTCACGGCCACCGCGATCACATCAAATTTGCCGAAGAAAAGGGCCGACGTATTGATGCCGATGCGGATGTCATCATCACGATCCACCATCGCGTACTCGGTGTCGTAGGCCATCACCCAGAAAAAATTCGCGAACATCAGCACCCACGCAAGCGGCGGCACGTCGCTCCTCAACGCAGCAAACGCCATCGGGATGCCCATGCTGAACGCGAGCCCGAGGATCGCCTGCGGGATGGCAAAAAAGCGTTTGGTGAACGGATAGATCGCGGCAACCGCGAGCGCCGGTAACGCCCAAAATCGTGCATTCCAGTTAAGCGGGATCAGCAGCGTTGCGGCTGCGAGCGCGCACGCGACGCCCACCAACAGCGCCTCGCGCCCGCTGATTTCTCCGGACGCCAGTGGACGCATCGCAGTGCGCTTTACCGCGCCATCAAATTCGCGATCTGCCCAATCGTTAATCGCGCAGCCCGCTGAGCGCATGAGGATTGTGCCGAGCACAAAAATGAACACGAAGCGAATGTCTGGCGCGCCGTAGCCCGCCATCCACAAACCCCATACGGTGGGCCACATCAGCAGCAAGAATCCGACTGGCTTGTCGAGCCGGATCAGGCGCTCGTACGCGTCGAGTTTGGCTTTGATTTGCGCGACGCTCACAGCAAAGATCTTTGCAACGCAGCGGCCGGTTTCATTTCGCGCAGGAGCGCGGCGGGCGTCGGATATTTAAAGCGCAAACGTAGCTCTCGTTTCAGGCGCGAATTGTCGATACGTCGCGACTCACTCATAAACGAATAAAGCATCGGCGAAACCTCACGCATGAGCCGTGCGCGCGGCAGTCGCGGTGGTTTCTGCAGCCCGACCGCCGCCGCGACCTGATCAAAATAGTCGCCCATCTTTTGCTCACCATCATCGACGACATTCAACACACGATTAGCGCCGCCACGAAACACGGCCAGCCAGATCGCACGCGCCAGATCGTCGCCATGAATGTGATTGGTGAACACGTCGTCGGCTGCTAAGAGCGCAGGAGTGCCTGCACGCAAACGCTCCACAGGCAAGCGCTCGGCGGCATAAATTCCTGGCGCGCGAAGAATCGTGAAGCGCTGTGAACGGAATGCACGCAGGCGAGACTCCGCAGCAAGGCGGCGCTTGGCGCGTGCATTCGCGGGCTTGGTGCGCCGCGTTTCGTCGATACGTTCACCGGCGCAGTCACCGTACACCCCGGTAGTACTGACGTAGACGTTACGCAGCGGTTTACCGGGGCGAATCGCACTTCTCATCTTGATCGCGCTTGCTGGTGGGCGCTCCGATACGCGGCGGCCCAGCTTGCTGAGCCTCGCCGACGCCGCGAGCCAACGCTTCGTGCGTGGATCGTCCGCACCTTCGCCCGGCGGCGGAGCCAGATGCAGAACCGCGCCCGCGCTGCGCGCTAACGCACCGGCGCGCCTGAGACTCGGCGAAAAATCGAGATCACCCTCAATCGGTAAAATTCCTGAACGACGCAGCGCGTTGGCCGTTTCAGCGCTACGCGCCAGACCCAGCCATTGCACGCGTTTATCAGCATCAACGCCTGTCGCCAATCGACGGGCCACATCACCCGCGCCCACGATCATCAGCCTCAGCTTCCGCAGTTTCTTTTTCACGCCAGTCAAGCCTTTAGTTCATGCCTCAAATCACGCTCGAACCCGGTGGTCACATTTTTACGTGCGACGCCGATGAGACTATTTTGTCAGCAGCGCTGCGCTCTGGCTTCCTGATTCCTTACGGTTGCAAAAATGGCGCGTGCGGATCGTGCAAAGGCCGCATCATTTCCGGCACAGTAGAACACGGGCCGCATCAGGCGACGACCTTGCCTTCACTTGAGCGTGAACAGGGCAAATGCCTGTTTTGCGTGGCCAAACCGCAAGGTGATGTCGTCATCGAAGCGCGCGATGTTCGCAAGGCTGGCGATGTCGTGATGAAGACGCTGCCGTGCCGCATTGAGCATATGGACCGCGTCGTTGACGACGTGACGATCATGCGCATCAAGCTGCCGACCAACGAGCGGCTGCAATACAGCGCGGGGCAGTACCTCGAATTTTTGTTGAAGGACGGCAAGCGTCGCAGCTTCTCGATGGCCAACGCGCCGCATGATGATGCGCTGATCGAATTGCACATTCGGCACCTGCCCGGCGGCCTGTTTACGGACCGCGTTTTCGGTGTGACGGAACCGATTCTGAAAGCGCGCGACATCCTGCGTTTTGAAGGCGCACACGGCTCGTTTTTTCTGCGCGAAGAATCAAACAAAGCCATCGTCATGGTCGCCAGCGGCACCGGCTTCGCGCCGATCAAGGCCATCATTGAGCACATGATTCACAGCGAAATCAAGCGCAAAGTCACGCTGTATTGGGGCGGGCGTCGACCAAAGGATTTGTACCTCGATCATCTGGCGCGTGCGTGGGTGGACAAATTTCCCGACCAGTTCACCTATATTCCCGTCATCAGCGATGCATTGCCGGAAGACGACTGGCAGGGTCGCACAGGGTTCGTGCACCGTGCCGTAGTCGCTGACTTTCCCGATATGTCGGGGTATCAGGTTTACGCCTGCGGTGCGCCCATCGTGGTGGATTCGGCGCGTGCGGATTTCATTGCGCAGTGCGCTTTGCCAGAAACAGAATTCTTTGCAGACAGTTTTGTGCTGGCCGCGGCGACTGCTGCAACCGCCGCAGATTCAGTGTCCAGTTAGCGCGCAGCCCTTAGCTCTGAGCGCGCTGCCGTACTTTTTGCGCGTACATCGCAGTGTCGGCCTCGCGCAACCCAGCGGCGAAGTCGTGCGCCGTCTTTCCATTCAGAGGCGCGCGACCGATGGCAACGGTTGGTAAGGGGGCGCTGGTGTCGCCCAGAATGACTGCGCATTGATTGCGAAACTCATTTGCTAGCGCTACTAGATTGGCCTCGATATCGCCGCGCACAGGGGTCAACGCGACAAATTCATCGCCGCCAAAGCGCGCGACCAGTGCGTCCGCAGGCAACGACTGCACACAGCTCGACGCCAGAGCCTGCAATATCCTGTCGCCCGTTTCGTGCCCCAGCATATCGTTGACACGCTTGAAGCCGTTGGCATCGAGCACAATCACCGTCGCGCCTGACCGAAAGCGGTCCAGCCACTGCGGCAGTTGCGCGTACAGCCCCCGCCGGCTCAACACAGAGGTCTGCAGATCTCGATAGGCGAGCTCGCGGATCTGGGCAGCCCGGGTTGCAGTCACACTCATCACCATGCCGGCAATGGCGGAGAGCAGCACCACGCTGCCCAGAAGATACGTAGCGACATTGACCATCGTTGGCGTCAGCGCGGTCGTTAGTTCGCTTTCCGGTCGCAGACATGCGTCAATGCCGCGAATCGTCATCATGATCGCGAAGGCGATCAGCGTAACGCCGCCAAAGCGCGCTCCCAACCGCAGATGGCGTCCGCCCGCGCGCAAAAATTCGTTGCCCGCAACCGCGCAACCAATCGCCATCGTGAACGAGGCCGTGATGATCCTGCCTTTGGCCGAGGGCCACACATAAATGGTCGCGATACCCGCCGCGAGTATCCACAGGGCCACCGCAATCGCTGGCCAGTAGCTGGCAGGTTTGCCATGAAACGCGCGCGCTCCCTGCCAGACGAGCACGGGCGCCGTGGAGAGCAGCGCATTGCCGAGCATCCGCGTTGCCCAATCCGGCACCCAGCCGAGCAGTGCGCTCAAGCCTAGGCCTGCCGACATCGTGACCGCGCTGGCGACCCACAAGTCAAGGCCAGCAATGTCTTCGGCATCGCGCCGCGCCGCCCACAGCACCACTGTCAGCGCGAAACCGCAGACTGAGAGCGTAATCCCGACTGACCTCAGATCGAGCGTTTCCACCACGTACTTTTGCTCCGGCACAGAGGTTTAATTCGTAAACACTCTACCACCTTGCCGTCGGGCAAGCTGAAATAGCATGAGCTCTCCGAAGGGCGGAGCCTGTGCATTCGCAATGCCGCCGGCAGTCAACAAGTCAAGCGTGCCCGCTGACTGGCGCCCAGCTAGCGCAACTCAATGTCCGAGTAGCAAGCTTCTGCCGTACCGCCAAGGCTGTCGGTGTCGGTCATCAAGCCAACGCTTTCGATTTCACCAGGCTCCTCGCCGGGGAATGCCCGACGAAAATCGGCACGTACGTCGCGCGTAAATGACAACCAGCTGGCGAGCCCCGTCGAACCGCTCTTCACGACAATCTTCTTGATGCGTACAGTGTTGCCGTTCGGGATGATGGTTTCGGGCGCGGCTTTGCCCTCCCAGATGTATTGAATCGCAGCAAACGGCAGTTCGACGCCGCCCAGCGCTTTAGCCAGGCTCATGATCGAGCGATCAGCCGCGTCTAGCTTGGATCGATCACCCTTAAATGCCACCACCACGCGCGCCGGTGCGTCATCTTTTCCGGGCACCAGGTTGTCAGCATCGGCGATCAGCGCGGGCACGTTCCAGCGCCACGACAGCGTCGTCGCTTTCGCCAGCGCAGCGGGCACATCGGCCACCCAGAATGACCATGCCGCCTTGGCGACGGCGCGAATACAGGGTCGTCCGTCGATCTCGCGCAACGAATATTCGGTTGGCGTTTTGAAACGAAGCTTTACACCACGCCACGCGGGATTGGCCGGATCATTGGGCGGCGCGAAGACGCCGGTCTCCACTGCGCTTCTACTGGCGGTCGAGGGGCCGCTGTCAGGGCGCGGCATTTGTGCGCATCCAGCGAGCGTCAGTGCGGCAACAAGCAGACACACGTTTCGACAGCCGGACGCGCGACAAGTAAGCGCTGCTGGGTGCGCAAGCGAAGTTTCAGTCATTAAAGCGATAGCCCCGATTAGTCCTACAGTTTGTTTTACTTGATTTCCAGTGTTTTGGTTTTAGTGATGGCCCTTATTCGGCTCACGCCGCGTACGGCCGTAAAATCTGCGCCATTTGCATTGCCACGTCACGCGTTCCGGCGATGACCTGATTGGTTCGCAGAAAATCGTCGCCACCGGCAAAGTCACAGACCAGCCCGCCCGCCTCGCGCACCAGCAATGCGCCAGCCGCCGCATCCCATGACGCGAGGCTCATCACGAAGAAGCCGTCGAGCTGACCCGCTGCGACATGCGCCAGATCGAGCGCGGCAGCACCGGTGCGGCGAATGCTTCCAGACGCGCGCGCGATGTCGAGCCATGCCGGCAACACAGTTTCGAAACTGGCATTTGCGGCGGAAGGCAACACCGAGCCTACCAGCGCCTTATCCAGCCGTGCAGCTTTTGAAACAGCAAGCGGCTCCGGCGCGTGACCCGGTCGATGTCGCCACGCACCGAACCCTTTACCAGCCGAAAAAATTTCGCGCGTCAGCGGATTGGCGATCACGCCGACCTGAATTTCACCGTTCGCTTCGATAGCAATTGACGTGGCGACATACGGGAAACCATGAACAAAATTGAACGTGCCATCGAGCGGATCGACGATCCAGCGCACGCCTGTTTCCGGCGCACTGCCCAGCAATTGTTCGCCGCCCTCTTCGCCGAGCAGGCGATCACCGGGAAACGCCTGTGCGACGCGACGGGCGATGTGGACTTCAACCGATTTGTCGGTTTCGGTGGCGAAATCATTACCTGACTTTTCGGTCAGCGCGTGATCGCGGCAAGCGAAGGCGCGGGCGATTTCGTCGCTGGCTTCGTGAGCCAGTTCGCGGGCAAGTTGCAGTCGGGTATTCATGCAGCGACAATAGCGCAAACGCAATAAATCAGGAGACAGCATGGCGGAATTTTCAATCAAACGCGCGCATCACAGCACGCTCCCCGACGCAAAGAAGATGGCAGAGAAAATCGCGGCCAAGCTGGAAAAGGACTACCAGCTCAAGTCGAGCTGGGCGGGAGACGTGCTCAATTTCGCGAGAAGCGGCGTCAATGGCACGCTCGATGTGACCGCCAAAGAATTAAAGATCCACGTGAAGCTGGGCTTTTTGATGGCAGCGTTCAAAAGCCCAATTCACGACGCCGTTGAAAAGAATCTCGACGCCTTGATCAAACCGGCAACGAAACATCCGACAAAGGCCGTTGAGACAGAGAAAGTTCCCGCCCAAAAGCCTGCCATCAAAGCGAAAAAGTAGTGCTACATCCCCAACCAGCCAGACAGCGCTAAATAGGCGGCCGGATCATAGGTTACGAATCCCTGCTTCAGGCCGATGCGATCCAGTTTCGCCTGTCCGTCAGCAGCCGCACTGAGCTCAGTGAAATAAGTGCGGACCGTTTCCAGCGCTTCGTTGCCCAGCGCGTTGGAGACGATCACGTTTTTGATCGGCACTGACTTTGACGTGGTGAGCACTTTGCCGCCCGCCGCCACCCAGTCCTTCACAATCGCCTCTGAAGCGGTCGCTGCGACGTCGACAAAACCGGCTTCCACCATGAAGGGAATCGAATCCTGATAGCGCGTGAATTTCAGTGGTGGCGCCGGTGCTTTTGCCGCTTCGGCCGCGTCGCGCAACGTCGCCCGGATCAGCCACGCCGTGATCGAGTTGGTGTCGGGTGAACCAATCATCTTGGTGCTAGATCCGAGTACCTTGCCCACTTCGGCAGGCGACTTGGGCGTAGCGGTTAGCTTCGTGAGAAACGAAGCCTTGTAATTCAAATGCGCCTTCGACGTCACGGCGAGCGAGTACGTGCCTTTTTTGACCGGGGCGAGCGCGATGTGAGTGGCGTGAATGAACGCGATATCGTAGGTTTTTGCGGCGAGATCTTTTTCGAGCGTGCCATAGTCGGCAATCATTTCGACGTTTACTTTTGCCTTGAGCAGCCGTCCGAGATCATCGGCGATCAGCTTGTAATTTTGCCTGGCTGCGTCGGAATTACCCCGATAGGTGACACCTTCATTGATGGCAAAAACGAGCGTTCGCGTGCCAGGCTGCGCGGACGCCGAACATGCCAGCGCCAGCCCGACGATTGTTAAGAAGAGACTTTTTTTGAACATCGCGTCAGTACACCCTTTGAAACTTGTGATTACACCGAGGCTCCGGTTCAATGCCTCGGATCGCTTCCGGAAATTTTTATATCGAGCGATGAATCCTATGCTAATGACATAAGTGATTGATTTCAATGACATCTGCATAATTCTCATGGAAAGCGATATCAAACGAAACGATGCCTTGGTCATTGGCACCTCTAACAATTCATTTTTGGGGATGCAGTGTTAGGAGCCCGGAGCGCAGCAACCGGAGCGTACGCCCTGGTACGTGAGGATTGCGAGCACCGCGTGACGACACAATGCGCCCCACAAATGAATTATTAGCGGTGCCCATTTCGCAACACTCCAACGAAAGTTCAGCATGAGTAACGCAAACGAATCTAAAACCGGTATTGGTGAGCAGAGTGACGCGGTGATCGCCGCAACCACGCGCTGGCTGGAACGCGCTGTGATCGGGCTCAATCTCTGCCCGTTCGCGAAGGCAGTGCACGTAAAAGGGCAGATTCGCTATGTTGTGAGCAAAGCGATTACGCCCGAGGCGCTGGCGGACGATCTTCAGCGCGAGCTGGAGTTTCTTGCGGAGGCGAGCGCGGAGCGTATCGACACGACGCTATTGATCCATCCCAAAGTGCTCACAGATTTCCTCGACTTCAACGATTTTCTGGACGTTGCGGACGGCATCGTCGACAAGCTGGACCTGGACGGCATCCTGCAGGTCGCCAGCTTTCATCCGCAATTTCAGTTCGAAGGCACCGAGCCGGACGACATCACGAACTACACCAATCGCGCGCCGTACCCAATGCTGCATTTGCTGCGCGAAGACAGCGTAGAACGCGCCGTGGCGGCGTTTCCCGATGAATTGGCGATTGCCGAGACGAACATCGGCACGCTCGAAAAATTAGGGCACGAGGGCTGGAAGGCGCTCGAGATTTGACGATCAGCTTTTGGCTGTAACCGCCTATAGACTGCGGCTAGATGCACAAATCGTTTTTTGTTGACTATTGGCGTTTTATCGCTCTAGCTCCTTAGAAATAGTCGTTTCACCGAAAAGCCATTACTTTGCACAGCCCACTGACTTCGTCGCGGCTGTGTCTTATTTCAAGCGCATGTCCCCGCCGTTCATCGGATGGGTGCTCGTTTTACTCATATTCACCCTAATTTCTTGCAAAATGTCATTCTGCAAGAAATTAAGAAATATGGAAACGGGCAACATTCCATTCCGCTTGAAGTCTCTCCGCGAAGGTCGCGGTCTGAGTCAAGACGTACTCGGCGAGCAGCTGGGCCTCAAAGACCGCCAATCGCTGTCTGACATAGAACTCGGCGAACGAAAGCTCACGGCTGAAGAGATGGTTCGCGCGGCCACCTTCTTTGGCGTCGCAATTGACTACTTCACTGATCCGTTCGAACTCGCGGGTGAAGGCAAATTTTCATGGCGGCAGAAGAACGTGGTTTCGGCCGACCTTGACGCCTTTGAACTCAAAGCGGGGCGCTGGATCGCGGCGTATCGACACCTGTCACGCCTGCGCGGCAACTCCGTCAACTCAGCGGAACGTCGGGTAGGTCTGACCAAGCACAGCAGCTACGAGGATGCCCAGGCGGAAGGCGAAAGCATCTCGCGAGTGCTCGAACTCGGCTCCGTGCCCGCCGTTCGCCTCCTGCCCGCCCTCGAAACCGAGCTCGACACGCTGGTTCTTCATGTTGACGCCATTCGCGGTGTCTCCGGTGCCGCATGCCAGTTGTTGCAGCTTAACTGCATCCTCATCAACCGACGCGAATCGGTGGGCCGTCGCAACTTTGACGCCGCGCATGAATTCTTTCACCTGCTCACGTGGTCAAACGACGGCATGCGACCCGAACGGATCGAAGCCTCAAACCTGAGCGAAGTCACCGACAAGCGCACAAAGCGCGTCGAAGAACTCGCCGAAAACTTCGCGGCCGCGTTGCTCATGCCCGCTGCGGAACTGCGCAACTACCTCCAATCACATCCGCTGCCCGATGAGGGCGCGGTGCCCGCCTGGCTCACCCCGTTGGCTGAACAGTTCAAGGTTAGCCGCAGCGCGATGATGTGGCGGCTGGTGGCGATCGGACTCTTGCCGCGCGCGGCGGCTGACCGAATCAAAGAAACCGTTTCCGCCAACGGTGCAGGTTCTGAAAAATCCGAACTGCCGCGCCGCTTCAGCCGCCGGTTCGTAGACACGCTCGGCTGGGGAATCGATCAAGGTCATCTGTCCGCGCGCCGCGCCGCCATGCTCATGGACATGACGCTAGACGATCTCGCAGGATTGTTTAGCGAGCACGAACTCGCGGTTCCGTTCGATCTTTAGCGCGCGCGGTTCGTGTTCGCCCACCACCAGATCGTTCTGGTCGACACCAACGTCATCATTGAGGCGCATCGCACGCGTTGCTTCACGCAGCTTGCGAGCTACTTCGCGCTGCACACGGTAGAAAAAGTCGTCGAAGAAACGCAAACCGGTTTGCAAAACCGGCGTACGGAAGAGACCATCGACTACGCCGCGCTGCGAGCGAGTCTGCGCAACGTGGCGGACGTCACCGATCTCGCCCGCGCTGACTTTGCGCTGCGCTTTCCGGATGCCGTGCTTGATCCCGGTGAACTTGATTTGCTCATCTACGCGGGCACGTTGCCGGCAAAAGACGTCTGGCTGCTCAACAGCCCCGACAAAGCCGCGCTGCGCTTCGGCCACGCGCGTGGCTGGCTGGACCGATTTGTGTCGCTGGAAGCGATGGTCAATCACCTAAGAGCTCAAACTACCGACGCATTAAAAGGAAATTACACGGAAAGCTGGCTTAGTGATCAGCGTCTTCGGCTCCTGCTCTAGCACCAACCGGACAGTATCAATCCGGAATCAGATGCCCCAGCTTGTCTGCGACCAGCATCTCACGCGCAGCAGCGCGAATGGTACGCATCCACTCCGTGTCCTTTCCCGGCGGACCTTTCACAAAATCGTCAGGATGCCAGCGCGCCTTTGCCTTGGTCCACGCTTCCACCGCAAAGGATTTGCCGCCTTCAAGTGCGCGCAGGCGTCGGGCAGAGGTCGTGAGCGCGTGGATGGGCAGGTGCATGTTCTGCGCAATGGCGCACGCGGCGGCGAGACTCGCCGTGCAAGGCGAATGATCAAGACGCCAGCCATCCGAGAGCAGCACATACCGATGGCGTTCGCTGCCGTTGATGTCGCCGAACGTCTCGCGCAGCATCAACACTAGCGGCCCGTTTGCCGCATTGGTCATCGGCGCATCACACGCGCAAAGAACGAGCAATTCCGCCGCTGATTGTGACTGATTTTTGCCGCTGCGCAGATAGCGCTCGCGCAGCCAGTTGTAAAGCTGCGCGGGATGTTTGTAATCCCATGTGAACTTCGTTTGACGGCACACCGGCTCGCCATCCACCCACGCTGAGTCCAGCGCCAGCGTGTCGGCCGTCCACTTCAGCAACGCGGGCGTCGTCGCGTCCTTCAGCGTCTCCGCGCTAGTCCACGCGGTGGCTTTCACTTCAATGCTGGCCGGCAGCAATCGCGCGATCTGTTGCGGCTTCACGCCGTGCGCTTCAAATGCCTCCAGCACACGAGCAGCCTGCGCGCGAACGGGATCGTTGTGCTGCTTGAGCAACTTCCACCCGCGCGGAAGCAGGTCAATCGCGGTTTTAGCTAACGCAAGTAGTTCCATGATCTCAGTTCACTTCGGCGACTAGAGCTTCGCTCAGTTGCGCCTGCGTGTCACGCGCGGCGGTGAGGCGTTGGCGGAGGTCGGCGCACAGGGCGCGCAGGGAGGTTACGCGGGCGACGATGCGGGATTGTTCAGCGAGCGGTGGCAGTGGAATGCGGATCGACTTCAACTTGGTTCCGTTGTAGTTCGCCTGCCCGGTTTGCTGCGTAAGGTCAGGCTCAATTTCGTTCACGCGACAGTCACGGGTATTCATGTACATGTCGACGTATTGCGGACCGACAAGGCCGTTCATCAGTTTGATCCGAATGAGATATGAGGCGAACGTTACTTCTCTATGGAATCCCTCGAAAAGGCCGGTCTTCCCAACGAGGTCATAGCTGTTTGTTCGGTTAAACAACAAATCGTCTTTCTGCAACAACAACGCTGGCAAATCGCCCTCGCGATCTACCAAATATTTGAGGTTAGTCATAACAACGCGTCCGCCTTGGATATTGCCCATCCGCAAAACAGGAATTGCAGATGGGTCATCGACAGACTTCTGGGAAGTGCCGTAGTCAAACGCTGCGCCGAGCGAACCCATTCGCACCCACTCCCACCCCGGCGGCAACTCAAACGGTTTCTCGTCTTCCGCAATCGGCGGCAATGGTTTGTCGCGTTTGATCTTGCCTTCGGTGATGAGGCGATCTTTTTCGGTGCGGATTTTTTTTAGTAGTTCGCTGACGGGTTCGTCGGTGGGGTCTTGCGGGACGAGGAGGCCGCGCACGGCGAGTTGCAGGATGGTTTGCTCCAGCGCGTCCACGGCTTCGGGGCGGTCGAGCAGCAGGTCGAAGTGGGTGGCGACGCGGTGCCAATTCGCCGCCAGCTCTTCGGGTGTGGCGCTGGCGGTGAGGGTGGCGAGCAGCGTGGCGACGAGCTGGGCGTGTTGTGTGGATTCAAGGCGGGCCTTGGCCTCCAGCGCGTCGCAAAGTCGCATGAGCTCTTCGACGCGGGTGACGATGCGGGATTGTTCGGCGAGGGGTGGGAGCGGAATTAACTTGGGCTCAATGTCGTTCTTGTTAAATCCATCTTGTGCAGATCGCGATATGCCTACGAACAAGCCTTGCCCGACTGGTGATACCAATAGCTGATACAAAAATTTGACATCAAATGCTCGGTGCGCATCGACCATCTTCACGAGCGCAACGTTGTAAGCACCATCCTTGCCCCAAAAGACTTTACCTACTGAGGCTCCATACCGACCAACCATCACGTCTGCAGAAGTACAGAACTTTGCGCCAAGGCTTCTCGGTATGTAAACGGGCTGCGGCTTATCACCAAGATCGCGAATCTGTATCAGCTGCACATAGTCAGGTAGCGGAACGTCCGAGAAGTTGCTTTTGGGTGGCTGACCACCACCTTGAAAATCAAGTATTTCGCCGAATCGCACCCACTCCCACGTTGTCGGAAGCTCAACTGTCTTCTCATCTTCGGCAATCTCCGCCAGCGGCTTGTCACGCTTGATCTTACCGTCCGCAATCAGCCGATCTTTCTCGGCGCGAATCTTTTTAAGCAGTTCACTAGCCGGTTCATCGCTAGCGTCCTGCGGTACCAGTTTGCCCTGCACGGCCAAAGTCAGAATCAGTTCGCGCATTCGCGCCACGCCCTCGGGCGCGGTGGCGAGCAGGTCTAGATTCGGAAGCAGCATGCGCTGATTCAATGCGCGCTGGCGAGCGATTGCGCCAATATGCCGCGCAGCTCGTCGCGCAACGCCTGCGCCTCACCCTGCAAGCGCTGGTAGTCGGCCAGCAGGTGCTCGGGGTTGTGGTCTTGCACTTCGCCGACGTGTGGGTTCTTCTGGTCAAGGTTGTAGCTGGCGGCTTTGATTTGCTCAATGCTCACCTTCCACGCGCGCTCGCTTTCCACGCGGGTGGCGAAACCATCGGCCTCGCTACCCCACCACGCTTTTTCGGCGTCGAATTCTTCGATGCGGATGGGCTTGGTCTTGTTGTAATTCTTGACGCCTGCAGGATACGGATGCTCGTAGTACCAAACGTCGGTGGTGGGTTGGCCTTTGGTGAAGAAGAGCAGGTTGGTTTTGATGCCGGTGTACGGCGCGAACACGCCGTTGGGCAGGCGCACGATGGTGTGCAGCTTGCACTCGGCCAGCAGTTGCTCTTTGATGCGCGTTTTGACGCCTTCGCCAAACAGCGTGCCGTCCGGCAGCACGAGCGCGCCGCGACCACCGGGCTTGAGCAGATGCTTGATGAGCACGAGGAACAAATCGGCTGTTTCTTTGGTGCGCACGTCGGCGGGAAAGTTGTTCTCGGTGCCCGGCTCTTCAACGCCGCCGAACGGCGGATTGGTGATGATGACGTCCACACGGTCGGCTGCGCCGTAGTCGCGCAGCGGGCGGGTGAGCGTGTTGTCGTGCGCGATGAGGCTGGGCACTTCAACGCCGTGCAGCATGAGGTTCGTCACGCAAAGCATGTGCGGGAGCTGCTTCTTTTCAACGCCGCGCACGCTGGTTTGCAGCGTGGCTTGATCCTGCTCGTTCTTCACCTGTTGGCGCACATGCTCCAGCGCGCACACGAGAAAACCGCCGGTGCCGCAGGCGGGGTCAAGCAGGGTTTCGCCGAGGCGCGGATTGACGATATCGACCATGAACTGGGTGACAGCGCGCGGGGTGTAGAACTCACCGGCGTTACCGGCAGCTTGCAGGTCGCGCAGGATTTTTTCGTAGAGGTCGTTGAACTGGTGGCGGTCGGCCTGCCGGTGAAAATTGATGGCGTTTAATTTGTTGATGATCTGGCGAAGGAGCTGCCCGCTCTTCATGTAGTTAAACGCGTCTTCGAACACGCTGCGCACGACAAAGCCGCGCGGGTTGCGCTCGGCATCGCCGGGCAGCGCTTTGAGCTGCGGAAAGAGCTTGCCGTTGACGTGCTCCAGCAGTTTGTCGCCGGTTAAGCCCTCGGCGTCGGTCGCCCAGTTGCGCCAGCGCAGCTCTTCAGGGATCGGGCTTTTGTATTGCTCGCGCGTGAGCTCAAGCTCTTCTTCCTGTGCGTCGAACATTTTGAGGAAGAGCAGCCAGGTGAGCTGGGAAATGCGCTGCGCATCGCCATCCACGCCGGAGTCCTGGCGCATGATGTCCTGAATGGATTTGATGACGGATGAGAGATTGGACATTGGGGCTGACAGAAAGAATTTAGGACGAGTAAGCACGGGCGATGGATTTTCGCTGATCGCGAGAGGGGTTCAAGATGAATGCGTTGGCGGTTTGGCGGCGTTCATGGTTCGACGGGCTCACCACGAACGGAAACCGTCGGCACGAACGAGCGCTGATCAAGCGTGCGCGGAAGCCGTGCTTGCCGTAGCGGGCGAACGTGGCGCGTAAAGCTCGCGCTCGATGAGTTGCACGGCGGCATCGTAGCCGCCGCGCCCGCCAAAGCTTTGAACCAGCTCCATCGATGTGCCAATCTTGTCGAACGGCGGTACGCGAAGCACTTCGATGCTCTCCAACGTGCGCACGCCTTCGTCGGCGTATTTGGTGAGTAGTGCGTCGATTACGCGGCGGGCGGTGCTGCCGTATTTGCCGAAAACGTCGCGCTTTTTGACCTGTTCAGCGCGCTCGCGACGCGTGAGCGGTGGCTGGTTGTAGGCAACGTGCAGCACGAGGTCAAACGGATCAAGCTCGGCGTTGACTTCTTCAGCCAGCGCATCGAACAGGACGCCAGAGGTTTCCAGTTCATTGAGCAACGCGGCTTTGCGCTCAGCAGCCGTCCATGTTTGCAGAAACTCATCAAGCGAGCTGAAGCGGCGATTGATGTTGATGCGCGTGTAATCGCGCAGACTTTCGGTGATGAGTCGCCCGTCCGGGCCGAGGTATTGCACGCGTTCGCGAGCGACGGCGACAGTGACGCGGCGATCCACGACGTATTTGCGGACGACGCCGTCTTCGCCGTGTCCATCGCCACCGCCGAATGGGCCATCGGGATTTTGCGGGTCGGGCACGTCTCCGGGAATGCCGGGATTGGCTGCATCGCCTTCGTCTGGCGGCACGATGGGATCGTCGCCGCGCGGCTCGTAAACCTGAACCGGATCACCATCGAAATCGGGGTCGGCGAAGTTATCGGTGGCACGCTTGAAGTCGAGGATGGTGAACCACGTTTTGCCCAAATCTTCGCGCAGGCGCGTGCCGCGACCGATGATTTGCTTGAACATCGTCATGGAACGAATGTTCTGATCGAGCACGATGAGTTTGCAGGTTTGCGCGTCGACGCCGGTGCTCATGAGCTTTGACGTGGTAGCGATCACCGGGTACGGCTTTTCGGGATCAATGAAATTGTCGAGCTCGCGCTTGCCTTCGACGTTGTCGCCAGTGATTTGCACGACGTAGCGCGGTTGATCGCGGCAAATGTCGGCGTTCACGTTGCTGAGCGCCTGACGCATGCGGTTTGCGTGATCGATATCTTCGCAAAAGACGATGGTTTTGGCCATGCGATCCGTGGCCTTCAAATATTCGGTGATGCGCTGCGCGACGACGCGGTCACGGTCTTCGAGCACGAGGCTGCGGTTCATGTCGCTTGCGTTGTAGACGCGGTCTTCAATCACGTTGCCGTGCTTGTCGGTCATGCCGGTCGGCGGTCGCCAGCCGAATGAGTCGCGATCAATGTCGACGCGGATGACTTTGTACGGCGCGAGGTAGCCGTCCTCAATGCCTTGGCGCAGACTGTAGGTATAAACCGGTTCGCCGAAATATTCACTGTTGGAAATGTCGCGGGTTTCTTTTGGCGTAGCGGTGAGGCCGATTTGTGTTGCGCTGCCGAAGTAAGTCAGGATTTCGCGCCATGCGGAATCTTCATCGGCGCTGCCACGGTGACATTCGTCAACGATGATGAGATCGAAGAAGTCGGGTGAAAACTGCTTGTAAATGTTCCTCTCTTCGTCGGTGCCCGAAACCGCCTGATAAAGCGAGAGATAGATTTCGTAGGATTTGTCGACGAGTTTGGTGGTTTTGTTGACCGCGATGTCGAGTTCTTCGATTACTCGTTCGCCCGACGCCTCGACGCGTTCCACGCCCTTGGCGTTCGGGCTCAACTTGGCCATCGCGCCCTTGAACGGCTTGAAATCATTGATCATGGTCTGATCAATCAGCACGTTGCGATCCGCTAGAAACAGAATTCGCTTGCGCGCGCCAGATTTCCAGAGCCGCCAGATAATCTGAAACGCGGTGTAGGTTTTGCCGGTACCCGTAGCCATGACCAGCAAAACGCGGTTTTGCCCGCCAGCAATCGCTTCTACCGTGCGGTTGATGGCGACGATTTGGTAATAACGTGCGTCGCGGCGTTTGCCGCCGTCGTTGTAGGGCGTTTCGGCAATCGTGCGTTCGGCGTCATTCCAGCCCTTGAACTGACAGAACTTTTGCCAGAGCGCGGTCGGCGAGGGAAATTCGTGGTGAGGGAGCGTGCGTTCGAGCACGTCTTCGCCGTCGGGCGCGATGGTCTCGTCGCGAAAAACAAAGCCGTCGCCATTGGACGAAAACGAGAACGGCGCATCCAACAGGCTGGCATAGTTAATGGCTTGCGCCATACCAGCGCCGACGCTGTGGTTGGCGTCTTTTGCTTCCACGACAGCAATTGGAATGCCTTTGTAAAAGAGAACGTAGTCGGCAAAGAGCGTTGTGCTTTTGTCGCGAATGCCGCGCTTGCCTCGGATGACGATGCGGCCAGCTTTCAACGCGAAACTCTCGCGAATCTGTAACTGCAAATCCCATCCCGCCGCGATTAGCGCTGGGGTGATGAATTTGCTGCGAATATCCTGTTCAGTGAAGTGCGAGCGGTCCGAAATCATCGTTGGAGTCTATCCGCTGTTTTTTGTGATGGGTGCGGGTGATCCCGCCCGCGTTCGCTAGTGATCGCGAGGACGAACAATCTGGCCTCGGAAAGCGCAAGATTGTCCATCAGCTTTAATCTGTAATCACCCGTGTGCATGGGCTTATCGCCAAAAAAATAACTTATCGACTTTAGCCGTTTTATGGCCCAATCCCGCGATCAGTGGTCGTTTCACGTAAAAGCCATCAACCAGCTTTGCAGTTGCAAAAAATATTTAAAAAAGACCGCATCCAATCACCTTCCTGAATCGTAGTGAGGTTAGCGGCGCTGTGTTTGAGCCTTCGGTTTCAGCACAGCAAGCCACCCTAGCCACTTTTCACTTCGACTTAACCCAGATTCAGGAGCATTCCATGCAACGCAAACTTCTCTCTTCGGCGCTCGCTACCGCCGCACTCACCTCGATCCTCGCCGCCTGCGCGTCCGCGCCTATGATGGCCCCGATGTACGATCAGGCCGCGCTACCCGATGCGGTCAAAGTGCCCGCTGGCAATAAGGTCGCAATGGAAACTGTCGGTGTCGGTGAGATCACTTACGAATGTCGTGACAAGAAAGATATGGCGGGTCAATACGAATGGGTATTCGTTGGTCCCGACGCGGCATTGAACGATCGCAGCGGCAAGAAAATCGGCAAATACTTCGGCCCACCGGCTACGTGGGAAAACATGGACGGTTCGAAAGTGACCGCCACCCAGATTGCCGTCGCACCGGCAGGCGCGGGCAACATCCCGTCGCAACTCGTGAAAGCCAACCCAGCGATGGGCGCAGGCGCGATGACCGGCGTCACCTACATTCAGCGCGTCGCCACCAAAGGCGGCGTGGCCCCGGCGACGGCCTGCGACATGGCTGGCAAAGGCAAGAAAGAAATCGTCAAGTACCAGGCCGACTACATTTTTTACAAAGCGTCCTGATCGACGGGCCAGACCGGCCTTTCCGCAAGGCGCGGACAGATCACTCGTCGAGGGGTGACTTAATCGGGAGTAGCCTGATTAAGGCGTAGAAATGGCAGGCTTGGTGGCGCGTGGCTCGGTTATCATTTTGTGGCAGTGGCGCACGGGGACGGCATTCCTCCTCCAGTTGTTCGCGTTCGCCAGCCAACAAAATGCATAGACCGGATCCCGCTCGCCTTGCCTGCCTCTCCCGCATCACCCGATTCCTCCCGCACCGACGCCGCATCGTTTGATTACGAGGCAGCGCTGGCTGCCTGCGCCAGTGGCGAGCAGCAGGCCCTTCACCGCATTTATCAACACGAAAGCCGTCGGCTGCTCGGCGTCGCATTACGCATCGTGCGTGATCGCGCGCTCGCGGAAGACGTTCTGCACGACGCCTTCATGAACGTTTGGACCAAAGCTGCAAGTTTCGACGCCACGCGCGGCTCGGGTCGCGGCTGGATTCACACGCTGGTGCGCAACCAAGCGCTCTCCGTTGTGCGTACAAGCGGGCGTGAAGTGTCGGTCGATGAAGAGATGATCGAGGCGATTGAAGGTGAAGCCGTCGCCAATGCTGCACCGATGGCAGAGGCGTTTGAAATTTCTGCGGATATTGGCCGACTCGATGAATGCCTGCATCGGCTCGATGTGACCAAGCGCAACAGCATCATGCTCGCATATCTCGACGGCTGTTCACATAGCGAAATCGCAAAACGCCTGAACGCGCCGCTCGGTAGCGTCAAGGCGTGGATTAAACGCGGGCTGCTCTCGCTGCGGGAGTGCATGGCATGAACGAATCCGCGGACGACCTGCACCTGCTCGCCGGTGAATATGTGATTGGCACCTTGTCCGCTGCGAGCCGTGCGGACGTTGAGGCGCGCATGAAGAATGATGGAGCGCTGCGTACTGCGATCGAGATGTGGGAAGAAAAGCTGGCCCCCCTCAGCGAGCTGGTTGAACCGGTGGAACCGTCGGCGGCGTTGTGGTCGCGCATCGAATCTTCAGTGGCCGCTAAGTCCGTTCCTCGTGCGCCCGTGAAGCCGACAGCAAGCTGGTGGAACAGCCTGAATCTGTGGCGTGGTCTCGCGGCGTCGGGCTTCGCAACGGCAGCCTTTATGGGCGTGGTGGTGATCACAAAGATCGCGCAGCCGCCCGCGCCGGGCTACATGGTCGTACTCGTCGGCCCCCAAGACAAATCCCCCGGCTGGGTCGTACAGGCTGGCACCAACAGCCAGCAGGCGCGCCTGATTCCGCTCGGAAAAATGGAAATCCCTGGCGATAAATCGCTACAGTTCTGGACCAAAGGCGATAACTGGAAAGGCCCGGTGTCGCTGGGTCTCGTCAAGCCCGGTCAATCGCTGGAAATTCCGCTGGACAAGCTGCCGCCTTTGCAGGCGAATCAGCTCTTTGAAATCACGCTAGAGCCGTCCAACGGCTCGCCGATTGATCGCCCGACCGGGCCGATTTTGTTTATCGGGCGTGCGGTCAAGATTATTTAAGGCACTTCAGGCAGCACTCAGACAATAGTCTGATTGTCCTGCCATTCGTGGCTACCTGAACGGCGAATCGCCCGGTTATGTGCGGCGCGTCGGCTCGACGCCGACTCGCCGTCGAACCCTCAGCAGCGCAAAGGCACCCAGGATTCCAGCGAGCACGATCGTCGTAGTCGCCGAAAGCGCAGGAACCGGTAGCGCAGGCTCTAGAACAGCAACCGGACTGACAACAAAGCCAAGCGCAACTCCGCAGCCGGAATCAACTCGAAAGCTATTGCTACCGACGGTTCCGGCGATTTCGCTGCCTACGCATGACATTATCTGGTAATTCGCGGAGGACGCAGAGCCTCCGGCTACATCAAATGTACTGGCAGGGATTTGAAACGATGCGCTGCTAGCCGCATTGGCGACCGAGCCACACAAAAGAAGCAACGCTCCAACGGAAACGACCGCGCGGCGCGTGAATGCGCCTTTGAGGTATCGCGTCGCAGATGCCAGCTTAGTTGAGCTCATGGACGGCCATTCGCCTAAGGGCCTGTCGCACCGGTCGCACCGGTCGGGCCGGTTGCACCAGTAGGGCCCGTACTTCCAGTCGCGCCAGATGCACCTCCGGTGGTACCCAAAGGCCCGGTGGGTCCGGTCGCGCCAGTTGGACCGACAAAACCGGTAGCACCGATAGCGCCCGTCGCGCCCTGCAAGCCTTGCGGTCCGGTCGAACCTTGCGCCCCCTGCATCCCAGTCGCGCCAGTGGAGCCAACTTGACCCGCAGCTCCCGTCGCGCCTTGTTGACCCGCTGCACCAGTCGTCCCCGCAACTCCGGTAGCTCCAGTAGGTCCAGTAGAACCCTGGAGGCCCTGGGCACCCGTTGCTCCGGCGGTTCCGGTTGATCCAGCGGAACCGACCGCACCGGTTGCTCCGGTCGCGCCGAATCCCGTGGCCCCCGTCGATCCCGGCGTACCGGTCGAACCCATCGCTCCCGTTGTGCCCACCGCGCCCGTTGCGCCTTGTGTCCCGGTCGCACCCGTAGCTCCGGCAGCACCAGCAACCGTGCCGATTGCCCAGGCCGCGCTGGCAATCCGGATGTCCGGAGATAGTGTTTCCCCAGCAACAACCACTCGCAGGTATCGTACGGGCCCTCGTGAATCGGTCGTCCCACCCGCAAACAAATCAGATGGAAAGGCGGTCACGCTCCCCAGCAGCACGGTAAAAAAGCCTCTTGTGACCTGAACGGTCTGACTTTCTGTCCACGCGGTTCCGCCCAGAATACTGAACGTCATGGCAAAGGTACCGTCGCGCGCTACACCAGCGGGATCCGTTAACCGCCCTTGATAATTCAGTAGTTGAGCCGCACTTTGCCCAAACGAAGAGAACGAAGCGCAAACCCAGGACGACGTGACCGTCCAAACCACCGAGCGCTTCAAAAATTCACGCCGAGATTGTTCAGTATCCATGCGCTGCCCCTCAATACTCGTTATTGTCGTATTCGACCCGGTGGGCAGGCTATCAGCGGACACTATTGATGTCAACGAAATGGTTGTCGCGACTGAAGCTGACGGCGCAACCAGAGGGGGCGCACGGTCGCGCTACTGAAGTGTGAGCTTGTCGTCCAAGAGACTTCACGCTCACTCAGGTCGTGCCGATTTGATCGAGCAGTCGTTTATCGAAATTTCGATGGGTTAACATAAAAATTCGCTTAACCGTCGCCGCGCACCCGGCCTTTTCGTCCGCTGGGCATCGAGTCGTGCGACGCAATTTAAGGATCCGTAGCCCAACGTGACTTGCGACTCAAACACGCACTCTGCATCGACGCGAAGGCCGGTGCCAATCAGCCGCGTCAAGCTCATTGGAAATTGGTGTCCGTCAGAGCAGCTCTGCGCGGAATGGAATCGAATGTCGCAGGGCGGACTCCGCTGGAACAACATCGAGGTGACGTTCGAGGACGTCGACATTGACTTCTTTGTCATCATCAATCAGCCGTGGCCGGGCGAGTGGTATCAGCCTGAGCGTACGATCGTTTTCCAGATGGAGCCCTGGTGCGGAGAACCTCATCAGACGTGGGGAGTCAAGACCTGGGGCGAGTGGGCGCGTCCCAATCCATCGCGGTTTCTTCAAGTACGGACCCACCAGAGCCACCTCAACAATGCATTCTGGCAATTGCGGGCTACGTACGATGAGCTTCGTACTCAGCCGATTCGCAAAACGCGAATGCTCTCGTCAATCTGCAGTGGAAAGTATTTCGATCCAGGCCACATCAAGCGAGTCGATTTCCTGAAGTTCATCGAGTCAAAAAACGATGACATCGTACGCGTTGAGCTCTATGCACATGACAACCCACTGGACTTCAAGAGCTGGATCGGGCCACATCCACCCGGCGACAAGGATGCTGCGCTGGCCCCTTATCGCTATTTCTTCGCCGCAGAAAATAATAGCGAAGCAAACTTCATTACAGAAAAACTCTGGGAGCCTCTACTTACTGAAACATTGTGTTTTTACTGGGGCGCACCCAACGCAGCGGAGTATGTTGATTCACGCGCTTTCATCGCGCTTGATCTCGATGACTTCGAACAGGCGTTTCGCACCATCAAAAGCGCGATCCTGAACAACGAATGGGAAAAGCGCATTGAGATCATCCGCCGCGAAAAACGCAAAGTGCTTGAGCACTATCAATTCTTCCCGACGCTTGAACGCATCCTTCGTCACGAGCTGGAACTTCCAGCGCACCCGAACGATGATGAGCTGCACTATCACAAGTACTTTGGTGATGCACTTGACGAGACGGTGCGCGCCGTCTGCTTTATTCACTCCTACACCCGTAACGGCGACGGCACGATCCTGTCGGAAATTCTCGATACGCTGGCGGGTACAGGTTTGCTATCGCGCCTTGATCGGCTCTACATCATCAATGTGGGTGATGATGCGGCATTGCCGTCACGATTTGCACATGACTCTCATCGCATCAAGCTGATTAACTTTTCTCCCGATGCCAGCAGTGGCGAAACGTCCACGCTAAATCTGATCCGTACGTTTTCCACATTCCAGCCAGACACGCGCGTACTCTACCTGCACACCAAAGGTGCCGCGCATGATCCGCCATCCGCAAATGTCGCCGACTGGCGCAGGATGCTGCTTCACTTTCTGGTGGAAAAGCATGACCACGCGCGAGCGGCACTGGAAGCGCATGACGTCGTCGGCTGCAACCTGCTTGAACATCCTGCGCGCCACTTTAGCGGTAATTTTTGGTGGGCTCACGCTCGTCACCTGAAGTCGTTGCCGACGGTTCCGATGGACAACCGCCACGAGGCGGAATGGTGGGTGCTAGACACAAGTCACGTGCGCGTCGCCAGCCTTCATGATTCGGGTATCAATCATTACGCGAAGCCTTATCCTCGTCGAATGTACGTGGCCGAGTCGTCAAAAGAATCAGTGACGGGTGCGCCAGCCAGCCGCATCGTCCCGGCAAAGAAGAGTGGCGCGGCCTTTCCGCATCTTTGCCTGTGCATGATCGTCAAAGACGAAGCGCACGTTGTTTGCGAAACTTTAAACTCAGTGGCACCGCACATCGACTACTGGGTTATCGTGGACACCGGCTCGGCGGACAACACGATGACCGTTATCCACGATTTTTTCGTGACGCGGGGAATTCCCGGCGAAATCCATCAACGACCGTGGGTCGATTTCGGCACCAATCGCACGCAGGCGCTGGCCCTTGCTCGCGACAAAGCCGACTATCTCTGGATGATCGATGCCGATGATCTATTGGTAGGTGTCGTTGACCTGCGGCATCTGACGCAGGACTCTTATCTACTCCGCTATGGAGCCGAATTTCGCTACTGGCGCAAACAAATATTTCGTGGCAACCAACGCTGGACATACGAGGGCGTACTGCATGAGTATCCGGTTTGTCTCGATGCCGGAATTAGCGAAGGGCGTTTGCAGGGTGAGTATCACGTTGAGTCGAGACGGCTCGGCAATCGAAACCGTGCTGCCGACAAGTACCTGCGCGATGCCGAAATACTGCTCGCAGAAGTTCAGGCTAATCCCGGCGATGCGAGAAGCACGTTCTATCTCGCCCAGAGTTTTCGTGACTCCGGTGACCACAGACAGGCGCTCGAGTACTACACACGGCGAGCATCAATGGGTGGGTGGGACGAAGAAACCTTCTACGCTTTGCTCCAGTGCGGCGTCTGCATGGGACATCTCGGTGAATCCTGGGACAAGGTGCTTGACACACATTTGCGAAGCTGGCAGTTCCGGCCACGAAGAGCCGAACCGCTGCACCTCATCGCGGCTCACTACAGGCTTGACGGGCAGTTCGATCTCGGTCACCTGTTCGCCAGCCGGGCAAAAGAAATTCCGTTTCCTGACGGAGACAGCCTCTTTGTAGCGGCGGACGTGTACGACTGGAAGATTGACGACGAACTCGCAATTTGCGCTTACTACCTTGGACGCCACCGCGAAAGCTTCGATCTTTGCAGTCGTCTACTGGGGTTACCGTCGATTCCTGAGGGTGACAGGGAACGAATTCTCGGCAACCGTGACTTTGCGATGGCGCAATTTCAGGAGGAAACGCTCGCCTATCCGGAGGCACTGATCGGTCAGCTCGGGGCGGAGTTCACGCACGGACCGCGACCTCAGGCTCAGGTGACACTGTCGATCACCAGCTGCAAGCGCTTTGATTTATTCGAGAAGACGGTCAATTCATTTGTGAACTGTTGCGCGGACTTAAGCCTTATTGATCGCTGGATCTGCATTGACGACGGTTCGAGTGAAGCGGATCGGCTGCGTATGAAGCAGCGCTATCCATTCTTCGAGTTCGTCTTCAAGACGCGCGAAGACAAAGGGCATGCGCAGAGCATGAATCGTCTGCTGGACATGATCGCGAGCCCTTTCTGGTTACACCTGGAGGACGACTGGCACTTTATTGTCCGTGACAAGTACATCCAGAAAGCGCTCGCGATCCTCGACGAGGACGCAACGCTAGGGCAGGTGCTTTTTAATCGGAACTATGGTGAGACATTGGCGTGTCGAATCATCGCTGGGGGCCAAATCCGACACACGCCCAGCGGTGCGCGCTATCGGCTACACGAACATTTCAAGCCCGGTACAGCTGCCTACGATGAATACCTTCGCAGTCTGCCGCTCGACGCTCGCTCGAACGTGTGGTGGCCGCACTACTCCCTAAGGCCTGCTTTGCTGCGCATGTCGGCGATCAGGAACACTGGGCGGTATGACCCCGCAAGTACGCATTTCGAACTTGAGTTCGCCGAGCGTTATGCCGCACTGGGGCACCGCTCTACGTTTTTCGATGCGATCAACGCACTGCACATCGGCAAGCTGACTTGGGAAGGGAACGGGGTGGCGCGTGCCAATGCCTATGCGCTAAATGACGAGATCCAGTTCGATAATCATCCTCCGTCCGACGCGGCGTCGAGACCATTTCGGGTAAAGCTGCTGGCCAACTGGGCATCTTCTTCGGAGCTCTGCGCGCTCTGGAACCGACAGTCGAAAGGCAATGGTCGCTGGGGGGATATCGAGATCACCGACGAGAATCACGAGATCGACTATTGGGCAATCGTCAACTATCCAGTCGATACGCATGCTCATTTCCGCTCGGAACGCGCCATCATCTTTCCGATGGAGTCGTCACACGCTGCGTCGCACTGGGGCGACTGGACTGCGCCCGATCCGCGTAATTTCGTGCAAGTCCGGAGCCACAATCGCTACCGGAATAATTCCGAATGGCATCTCGGCATGCGCTACGACGATCTGGTCGTGCAACCGATTGAAAAATCGTTGCAATTGTCTTGCGTTGCCTCCAGCCAGACACAATATCCCGGCCAGCATCTGCGTATCGAATTCCTCAAGTACATCGAGAAATCGGGAGCTGCGATCGACCTCTTCGGCTATGACAATCTGCATGGTTTCGTGAACTATCGCGGTGCCCTGCCGTCCTTCGACAAGCGCGAGGGCATACTGCCTTACCGATACACCGTCGCCATTGAGAACAGCTCGGAAATCAATTACTTCACCGAAAAACTCGTCGATGCGATTCTGGGCGAATGCCTGTGCTTTTATTGGGGCTGCCCCAACCTTGAGGAGTACGTTGATCCAGCTGCATTCATTCGATTGCCGCTGGACGACTTTGAGTTGAGCCTGCAGATCATCGAAAGCGCGATGCGAGAGAACGAACACGCGCGGCGACTCAATGCGATCCGAGCAGAAAAGCGGCGAATTCTGGACGAATACCAGTTTTTCCCAACGCTCGCGCGCATCATTCACGGTCATCGTCTGGCCGAAAGTTTGTCGATAAAAGTGTTGAATCTGGATCGGCGGTCTGACCGATGGGAGGGTTTTCGTATGAGAACCGAAGAAGCAGCAGGTCCCGCTTTTGTTGCACGCTGCCAGCGCTTCGCTGCGGTCGACGGGACAACGCTCAACATCACCCCCGAGTTATTTCACCTGTTTCGCGGCAACGACTTCAACTATCGCCGTGGCATTGTTGGCTGTGCGCTTAGCCACATCGCAATATGGCGGGAGGTGGCTGTGCAATCGAACGGTGCCTGCCTGATATTCGAGGACGACGCGAAGCCACACCCAGATTTTTGTGGGCAGCTAGTTGAGCTCTGCGGCGAGCTTGTGGAAACCCATAGCGACTACGATCTTGTGCTACTTGGCTATCAGTTCTGGGACGAACCAAGCGTTGAGTTGGCCGCGCGTAGCAGTCTCTCGACGCGACTGCGCCCGATGGAATGGGCGAACTACTTGGGCGGCCTCTATGCGTATCTCGTCTCCGCCAATGGCGCCCGCCGCTTGCTGGACCTAGTTGACCGCGACGGCGTCCAGAACGCAATTGACTGGTTCGTCATGAAGCAAGGCAGGGAGCTGAAAGTCTTTCAGTGCGCCCCGCACATCGCCTTCTCGCCACTTGCCGTCCCGGGGTCGACAACGGACTCCGATATCCAGCACGATATGGTTCCGGTGCCGACGGGCAAAACCACGTGAGCCTCACGTCTCGGCGGAAACCTGTTTCGTGCCTAAGCGTAGCTCTCCATCGGAGGGCAAGTGCACATGATGTTGCGGTCACCGTAAACGTCATCGACGCGCCCAACAGGAGGCCAGTATTTGTTTTGCCGCAAACTTGGTAGCGGGTACGCCGCCTGCTCCCGCGTGTAGGCGTGATGCCATGTTTCGACGAGCAGCACTTCGGTCGTGTGTGGCGCGTTGACGAGTGGGTTGTCGTCCTTCGGATAAACGCCCATTTCAACCGCGCGAATCTCTTCGCGGATTGCGATCATGGCGTCGATGAAGCGATCCAGCTCGTGCTTGCTTTCGCTCTCGGTCGGCTCAATCATAAGCGTTCCAGCGACCGGGAAACTCACCGTCGGCGCATGGAAACCGTAGTCCATCAATCGCTTGGCAACATCCATATTGCTGATGCCGCACAGCTCCTTGATCGGGCGCACGTCGATGATGCATTCGTGCGCCACGAAGCCGCCATGTCCGGTGTAGAGCACCGGGAAATGCGGCGCGAGTTTTTGTGCGACGTAGTTCGCATTGAGAATCGCCACCGCCGTCGCCTCGCGCAAACCATCGCCGCCCATCATTCGGATATAAGCATATGGGATCGGCAGGATGCTCGCCGAGCCTTGCGGCGCGGCACTCACCGGGCCGACTTTTCCTCGCCCCGGCAAGAACGGCGCGAGCTGTGATTTGACACCAATCGGGCCGACGCCTGGTCCGCCGCCGCCGTGTGGAATGCAGAACGTTTTGTGCAGATTCATGTGGCTCACATCGGCACCGATTTCGGCCGGATAGGTGACGCCGACCTGCGCGTTCAGATTCGCGCCGTCCATGTAAACCTGCCCGCCATGCGCGTGAACGATTTCGCAAATTTCCTTGATCGCTTCTTCGAACACGCCGTGCGTTGACGGGTAAGTGATCATCAACGCAGCAAGGTTGGCGGAATGCGCTTCGGCGGCCGCTTTCAAATCGGCAACATCCACGTTGCCCTGTTCATCGCACTTCGTTACGACGACTTCCATGCCGCACATTTGTGCGCTGGCAGGATTGGTGCCGTGGGCGCTCGATGGAATCAGGCAGATGTTGCGATGCGCTTCATCACGGCTCGCGTGATAGCCGCGAATCGCGAGCAGGCCCGCGTATTCCCCCTGCGCGCCGCTGTTGGGTTGCAACGTCACTGCGTCAAAGCCCGTGACTTTGCAGAGCATGTTTTCGAGATTGATGACGAGTTCGGCGTATCCTTTCGCCTGATCGGCGGGCGCGAAGGGATGCATATTGCCAAACTCGGGCCAGGTCACCGGAATCATCTCGGCGGTGGCATTCAACTTCATCGTGCACGAGCCTAGCGGAATCATCGTGCGGTCGAGCGCGAGATCTTTGTCGGCCAGCATGCGCAGATAGCGCAGCATTTCGGTTTCGGAATGATGCGTGTTGAAGACGGGATGCGTGAGGATGGGAGCCGTGCGTCGGAGCGCAACGGGGATTGCGCTTTCTGTCGACGAAACCAGATTCGGTGGAGCACATTCGACCGTGGCGGCAATTGCAAACAGCACCGCGTCTACGTCGGCCTCTGTATGTGTTTCGTCGAATGTCACGCCAACAGACGACGCCGCTTCATAGTGACGCAAATTCATTCCTGCATGTCGTGCAGTCGCAGCGATCTCGCCGTGCGCATCGTGCTTGAAGGTCACGGTGTCGAAAAATTCGGCGGCAGTCACATTGACGTACATCGCCTTTAGGCCGGCCGCGAAACGCGTCGCAAGCCCATGCACGCGCAGAGCAATGCGCTGCAAGCCTTGTGGCCCGTGATACACCGCATACATGCCAGCCATCACGGCGAGCAGCACCTGCGCCGTGCAGATATTGCTGGTCGCTTTTTCACGGCGAATATGTTGTTCACGCGTTTGCAAGGTGAGGCGGTACGCGGGCTTGCCTTGCGCATCAACAGTCACGCCCGCGAGGCGGCCGGGCATATTGCGCTTGTAGGCATCACGGGTGGCCATGTACGCCGCGTGCGGCCCGCCGTAGCCCATTGGGACGCCGAAGCGCTGCGTGGTGCCAATGACGATGTCTGCGCCCCATTCGCCCGGCGCTTTGAGCAACACGAGTGCCAGCGGATCAGCGGCACAGATGAACAGTGCGCCTTTGGCGTGGGCGGCAGCGGCGGACGGCGCCATGTCATGAATCTGACCCGTCGTCGACGGATACTGCGCGAGCACGGCGAAGTAGTCGCCTTCTTCCATGAGCTTGGGTGCGAAGCCCACTTTGACTTCGATGCCGAGTGGCTCAGCGCGCGTTTTCACACACTCAATGGTTTGCGGATGACAGTCACCCGCCACGATGATCGTGTTGCTCGTTGATTTGGCCTGACGTTTCGCCAGCGTCATCGCTTCGGCAGCCGCAGTGCCTTCATCGAGCAACGACGCGTTGGAAATGTCCATGCCCGTCAGGTCGCAAATCATCGTCTGATAGTTCAACAACGCTTCGAGGCGGCCTTGCGAAATTTCAGGCTGGTAGGGCGTATACGCGGTGTACCACGCCGGATTTTCGAGCACGTTGCGCAGGATCACACCCGGCGTGACGGTGCCGACGTAGCCCTGTCCGATGAAGTTTTTGAACACCTGATTTTTATTCGCAATGGCACGTAATTCGGCGAGCGCTTCGACCTCAGAGAGCGCCGCCGGAAGCGCTAAGGGCTTGCTGCCAACGATGCTCGGCGGCACTACCTTCTCAAGCAAATCTTCAAGCGAATTCGCGCCGACATGCGCGAGCATGTCCATCTGTTCTTCGCGATTGGGGCCGATGTGACGGTAGAGGAAATCAGACATGTGGGTTGCCAAAAATTAAAGGTAGGGTGGGCACCCTGTGCCCACGTCGTTTCGACGCGTCGGTGACGGTGGGCACGGGGTGCCCACCCTACGCGGCTGCGTTCACATAGCCATTCGGTAAACCAGAAAACCGCTGCGCTCAGCGACCTTGTTGTAGAGCACCATCGCGGTGGCGTTGGTTTCATGGGTTTGCCAGTACACCCGGCTCGCG
>JANXNI010000014.1 GCA_025354165.1 Burkholderiales bacterium | reverse complement strand
AGCGAGTTCCGGACCGCGCGACGTTTTCGCTTCAAATCTCGGATCAGGGCGAATGTCGGGGTCGCCTTTTCTTTGGTGACTTGCTTTTGGCGAAGCAAAAGAAAGTTACTGCCGCGCGGCATGAGCGCATTGGTGGCATATGAGTAACGGGGGTCATGGTTCGACAAGCTCACCACGAACGGGCACAGTAAAGTCGAACAGGCGCAGTGAACTGGATTCCCGCCTTCGCGGGAATGACAAGGAATAGAGTGATATGCAACGACGTGAATTTTTAAACCTCATCGCCATCGCCGCCGCCGCGGGTGCCGCTCTGGACAGCAAAGGCCTGCTGGCGGCTACGCCTTCTGCCGTCGACAAGTTCTATGACTTGCCGAGTTTTGGCAATGTGCACTTCCTGCACATGACCGATTGCCACGCGCAGTTAAAGCCGATTTACTTCCGCGAACCGCGTGTAAATCTGGGTTTTGGGTCAGCGCTTAACCAGCCACCCCATCTGGTGGGCGAACATCTTCTCAAAGCGTTCAACATCCGTCGCGGTGGTCGTGAGGCGTATGCGTTCTCGCATGTTGAATTTGAAGCGGGCGCTAAGGCGTACGGCAAAGTCGGCGGATTTGCGCATCTGGCCACGCTGGTGAAGCAGCTCAAGGCATCGCGTCCGAGTGCGCTGTTGCTAGACGGCGGTGACACCTGGCAGGGTTCGGCGACAGCATTGTGGACCGATGGTCAGGACATGGTGGACGCCTGTCTCGCGTTGGGCGTGGACGTGATGACCGGGCATTGGGAGTTCACGCTGGGCGCGAAACGGGTGCAGGAGATTGTCGAGAAAGACTTCAAGGGCAAGGTCGACTTCCTGGCGCAAAACATCAAAACGGCTGACTTTGAAGATCTCGTTTTCAAGCCGTACACAATGAAAGAAATGAACAGCGTGCCGGTCGCGATCATCGGGCAGGCGTTTCCGTACACGCCGATTGCCAACCCGCGTTACCTGACGCCGGACTGGACGTTCGGTATCCGCGAAGAAGACATGCAAAAGACCGTCGACGACGCGCGCGCGAAGGGTGCGAAGGTCGTGGTGCTGCTGTCGCACAACGGCATGGATGTCGATCTGAAACTGGCGTCGCGCGTGCGCGGCATCGACGCGATTCTGGGTGGGCATACGCATGACGGCGTGCCGGGCGCGATACCGGTTAAGAACCCCGGCGGAACGACGCTGGTGACCAACGCCGGATCGAACAGCAAATTTCTGGGCGTACTGGACTTTGAGGTGAAAGAGGGTGCCGTCAAAGACTTTCGCTACAAGCTGCTGCCCATCTTCTCGAATCTCATCCCGGCCGATCCGGCGATGAACGCGTTGATTACAAAAATCCGCGCACCGTTCGAAGCGGACCTCGGTGAACGGCTCGCGACAACCGACGCGATGCTCTACCGACGCGGCAATTTCAACGGCAGTTTCGATCAGCTGATTCTTGATGCGCTGATGGAATCGAAGAACACCGAAATCGCGTTTTCACCGGGCTTCCGCTGGGGCACAACGCTGCTCTCTGGCGAGGTGATCACGCGCGAACATCTGATGGATCAAACAGCGATCTCGTACCCGTATGTAACGGTCAACGACATGACGGGAGAGATGATCAAGACGGTGCTTGAGGATGTTGCGGACAACCTGTTCAACCCCGATCCGTACTATCAGCAGGGCGGCGACATGGTGCGCGTGGGCGGTTTGCAATACACGATTGATCCGCTGGCCACGCAGGGTCGACGTATCTCCGACATGCGACTGAAAGGTGTGCTTATCGAGGCATCGAAGACCTACAAAGTGGCAGGCTGGGCACCGGTAAGCGAGGCTGCGCGCGACGCGGCGGTCGCAAACAAAAACGAGGCGATCTGGCATGTCGTGGAGGCGTGGCTTAAAGCTAAAAAGCGCGTCACGGCGCGCCGACTCAACACGCCACGCATTTTGAACGCTGCGGGCAATCGGGGCATGGCGTAGTCATGGAAGCACCTATCAACGCATCAGCTTCGGGCTGCTGTCGTTATTTTATTGGGGCTACGATCAATAATTGTGTAATGTCGACTCCTGATTAGCAAGCTGTCTCAGGAAGGGTTGAAACGTAGGCTGTATCTATGTACAGTTACGCTTTTCAAGCCACTCCGGAGTCATCCATGCCCATGAACCGCATCCAGTTTCAGCCCGGTTTGTCGCTTTCAGC
>JANXNI010000031.1 GCA_025354165.1 Burkholderiales bacterium | reverse complement strand
TAGGAGCGGCTTGCCGCGACAGCTCTTGCCGGGTCGCGGCAAGCCGCTCCTACAAGTACCGCGCTCAAATCAGCGAAAATTATCGTCGATATGAGTCACCTTCTTCACTACAAGGCCTTTGCTGAGCATCTGGCCGATCTTGCGCGCCCCATTGCGAAGCGCTATTTCCGCTCTGATTTAACCGTAATCGACAAGCCCGACGCCACGCCGGTCACGCTGGCGGACATGGAGATTGAGACGCGACTCCGCGAAGAAATTGCACGCGAATATCCGACCCACGGCATCCTTGGCGAGGAGCACGACAGCGTGAACCTGTCGGCTGAGTGGGTGTGGGTGCTTGATCCGATTGATGGCACCAAGGCCTTTACCTGCGGCAAGCCGCAGTTCGGCACGTTGGTCGCATTGGCGCATCACGGCACGCCCGTGATTGGCGTGATTGATCAACCGATAACGGACGAGCGTTGGGTGGGCGTGAAGGGTTTGGGGGCAGCGTTTAATGGTGCGCCGATGTGCGTCAACGCCAAACGCAAACCGCTGTCGGAAACGATTGTGCTGGTCACGACGCCGGAGCAATTCACGGGTGAAGGTGCGGCTGCGTTTGCGCGATTAAAGGCGGCTTGCAAGGGCGTTTATTACGGCGGTGACTGCTACAACTATGCGCTGATCGCGTCAGGGCACGTTGATCTGGTGGTTGAGATGGGCTTGAAGACCGTGGATTTTGCAGCGCTGGTGAATCCGATCGTTGAAGCGGGTGGCGTGGCTTGCGATTGGGCGGGCCGGTCGCTCACGCTTGAGAGCGATGGGACGATTGTAGCGGCGTCCAATCAGGCGCTTGCCGACGATGTGCTGCGAATTCTTAACCAATGAAATGTGTTGAGCGCCCTTGTAGGAGCGGCTTGCCGCGACCAGCCGCTGCGAGTATCCACGTTGGGTCGCGGTACGCCGCTCCTACAAGAACAAGTGGATTTGACGCGTGATCAACCCACTATTCCGCGCTCTTGTCGAGCGCGAAATTAAAAACCGCTTCCTCGGCGGCGCGCTCTCACCGATCTGGTGGCTGGCGCAACCGTTGTTGTCGCTGGGTGTTTACGCGCTTGTCTTCGGACTTTTCATGCGCGCGCCGGTGCCTGCGCAGTTCGGAGACAGTTACGTCGCGTTTCTGGCGGTGGGCCTGTGGCCGTGGCTCGCGTTTGCGGAGAGCGTGACGCGTGGCGCGACGAGTCTGATTCAGCAAGCGGCGCTGATTACGAAGACCGCTTTGCCCCGTGCGTTCGTGCCGTTGTCCACGGTGCTCGTGACGTTTGCGCTGAATTGGCTAGCACTGACGGTGATCGTTATCCTGTTCGCCGCGCTTGGCTTCAAGGTGAGTTTGAGCGGAATTCTGTTCTCGCTGCCCGCCTGGCTCGCGCTCTTTTTCGCGGCGCTGGGGTTGGCGTGGGTCGTGTCGACAGCGCAGGTTCTGGTGCGGGATATTGAAGGCATATTGGGGCCGCTGTTCATGTTGCTTTCGTTCGTCTGCGGCATTCAATATGGCATCGAGTCGATTCCTGCGGCGTATCGCGACGGCGTAATGGCCAATCCGTTTACGCACCTGATCGCACGCATGCATGACACCTATCTCGCAGGAGCGGGCACATCGTGGGTGGATGCGGCGCTGCTGGCTGTTGGCGCAGCGATCGCGTTGATTGGCTACGCGTTTTTCAAGCGTGTCGCGCCGCATGTGGATGACTATTTATGAGCGAAATCCTGCTCACCGTTAGCCACGTCAGCAAAACTTTTCCGCGTATCAGGCGGCACGGCGCGGGTCTTGCGGCGCTGGCGCGACTCGTCATGGCGAAGCCCTTGAGCGAAGGGTTCCATGCGTTGACGGATATTGATTTCAACGTGCGGCGCGGTGAATCCTTTGCGCTGGTCGGTGAAAACGGCGCGGGCAAATCGACGCTGCTGAAAATCATCGCAGGCGTTTTGCAACCGAGCGCTGGCAGCGCAAAGCGCATCGGCACGGTGGGCGCGCTTCTGGAGCTGGGCGCAGGGTTTCATCCCGAATACACGGGCCGCGAAAACCTCAAACTGTCAGCGGCTTTGCAGGGATTGGCGGGCGCTGCGTTTGACGCGCAACTTGACGCGATCATTGCATTCGCCGACATCGGCGAACACATCGACGCGCCAATCAAAACCTACTCCAGCGGCATGGTAGTGCGCCTAGGTTTTGCGCTCGTCACCGCGCTGAAGCCGGATTTGCTCATCACGGATGAAGTGCTCGCGGTCGGCGACGAGTCATTTCAGAACAAATGCATCACCTGGATGGAGCGCTACCTCGCCGACGGCGGCACGCTGCTGCTGGTTTCGCATTCGCTGTATCACGTCAAAAAACTCACGCAACGTGCGGTGTGGCTCGATCACGGCGCGATGCGGATGGTCGGTTCGTCGAGCGATGTGTCGATCGCGTATCAGGCGTTTCACGAGGCGAAGCAGGCAGGCGCGAAGCAGGAAGCTTTGGCTAAAGATGATCTTGATGCGTCGGCGCTGGGTCAATATGCGGTCACCGATTTGCAGCTGGATGACGTCACCGAGACAGGAATGAGCGTCCGTGGGCGCATCAAAAGCCGCGACGGGCGTCGACCGCAAGTCGCCGTTGGTATCGTGCGCATGGACGGTACGCCGGTTTATGGAACCACCTCAGAGATCGACGCCGCTGCGCTCCGTGACGCCGGTTCGGGAGCCTTTGAGTTTGCGCTCACTTTCTCGGAATGGGCTTTGCTGCCAGCGGGTTACAAATTTCGCGCTCATGCGATGGATCCGGAAGGGATGCGCGTTTACGACACCGTTGAGCGCGATTTCACGGTGCTCGGCGATTCGCGCGAACAGGGATTGGTGCGATTGCCGCACCGTTGGGACGTATAAATCACGCTCAACGGCTCATTGGCTTTTTACTGAAACGACGCCTGATTAGGGGCTAGGAGTCGATTCACGCGTAAGTCGATGTTTGGCAAATCTAACACTTAGCCCTTATGCGACGCCCATTTCATCAAAAAGCTAATCAACGAACCAATTGACCAATCTCAAGAAACGTGAAATTTGTGCATTGCAACAAACTCTTTTAGCTGACTATAATTGCTGGCTTTGTTGGATTGACGTTACGCAAATCGTCGCTGGCGACATGAAACTACAGGAAACCGCCGCGCGCCAAACAATATGCGCGCAGGCTTCATGGAAATCTCGTTTTGCTAGTTCGTTATGTTGAGTGACATCAGTCTGCAAAACCCGAACATCGTCCGGATGCTTTATTGGCAACTGGGCATTACCGTCGGGTTCGCTGTGATCGCAGGGTTCATCTCGGGGGAGCATGGAGCAGTGTCCGCCACATTGGGCGGCTTGACCAACGTCTTCGCCTCGCTGATCTATGTGTTCGTAGCAAATTTTGGTTTACGCCACTCGAACGGAACGGGCCTTTGGTCGATCCTCCGGGCGGAAATCGTGAAGCTTGTGTTCATCGCCGTCCAGCTCGGCGTCATCCTCAAGTTCTACGATGCGCTGGTCATTCCAGCACTGTTTACGACATTTTTGGTGACTTTACTGGCGTGGCGAGCAGCATTGTTCACCAGTGCCGGTAACAAATTGAACAACTGACTAGCAAGACGTAACACGAGAACACTATGTCCGAAGCCAGCCAAGCGGCGCAATCGCCTACCGAATACATCCAGCATCATCTGGCTAACCTTGTGCACAACGTCCAACCGGGCGGCGGCTTCTGGACTGTTCACGTTGACACGGTCGTGACCTCGATGATCCTCGGCGTCCTGGCATTTGGCCTGCTGTATCTGATTTCGCGCAAGGTTACCGCTGGCGTGCCAGGCAAGGCGCAAGCGTTCTTCGAATTGGTCTATGACTTTGTCGACGGTCAGGTTAAGGACATCTTCTCGAGCGGCGACCGCCGTTTCATCGTCGGCTTGTCTTTCACGGTCTTCGTCTGGGTGATCCTGATGAACGCGATGGACTTCCTGCCCATCGACTATTTCGCCGGATTCATGGAGAACGTTCTCCATATCCATAGCTGGAAGCCAGTGCCAACCAGCGACATCAACACCACGCTCGCGCTGTCGCTGACCGTGATCGGCTTGGTGATCATTTACAGCGTCAAGGCCAAGGGCTTCGGCGGCTACATGCACGAATTGTTCTGCACGCCGTTCGGCAGCTTCCCGTTGTTGTGGCCGCTCAACTTCCTGTTCCAGATGATCGAACTCATCTCGAAGCCGCTCTCGCTCGCATTGCGGCTTTACGGCAACATGTACGCGGGCGAAATCATCTTTTTGCTGATCGCCATGCTTGGCGCGGCCGGCATTGGTGGCGCGCTGGTCGGCGGTCTGCTGCACGCAGGCTGGGCGATCTTCCACATTTTGATCGTTGCCCTGCAAGCCTTCATCTTCATGATGCTCACCGCCGTTTACATGGCGATGGCTCACGAACATCACTGATCACACTCAAGTTCTATTCGCTTTTACATCCGTTTCTAACCTCAACTTCACTTCGATACTGTTAAAGGAAAAATCATGGAAGCAATCCAAAAAATGATGGTTCTGGCCTCTGTTCAGGGCTACACCGCAATCGCAATCGGCCTCATCGTCGGTCTCGGCGCTATTGGCGCCTGTATCGGTGTGGGCATCATGTGCTCAAAGTTCCTGGAATCGGCTGCTCGCCAACCTGAACTGATCCCGCAATTGCAAGGCAAAGTGTTCCTGTTGCTAGGCCTGATCGACGCATCGTTCATTATTGGCGTTGGTATTGCATTGTTGCTCGCATTCGCGAATCCATTGCTTGGCGTGTTGAACGCCGTCGCGAAGTAATCGCTCGACTAGTTTCGTAGCAATTTCTTCCGACTAACGAACACAAAGAAAGGTCGATGTCATGAACATCAACATGACCTTGCTGTTGCAAGCGATCGGTTTTGGCATTTTTATCTTCTTCACGTACAAGTTTGTACTGCCGCCATTGGCCAACGCCATTGAGGGACGTCGCCGTCAGATAGCTGACGGACTTGCTGAAGCCGAAAAGGGCAAAGCCTCGCTAGCGACGGCACAAACAGAAGTCGACAAAATCGTCGCTGAGGCTAAAGCCAAGGCGTCCGAAATTGTTGCTCTGGCTGAAAAGCAGCGCACGGCCACCATTGATGCGTCCAAAGGCGAGGCAAAAGCCGCCGGTGAACGCGAAAAGCAGATGGCTGCGGACGAAATCGCTCAACTCTCGGTGAAAGCCAAAGCAGAGTTGCGTGATCGTGTGGCTGATCTGGCTGTTGCTGGTGCCGAACGAATCCTCAAGCGCGAAATCAACCCGCAAGTCCATTCGGATCTGCTGGGCCAGTTGAAGGCTGAGCTGTAACCATGGCTGAACTCGCGACCATCGCCCGTCCGTACGCAGAAGCGGCGTTCGCGCTTGCCCGCGACGGCGGCGCGTTGCCGAAATGGGCCGACACGTTGAGCCTTCTGGCAGCGGTCGCATCTGATGCCAAAGTATCGGCGGCGGTTGACAACCCGAAGCTCTCGGTCGAGCAAAAGCAGTCGCTCTTCACGACGGTGATGGGCGACAAGCTGGACGCTGACACGACGAGCTTCGTCAATGTCCTGCTCGACGCGGATCGCATCAAGTTGTTGCCGCAAATCAACGAGCATTTTCAGGCGTTGAAACGCAACAACGATAACGTGGCTCGCGCCACCATCGTCTCGGCTTTCCCGCTGACTGATCAGCAACGCGAAGAGTTGAAGGGCGCGCTCGCAAAGCGTTATTCCCGTCAGATCGACACCGTGGAAGAAGTTGATCCCGCGCTCATCGGCGGTGCCAAGATCATCGTCGGCGATCAGGTGATTGATCGCACCGTCGTCGGCCAATTGAACAAGATGTCACGCCAAATCAAGGCGTAACTAGAACCTAATAACTCGCTCCGGCTCTGGAGAAAAAGTAATGAATTTGAATCCCTCTGAAATCAGCGAACTGATTAAAGCCAAGATCGCGAATCTCGATGTTGGCAGCGAAGTGCGGACCCAGGGCACGGTGGTCTCGGTGACCGACGGTATCTGCCGCGTGCATGGCCTCGCAGACGTCATGCAAGGCGAAATGCTTGAGTTCCCCGGCAACACGTTCGGCCTCGCATTGAACCTGGAGCGCGACTCCGTTGGTGCCGTTATTCTGGGCTCGTACGAGCACATCACCGAAGGCGACGTTGTCAAATCAACGGGTCGCATTCTGTCGGTGCCGGTCGGACGTGAACTTATTGGCCGAGTGGTCAACGCGCTCGGCGAACCGGTCGACGGCAAAGGCCCGATCAACGCTAAAGAAACCGACGTGATCGAAAAGGTCGCACCGGGTGTGATCGCTCGTAAATCAGTGTCGCAGCCTGTGCAAACCGGATTGAAATCGATTGACGCGATGGTGCCGGTCGGCCGCGGTCAGCGCGAGCTGATAATTGGTGATCGCCAAACCGGTAAGACGGCGGTCGCCATCGACACCATCATCAACCAGAAGGGCAAAAACCTCGTCTGCGTTTACGTCGCTATCGGCCAAAAGGCATCGACCGTCGTTACGCTGGTCAAGAAGCTCGAAGAAAAAGGCGCGATGGATTACACCATCGTTGTTGCAGCAACCGCGTCTGATTCGCCGGCCATGCAATACCTGTCCGCTTACGCTGGCTGCACGATGGGCGAATACTTCCGTGATCGCGGCGAAGATGCGTTGATCGTTTATGACGACTTGTCGAAACAAGCCGTTGCCTATCGCCAAATTTCCCTGTTGCTGCGCCGTCCGCCGGGCCGCGAAGCATTTCCTGGCGACGTGTTCTATCTCCACAGCCGCCTGCTTGAGCGCGCTGCTCGTGTGAACGAAGACTACGTTGAGAAATTCACTAAGGGTGCCGTCAAAGGCAAGACTGGCTCGCTAACCGCGCTGCCAATAATCGAAACGCAAGCGGGCGACGTTTCCGCATTCGTTCCAACCAACGTGATTTCGATTACCGACGGCCAGATCTTCCTTGAGACCGATCTGTTCAACGCCGGTATTCGTCCCGCGATTAACGCCGGTATTTCGGTGTCCCGAGTCGGTGGTGCAGCACAGACCAAGATCATCAAAAAGCTCGGCGGCGGTGTTCGTCTGGCCCTCGCCCAGTATCGCGAGCTGGCCGCGTTTGCACAGTTCGCATCTGATCTTGATGAAGCCACCCGCAAGCAATTGGAGCGTGGCCGTCTCGTGACCGAACTCATGAAGCAGGCTCAGTACGCGCCGTTGTCTGTGTCTGAAATGGCGTTCACGCTGTTCGGAGTCAACGGCGGCTTCTTCGATGACGTGCCAGTTGCTAAAGCGCTCGCTGCGGAAAAAGCGCTACATAAATTCATGCAGACCAAGTACGCGGACTTGACCAATCGCATCGAAGACAGCAAAGATTTGCCGAAAGATGACGAGACCGCGTTGACTGCCGCGATGAAAGATTTCAAAGCCAATGGTTCTTACTAAGCCGCTGAAAGCAAATCATGGCTGGCTCAAAAGAGATTAGAACCAAGATCAAGAGTGTTCAAAACACTCGAAAGATCACCAAGGCGATGGAAATGGTCGCCGCGTCCAAAATGCGCAAGGCGCAGGAACGGATGCGCGCGGCCCGCCCGTACGCGGACAAAGTACGCAACATTGCGGCGCACATGGCTGGCGCGAACCCGGAGTACCGTCATCCTTTCCTGATCAAACGCACTGGTGCCAACAAGGTCGGCATGATCGTGGTTACGACGGACAAAGGTTTGTGCGGTGGTTTGAACACCAACATCCTGCGTGCGGTCGTCGCCAAGTTCAAAGAGTTCGAGGCGGCTGGCTCAAAGGCCCAGGTCACGGCGATCGGCAACAAGGGTTTCAGTTTCATGAATCGCCTCGGCGCTCAGGTCGTCTCGCACGTCATTGGGCTTGGCGACACGCCGCATCTCGAAAAGATGATTGGCGCAGTCAAGCTTCAACTTGACGCCTACGAAAAAGGCGAGATTGACACCGTTTATCTGGCCTACACCCGTTTCATCAACACGATGAAACAGGAATCGGTCGTCCAGCAATTGCTCCCGTTGACTTCAGACAAGTTCGAGCAAACCGACGCTGAGAAGCAGGCGTATAGCTGGGACTACATCTATGAACCTGACGCGCAGTCGGTGGTTGACGAGCTTTTAGTTCGCTACGTTGAGGCGCTCGTGTATCAGGCGGTTGCCGAGAACATGGCGTCAGAGCAATCGGCGCGCATGGTGGCCATGAAGGCTGCATCCGACAACGCCAAAGAAGTGATCGGCGGGCTGCAACTCTCGTACAACAAGGCCCGTCAGGCCGCGATTACCAAAGAACTCTCCGAGATCGTCAGCGGCGCTGCGGCCGTCGGTTGATCCCGAAAAATTGATTAGTTATTGAAAAACAGGATAAGACGATGAGCACGAAT
>JANXNI010000026.1 GCA_025354165.1 Burkholderiales bacterium | reverse complement strand
CAAAGTTGCGATTCTGCCGCGCACCAAGCAAGACGGCGAAGGCAAGCCCATTGAGTTTTTCCACAACCCCAAGACCGAAGCGCTCGTAACGGATTTCGAACGGGCGTACGGTTTTGAGCGCGCTGGCATGACCAGTTGGGTCGGCAACAGCGTGACTGCCTTCGTCACGCCCGATCAGGTCAAGCGCATTCAGGAAGACGGGCGGGTCAAAGGGATTTTTGACGATGTGGCGGATAGTTTCTCAGGCGACCCAGCGCCGCAACCCGGGGGCTCTCCCGGTACTCCGTTGTGGGGCGACAGTACCAGCAGCGGCGAAACCACGTCTTGGGGCCACCAAGCGGTAAACGGTAAAGTGCGCAGCGTGAGCAACAACCGCAAGGTCTACATCATCGATTCCGGCGTCGCCGCGCACTCGGACTTAAATAGCGTTTCAGCGCGCTTGAACGTAGCGTGCGGCGCAGTTTCCTGCAATCCAAGCAATCCGAGTATGTATCCGGTCGTGGGCTGCTACGCACATTCAACACACGTCGCGGGCATCATCGGCGCGCAAGCTAGCAACAGCACTGGGACGACGGGAATTTATGCAGGTGCGAATATGGTGTCGCTGAGCGTGCTGTCGCGCACGGGTACGGACATGTGCAGCAACTACAGCGGCGATCCTGCTAATACACCTAATAGTCCGGTCTATCGCAGTCGCATCGGCTATGCGCTTGACTATGTCTATTGGGACACGCTTTACAACAACACGTTGCAGTGGGTCAATATTGTCAATATTTCGATCAACTCGGCCGGAATAAGCCTCTACGGCTCCACTCCACAAGTCAATTGGCTAAAGGCGCAAAAGGTAGTCACTCCGGACACTGTATTCGTGGGTTGTGGGATTCAACCGCAATGCACAGAAGAGGAGCAATATCGCTACTATCCCGCCGCTTTCATCGCTCAATCGGCAGGAAATCAAAACAATGATTACACGTGTTCGAGCACTTTCGGGGCGAGCAACCATTACTTGCCATATTCTGGGTCGCCCAATAGTCCGACGGCGAGCGACCCCTACGACGGCATCATGGTCGTGGGCGCAATCAACAAATACGGCAACCGACCGACGGAGTTTACGAGCAGTATCGGCATCACTCCTGCCGTTGCAGACGGCGGGTCAAATTTCGGCAGTTGTGTCGACATCTGGGCGCCTGGCGATGAAATTATTTCTACTTGGGGTGATCCAGCTATTTTTGGTACGGTAGTGGGCACGACGTATTCGAATACTGCGTCGCTCAGCGGCACGTCAATGGCAGCGCCACATGTGGCAGCCGCGGCCGCTTATTACGCTGACGCCTATGGGCTTACTACGCCGAAGGAAATTGAAATAAAAATCCGGGCGACTCTAAACCCAGCATTTCTATACCCAGCGATACCTTCGTTTGACTTGCTGAGACTGATCCCGTGATCGCTACAGGCACTCTTGGGCGTTCCGATGGGTCAAATTCCCGTGACGCGATCTTTGATGTTAGGAGCACGACAATGTTTTTTACAATACCACTATCAGTAGCGCGGATCATTGTTTGTCAGTCCGCAAAATACTTGAAGACGATTGGCGCTTTGGTAATTGTTTGTGCTGCCTATCCGGTGTCTGCCGCGTTCCCCGAGACCGATTTGCGCGCCTACTACCGCGATCTTCCGTTTCCTCTGCATAGAGGCGAAGGATGGCCGGCCCCCACGTCACAACGGCCTCGAGCAGAGCTGATACCGCGGGCTGACCTCACGGGTGGCGGGCTTGGGCTCACGTCAGTGGTCATTGAGGGCAATACGGTTCGCTACGTACCTGTACCCCGTCCCTACGTGACGACTGATTTGGTCTTTTTCGATGCGGACGGCGCTGACGCCTTCATCCGCCAATACCGCGAAAGCGTGTGTAATGGTGGTTTACAGTTTGCGAACACACCGACCGCAGGCTCAAGCAAAACCATAGCGATGAACTACTGGTTGAACGAAGGCGTGCGGACTGTCGATTTGGGCACGCCCTCTGTTTACTTTGCCGGTGAAGGCCAATGCGATGTGTCTCTACCCGCGTCAAACCAAATCCGCCGAACCACCGACGAACTCACCTTCGGCGCACCGGTGCGCCGCACCGCTATCGACGGCAGTCAGTACGATGCCAGCCCGATGAAGCTCACGCGCAACGGCTTGCCTTGGTACACCCATTTCTTTGGCTATCACCTTGGCCTCGTGGCGAATGAGAGTAATTGGGACGCGGCGAATCTAAGCAAAGCTGGCGATCTGGTGGGATTCTTCCGATTCCCGAGCCCGGTGAACAATTTCGAGCTAACGGCGCTACCTCCGCCTTGGGTCGAAGACGACGTCGTCGAATACGTCAACAAGCCTGACTTCCCGAAGCAACCGGGCGGGCAGTTCTTCTACGCCGTATTGGCTTCCGACAAAACCCTGCTCGATTCGGTACCGAACTGGCAGCGCACGGGCAAGGCATTCAAGAGCGGTGGCTATGTGAGCGTATGCCGCTTCTACGGTGGAAAAAACGGTGGGCCGAACACGCATTTCTACAGCGCTGACGACAAAGAATGCGCTGCGCTCAAGGCGGTTCCGCAATTAAGTTACGAAGGTCAGACCTTCGCCGTAAACATGCCGATGCCGGGCAGCAATACCGACGGCACCAAGCCGTGTCCAATCGACAGCAAACCGCTCTACCGGCTCTACAACAACGCCTCCGCACCGGGCAAAGACTATGTGTCCAACCACCGCTATGTCACCGAACGAACGGATGTCACCGCAGCGGTAGCGCAGGGATGGGTGGATGAAGGGCAGGTGATGTGCGTGCCGTTGTGATGCGGTGACGCACATTGCCGCGTTATCAGCATTTGGCTGAAAGCACCGCTGCATCAGGGCTAAGTGCCGGATTGACCATTTGTTGATAAATGGCGATTTGGCGTGCTAGCCCCCCACAAAACCAGCGATTCCGCTGAAAGCCGCTAATCGGTTATCCGTCAATTCAACGAGTTAACCGATCCTCACTGACGTTCAATTGTCAGAAGTCAGGTGGAAGTCAGAATCGACCCGGAGTTTTCATGTTTCATGAT
>JANXNI010000017.1 GCA_025354165.1 Burkholderiales bacterium | reverse complement strand
ACCGGGGCGTGGAAGACGCGGTGCGGTTTGAGAAATCGTTGCTTGCGGAGTTATAGATTCGTAGATTCGTAGGGTGGGCAGCCTCTGCCCACGCGTCCGCACTACTCAACGGCATGGGCATGGGGTGCCCACCCTACCGTCGTGGCAGACCTTAGCGCCGCCTCCCCATTGGAGCAGCGACGACCCGTTGCTTAGGCTCTATACAGTTTTCTGGTGGTAACCGTTGCAGCTCGGGACACGGCACGAATCAAAGTAGCCCGCGATATTGCATTTTCGATTTAATCGAACGACCATCGATCCGCAGTTTCGCCGCAGATTTCATACAGATGTACCGGTCGCGGATACGTATAGCGTCGCCCAAGCAGCGTCCTGTACAGTTATGCGCTCAGTGACTTCCGACGCGAGCGACGGAACCCAGCCATCAGACCAATCAACGCGACCGCGCCGCCGGTGGTAACTGCGCTCAATAACGACCACGCCGGAACCGTCGCTGGAACGTTGACACACGAACCCTGAATGGTGACGCTTTGACCTGTAACTGCGTCAATTCGCACGCCGATACCTACAGAACCGGCGGGAAGCGGCCCGGTAACGCTATAAACCAACGTCGCCGGTGCATTGGCGGGTCCGGCGAGTGTCACAACGCCCCCCGGGTCGCCCACGATCCGAAACGCGCCTGCAGTCGTACCGACCGGCAGCGTCGCTGTGAGGGTGATCCGGTCGCCAACAGCAAATGTACCGTTCTGCCCGAGAACTGAGCTGTTCGCCGGCTGGTTCGAACTTGAGACCAACTGTGCGTTTAGCGCTAGACAATCCGAAGCCGCTGCCGGCTGCAGACCGCTCCAACTGCCGCCGGCAGCGTGTACCGTCACAATGGTCGAAACCGCGAGTATCGCCGCCGTTGTACGGCCCAAAGTCATGCGTTGCATAGCCAACTCCAATATTGTGTTCTGATGCCCCCACGGACAGCTTTTCGAATTCTGGTTACTGGCCGCAAAAAAGGCAATCAGTGCGTTCACTGCGGCTTCTTCGTAACCAAAGTTGTGGCACAAATCGAACGGGAAGACGCTCCTTCCTTCCCCTTACGGCGAACGACAACGCCGTTTTGGTGATGTTGGGGGAACGCTATTGTGTACAGTCGTCGCTCCTGAAAGCCCAACAACAATTGATTGAGCCGGCGACGGACGCGGACGCCCGCGTGATTGCGGATTTGTCACGCGACGTGATTGAACAGGGGCTCGGCAACTCGCGCTCAGTCAACTCGGGGCGTATTGTGGGCGCGACTGCCTTGCACTGCGGGACGCGTGCTGGCAGTTTGGTGCCTGCGCGGGCGACGATCTGGCCGCAGCGGTAAGTGCAGCGATGGTTCGCGACGGATTGACCAGCACCGCCCTGAACCAGCAGCTGCGTTTGTTTATAAAAGCGATCAACACGAACGATCCGAGCGTGTTGGGGATTCGGCGGAAGTAAGCCGAAACTCCCTTGCCATGATCGTGATAGCTTTCTCGTGAAAGACAATATGATCAAGGGCTGGACGTTGTTTTAAGCCAATATCAACTTACGCAAATAATGCCCGCATGCCCAATAGAAATAGGGCATTCAGCGCTAAGCTATATCGCGAAAAACCACCCGAAAACACCGAAAACTCGTGGCGCGCAACCCGACGCAACTACGGATTAATCACAAACACGTTAAACAACTGCCCCGCCGTCATGGCCGTGGTTTTGCTGATGCTGTAGATCATCCACCGCCCCGCCGTGCAACTGCCACCAGCGGCGTTGGTGGCGTAGTACACCGCAACCGGATCGACGTATACATTCTGCCCGACGCTGCCATTGCTGCCGTTCGGCGTCACCACCAGAATCGCGTTGGGGTTGTCGTTGGTGAGCGGATGATCAATGGCCGTGCGCGAATTTAAGCCACCGATAGCTGTGCCGAAGCACGGTCCGCTGCTCGGCACCACGTGGGTGAACATATTGGTGCCACTTTGATTGGTAGCGTTGCCCGGCTCATTCTTTCCCGCCCCCGGCAAACGAATGCCACCGGTGGCGCGGATGACGAACTGGTCGTTGCCGGTGGAGAGGACGTCCGCATTGGTGCTGTCGCCCCAGACGAACGAGCCCTGGTGATCTGCTTTAGCCCGCCGCCCCGCTGCGAAGCTGTAGCTGCCAGCGGCGGTGTTGTTGAGACCGCCGGGGACGGTGCTGAAATTACCGCTGGCGACGTTTTGATTACCGCCTGCGACCGTCTGGCTTTGGCTACCCAACCCCGCACCGGCGGTATTGCTGGTGCCACCGCCAACGACAGCGTCGACACCGGAAACGCTGTTGTAGATGCCGCCGCTGATCGTGCCGTCATATCCGCTCGACGCGATCGTGTTGCCATAGCCGCCGCCAATCGTGCCATAGTTTCCGTTGTTCTGATTCGGAACGTCTCCGCCTACAGTAATGTGCGTACCGCCGCCGGCAATAGTCGCGCCGACCGTCCCAGCAGCAACACTGTTAGCGCGACTGCCATTGACTGTGTTGGGCGAAATATCACTGCCTGGTCCATTGCCTCGTGTTGCATACGAAATCCGCAACCCGTCGTCACCATTGGCCGGATCGACCAGGAGTTTGATCGTGGATTGATTAGTTTTCACCGTCACTGGCTGGTTGTCGTTCGTGCCCAGCACTGCGGGCGCGCCAAACGAGTTTCCGTTCTGCACAAAGGCATTGATCGCCCCGCCCACAGCGCAGCCGTTAGCGAGAAAGCTCGTCACCGACGCCGCATCGGGCCTCGTGCCGCTGCCGAGCGCGAGACCGGCCGTGAGCGACGCCCCCTGAAAGCCCGCCAGGTGCCGCGCGATGATCGTGGTGTCCACCGCATCCACCACACCGTCGCCATTGATGTCCAGCGCGCAGCCGACGCATTGAATGTTCGCCTTCACCTGCAACGGGTCAAGGCTCGCGTAGCGCGTGCTGGCGACGAGCGGCGCGCCGGTGATGCCGAGCGCGTAACGCGTGAGCACGAGGCCATCGTTCAAAGCGTCCGAGCCGCCAGTGTCGAACGGGCAGGTCGATGCCGCGTGAACGCTGGCGATCAAAAGCGCGCCGATCGCGGCAATCGTGCGTTGTGAAATTAGACGATTCATGAGCTGACCCTCGATGACGTTATTTGGCGAAGGATAGCGAGCTTCGGGCGTTTCCGAAAGCTCAGCGCGTTACCTCGCGCACGGCAGGCTGAGTGCCTGTAGCAAAGTCCGCACTGGTCGCCAATGCTGCCGAATTCAATCGTTAAAGCTGCTCCCGACTGGTGCAAATGCTGAGGCGCGCCACAGGTCGCGACGCAGCCACAATTTGTGTAAAGTTGTGGCCCATGAAAGCGGAACAACAATCCATTGAGCTTGCGAAGGGTGCCGACGCCAGCGCGATCGCCGACCTGTCACGCGATGTGATTGAGCAGGGGCTGGGCTGGTCGTGGACCGCACCTCGGGTGTTAAAGGCACTGCGCGATGATGCGACGAACGTGATCGTGGCGCGGCGACATCCTGGTTTGGATGACGTCGCTGGATTCGCCATCATGAAATACGGTGACGATACGGCGCACATCGTGCTCTTTGCGGTGGACGCTGCGTATCGCCGTTGCGGCATCGGAAGCGCGTTGATGTCGTGGCTGGAAACGACGGCGCGCACAGCGGGCATCAATACGATTGCGCTCGAAGCGCGCTCAGGCAACCATGAGGCGCGCGCGTTTTACAAGCAGAACGGGTTCAACGAAATTGGCGTGCGTGTGAGCTACTACCGGGGCGTGGAAGACGCGGTGCGGTTTGAGAAATCGTTGCTTGCGGAGTTATAGATTCGTAGATTCGTAGGGTGGGCAGCCTCTGCCCACGCGTCCGCACTACTCAACGGCATGGGCATG
>JANXNI010000083.1 GCA_025354165.1 Burkholderiales bacterium | reverse complement strand
CGTGACCATGGGCACCGATGATGGCGCTCAAAAAGCCATCGCCGCCATGAACGGCAAATCAATTGAAGGCCGTCCTCTGGTCGTCAATGAAGCACGTCCGGCTCCTGCCGGTGACCGTCCTCCCCGTGGCCCTGGCGGCGGTGGCGGCGGCGGGTTCCGTGGTCCGCGCACAGGCGGCAGCGGCGGCGGTGGTGGCGGCTACGGCGGTGCCGGTGGCGGCGGCGGTGGTTACGGCGGTGGCGGCGGCGGCGGTCGCGGTAACTACTAAGCCAGTCTGAATCGGATTACGTCGCGCACATAATCCGACACTGCAAAAAAAGCCGGGTCTAATCGCCCGGCTTTTTTGTTTATGAGTTCAGCGTTTAGGGTGCTAGTTCGTTGCGCCTCGTCAGCGTTGGAAATAGTCGCAGCCACAGGATTGCGATAATGATCGTGCCCACGCCGCCAAGTACGACCGAACCCACCGGGCCCAGCCATGCGGCTGTCGCGCCCGATTCAAATTCGCCGAGTTGATTGCTGGCGCCGATAAATACCGAATTCACGGCGCTCACGCGACCACGCATCTCGTTGGGCGTTTCTAGCTGAACGAGTGACTGTCGGATGACCACGTTGACCATATCTGCCGCGCCGGTAATCGCCAACGCTACCAGCGAGAGCACGAAATTTTCCGACATACCGAATACCACGGTGGCCACGCCAAAAATCGCCACGGCCGACATTAAGATCGTGCCAACTCGATTTCGAAGCGGCCAACGCGTCAACACGACCGAACTCATCAGTGCCCCTATGGCAGGGGCGCCGCGAAGCAGTCCCAGTCCCCACGCACCGACATGCAAAATGTCCTTCGCAAACATCGGCAAGAGCGCCGTCGCGCCACCCAACAGCACCGCAAACAAATCGAGCGACACCGCGCCGAGCAACACTTGGCGCTGGCTGATGAACGCCACGCCTGCCAAAAGGGACTTAATCGTGGGTCGCTCGTAAGGCGCGCGCACGTGCCCATATTTCAGCCTCAACACCAGCGCAATGCCAACCGTGAATAGCAGGGCGCAGGTCAGATACACCACGCTCGCGCCGGCCACAAACAACACACCACCCAACGCTGGTCCGGCGATCACGGCCGCCTGCATTCCAGATGAACTAAACGCCATCGCTCTCGGCAACAGCGACGCAGGCACTAAAAGGGCGATCAATGCTTGCTGTGCGGGCATCTGGAAAGCGCGAGCAAGACCCAGCACAACGGACAAACCGAGCAATAGTTCGCGCGACAACCCGATAAAATGACCGCTGCCAGTTCCTGAGAAGTCGTAGCTCACCAGCGCGAGAATGACCGCCACCAGCCATTGCCAGGCCATCGCCACCGCCACGATTTTGGCGCGATTGAAGCGATCCGCCACGTAACCAGCGACCAGAGTAAACAGCAGCACCGGCGCGAACTGATACAGGCCGACCAGCCCCAAATCCCATGCATTGCCAGTCAAATCGTACATCTGCCAGCCGACCGCTACCATCAACATCTGGTTGGCCGCAGTGCCCGCCAGCCGTGTAAACCAGAAACGCAGAAACGCGTGCTGCTGCAAGAGGTCGGAAAATTTCGGCTCGGTCATCGCTTGCCAGCATAGCAGTGGCAGAAACCTGAGCGCTGGTACCAGCGCCCATTACGATAGCCTTGCAGCATGATTCATCTCGGCAAGACAATTGGTAGCAGCGGCGCGCTCACGGTAGCCACCTACAACATTCATAAGGGCTTTTCTCACTTTAATCGTCGCATGGTCGTGCATGATTTGCGTGATCGGCTGCGCATGATGGGCGCAGACATCATGTTTCTGCAGGAGGTCGTCGGGCACAACGCCCGCCACGTCGAGGCTCATCCGCAGTGGCCCGAGGCACCGCAGCATGAGTTTCTCGCGGAGACGCAGTGGCCTGCAGCCGCCTATGCAAGAAACGCGGTTTATGCGCATGGCCATCATGGCAATGCGATCCTGTCGCGCTATCCGCTGATTCGCTGCGACCACGAGGACATTTCGACCAATAGCGTCGAGAAGCGCGGCCTGCTTCACGCTGAAATCGAGGTACCCGGCTGGCCGCAAAATTTGCACTGCGTATGCGTACATTTAGGTCTGTTCGGTCGCTCCCGCCGCAAGCAGGTCGAAGCAGTTTGCGCGCGAATTGAAGCGCTGGTGCCCGATGGGGCTCCGTTGGTTTTGGCGGGCGATTTCAATGATTGGGGCCACCGCATCGGCGATCCGTTGCGCGAATTGGACGTCCATGAAGTGTTCGAGACCGTGCGTGGCCGGCCCGCGCGCAGTTTCCCGGCGCGATTGCCGATTTTGCGGCTGGATCGCATTTACGTTCGTGGTTTCTCGGTGCACAGCGTGGACGTGCATCGCGGTGCCGAATGGGCGCGCTTGTCCGATCACGCGCCTTTGGCTGCACACCTCATATTGGGTGCATGAAGTCTGCTGCGCGCCTGCCGTCAGCAACCGCCAACGATGTGCGGTTGCTGTGTTGCGGCGCTGAGTATTTCCCGGCACTCATTGCGGCGATTCAGGCGGCCGTCGCCCAGATTCAGCTGGAGACCTACATCTTCGCCGATGACGTCACGGGACAGCGAGTTGCGCAGGCGCTGATCGATGCAGCCAACCGCGGGGTATCGGTGCGTGTGGTCTACGACGGCTTTGGGTCATCGACGTGGATTGGCGGGATCGACAGACAATTGCGGGCGAACGGCGTGCAGGTCGCGATCTATCGGCCGGAGCGTGGTTGGCAATTGCTGCGGCGCTCGCGTTTGCGCCGGATGCATCGAAAAATAACCGTGATCGACGGGCGGATTGCATTCATCGGTGGCATCAACGTGATCGATGATCTGAATATGCCGGAGCCGCGTTTTCCTCGTTTTGATTTTGCGGTATCGCTGCGTGGGCCGCTCGTGGATTCTATTGAGGCTGCGACGGATAAACTGTGGCGTCGGCTGCATCATTTCCGTTTGTCTGACGAGCTGGACGCTGCGCTGCCCGATGACACGCCAACCATAGCTGCGCCCTTTGCCAATTCGCGTTCTGCGTGGTTCGCCGTGCGCGACAATGTCTCGCATCGGCGTGATATCGAACAGGAATATCTGATCGCGATTGGCAATGCCAAGACCGAGATCATGCTGGCTAACGCTTACTTCGTTCCAGGTCGGCGTTTTCGCCGCTCGCTAATTGATGCGGCAAAGCGTGGTGTGACGATTCGCCTCTTGTTGCAGGGACGTCAGGAATATTGGCTTCAGCACTTCGTGACGCGTTCGCTATACGGCACACTGCTCGCGGCGGGTGTCGAGATTCACGACTACGAGCGTAGTTTTTTACACGCCAAAGTAGCGGTCGTAGACAGCCGCTGGGCGACTGTGGGCTCTTCCAATATCGATCCATTCAGCTTGTTGTTGGCGCGCGAAGCCAATGTGTTTGTTGACGACATGGCGTTCGCGTCAGAACTGAAGGAACGCCTTGAAGAGGCGATCGAAGCGGATTCGCGCCCCGTATTGTCCGCGCACTGGGAACGGCGCTCGCGGTGGAATCGAACGCTGACCTGGGTCGCGTACGGATTGGCGCGCGGGATGCTGGGCTTGATGGGCTATGGTCGCCACTAGAAAAGATGACGGCCAGTGGCTCGCAGGAATGCAGTAGCTTCCTATAATCGGCTGCATGAGCATCGATGCGCAGTTTGAACCCTCCGTGAGCGACACCAGCGCGCCGACCGGTACGACTTCGCCTGTACCTAAACTGCGCTCGGTACAACTCGCCGGGTTCAGCCTTCGTGATCGCGAAATCATGCGACTATTTCTGCGCCGCCCGCCTGGCACCGGTATTCGGCTTGATATTGTCGAGGCGCCGGGCGGCTCGCCAACAGAGGGTGAAGCGATCATCGATCTCGGCGCTGACCTGTTGATTGGCAACGCCACGACTCCCGAAGTGTTGGCCTTGCTACGTGCTCGCGGAACCTCAGTCCCGTCGATTGGCATTGTCGAACGTTTTGAGCGTGACGCGCCGTTCTATCAGGTGGCGCAAGACGGACAACTTTTGTTCTCGCTCGCACAAGCGATTAATCGCATTCGCGGCGGCTGGATGCCTCCGGTTTTGGGCAATCCTGAGATGACCGAGCCGGTCGTTGCGGCGGAAGTCGCGGGAGAAATGCCGGTTACGCCGCAAGTGAATTTGCCAACTAAAGAAACACCCGCTAGCTCCGCTCCCGGGCTGCCAACGGTGACTCCGGTGACCGCAGCCACGATGATTGCCAAATCGGCGGGCCTGCCGTGGCAGCGCGCACTCAATATTCTTGTGGTAGACGACTCGCACTTTTCGCGCGAAGCGATCTCAGCGGCACTCGTCAAAGTGGGGTTTACAGTGGATACCGCCGCCAGCGGTGCGCTCGGTATTCGAATGGCCGGAGAAAAACATTTCGACGTCGCACTGGTGGATTTTGAGATGCCGGAAATGCTGGGTACCGAAGTGTTGAGGAAGCTCCGAGCGTTGGGTACACACTCACCCTCGGTACTTATCATGTTGACCTCACGCACTGGTGCGGTGGATCGGCTGCGCGCAAAATTTGCTGGCTGCGACGCCTATCTGACCAAGCCAACGCAGATGAAAGAATTTCTTGCAACCCTCAGGAATTTAGCTGTCGCCGGAAAGCTGTCGCGTCAGTGAGTTCAGCTGGTACGCAGTCCCTGAGCCCGGCGCGGCTGCTGTTGCCGTATCTGGCGCAATATAAGGCTCGCATCGCAGTTGCTCTTAGCTGTCTGGTGCTGGCCAAAATTGGCAACGTCTCGGTGCCGATTGTGCTCAAGTGGATCGTGGATCGCATGGGAGCGGACAAGGCGCTGCTGGCTGTGCCGTTCGCGCTATTGCTGGCTTACGGCCTGGCGCGATTGTCGGTCACGCTATTCACCGAGTTGCGCGAGTTTTTCTTCGCCAAAGTCACGCAGCGCGCCGTCCGCCGCATCGCGCTGGAAACCTTTGAGCATTTGCATCGCCTTTCGCTGCGCTTCCATCTGGCGCGGCAAACGGGTGGTCTGACGCGCGACATTGAGCGGGGAACTCGCGGCATTTCCTCGCTCATGAGCTACCTGTTGTTCTCGATTCTGCCGACCTTGATTGAGCTGGCATTGGTCGCGGGCATTCTCGCGTGGAACTACGACTGGACGTTCGTCACCATCACGCTCATCACGTTGGTCGGCTACATCATCTACACCATCACGGTGACGGAATGGCGCACCGCATTTCGCAAGGAAATGAACGAGCTGGACTCGAAGGCGAATTCAAAAGCCATCGATAGTCTGCTGAACTACGAAACAGTCAAGTATTTCGGTAACGAGCGCTTCGAAGCAGATCGCTATGACCAGAGTTTGCAGCGCTGGGAGCGCGCGGCGGTGCGCTCGCAGACGTCACTGTCGCTCTTAAATCTCGGACAGAGTCTGTTCATTGCGACCGGTGCCAGCCTCGTGATGTGGCGAGCGATTGATGGCGTCACGAAAGGCACGATGTCGGTCGGCGATCTGGTGTTGGTCAACGCGTTCTTGATTCAACTTTACGCGCCGCTCAACTTTCTCGGCGTGATTTATCGTGAGATTCGTCAGTCGGCGACCGACATGGCACGGATGTTCGGCTTGATGAGCGAGCATCAGGAGATTGCGGATCGTCCCGACGCGCAGGCGCTGCAACCGGATCGTGCCCGTGCTGGCAACGTCAGCTTTGAATCGGTGCGCTTTGCCTACGAACCCGATCGAATCATTTTGCAGGGGGTCAGTTTTCATGTGCCAGCGGGTCAAACCTTCGCGGTGGTTGGCCCTAGCGGCGGCGGCAAGAGCACGATTGCGCGACTGCTGTTCAGGTTTTATGACGTGACCGACGGTTTTATCCGCATTGATGGCACCGATATTCGCGATTTCACGCAGACTAGCCTGCGCGCAGCGATCGGCATCGTGCCGCAGGACACCGTGCTGTTCAACGATACGCTTGAATACAACTTGCGTTACGGTTGCCCGACGGCTAGCGACGAAGGGGTTGCTTCAGCAATTCGTGCTGCGCGACTGGAGGCGTTCGTTGCCTTGCTGCCTCAGGGCTTGCAGACCGCAGTCGGCGAGCGCGGCCTGAAGCTCTCCGGCGGTGAAAAGCAGCGTGTCGCCATCGCACGCGCGCTCCTGAAAAATCCGGCGATTCTCATTTTTGACGAAGCGACCTCTGCGCTCGACAGCGAGAGCGAAAAGGCCATTCAGGCCGAGATCAAAGCCGTCAGCCGCGAGCGCACGACACTTATCATCGCTCACCGTCTGTCCACCATCGTCGATGCCGACCGCATCCTTGTTATGGACGCGGGCCGCATCGTTGAGCAGGGCTCGCATGCGGAACTCCTGACAGCACAGGGACTCTATGCAAAGCTGTGGGCGTTGCAGGCTGAGACGACTGCCTGAAGCAGGTCGCAAGTGCTTTTGGGAGCAGCTTTAGCCGCGATCGTCAAATGAACAAAAATCGCGGCTAAAGCCGCGGTCACTACCGCCATCGAGCTCACACTGCCCATTTCAGCTACGCTCACCATTCACCTGTTTTGAAGTACTTCATGATGACTAGATTAATTAGCGCGCGACGGCTTTGGCTTGCTGTAAGCGCGCTCATACTGCTATCGACCGCCGCGTTCGCACAACCGACGAATCCCGCGTTTACCGTGGGCCCCAGGGTCGAAGGCATCAGCGAATACACGCTCAAATCCAACGGCCTGCGAGTACTCCTCTTCCCCGACGCATCGAGCCCGAAAGTTACGGTGAATATCACCTATCTCGTCGGCTCACGGCACGAAGGCTACGGTGAAACTGGCATGGCTCACCTGCTTGAACACATGCTGTTCAAGTCAACGCCAAAATATCCCAAGCTTTGGCAGGACATGGCCAATCGTGGTTTCATCAACAACGGCTCTACCTGGCTTGATCGCACGAATTATTACGAGAGCTTCACCGCGAACGATGACAACCTGAAGTGGGCCATCGAGATGGAAGCCGACCGTATGGTTCATTCCAACATTCTGCGCGAAGAGCTTGATACCGAAATGACGGTGGTTCGCAATGAGTTCGAGATGGGAGAAAACCGTCCGCAAGGCACGCTCTACCAAAAGGTTTTCGCGACCGCATTTGCATGGCACAACTACGGCAACTCGACGATTGGTAACCGCAGCGATATCGAAAATGTTGGCATCGAAAACCTGCGTGCGTTCTATCGCACGTACTACCAGCCCGACAACGCTGTGATCCTCATTGCGGGCAAATTCGATACCGATAAAACGCTAGCTTTGCTCGCGGAGAATTTCGGAAAACTCGCCAAGCCCACGCGCACTCTGCCTAAACTGTGGACGGTAGAACCGACGCAGGACGGCGAACGCGAGATCACGGTTCGCCGTGTTGGCGACAGTCAATTTCTGTTCTCCGCATACCGCACGCCTGCTGCGTCACACGCCGATACGCCTGCGCTGCAAGTACTGATGAACCTGATGACGATTGAGCCCGCAGGCCGGTTGTATCAGTCGTTGGTCAAAGCGAAACTTGCGGTCGCTGTCGACGTCGAGAGCGACGTGATGTTCGACCCCAGTCTCATGGGATTCTGGGTGACGCTGAACAAAACGCAGTCGATGGACCGTGCGCGCGACGTGCTCTTGTCAACCGTTGAATCAGCGGGCGAAAAGCCGTTCACTGAGGCCGAACTTGATCGCGTCAAATTGCAGGTTGCGCGAGGTTACGACCAGACGATTGCCGACTCGGGGCGCTTCGCTGTCTCGATGTCAGAAGCCATCGCAATGGGCGACTGGCGTTTCTTTTTTTATCAGCGCGACCGCATGGCAAAGGTCACCGTTGCCGATGTGTCACGTGTTGCAAAAGCGTATATCAAACCGCAAAATCGCACGCTGGGCCGCTTCATCCCCACCGCGAAGCCGGATCGCTCTGACATGCCGATGCGACCGGAGCTTGCCACCTTACTCGCCGACTACAAAGGCGACGCTGCGGCGACCGAGGGCGAGGTGTTTGAGCCCAGTGCCGAGAATCTCGAAAAGCGTATTGAGCGGTTCAAGCTCGACAATGGCATGAAGGTCGCGCTGCTCCCGAAAAAGACGCGCGGCAATACGGTGCAGGTCGCGCTGCGTATCGGTTACGGTGATGAAAAGTCACTCTTCGGTAAACGCGCCGTTGATGAGCTCGCTAGTGCCTTGCTGATGCGCGGCTCAAAAGGGCTTACCCGGCAGCAAATACACGATCGCCTTGACGCGCTGCGCGCTAGCGGTGGTGTCGGTCTTGGTGGTGGTGGATTGCAGACCAAGCGCCAGTACTTGAATGAGCTGTTGTCGTTCACCGCGCAACTCTACTCTGGCGCAACGTTTCCCGCCGATGAGCTTGAACTGGTTCGCAAAGAAATGATTACCTCGCTTGAGGCGTCTGCCGTAGATCCGGACAGCCTGGCGGAGAATGCATTGGAGCGACAGTTTTCCACGTATCCGGTGGGTGATTGGCGCTACGTCGCAACGATTCCTGAGCGCATTGCCGCGATCAAAGCCGTTACTCGCCAACAGATCATGAGTTACGCCAACGCCATGCGAGGGCTGAACCATGCGGAGATTGCAATTGTCGGCGACTTTGATCCGGTCACAGTGAAACCAGTGCTCGCGCAAGCATTCGGAAAGAGCAAATTGCCGCAGTCCTACACACGCGTCAATCGCGAATACAAACAGACGGTCGTCAAGCAGGAAAAGATTGCCACGCCCGATAAAGAGAATGCGACTTACATGACGCGCATTGGCTTCCCACTGCACGACAAAGCGGCCGACTACCCGGCGCTGGTGCTCGCCGATTTCATCGTCGGCGGCTCGGGTGGTGCGCGGCTATTCCTGCGCGTTCGCGAGAAAGAAGGCTTGAGCTACGACGTGTTCAGTATGGTCTCGATCCCTACGTTTTCCAACAGTGCATCCTGGACATTCGGTTTCATTTCGAATCCGCAGAACGCTGCAAAGGCTGAGGCATCGCTCAAGGACGAGCTAAACATTTTGTTGCGCGGCGAGCTCACGCAAGAGGAGTTTGCGTTGCAAAAGCAATCGCTGCTTGATCAACGGAAAGTGCGTCGTACGCAGGATGCGTCGCTCGCGGCGCAACTGGTTGCGCTGACCGACGCTGATCGCACCTACGCCTTTGTCGGTGATATTGAATCGGCTATGGCAAAACTCACAAAGGCCGACTTTGACACGGTGCTCAAAAAATATGTGAATCCGGCGCAGCTCTCATCCGTATTGGCGGGTGATTTCAGCAAGGTGAAGTAGTCTCGCTACGCACCGATCGCGCACCGTAAAATGGGCTTTGCCCGTAATAAACTCAATAGGTAAAAGGGGCGTGTCATCGCTGACCGCCCCTTTCTATTTCTTCTCAATGCCTGCCGCAGCCCCCACGTCCGACCATAACCCCAGGCGTGAACGCCAGATTCTCATCGTGCTGATGCTGATGAGTCTCACCAACATTCTCGACTTCATGATCCTGATGCCTCTGTCGCCGCATCTGATGCGCGAATTCGGCATTTCGACATCGCAGTTTGGTTTGCTGGTTTCGGCGTACGCATTCGCAGCGGCTGTTTCGTCGTTACTGATGGCCTCTATCGCGGATCGCTTTGATCGTAAGCGCGCGCTGTTGTTTGTCTACTCGGGTCTCATCGTTGCCACATTGGGCTGTGCTTTCGCATCGAGCTATGGCATGTTGCTCGCAGCGCGCGCGCTCGCAGGCGTGTTTGGTGGTGTCGGGGGTTCCATTACTTTCTCAATTGTGGGCGACCTGGTGCCTGATGAGCGGCGCGGGAGAGCTATGGCGCTCGTGATGTTGTCGTTTTCGCTGTCGGCAGTGCTTGGTGTGCCGCTCGCGATCTATGCGGCAGGGCATGGCGGCTGGCACATTCCGTTCCTCGCACTGGCGATCTCCTGCTGCGTATTGTGGGTCGTTGCGCAGCGGTTGGTGCCCGCGATGCGCGACCACATTCGTTCAGGAAGGCCGCAAGGATTGTGGGCGGGCTACGCGGAATTGCTGTCGGTGCCCAATCACTGGTGGGCTTTCGCGACAACCGCTTTGCTGACGTTGTCCGGCATGATGGTGATCCCGTACATCGCGCCTTCGCGTGTCTCCAATGAAGGCATGACTGAGCTTCAGCTCGCGTATTTCTACCTTGTCGGTGGCGGTGTGACGCTGTTCACGCGCCCCCTGTTTGGCCGCCTGACGGATCGCTATCCGCGCGCAAAGTTCTACTATTGGCTGGTGCTGGTCTCCATCATTCCCATGATCCTCATTACGCATTCGTTCGGCCTTAATCTGTTTGGGCAACTTGCGGTGTCGGCGCTGTTTTTCATCTTTGTGAGCGGTCGCTTTGTACCGTCCTCAGCGCTTGTTACAGCGGCCACGATTCCGCAAATGCGGGGGCGGTTGATGTCGTTTAATTCAGCGGTGCAAAACCTGTTTACGGGGCTCGCCGCGCTTGTCGGTGGCGCGATGTTAAAGACGACCGCTAGCGGTCAGATCGTGGGCTACGAAGCGGTGGGCTATCTCTCGTGCATCGTGGGTATCGTGTCGGTATGGGCCGCATACAAGGTGCGCGCCGTATCGTGAGCCTTTGCGCAAATCTTCGGCTTGAAGCGCTCGCTGCAGAGCGTGGTGGTAAGGCTGTGTTTGCTGACGTTAACGTTGACGTTGCTGCGGGTACGCTGCTGCGGGTGATCGGGCCGAACGGCGCGGGCAAGACGACGTTGCTGCGAATACTGGCCGGGCTTGGCGCGGCGTCCGCAGGTTCGGCGCGTTGGTGCGGCGCTGACGCTGTGGAATACCGTGCGAGTGAGGCCGCAATCTTCGCGGGCCACGCCAGTGCGATGAACGACGCACTCACTGTTGCTGAAAACTTGAGCTATGCAGCAGCGCTCGCGGGCTTCGATAGTTCGTCATCTGACGTGCGTCGCGCAATGTCGCAGTTAGGTGTTGAGAAGCTCATCAATCGTCGCTTCGGCAGCCTGTCGCAAGGCCAACGCAAACGCGCATCGCTCGCACGCTTGCTGCTGCGTACACAACCGGGCGAACGCGCCTGGTTGCTCGATGAGCCGTTCGTCGCGCTTGATACGGACACCCAGGCGCAACTCGCATCACTCATCAGCCAAGAGCTTGCCGCAGGTGCAATCGTCGTGCTCACGTCGCATCAATCGGTCACCATTAACGCGCTAAAGATTCAGGAGCTAACCCTGTGAGCCTGCGCACGGTAGCTGGAGCCGTCTTCCGCCGTGAGATGCAACTCTTCGCGCGGCGCAAGAGCGACTGGGCCAATCCCATCGTGTTCTTTTTGATCGTGTGTTCGTTGTTCCCGTTTGCGGTCGGCAGTGAGTCGGAAAAACTGAAACTCATCGGCATCGGCGTGATTTTTGTCGGTGCACTGCTCTCGGCCATGCTGTCGCTGCCACGACTATTTGACGACGATGCCCGCGATGGCTCGCTTGAGCTCATGCTCGCGTCCAGCGAACCACTGGCGGTGCTGATTCTGGCGCGCATCACCGCGCTCTCGCTCGGCCTCGGCGCCGCGCTCACCATCGCAGCGCCTGTGTTCGCGCTCTTCTACGCCTTGCCGTTTGCGGTCGCTGGCATGTTGGCGCTGTCGGTCGCGATGGCCGTGCCGACTCTGTTGCTCATTGGTGCAATCGCGGCGGCGCTTTTGGTATCGGCGCGCGGCGGCGCGATCCTCACCGCTGTACTCGTTTTGCCATTGACGATCCCAACGCTCATCTTCGGCGCAGGTGCCGCGCTAAAAGTGTTCTACGGCGAGCCGCCGGCTGCGGAGCTTGCGCTGCAGGGCGCGTTCCTGCTGCTTGCACTAGCATTGTGTCCGCTCGCGGCTGCGGCTGCATTGAAAATAAGCACGGATTAGCAGTAGTGGCACGTACGGAACAACAATCGAACGACAAATTTGCGGGGCGCTGGTTCTGGCGTTACGCCTCGCCCGCTGCGTTCTATCCATTGGCAGGAAAGATCGAAAACGTCTGCTGGGTGCTCGCCTGTTTGCTCACGCTCGTCGGGCTCTACGTTGGGTTCTTCGTCGCTCCGACGGACGCGACGCAGGGCGAGGTTTACCGCGTTATCTTCATTCATGTTCCTGCCGCATGGATGGCGATGGTCATCTATCTCGCGATGGCGTTTTGGGCGGGCACCGGGCTCGTGCTCGGCACGCGTCTCTCGTTTATGATGAGTCATGCGCTCGCTCCGACCGGCGCGATCATGGCGGTCGTGGCGCTGTGGACGGGCGCGCTTTGGGGCCGCCCAACCTGGGGCACGTATTGGGTGTGGGACGCGCGAATTACCTCCACGCTCATCCTGTTTTTTCTCTACGTCGGTTACATGGCGTTGGCGGCTGCGTTCGACGACAAAAAGAAGGGCGACCGCGCTTCGGCGTTGATCGCGCTCGTCGGTGCAATCAACGTCCCGATCATCTATTTCAGCGTAAAGTGGTGGACGACGCTCCATCAGGGCTCCTCCGTGCGTCCCGGCAGTTCGTCGATGGCCACGACTATGTTGTGGGCGATGCTCATCATGACCTTTGCGTTTTGGGCTTACTGTGTCGCGGCGGCGATGCACCGTCTGCGGACGCAAATCATCGAGCGTGAGTCGGGCTCGGCGTGGCTTAGGGAGGCGGTCAAATGATGTGGGAATCATGGAGCGCGTTTTGGGACATGGGCGGGCGCGGATTTTTCGTGTGGGGCAGCTACGGCGCGCTGCTGGTTGCGGTAGTTGCGGAACTTGTGAGTCTTCGCAGCACTCGAAAGGCAGCCCTGCAATCGATGCAAGACACTCATGACGCGCTATGACCATTAAACAAAAACGCCTCGCACTGATCCTCGGCGGATTGGGCGTGATCGCCGCCGCCATTGCCCTCGTGCTCACCGCCTTCAACCAGAATCTCGTGTTCTTTTTCACGCCCTCGCAAATCACGTCGAAAGAAGCGCCTACGGGCCGTGTGTTCCGCCTGGGCGGCATGGTCGAAGCGGGCAGCGTCAAGCGCGACGGCGTGAACGTTAGCTTTCGGGTGACTGACACCGCGCAGACGGTGGCGGTTGCTTACAGCGGCATCCTGCCTGACTTGTTCAAAGAAGGCAAAGGCGTGGTCGCGCAGGGCACGCTCGGCGACGATGGCGTGTTCCGCGCTAAAGAAGTGCTCGCCAAACACGACGAAAACTACATGCCACCGGAGGCTGCGACTGCTGTTGAGCGCGCGACTAAGGCTCGTGAAATGGCAGCTAAAACTTTAAAACAGTAGGGTCTTGTCCCCTCTCCCTTGAGTGCAGAGGGTTAGGGAGAGGGTGACGGGGGATTGAGCCGCTACGGTTACTTCCCTTATCACCACCCCCTCACCCCAACCCTCTCCCGCAAGGGGAGAGGGGGCCAGCCAAACGGCGTAAAAAACACAAGAGATGAACAAAAAACTCCTCCTCCCTGTCGCCTTCTTTGCTCTCGCCGCAGTGCTCTATTTCGGTCTGTTTCGCGATCCGCGCGAGGTGCCGTCGCCGCTGATCGGCAAGCCCGCTCCCGCCTTCACGCTCCCGCAGCTCGGCAATGCAAACGCGACGTTTTCGCCAGCTGACCTAAAGGGCAAAGTCTGGCTGTTCAACGTGTGGGCGAGCTGGTGTCCGAACTGCAAGGACGAGCATCCCGATTTGCTCGCGTTGGAAAAGTCAGGCGTTGTGCCAATCATCGGCCTGAACTACAAGGACAAGCGCGAACTGGGGCTGGACGTGCTCAGCAAAACCGGCGATCCGTACAACCTGTCTGCCTTCGATCCCGATGGAAAAGCTGCGCTCGACTGGGGCGTCTACGGTGCACCTGAGACCTTTTTGATTGACAAAGAGGGCATCATCCGCGCCAAACACGTCGGGCCGGTCACTCCGGAAATTATTGCGGCCAAATTCGCGCCGCATTTCGCCGGTTCCGCAGTCAGCCGCTAACCGATTTTACGACGGTTGAACGATACAGCTTTTCCATGAAAATGCCACTGCATTGGAGCTAGCTTCCATTTTTTCGAAAAGTCGATACGTGCGCTAAACGACGCTCAGCCCTCATGAAATGGTGATTTCAGATAAAAGCTGATACAGAGATTACCCAATTAAAAAAGCCGAACGGCGATCACCGCCACAAACCCGAGGATCATATTGGTGAGCACCAACATCCGGATTTTTCCAAGCTGCACAGCCGCCACGGGCCAATTCGAAGAAGCCACCGCAGCCTTCATCCGCCGAAACGATCCGAAGTAGAGATGCCCGAAAATAAGGCACATTGTGATTCCAATGCCGACCATGAGGTGAACGCCAATCGGTGCTGCCAGCCCTTCGCGACCGGCGTACAGGTAGCCGCCTGTCGCCAACAAAACCACAATCGCCGGGATCACAATCGCGAAAAATCGAGTCAGCGTCGCCGCCATCAAACTCAAGCGCTGCGGCGGTTCCAGCATCGCGACTGACGGTCGCAAACAGAATTGCGCAAACACCATCCCGCCCAGCCAAATGATCGCCGCAGACAGATGAAGAAGGAGTGCTAGGTTTCGCATGGGCTGAGACTCGATGGGGAGTTATGTCGATCACGCATTGTGCGCTATATGCGAGAAACATTTGGCGTCGTGAGATTTATCATGGCGTCTGAACTTTGATGTGACCTGAGCCAATGACTCCCATCCCAATCGCCGCCTACCGGCAACAATTCTCCATCCCAGACGACGTGATTTATCTCGACGGCAACTCGCTCGGCGTACTGCCCAAAGCCACCGCTGCCGCCGTCGCCAAAACCGTCGAACAGGAATGGGGCAACGGCCTCATCCGCTCCTGGAACACCGCCGATTGGGTGAACGCGCCGCGTCGCTGCGGTGACAAGATCGCGCGCTTGATCGGCGCGAATGCGGGCGAAGTCATCGCTTGTGATTCGACTTCGGTGAATTTGTTCAAGGCTTTGCTCACCGCGCTCGCATTGCAAAACGACCAGCCGCAGCGCAACGTCATCATCTCCGACATCGACAATTTTCCGACCGATCTCTACATCGCGCAAGGCATTCGTGATTTGTTGCGGGAGCGTGAAATTCAGTTGCACTTTGTCAAGCGACAGGACATGCAATCCACGATTGAAGCATTCAGCGGTTGCACCACCGTGGTCATGCTCACGCAGGTGGACTACCGCACCGGCGAGCGCTACGACATGCAGTCGATCACCGCGCTCGTGCAGTCGAAAGGCGCGCTGATGCTCTGGGATCTGGCGCATTCAACCTGCGCGTTTCCTGTGGAACTGAACGCCTGCAACGCCGATCTGGCGGTGGGCTGTAGCTACAAATACGTGAACGGCGGGCCAGGCGCGCCCGCATTCGTTTTTGCAGCGAAGCGCCATCTCGACACGCTTGATGCGGAGGGCACCAGTGCGCCGATTTCGGGGTGGTTCGCGCACGAAGCGCCGTTTGCGTTTGACCCGTTGTTTCGCGTCGTTCGCGGCATCGAGCGCTTCACCGTCGGCACGCCACCGATCCTGCAATTTGCAGCGCTTGAAGCGTCACTTGACATGTGGCTCACGGTGGATATGCAGGCGTTGCGTGATGCGTCCGTTGTGCTCACTGAGCGCTTCATCAAAGAGGTCGAAACGCAATGTGCGGGGCATGGGCTGACGTTGGCCACGCCGCGCGACGCCGCGATTCGCGGTTCGCAGGTGTCGTTCCGCCACGCGGAGGGCTACGCCATCATGCAAACGCTCATCGCACGCGGCGTCATCGGTGATTTCCGCGCGCCGGATATTTTGCGCTTTGGCTTTACGCCGCTGTACATCAACGAAGATGACGTGGTGAAGGCAGTCGTGCACTTCCGCGAAGTCATGTCCAGCCGTGAATATGAGCGCACCGAATTTCAAGCGCGAGGAAAAGTCACATGAGCACTGCACCCGGTTCCTGCCCCATGGGTTATGGCGTTGAGGAAGCGCACAACAACTTCAAAGACAGTTTCAGTTACTCAAACTATCTGCGTATCGATCAGCTCCTCAGCGCGCAATCCCCCCTCACCACCGCGCACGACGAGACGCTCTTCATCACCATCCATCACGTGCAGGAAGTGTGGATGAGCCTCATCATCAAAGAGCTGCAAGGCGCGATGACGAAACTCGCCGCAGGTGACTTTGAAACGGCGATGAAAATGCTCGCTCGCGTGTCGCGCGCGCAGGAGCAGATGAGCAACGCGTGGGAAGTCCTAAAGACCATGACACCCGCCGATTACCTCGAATTTCGCGAAGCGTTCGGCAAGGCCAGCGGGTTTCAAAGCTGGCAATATCGCACCATAGAATTTCTGCTCGGCAACCGCCAGCGCTACATGCTCAAACCGTTCACCGAGCAGCCCGAACATCAGGCGCGCCTCACTAAAATTATCGAGAGTCCATCGATCTATGACATTGCGTTAAAGGCGCTCGTTGCGCGCGGTCTATTGGACGCAAGCGAGTTGCGCACCACATTCGACGCGATGCCCGAAAGCAGCCCCGCCGTTCGAGCCGCATGGCTTGCTGTCTACCGCAACACCAAGGCGAATTGGGATTTGTATTACTTGGCCGAGAAGTTAGTTGACGTGGAAGACAACTTCCGCCGCTGGCGCTTCAATCACGTCACCACTGTCGAGCGCATGATCGGCTTCAAACCCGGATCGGGCGGGACGGCGGGCGTGGCTTATCTGCGTAAAGTGCTGGATGTGGTTTTGTTTCCGGAGCTTTGGCAGGTGCGGACTGATTTGTAGTGATTAGTGCTGCGCGGCCTGGCGCAGTGCATCTGCCGCCCAAACATTCAAACTGACACCCGCCAATTCAGCCGCTTCGATAGCCTTCGCGTGCACATCCGCGGGCACTCGCAACATCATGTTTCCGCTGACGGGTTTGTTGGGCGACTGGCCTAGTTCAGCGCAAGCTTTGACGTAATCATTCACGGCTTCGTGAAATGCCTTTTCGAGTCCCGTCACCGTCTCAGCGTGAAAGCCGATGACATCACGAATACCGGCAACACGTCCCACAAAAATCCGGTCTTCGCCGTCGAACTCCACGCGGGCGCTATAGCCTTTGTAACTCAATGCATTGCTCATGGGGTAACTCCGATCAACTTCAAAAATTCACGCGCATCGCGAACTCGGTAACGCAGCGCATCTCGGTCAGGATGTGGGCGATGAAAGTAAGCGCGCTTGCCGTCCTTCTCGAACGTGACTGACGAGCCACTGCCTTCAATCACGCGGCAATCAACGGCAACAAGTAAGGATTCGATGAGTTTCCACTCTAGATTTCCGTTGACCGGATCGGCGAAGATTGCTTGCAGCGTTTTTCGCTGTTTGCTGTTCATGTCTTAATTATATGAGTGATTGCAGATTTTGCAATCGTAGCTCGCGAAGCGCACTTCAGTCCCCTCGCCCCTTGTGGAAGAGGGTTGGGGTGAGGGGTTTGATCGAATGAGTGGATTCGTTTGCTATCTATGCGCTCATGCCGCGCGGCAGTAACTTTCTTTTGCTTCGCCAAAAGCAAGTCACCAAAGAAAAGGCGACCCCGACATCCGCCCTGATCCGAGATTTGAAGCGAAAACGTCGCGCGGTCCGAAACTCGCTACGCTCAAACAACGGACCGCTTCATCGACGTTTTCACTCCAAATCTCGGGGTCGAATACACGGGGACCCCTTCAAACCGATTCGTGATCGCTCCGCCATGCGGATTGCGGGAACCCGGACGCGAGCATCGAAGTTACGTCGTCGATTCGTCCCCAAACTCACGATGGAAGGCAAGCTTGTTTTCTCGCAATGCGTTCATCGCTCGCTCCCGCGAAAGATGAGTTACATAGGGCGGCACGCCAGAAATGAAAAGAAAGTACTCGCCGTGGGTGTTCCGAAACACTCGATGAATTGTTAAGCGTCTGTACGCTCGACGATTTCCAATACGCGGCTCGTCGTCGAACTCGTAGACGATGACGGCACTATTACCGTAGTATGAGCCGCGCGCGTTCTCGCCATCTACATGCTCGAGCGAGTCGAATTGTGCATTGATATCACGGCGTTGCTTGCGCATCGATGCCTCGTAGCCGTATCGGTACAGCAAAATGGGCAAACCTGCGACGACCATGAGCACGAGGAGCGCCCAGGGGAACATTTGCATCCTACTTCGCCAAAGCCTTCATAGCATCAGTCAACCCCTGCACCGTAGTCGGGTACATCCGCTCGGTCATGATCCTCTTGATGATGTCGGTGGAGTAGGTGTATTCCCACGATCTTGGGGGCATCGGGTTTAGCCAGGCGACACGCTTGAAATGGTCGGTGACGCGTTGCAGCCACACTTTGCCGGTTTCGGAATTGGTGTATTCCGAGCTGCCGCCTTCCATCTCGATTTCGTAGGGGCTCATCGCCGCGTCACCTACGAAAATCACGCGATAGTCGGGGCCGTATTTGTGCAGCAGATCCATCGTCAGCGTGCGCTCGGTGGTGCGGCGGCGGTTGCTCTTCCACACGAAGTCGTACAGGCAGTTGTGGAAGTAAAAATGCTCCAGCCGCTTGAACTCGGTTTTGGCCGCGCTGAACAGTGCCTCAACCTGCTCAACGTGATCGTCCATCGAGCCGCCGATGTCGAGCAAGAGCAGCACTTTTACGGCGTTCCTCCGCTCGGGCCGCATCTGGATCGAGAGCATGCCCGCGTTCTTGCCAGTTTCTTCAAGCGTGTGCGGCAGATCCAGCTCGTCGACCGCGCCCTCACGTGCGAACTTGCGCAGGCGACGCAGCGCGACCTTGACGTTGCGAATATTGAAATCAACGTTGTCGTCGTAGTCGCGAAACTGCCGCTCGTCCCACACTTTCACCGCGCTGCGATTGCGGCTCTTGTCCTGCCCGATGCGAATGCCCGCCGGGTTTTCACCGTATGCGCCGAACGGCGACGTGCCGCCCGTGCCAATCCATTTGCTGCCGCCCTGATGCCGCTCTTTCTGCTCTTCGAGACGCTTCTTCAGCGTCTCCATCAGCTCGTTCCAGTCCATCGCCTTGAGCTTTTCGCGCTCTTCCGGCGTCAGCATTTTCTCGACGATTTTCTTCAGCCATTCCTCAGGAATCGCCGTCTTCAAATCAACCAGATCGGACACGCCTTTGAAGTATTCCGCGAACGCGAAATCGTAGCGATCAAACTTGCTCTCGTCCTTGACCAGCGTCGCTTTCGATAAAAAGTAAAAGTCATCAATCGACGGCGAAATCACGTCGGCTTTCAACGCCTCAAGCAGCGTCAAAAATTCACGCGTGCTGGGTTTCAGGCCGCGATGGCGAAGGTGATAGAAAAAATCGAGAAGCATGGCTTATTTTGCCTGAGCCTGCTCGACCGAATCACGTCAAGCGAATTACGACTCCGGGTCGTACATGAACTCGCGAACTTCCTGAGCGCAGCGACAGGCCGCAGCGGTTTTGGCCGCCCACTTGATCGCGTCCTCGCGCGACGGCAGCTCAAGGATGCAGTAGCCGCCCTCAATCGTGCGCGTCTGCGGGTAGGTGCCCGTCGTCACAGTGCCGTCGCCGGAGACCATCACTGGCGGCACGCTCTCATTGATACCTCCGCCGAACACCCACACACCCGCAGCCTTGGCGTCCCGCACCACAGCACGTGCAGCAGCCGATATGGCAGGCAGATCCCCGTCAGCGAACACCATCGCGCTACTCGGGAATGAAATTAGGTACTTTGCAATTGCACGCTCTCCTTACTTGCGGAGGTCTCCAGATCGGCTGATTGAGTCGGTCTGACTTTGTTCGGGCGATAGTTCATCCATAAGTTTCCGCCCCAAACGCCTGAATCAAGCGGCGCGCCAAAGGCGCTTCTGCTCGAACTTAATGTTAAGCCTGATCGGTCATGCGACCCCCCGTTATGGTGCCCATGTAAGACGAAAACTCCGGATAGAGCAGAGTTCTGTTCGTAGTTAGCAAAAACATGCACGAAGCGAACAACTTGAAATGTACATATGCATTCGAGCCCGGCGCGGTAAATCTATGACGAAGGGCGTCTGTAGCAAGCATTGAATAGGATTGATACATTCCGTCAGGACTGGAATAACTAAGTAGCCCGTCTTCAATACTCAACACAACATTGTGCTTGTGGCGATGTAAGACTGTAGAGTCGTATAGATCATCGACTTCGTTGTGTATGCTTGAAAGATCAAAATTTAATTTTTGACAGATTAGTATCGTTGGCACGAGGTCATCGGGGTGATTTATTGGATCGAACTCGCCCTCGGGATATCTCCGCAGCACTCGTGGATGCGAGATTCGCTCGCTTAACGCCTTTGTTGCGGCAAGCTTGTTGAGCGCGATAGCCAGTTCTTTCTTGCTTAATGTTGACTTTACTTCGCCTACGCAGGAAATAGACTCCACTGGGAAAAATCGCTGCCTGTCGCCTTCTTGGTAGAGCGGCGTCATCTTTGAGTCAAATACGATGACGTCGCACTGTGTGCTGACATCGTTCATTGAAGTGATTACGAATCCAGTTGAAATATCTAGGCTGCGAGGAATCACAAATCTTAGAAAGTCACGAACTATCGCTTCGCGGAACATGCCATATTCGCCAGCGTGGCGCAGTCGCTTCTTCACCGGGTCGTAGAAGACTTCTGTCGACACCGTTGAAAAGGCTGCGCGAAAAAGGTCTGCCTTTTCTCTCAGGAGCGCATCGAATATTTCGCTGCTCATTTTGATCTCACGATGCAGTCCAACGCCTGAATTAAGCCGAGTGGCGGAGCGGAGAAAACGGGGTGGTAGGGCTTTGTTGCCACGCTTTTGACGTCACGAAGCAACATCTGCTTGAATGAATTGTGAGGTTGCCCCACGGGCAACCTCACAGAAAATCGTCCCGGGGTGCGGCGATGTTTAATGCGGCGTAGTCGAGTGCCTTGATCTTGCCAGAGGCATCTCGCCCATAGTTGTCAGACTTTCGATCCGTAAGGTAAGGAGGAAACGTGTGCAAAGTTAGATCGCCCTGGGACAACGGTTTCAGGCGCTCCATGACAACGAACCTGCCTGACCAACTCCAAGAGAAAATATTTGCTAAGTCATTACTATCTTTGAATTGGTTATGCACCAAAATCTCCATCCAATTGGAAAAGTTGACTGGGCAATTTGAAACCTTAAGAACTTTGTCTTGATGGTCTGGGATCTCGTAGGCATCTCGAGTTGTGCCTCGGCCGATACGAGTTGGGCACTCAAGCCATAAAGACTCGAAGTAGCAGTCAGCAGACGCTTGTCGCGGAATCTCAATAGCCATTAGTGTTGCCCTTCTGCATAGAGTGAGCGCGCAGTTTAAATGGGAGTGCGCGGCTTTTCCCTGCGGCTCAGCAGGTTTGGCGCTTCCCGTGCTCATCCCGGAAGCGTAGCTCGTCGCGACAGCGCCGACGCCAAATGCCCACTATCTACTTCGCCACTTTACAGTTAGCCGGCTTCCGTGTCAGACCCAACCTTCACTTCAATCCAGATAGTCGATAGCAAAACCGTTCTTTCAAGAATTTGCGCGCACGCGTGGGCCGTAGTCGGGCAATTGGCCCAACGATTGCTTGAGTTCAACTTACACGCGTCGCGATTAGCTTGCCTATTTCTACGCTCTGCTAACGCCTAAAGTCCTCTTAACCACCTAAGGAATGAACCATGAACCGCAACGACATCACTGAAAAAATCATCACCGTCAAAGTCAAAAAAGGCATCAAATGGGCCGACGTTGCCAAGAAGGTGGGCGAGTCGAAAGAATGGGTGACCGCCGCTTGCCTCGGGCAAATGACGTTCACCGCCGAGCAGGCAAAAATTGTCGGCAAGATTTTTGGCCTTGATGCCGAAGAGCAAAAGTGGCTGCAAGTGGTGCCTTACAAAGGCTCATTGCCGACGCCCGTTCCCACCGATCCGCTGATCTATCGCTGGTATGAAGTCGTGAGTCTTTACGGCAGCACGATCAAGGAATTGATCCACGAAGAATTCGGCGATGGCATCATGAGCGCGATTGATTTCAGCATGGATATCAAGCGCGAGCCGCATGAAAAAGGTGATCGCGTGAACGTGGTACTTTCCGGTAAATTCCTGCCCTACAAAACGTACTAGTCGCGCCATCCATATGCAAGAAAATCCACGCCCGCCGCTGCCACCCTTCACGCGCGAAACCGCGGTGCAAAAAGTTCGCATGGCCGAGGACGCGTGGAATGCGCGCGACCCGCAGCGCGTGTCGCTGGCGTACTCGCCCGACAGCGCGTGGCGTAATCGTTCCGAGTTCTTTTCGGGTCGAGCGGCCATCGTCGAATTTCTCACGCGCAAGTGGGCGAAAGAAAACGAATACCGGCTGGTTAAGGAGCTATGGGCGTTTACCGACAATCGCATCGCCGTGCGCTTTGCCTATGAGTCGCACGACGATGCGGGTAACTGGTTTCGCTCGTATGGCAATGAAAATTGGGAGTTTGACGTGCTGGGACACATGTGCGCTCGCCACGCCAGCATCAACGATCTTGCGATTACCGAAGCCGAGCGAAAATTCCGCTGGCCGCAAGGGCGTCGGCCGGACGATCATCCGGGATTGAGCGAGTTGGGTTTGTAGTGATCGTGTAGGAGCGGCTTGCCGTGACCATTCTCTGCTTCGCTGGAAATCACGTTTGGCCACGTCGGGTCGCGACATGTCGCTCCTACAGGGTCAGTAACATTTCCATCTCTCCGTGCCGAACTTTGCCCGTATCGCGAAAGCCAAAGCGCTCGTAAAAAGGTTTGGCATTGCCGTCACTCAGTGCATAGCTCAGCGACACCGTGCGAATGCCCGGCATTGATTTTGCGCGCTCGACAACGGTCCGCATTATTTGCTCGCCGAAGCCTTTGCCCTGCTGCTGAAAGTCGATCATCAAGCGCCAGAGATAGAGCGAGCCCGGCTCGACTTCACGGTGCTTTGCGCCTTCGGGGTCTTTCTCGGCATCGAGCAGCATGACGAGCCCGACCGGTGTGTCGCGCACCATCACCGCGCGCAACCATGCGCCTTTGCTGTACGCAGCCTGTGCGATCGAGAGCGCGTTCGACGCGACCATGCGCATGCCGATTGCGCCCGGATTGAGCATCGAGACGCTCACCAGATTGTCAGCATTGATTTCGGCGAACGAAATCGTGTCGCCGTGTTTTGGGCTATTCGTTTGCGCGCCGCCGTTCGCCAGACGCTCTTCAAGTTTCGCTTTCGCGGCGGGCCATTCCGACGCAAGCATTGAATACAACACCGTGTCCCGCGCTGAGCCATCGCGGAGCGGCGCGTGATGCCTGAGCGTGCCGTCGCGCTTGGCACCCAGTCGCTCAATCGCGCGTTGCGATGCGTAGTTCATGTGACTCGCGCGCCAGCCAACGACCGCACAGCCGAGCGTCTCAAATGCGTGCTGCATCAGCATCAGTTTGCACAGCGTATTCACGTTCGAGCGCTGCCGCGATTTGGCGTACCAGGTCCAGCCGATTTCCACGCGTTTCATCGCGGGAACGATGTCGTGGTAGCTGGTGCTGCCGATCACCTCATTGGTTGCGGTGTCGATCACGGCGAACGCGAGGCGGCTGCCATCAGCGCGTTGTTTGAGCGCCGTTTCGATGTAGCCGCGCGTCTCTTGCGGCTCGGGCACTGACGTGACGCGGATGTTCCACAGTTCGCCGTCCGCAGCCGCTTTTTTCAGCCCGTCAATGTGCGCGAGCGTCAGCGGTTCCAGGCGAATGCCATCGCGCGCTAGCGTGACTTCAGCAGGCCAAGGTTTTGATGCGGATTCTGTGGACATATGAGGATTCCTGACGATATCAGCTTAATCGCTTAAGCCCAGTTTTATTATGGGCTAGACGTCGAAAATTGTGAAAGTCGACTATGGATATAAAGTGACGTTAGCCCCGATGTAGACGCCATTTATAGAAAAAGCTGATTAACAATTAGATGTCGTATTTTCGTGCGTCATCGATCACTTTGCCATCGTTCGCCAGCGATCCCATCGCACTGAAAATAACGTCACCGCCGAGCTTCGTTACATCGCGCAAGGCAGCGGCAATTTTGCCTTTCAAGTCATCGCTCGGTGATACGCATTCGGCGTGCAACGCCATCGCATCCTTCTGATCGGGATTGGTGATGACTAGACGCACGCGGCCGAGTTCCGGGAAGCGCTTTGCCACCGTATCAACCTGTGACGGATGCACGAACATGCCTTTCACCTTCGCCGTCTGATCGGCGCGACCCATCCAGCCTTTGATGCGCATGTTGGTGCGTCCGGTGGGGCAGGTGCCGGGCAGCACGGCGGTGAGATCGCCGGTGCCAAAACGAATCAGCGGATAGTCGGGATTGAAGGTCGTCACCACGATCTCGCCGACTTCGCCTTCGGCCACTGGATCGCCGGTGCCGGGGCGCACGATCTCGACGATGATGTCCTCGTCGATCACCATGCCCTGAACGTTTCCATTGGCGTCGAGCGCTTCGTACGCGATGAGGCCCAAGTCCGCCGTCGCATACGTCTGCGTGCCAATGATGCCGCGCGCTTTCAGCGATTCGCGCAGCTGCGGTGGAAAATATTCCGCCGATACGGAGGCATGTTTGAGGCTGGTGATCGGCGTGCCAAGCTCGTCGGCTTTTTCCAGCAGGATGCGCAAAAACGACGGCGTTCCGGTGTAGGCGGTCGGTTGTAAATCCAGCATCGCTGCAATCTGCTGTTCGGTGTTGCCGACGCCCGCCGGGAACACCGTGCAACCGAGCGCCACTGCGCCCGCATCCATGATCCAGCCGCCTGGCGTCATGTGATAACTGAACGTGTTGTGCACCAGATCGCCGGCGCGAAATCCCGCAGCGTAAAGCGCGCGGGCGACGCGCGCGTACGCCGTCGATCCATGCCCTTCGGGTTCGTAAATCGGGCCGGGCGAAGCGAACACGCGCGCCGCTCGGTGCGCATGCGTGCCCCAGCCCAACGCCGAAAACCCGCCGAACGGATCGCCCTTTGCGGCGCGCGAGGCTTGCTGCAATTCAAGCAATTCGCTCTTGCGAATTACCGGCAGTTTCGCTAATGCCGAGCGTGAAGTGACGGCACTTGCGTCAATCGTCGCCATCGACTGTGCAAACGCGGACGTCGCCCGCTGGGCGTGCGAAATTTGTGCGCTGAGACGCGAAAAGAGGTCGGCTTCGCGTACTGCGGCAGGACGCGCTTCTCGGGGATCGGGAAAGGAGGTCATAGCAATCGAATGAGCGTGCGAATCGGATTCGACCAGTTTACCCGGCGCATGCGCGACCAGCGAATCGGCAGCCGACATTGGCCGCGCCGGTAGCCGATAATGTGGGCTCTGCATCGCGCTCATCCCTGCCTCGTGAATTCTCTAAAAGCCCTCGCGTCGTCCTTCGCCGGTCGCCTCATCACTGATCCTGTTGACATGCAGCCGTTCACCACCGACTGGCGGAAGCGCTGGTTCGGCAAGGCCGTTGCGGTCGCACAGCCGGATACGACTGAGGACGTGGCCGCAGTGGTTCGCTGGTGTGTCGCGAATAACGTGCCGATTGTGCCGCAGGGTGGCAACACGGGCATGTCGGGCGCATCGGTGCCGGACGAATCCGGGCAGGCGCTGGTGCTGTCGCTGGCGCGCATGAATCGGGTGCGCGAAATAGACCTGCCTAATAACACGATCACAGTCGAAGCGGGATGCATTTTGCAGACGATACAGGAGCTGGCGCGCGAGAAAGGCAAGCTATTTCCGCTGTCGCTTGGCGCGGAAGGCTCATGCATGATAGGCGGCAATCTGTCCTCCAACGCGGGCGGCGTTGCGGTGCTGCGCTACGGCAACGCACGTGAGCTGTGTCTGGGCCTTGAAGTGGTGACCGCGCAGGGTGAAATCTGGAACGGATTGCGCGGTTTGCGCAAGGACAACACGGGCTACGATTTGCGCGATCTGTTCATCGGCGCAGAGGGCACGCTCGGCGTGATCACCGCGGCGACGCTGAAAGTGTTTCCGTTGCCTGCCGCCAAAATCACGGCGTGGGCGGCAGTGAAAGATTTGCACGAAGGGCTGCGACTCCTGGCGTTGGCGCAGAACAAATTGGGTGCGAGCCTCACGGCGTTCGAGGTGCTCACGCCGCCTTGCATCGAGTTGCTTGGCGAGCAGTTGCCGCAGCTCCGCTGGCCGCTTTCGACGCGCGACACGCATGCCGTGTTGATCGAACTCTCCGATGGCGAAAGCGAAGCGAATGGCCGCGCCGCGCTGGAAACGCTGCTTGAATCGGCATTCGAATCTGGCCTCGTCACCGATGCTGCGATTGCTGCGAATCTCACGCAGTCGGCCGAGTTCTGGAGTCTGCGCGACCACATGACCGAGGCGCAGCAGCGTGCGGGCAAAAACATCAAGCACGACATCGCCGTGCCGATTTCGCGAACCGCAGATTTTGTGACCAGCACCAACGCCGAAATCGCGCGGCACTTTCCCGGCGTACGGATGATTGTTTTTGGGCATTTGGGTGACGGTAATTTGCATTACAACGTGTCGCCACCGAAGGGTACGGCGGGCGAGGATTTCGCGACGATTGAAGGCGCGATTAACCGCATCACGCATGATGCGGTGCATGCGCACGGTGGCTCGGTATCGGCGGAGCATGGACTGGGTGTGCTGCGTCGCGGCGAGGCCGCGCGCTACAAATCCCCCGTGGAACTCAACATGATGCGCGCGATCAAGCAGGCGCTGGATCCGCAGGGAATCATGAATCCGGGCAAGGGGTTGCCGCTATGAACGCAGCTACGCTCAACATCGCGGGACATGCTGTTTCGCCGCTGCACTACATCAACGGCGAACGCATCGCTTCGGCGGAAACGTTCGACCTTTTCTCGCCGATTGATCAGCGTGTTCTGGGCAAAATCGCACAAGCGTCGCCGGAGCAGGTGGCGAGCGCTGTGACCGCCGCGAGCGCCGCGTTTCCCGCGTGGTCGCAGCTAACTGCGGCGGTGCGGCGAGACTACCTGCATGCTTTCGCCGCAGAAATCGGTAAGCGTAAAGACGCCTTCTGCGAAGTGGAGTCGAACGACGCAGGCGTATTGCTCTCGCGCATGCAGCATGGCGTGGCTCCGCGCGCGATGCTCAATCTCACATACTTCGCTGATCACGCATTGACGCTGCAAGATCACATGATCGTCACCGAGCAGGCGACGCATTATGTGAAGCACGATCCAGCGGGCGTGTGCGCCATCATTACGCCGTGGAACGCGCCGCTGATGCTGACGACGTGGAAGCTCGGCCCCGCGCTGGCGTCGGGCAACACGGTGGTGATCAAGCCGCCGGAGTGGGCACCGCTGACCTGCTCGCTACTCGCCGAGTGCGCGCATGCGGCGGGCTTGCCGCCGGGCGTGGTGAACGTCGTTCAGGGCAGCGGCGTAGTAACGGGCGCGGCGCTGGTCGCTGATCCAAGGCTGGCGAGGATTTCCTTCACGGGTTCGGTGCCTACTGCGAAATTGATTGCAGGCGCTGCCGCTCAGAATCTCGTACCTTGCAGTCTTGAGCTTGGCGGCAAATCACCATTCATCGTGCTCGAAGATGCTGATGTTGATGCGGCGGCTGCATGCGGCGCGCTGATGTATCGCAACGCGACGCAGGTGTGTCTTGCCGGGACGCGTTTTCTCGTGCATGCGCGCGTTCGCGACGCATTCGTTGCCAGCATGAAGAGCGTGGTCGAAAAGCTTACGGTCGGCGACCCGCGCGAGCCCGCGACAGAAGTCGGGCCGGTAATTCATCCGCGTCAGCACGAACGCATCAAAGCTTATGTTGCGCGAGCGAAAGCGGCAGGCGCTAATGTGCTGTGGGGCGGTGAGCCGCATCCGTACGGCGCGCTGTACTTTCAGCCGACGATGTTGACCGATGTTGCGCAGGATTCCGAGATCGTGCAGAACGAAGTCTTCGGGCCTGTACTCACTTTGCAGACTTTTTTGAGTGACGCCGAAGTGATCGCAATGGCCAATGGCACGGACTATGGTCTTGGCGGCGTTTGTTACGGCGCTGAGGCTCATGCAAAGGGAATTGCCGAGCAGGTGCGCACGGGCTTTATCTGGGTCAACAGTTTTGGCATTCGTGATCTGGCGGCTCCGTTTGGTGGTTGCAAGCGCTCGGGCAATGGGCGTGAGGGTGGCGACTGGAGCTTTGAGTTTTTCTGCGACATCAAGGATGTCGTAGTGCCGAAGAAGCCTTTCGTTCCGAGTTTTTCGCATCGGTAGAAATGATGGTTGATTCCGCAAGAATGGTCGCAGTTAAGGGCCCACTCTCCCCTCGCGGGGGAGGTTTGGGGTGAGGGCGCGGTGGCAGTCAGAATCATCGCTGATCTCCATTCCACGATACCCCTCACCCTAGCCCTCTCCCGCAAGGGGAGAGGGGATAAAGCCCACGGCAACGAAAGATAGGAATGGGAAAAATAGTCGGCGCGGCCTTGGTGTCGCATCACCCTGGTCTCTTCCAAAGCGATGAATTCCGCATCAAGATGGGCGACGGTACGGACTCGGATTTGATCCCCGGTTACGACCGTCTGCGCGCAAAAATTGATGCCGTTAAACCGGACACTTTGGTCATCTTCGACACGCACTGGTTCACCACCGGATTTCACTTGATCGACGGCGGTCGCGTGCATCGCGGCAGCTATATCTCGGATGAAATGCCGTGGTATCTCTACGGGCAGGCTTACAACTATCAGGGCAATCCTGAGCTGGCGGCGCTCATCGAATCGGTTGCTGTCGAACGCGGCGTGATGTCGAAAGCGGTGTACGACCATGACCTGCCAAAGCACTATGCAACGATCAACGTGGCGAACAAATTGGCCAGAGGTGAGCGTGTCGTTTCTGTGAGCAATTGCCAGAACTGCCAGCCGCATCATTTCATCGAATCAGGCAGCGTGATTGCCGAAGCGATTGCCCGTAGCGATCAGCGTGTTGTATTGCTCGCATCCGGCGCCTTGAGTCATAAATTCAACCAGATCGACTGGGTGCAAAAACATCCGCGCATTTATCACGAGACGAACGTCTCGCGCCCGGAAAATATCGCACTGGACAAGGAAGCCATCGCCCTCATGCAGGCGGGAAATCACGCGTCTATTCTTGATCAATGGGACAGCAAATTCCGCAAAATTCCGTGGGAAGGATTTGGTGGGCATTACCTACAAATGATCGGCGCATTGGGCGCGCGAGATTGCAGCGCGGCGGGCACGACACTCTCCGATTACGAGAACGCACGCGGCACCGGAAATATTCACATGTGGTTTGATATTGAACCGACGCAGGACAAAGTATGAGCGTAACTGCACCCAATCCGTTACCGAAAATTCTGTCGGGCCCGCGCGTTGAGCGCCGCCGCGTGCTCTCAGGCGGCAGCGCATACTGGGGCACGGTTGACGAGGGCGCGTCAACGATTCTTCTCGATGATGGACGATCCGTCGCATTGGCCACGGTGCAACATCTCGCGCCATTTGAAAACGGTCAGCCGACGAAAATCATTTGCGTGCATCTGTCGTACAGCTCGCGCGGCATCGAGACGCGCAACAACCCGGTGCCGACGCTCACGCCTACGTACTTCACCAAACCACCGACCGCGATCAACCATCACGGCGGCGAAATGGTGAAACCCGCTGATTGCCAATACCTCAATTACGAAGGCGAGTACGCGGTGATCATCGGTAAAGTCTGCCGCAATGTCACGCCTGACGAAGCATGGGATTACATGCTCGGGTTCGCTCCCGCACTCGACATGGGGCTACAGAATTTTCGCGATACCGATCAGGGTTCGATGCTGCGCGTGAAGGGTGCGGATGGCATGTTGCCCATCGGGCCGGGGATCGTGAGCGGCGTCAACATTTTGGAGCAGACGCTGCGCACTTATCGCAACGGTTTGCTCGTGCAGGAGGCAAAGATCAGCGACGAGATGGTCTGGGGGCCGCATTACATGGTTGCCGATATTGCGAGACACATTACGCTCATGCCCGGCGACGTGATCCTCACCGGTACGCCTTGCCATTCGCGGTCGGTCGATGTCGGTGATCTGGTGGAAGTTGAGATTACGGGGCTCGGACGCTTGTCGAGTCGCGTTGTCGCGGGGCCGGTGCCACGCGCCTCCGCGCTAGCCGATCCTGTGGGTCATCAACCAACGGACAGCGCCGAAGTGCGTCGGGTCGCGCTTGGTTTTGATGAGCGAGTGCCTGAGCACTTCAAACAAAATTATCGTGACGCAGCGAAGGTGAATTTCTAATGGCATTGTCAGCAGAAACAATTACACAGCTTGCGCACGAGTTAAACGCCGCTGAAAAATCGCGCGTTCAGGTTGAGCAATTTTCAAAGCGCTTTCCCGAGATGACGGTCGCCGATGGCTACGCGATTCAGAAAGCGTGGGTCGCGATCAAATGCGGCGAAGGTCGCAAAATTGTCGGCCACAAAATCGGACTCACATCGCGTGCCATGCAACTCGCATCGCAAATCAGCGAGCCGGATTTTGGTGCGCTGCTGGACGACATGATGTTTGCCGCAGGCGACGATATTCCGATGTCGCGCTACATCGTGCCGATGGTGGAAGTGGAGTTGGCCTTTGTCCTGAAGGCAGGGCTCACTGGGCCGAACGTGACTATTGCGGACGTGCTCGCCGCGACCGATTACGTGGCGCCCGCCATCGAGCTGATTGACGCGCGAATTGATCGACTGGATCGTGTGACCAAAGTGCCGCGCAAAGTGTTCGACACGATTTCCGACAACGCAGCGAACGCGGGTGTCGTGCTGGGTGCAACGCGCGTCGCCGCCGATGCGATTGATCTGCGCTGGGCCGGGGCGATCATGGAGAAGAACGGTGTGGTTGAGGAGACCGGGCTCGCGGCGGGCGTGCTTGGACATCCGGCGGCTGGCATCGCGTGGCTAGCCAATAAGCTTGCGCCGCATGGCGAATCTTTGGTGGCAGGTGAATTGTTGCTGGCGGGCTCATTTACGCGGCCTGTGGCCGCAGCGGTGGGCGACAAGTTCAGCGTGGATTACGGGAACGTGTTGAGAATAATTGAATTTCGATTTGTTTGACGCGCAGTGTGGCTGTGGGAGCGGTTCCACCGCGATTGACAGAGGCGAGCGCTATCGCGGTAGAACCGCTCGCACAGTGAAATGTGATTTGTGGGTTTGATTGGAAAAGACATGAAGGTTTGTATCGTAGGCGCAGGTGCTATTGGTGGCTGGATGGGCGCGCGCCTCGCGCTGGCGGGTCATCAGGTGAGCGTACTGGCGCGCGGCGCGACACTAGGTGCGATTCAGGCCAACGGCTTGCAACTCATTGAGGGCGGCACGACACATTCGGTGCAGGTCAAAGCCAGCACGGATGCGGCTGATCTGGAAACGCCCAACCTGCTGATCATCGCGGTGAAAGCGCCGGGCTTGCGTGACGCTGCGCTCTCGGTGAAGTCACTGATCGGCGCGAACACTATTGTGCTGACCGCGATGAATGGCGTGCCGTGGTGGTTCTTTGATCGCTCGGATCGCCCATTGACCGGAACGCAGCTCGCGAGCATCGACCCATCGGGCGAAATCGCGGCCAGCATTCCTGCCAGCAACGCCATCGGCTGCGTCGTACATGCCGCATGCAGCGTCGATGCGCCCGGCGTGATCCGCCACAAAATGGGTCAACGTCTGATTATGGGCGAACCCGGTGGCGGCGCTTCGGTGCGGCTCAAAGTGTTGCATGAAGCCCTTGCGGACGCTGGGTTCGAGCCCGAATCGAGCGCCGATATTCAGCGCGATGTGTGGTTCAAGCTTTGGGGCAACATGACGATGAATCCGGTGTCGGCGATTACGGGCGCGACCACCGACAAAATTCTCGATGATGAACTTACGCGTGAGTTTTGCTCAGCCGTCATGCGCGAGGCGCAAGCCATCGGAAACAAAATTGGCATTCCGATTGAGCAAACCACAGAAGCGCGACACGACGTGACGCGCAAGCTCGGTGCGATGAAAACCTCAATGCTGCAAGACGTTGAAGCCCACAAAGGCATTGAGTTGGATGCGCTGGTTGCCTCGGTTCGGGAGATCGGACAGAAGGTCGGCATTGCCACGCCGTTTACCGATGCAATGCTCGGTTTGACGCGACTGATGGGGCGGTCGCGTGGACTGTACTGAGTCTAATGGCTTTTTGCTGAAATTCCCTCTAGAAGAGAGCTCGACTGTTAATTATCCTAAAAGTCGACTTAGGGCAAATTAGCAGGTTTAGCCCAGCTCTGTTGCCTGTTTTGTGAAAAAGCTGCTACCCGAAACTGCTCACCGCCACTGTGCGCTGTGCCTTCGCGGGTGCCACGCTGTCGCACCGTTCGCACCGATTGCGTCTGATCGGACACGGAGGCAGACGTGAGCGGGTGACGTGTTCGATGCTCGCCATCTTTCTCCGCCTGTTTATCGCGCGGTTGGCAGATGTTGCCGCTGCCCTGGAAATTGGCGACCACACCGAAAAAAGAGGGGAACGAGGATGGCCGTTTTTGCGCACATTCAAGTTGTTGGCACGACGCTCACGAAGCGAAAACGAAACTTCCGGGACAAATGGCTGGCATCGCTGGCGCTCTGTGTGCTGGCGGCTGGCACACTCTTGACGTCTGTCGCCGTTAACGCCGACGACGAAACGCCGGTGCCCGCTGCGGCCGGTTACGTGGTCGACACCACGGGCGGCATGAGCGCCGCCGACCGCGAGCGCCTCGTGGGTCTGGCGCGGCAGATTAACCAGTCGACCGGCGCCCAGCTCTTTACCGTGATCGTGGACCATACCGATCCGGAGCCGATCGAAACCTTCGCCCAACGCGTGTTCACCACATGGAAGCCGGGCCGCAAGGGCTCCGACGATGGTCTGGTGCTGATCCTCGCGCCGAACAACCAGACCCGCAAGACCCGGTTGCAGGTCGGCTATGGGCTCGAAGGCGTGATCCCTGATGCGACGGCACGGCGCATTCTCGGCGAGCAGGTACGACCGGCGCTTGATCAGGGTGGTGCTGTCAGCGCGGCGACGGCAGCAGCGCAGGCCATTCAGAAGACGCTCAACGCCGCTGGCGTGAAACCAGATCGCAGCGCCCGACCGGAGGCTGAGATCCCTCCCGTTGAGATCAAACTTTTCGCCCTCGCTTTCATCTACATGATCCTGATGTTTATCGCGTTTGGCGTGTTCAGTAAACGACCGAACCGCGTGCTCAGTGCGCTGCTCTGTGTGGTGTTGTGCGCCGTCGCCGCCGCCGTGTATGTCTGGGCGGCCGGCAATCATCCGGTGGGCATGCTGGCCTGGGTCTGGCTGTTGGTGCCAGTGGCGCTGGCGGTGTCGTTTGCGGGGTATCCACCGCCCGTCGTCGTCCCCAGCAAACGCAAACACGCGGTGGTCGCAGCGCCGTCAACGTGGAAACCGCGTGTTCCCTATGCATGGGTATCGTGGATCGTTGCGGCGGCGGTCATCGCGCTTTACTACGCGCGGGCAGACCACATTGCGCTGGGCATTGCGGGCGGACTTTTCGCCACACTCGGTGCGCTCGGTTTTTCGGGGCAGATGGGCGTGCCTTTCATGCCGGCACTGCCGCGTTTGCCGGCCAAGAGCGGACGCGGCAGCAGCGGCAGTGACTCGTGGAGCAGAAGTGATTCCTCTAGCAGCTCAAGCAGCTCGTCCAGCAGCGACTCGGGCGGCAGCAGCGATTCCGGTGGCGGCGGCGACTCCGGCGGTGGTGGGTCGTCGGAGTAACGCGTCGCTGTGCGCCGCATGAAACTCCGCTAGCTTTTCACCAACTCCACGCGTCGATTTTGTGCGCGGCCAATCGCCGTGTTGTTGTCGGCGATGGGTTTGGTTGCGCCTAATCCCTGCGCGGTCATGCGGGCTGCTGCGACGCCCGCTGTGGCGAGATACGCCTTCACTGCAGCAGCCCGCTTTTCAGACAACGTCTGGTTGTGGGCTGCGGTTGCCGTTGAATCGGTGTGGCCTTCGATGGTGAATTTCCAGTCACCTTTTTCTTTTGCGAGCTTCACGATCGTGTCCAGCGCCGCTTTGGATTCGGGCTTGATCACATCGGAGTCGGTGTCGAAATTGATGCCGTAAATTCGCGCACGACCGGTCGCTGTGATGTCCTTTGCCAACTGCGACGAGGCTGTCTGAGCGCCCTTCCAGTGCGGGCAACTGCCGACCGTGTCGCTGACTTTTTTACCAGTCCAGATGTTGCCGACACCGTTCGGCTCGCTGTCTGCCCACCACAGACCAAACAATTCCTTGCCGTCCGGCGAAAAGGTCAATACGGCCGGGCCACGGTCTTTGTCCTGCACCCAGGTGAAGCGTGTAACGCGCCCGTCAATGCCGCCGTTGGTGATGAGGCCGTCGCCGTGTTCGTAGCAGCCGGTGACGGACGCGCCATCCTGCTGCACACGGAATTTTTCGAAATTGGTGTCGTAGGTGCCGGACACGCTGGGCACGGCGGTCTTCGTCTTTTGCTCGCCATAGGCGCGAAAGTCGAAGAGCTCAATGTATTCGGCCGAACCGTGATTATTTTTCATTGTGAGTCGTACCCAGCGCCCGGTCACGGCCTTGGCAACGGCAAAACGCTGCTTGTCTTTTTTCGCTTTGAGCGAGACCGCAGCGATCACTTCAAATCCGCTGCTCGGTCCAGTGTTTGACACTTCAACCACTACGTCTTTCGCAGAGCGCGAACCTTCGCCGTCGCCATCCACATTAGCCGAATCAAACTCAAGCGTTTTGATCACGGATTGCTCTGGCAAAACGATCAAAAGTTGCTGCGGCGTGACCGTGCCTTTGGGCGTGGCCCAGCCGCTCTCGCTGCGTTCATCCAACAGCCAGAATGCTGACCAAGCTTCGCTGTATTCGTCAGGCTTCTTCAAAATCCACGCGCCGTTGGCGTAGGACGTGAGATTGATGTCTGTGGAGGCTGGAGCAGCGGGCGCAGCGGTGGGCGTTGCGGCTTGGGTTGTGTAGCCGAAGTGGGCGGCAGCGGTGGCGAGCGCGGCAACGGCGAAACGAGCGCGTGGAAGGTTGAAGCTCAAGGACGACTCCTGAATTCGAATTCAGGCGATTATCTGATGAAGCGTGGGCACGGGGGATTGGATTGCGCTGGCGTCCTGATAGCCCGGATTGGCCGATGACAAGTATCAGCTAAATGCTGAAGCACCCCTTGCATAAGGGCTGATGACACGAATAGCCGAAAGTTGATTTTCGTGAAAAGCGATCTGTGGCCCATATAGATACGAACTTACAGCGAAAAGCCATTAGATCGTACGCTGCGGTTGAGGCAGGAAACCACGCCCACCGCTCTACACAAGCTACCGCTTCGCGACGAATGAATCGAAGAGTTTTGACAATTCACGCAGCGGCACAGCGCCAGACGGGGTTTCGGAGGGGGCGCGAACAGCTATCGAACCTACACTAGTTTCCACGTCATATTCACCGAGCGCTTGATCCAGCATCAAGAAGGCTACGCTCGCGAAAGACTTGCGTTTGGCGTTTGAGTATCCGGGAATCAGAACGATAAGCCCAGCCTTTCGCCCCTCCGGTACTAACACCACCGATATCGAGTTCGCCTTTACGGAGACATCCCCATATTGGATGTCAAAGGGAGCACGACGGGGACGAAACTTGATGAACTTCCACTTCGGCAGTGATGGTGCCGCAGCAAATAGGCTCTCGACTTTTGGGAAGGCCTCGCGAATTCCGTCTGCGCTGATCACGAATTCACGTGTCTCATTCACTTTTTGCCCAAACTCGAAAGTCAGGCTAGGGTGCACCTTCCTTATTTCGGTCGCGAGCCGATCAAATGTTTTTTCTTGATCACGCTCGAAGTCGAATAGGGCTGGCTCGTTTGACTGAAACCACTTCCAGAAGTCAGCCTCCGACGCCGCGTGCGCACATCCAGCGAAGAAACAAAGAGTTAAAGCAAAGGCCGCGAAAAGTCGACGCATAAGTTGTAGGTATTCATAGCTATTAATAGGTACCGCTCACTCTTAGATGGTTCTCGATGCCTCTGCGGCGACACGAAGTCTTGCAAGCTTCAAATACTTGCGAGACCTAAGCCCCTAAGCCAACCACCGCTTCCGCCGACGATAACTCTTCACATCGCGAAACGATTTGCGCTCGCCTGACGAGACGCCGAGATAGAACTCTTTCACGTCTTCGTTGCTGGCGAGTTCTTTGGCGTCGCCGTTCATGACCACGCGGCCACTCTCCAGGATGTAGCCGTAATCGGCGTACTTAAGCGCGACGTTGGTGTTTTGTTCGGCGAGCAGGAAGCTGACGCCTTCTTTGGTGTTCAGGTCTTTGACGATCTCGAAAATCTCGGCGACGATTTGCGGGGCGAGGCCCATCGACGGCTCATCGAGCAAAATCATCGAGGGTTTCGCCATCAGCGCGCGGCCTACCGCGACCATTTGCTGCTCGCCGCCGGAGGTGTAACCCGCTTGCGACGTGCGTCGCGTTTTGAGGCGCGGGAAGTAGGCGTAGACGCGCTCCAGCTCGGCCTTGATTTCGGCGCGCGAGAGTCTGCGTGTGTACGCGCCCGTCAGCAAATTCTCTTCAACGGTCAAATGCGAAAAGCAGTGACGACCTTCCATCACCTGGCACACGCCCAGGCGCACCAGATCGTTCGTTGTGAGTTTGTCGGTGCGCTGTCCGTCGAACTCGATGGAGCCCTTGGTCACCTCGCCGCGCTCGGTGCGCAGCAGATTTGACACTGCCTTTAACGTTGTGCTTTTGCCGGCACCATTGGCCCCGAGCAACGCCACAATCTTGCCCTTGGGCACGTCGAGCGACACGCCTTTGAGGACAAGGATCACGTGGTCGTAAATGACCTCGATGTTGTTGATGGAGAGGTAGGCTGACATAGGCTTCTCGGTTAGAGGGAGGAGGCTTTGTTCGTCAATCAACGAACCCCCTCACCCTAACCCTCTCCCGCAAGGGGAGAGGGGACTTCGCGTTGATGCGAAGGCAGTCAGTGCTATTTCATGCAGCCAGGTGTGATCTTGGCATCCGCAGCGTACTTGGCCGAAGAGTCCGCCACCATCTTTTGCACCGCAGCGCGATCACCCGTGATCCAGTTAGGTGTCAGGGCTTTCCATGCCTTGCCATCCCACACCTGAACTTTGGCTGCACCAGAACCTTCATGGTCCTGACACGACGTTTTGATCGGCGGGAACATCCCTGCCGCGCCAAGCGTCTTCTGCTTCGCTTCGTCAACGTTCAAGTTTTCATAGCCCCAACGAATTTGCTCGCCAGTGAGCGCTTTGCCCTTGCCATACTTTTCTTGAGCTTTCTTCACCGCTTCGGTATAGAGAATGCCCACCGTGACGCCGCGCATGTGATACACCGATCCGATACGCGAGGTGTCCTCAAGATTGCCTTTTTTGGCACCATAGACTTTCTTGCGAATTTCGTCGAGCACCGGATAGTTGCCTGGCGTGTTGTAGGTCATCGTCGAGTAGCCTTTGGCTGCATCGCCGGCCGGAATCGCATCTTCCTCCGAGCCAGCCCACCACACACCGAGCATCTTCTCACGTGGGAATCCAACGCGAGCCGCAGTTTTTACGGCGACGGCGTTCATCACGCCCCAGCCCCACAGAATCACGTAATCCGGATTGGCCTGACGGATCTGCAGCCACTGCGAGTTTTGCTCATTGCCAGGATGCGGAACGGGAATCTTCACCAGATCAAAACCGTATTGCTTTGATGCGGCTTCCAGCACCGGGAACGGCTCTTTGCCGAATGCAGAGTCGTGGTACAGATGGACGATTTTTTTGCCCTTGAGCTTGTCGAGCCCGCCGGATTTATCACCCAGGTACTTGACCATTGCGGCGGCCTGACTCCAGTAAGACGTGAGGAGTGGGAACACGTACGGAAATACCGCGCCATTGGCCGCGTCGGAGCGACCGTAACCGAGTGTCGTCATCGGAATTTTGTCGGTACCGACGCGATCCAGAATGCCGTACGCGATGCCGGTAGACAGTGGCTCAACTACAGTCGCGCCGCCACCTTTTTTCTTCAGGCGCTCGTAGCATTCAACGCCGCGCGCGGCGTTGTATTCCGTTTCACACTCTTCCCATGTGATCTTGACGCCGTTGATGCCGCCACTCATGTTGACCAGATTGAAATAGTCGATCATGCCGCCGAAGAAGCCCGAACCGCCAGAGGCGTAAGGGCCAACGCGATATGAAAGGATCGGAACAAATTGTTCCTGCGCCGAAGCGAGCGCGCCTGAGAGCGCGGTGGTCACGGCGACTGCCGAAACGGCAAGCAACCGGGTGAATCTGAATTTCATGAAACCTCCTTGTAAAGATAATGCGCGAACGTGAACAGGTAATAACCGATGACTAGTGCGGGAAGGGCCAGAGTCGCAATTTCTCTTTGCCGATTTGCCAGAGCCGCGCCAATCCATGCGGCTCGACAATGAGAAAAAAGATGATGAGCGCACCGAACACCATGAGCTCAAGATTGGACGTCACGGAGTTTGGCAGGCCAGTGTAGTGAACGATGATCGACAGCGCGACGGGAAGCAGCACAATAAACCCGGCCCCCAGAAAAGACCCTAGTATTGACCCTACACCGCCGATGATCACCATGAAAAGTATGCGGAACGACAAGTCAAGGCTGTAGGCCTCGGGCTCAACGGTGCCCAGATAGCAGTACGCGTAGAGCGCACCGGCGACGCCGCAATAAAACGAGCTGACGGCGAACGCCGTGAGCTTGGTCCGCATGATGCGAAATCCGATCACCTCAGCGGCCACGTCCATGTCGCGTACCGCCATCCATGATCGCCCAACGTTCGAGCGCACCATGTTTTTAGCCATTAATGCCATGACCGCCACAATCGCCAGCACCAGCAAATATTCCGACTGTGGAGTGTCAAATTTGAACCCCAGAATTTGCACCTTCTGCGTAGTGATCACGCCCGACGTGCTGTAGTTCGTAAACCACGGTACTTTGGATAGCGCCCATAGCACGAAGAATTGTGTCGCCAGCGTCGACGCTGCCAGATAGAACCCGCGAATGCGCAAGCTTGGCAGTCCGAACAAAATGCCAACGAGCGCCGCGCAGATGCCGCCCAGAATGAACGCGACCAGTGCTGGCATGCCATCAACGCGCGTCATAAAGTTGAAGCTGCCGAAAGCACCCACGGCCATGAAGGCGGCCGTTCCGAGTGACAGCTGACCGGCATAACCAGTCAGAATGTTGAGCCCCAGCGTCGCTAGCGCAAGGATTAGGAACGGCGTCAGGATGGCCGAGAAAATGTATTGCGTTGCAAACAGCGGAATCAGCAAAAACGCGATGACCAGCAGCGCCGCCACCGCGTAGCGATCCTGCGCAATTGGAAAGATTTGCGAATCGCTGACATACGTTGTTTTGTACTGCCCGGCTTCTCTGTAGATCATGTTCTGTTGTCCTTCTTTTTGAGGCACTAAATACGACGAATGATCTTTTCGCCGAACAGCCCTTCCGGGCGCACGAGCAGGAACAGCAGCGCGAGCACGTACGGGAACCAGCCTTCGATGCCGCCGCCGACGAACGGCCCGATGTAGACCTCTGCCAGCTTTTCAGTGGCACCGATGATGAGTCCGCCGACAATCGCTCCGGGAACCGATGTAAAGCCGCCCAGAATCAGCACCGGCAGTGCCTTCAGCGCAACAAAGGTGAGCGAGAACTGCACGCCGTTACGGGAGCCCCACAACAGCCCTGCGACGAGCGCGACAAATCCGGCTACGGCCCACACAACACCCCAGACGTAATGCAGTGGAATGCCCACCGTGAGGGCGGCCTGATGATCGTCGGCCACCGCGCGCAAGGCACGACCAATCTTGGTTTTGTTGAACAGCAGCGCCAGCGCCGCGACCAGCAGGCCGCAGATGCCCGCCGCGATCAGATCGAATTGCGAAATCAAAATGCCCGTTCGGTCGATCAGCCATTTAAATGGCACGTCCTGAATCCCCAGATCCAGCGTGCGCACGGTGGACCCCCACAACAGTTGCGCCAGTCCTTCGATAAAAAACGTCAACCCGATGGTCGCCATGAACAGCGTGATCTCGTGCTGATTCACCAGCGGACGGAGCACGATTCGCTCAATTAAAAAGCCGAGGACGATCATCACCACAACGCCAATGGGCACTGCGATCCAGAGTGAAACGCCAAATTTGTCGCTAATGCCGGCAACCGTGAGCGCCGCAAAAAAGACCATGGCGCCCTGAGCAAAATTGAACACTCCGGACGCTTTGTAAATCATCACGAAACCGAGCGCGACCAGCGCATACATGACGCCGGTCAACAGCCCTGCAGCGAGCACAGTCGCGAAATACTTGAGTGCCTCAATGTCCATGTTTCGTATCCATGTTCAGTGCGCTCCGAGATACGCTTTGATGACGTCAGGATTGCTACGCACTTCGTCCGGTGTGCCATCGCCAATTTTCTTGCCATAGTCGAGCACAACGACACGATCCGAAATGTCCATCACCACGCCCATGTCGTGCTCGATCAGGACGATGGTGGTGCCGAACTGGTCGTTGGTGTCGAGCACGAAGCGGCACATGTCCTGCTTTTCTTCAACGTTCATGCCCGCCATCGGCTCGTCCAGAAGCAGCATGGTCGGCTCCGCCGCGAGCGCACGTGCAAGCTCCACGCGCTTTTTAATACCGTACGGAAGCCGGGAAACGGGAGTTTTCCGCACCGATTGCAACTGCAGGAAATCGATGATCTCTTCAACCTTCTTGCGGTTCTCGATTTCTTCGCGACGCGCCCGGCCAAACCAGAACGCTTGTTCGATGAAAGTAGATTTGATCTTGAGATTGCGCCCTGTCATGATGTTGTCAAGGACGGTCATGCCGGTGAACAGCGCGATGTTCTGGAACGTGCGGGCAATGCCGTTTTCAGCGGCTTGATGCGTGTCCATGTCCTTGCGCACTTCGCCGTGGAAAGTGATCGTGCCTTCCTGCGGCGTGTAGACGCCGTTGATCACGTTGAGCATAGAGCTCTTGCCGGCGCCGTTCGGCCCGATGATGGCGCGAATCTCGTGCTCGCGAACATCGAACGAAATGTCGGTCAGTGCCTTGACGCCACCAAAGCGCAGCGAAATATTGTCGACCTTGAGAATGACGTCACCGATTTGGCGACCTGCGCCTTGCGCTACCGTCATGCGGCCGCCTTGTTCACCGCCGGGAATCGCGTTGCGTCCATGATCTTGACATCCGCAGCAATGCTGCCGCTACGACCGTCTTCAAACTTGACCTGCGTTTCAATGTGCTGCATGTGCTTGTTGGTGTAGAGCCCGTCGAGCAACGGCGCATACTTTTCCGAGATAAATCCACGGCGCACTTTGCGCGTCCGTGTCAGCTCGTCATCATCAGGATCTAGCTCTTTATGCAGGATCAAAAAGCGCGCGATCTGGGAGTGCGACAGCTCTCCTTCTGTTGCGAGCTCCGCGTTAACGGACTCGACGCATTCCTTGATGAGCGTGTACACCTCATCTTTTCCCGCGAGATCGATATAGCCCGAGTAAACAATATTTCGCCGCTCGGCCCAGTTACCCACCGCCGTCAAATCGATATTGATGAAGGCCGTGACGTTGTCCTTGTCGTGGCCAAAGCACACGGCTTCTTTGATGTGCGAGAAAAACTTGAGTTTGTTCTCGATGTAATTCGGCGCGAACATGGCCCCGGTGGATAGATGCCCGACGTCTTTCGCGCGGTCAATAATGCGCAAGTGACCGTCGCTGTCAAACACACCGGCATCGCCGGTGTGGAAGTAGCCGTTGCTGTCAATAGATTCGGCCGTGGCGTCCGGGCGTTTGTAGTACTCCTTAAGCACCATCGCGCCGCGTACGATGACTTCGCCATTGTCGGCAAGCTTCACTTCGACACCCGGGGCCGCTGTGCCAACGCTATCGAACTTGATTTGGCCGTCCGGTTGCAGGCAAACGTAGGCACAGGTTTCGGTGGATCCGTACAGTTGCTTGAGATTGATGCCGATGGAGCGGTAGAAGCGGAAAAGGTCCGGGCCGATCGCTGCACCGGCGGTATAAGCCACGCGAATCCGGCTCATGCCCAGTGTGTTCTTCAGTGGGCCATACACGAGCATGTTGCCCAGCGCATAGAGCCATTTGTCCTTCGCGCTCACCGGCTTGCCGTCCATGATGTCAGCACCACAGCGCTTGGCCACCATCATCAGCGAGTCATATAGCCAGCGCTTGATGCGACTTGCGTCTTCCATTCGAATCGACACGTTGGTCAGCAGGCTCTCAAACACGCGTGGCGGCGCAAAGTAATACGTCGGGCCGATCTCGCGCAAATCTGTCATCACGGTTTCAGCTGATTCAGGGCAATTGACCGTGAAACCGGCCACCAGAAACTGCGCATAGCTGAACAGATGATCGCCCACCCACGCCATCGGCAAATATGAAAGCACGTTGTCTGTGGCGACAAGATGATCAAACTGCACACCGCCGCGCGCCGCAGTGATAAATGCCTCGTGCGTCTGGCAAACGCCCTTCGGTTTGCCCGTCGTGCCCGAGGTATAGAGCATGACCGACACATCGGTCGTCTTGCCATCTGCAACTTCAGTATCGAAAAAGCCGGGATGCGCTGCATCGAAGTCGTCGCCTTTGGCGCGCAACGCTTCGAGGCCCATGAGGCCAGGGGCGTTGTAGTTTCTGAGTCCGCGCGGATCGGCGTAGATGATGTGTTCGATCTGCGGCAGTGAATCGCGCGCCTCAAGAAGTTTGTCGACCTGTTCCTGATCCTCAACGACGGCGAACCGGATCACCGCGTTTTCCAGAACGAAGGTCATTTCCGCTGCGACGGCGTCCTGATACATCGGCACCGCCACTCCGCCTAGCGACTGCGCTGCGGCAAAAGCCATATAGAGCTGAGGGCGATTGTCACCAATGATCGCCAGATTGTCACCACGCTTGAAACCGAGGGCGGCGAGGCCCATAGCCATCGCGCGCACTTCGGCGGCGGTGTCGCGCCACGACCACGTCTGCCAGATGCCGAGATATTTTTCGCGCAATGCGGGCGCCTCGGGTCGCTGCGCCGCGTGTTGGGACAGCAAGCGCGGAAATGTATCGGCAGCTGCCGGAGCACTGGTAACAGACATATTTCCTCAATCCTCCTCGATCCACGCGAATCTAACAGTCATGCACTGCACAATATACACACGTTCATCAACAAAACCGACTCTGCGGTCGGGAATGTCGGCAGTGTAGGTCTTATATAAGACTTGGGTAAATGGGGGTAATCCCCCAATGCTTCTTGACGAGCCAGCAGATTTTTGTGCAAAAACGATCATGACCGACTTCAAAATCCAGTTCGTCGCCCGGACTGACTCCACCAATACCCAGCTCTTGCAGCGTGCGGGGCGGCGCTCGGTGCACCGTCAGGTTTTGGTTGCCGATGTGCAGACGGCCGGCCGCGGTCAGCGCGGTCGACAATGGCAGGCGAACGCGGGCGACGCCGTGCTGATGAGCGTTGCCTGGGAGTTTGAGCGCTCGCAGCGGCTGGACGGCCTGAGCCTTGCCGTGGGCGTTGCCGTTCGTCGTGGGCTCGCCGCGCATCTTGGTGGTCGCGCGAAACTGAAGTGGCCGAACGACGTGCTGATTGACGAATCACACAAGCTCGCGGGCATTCTGATCGAAACGGTGCTTGGCCCGTTTTCCACGCGAACCGCCGTGATCGGTGTCGGTCTGAATTTGCGCACACCTCAGCTCACGCCAACCACCGGTGCGCTGCAGCCGATTGGGCTGGATCAGGTTGCAGGCGTTCGCCATTCTCGCGACGACGTGGTGACGCTTCTGCTGACTGCGCTTGACGACGCGATGATGCAATTCGCGAAATCGGGCTTTGCTGCATTCCGGGACGAATGGCGGATGTCCCATGCCTACGCTGACAAAATGATTGTCGCCCGCTTGCCCGACGGCGAACAGATCAGCGGCCGCATCGTGGACGTTACCGGCCAGGGAGCCTTGGTGATAGAAAGCGAAGCGGGTTTGCATACTTTTGTTTCTGGAGAGGTAACGCTACGTGCTCTTGGTTCTTGATATTGGCAACACACGCCTGAAATGGGCGGGCTTCAACGGTGATCGCATCGTGACGCGCGGAGCGATGTTCGTAGCGGAGATCGAACATTTTGTTCTGCGCGCGGGCCTCGACACTGACAGACCCACACAAGTCGTTGGCAGTCACGTCGCTAACCTCGTGTCGAAGGAACGCGTCGAACGCCAGTTTGCTGCGCTTGGTATTCGCATTTACTGGATTGTTTCGACCGCCAGTGCTTGCGGTGTGAAGAATGGCTACGACGACCCCGCGCGGCTTGGAACGGATCGCTGGGCGGCGGTGATTGCGGCGTGGCATCGCGGGCTGGCCCCATGCGTCGTGGCTTGTGCAGGCACGGCGTTGACGGTCGATCAACTGGATGAACGAGGCAATTATCTGGGTGGCGCGATTGTCGCGGGATACCACGCCATGCTGGGTGGTCTGGCAGGCAATACAGCGGCGCTGTCCGTCGATGCTGGCGACTGGACAGCGCAGCCGACCAACACCCGGGACGCGCTTGCCACCGGCGCGATTGATGCGATGGTCGGAGCGATCGAACACGGCCATAAACGGCTGAGCCAGCGCCTGCGAGAGCGCGGGGTCGTACCGGCGCCGCGCATCGTACTCACAGGGGGAAGCGCGTATCGCCTGCTGCAACATCTCGCCGATGGCAATACCGTGATCGATTCGCTGGTGCTGGAGGGCGTGCGCTTGCTGGCAAAATCAAGTGTCGATTTTGCTGGGTCTGGAGAATGAAAAAGCTGCTCGTTTTGTTGTTGCTCGCGAACGCAGCATTGTTCGGCTATGCGTACGTCGACGGCATGAACGCGAACGCGCAGGCCAGCGCCGAGCGCTACAAACCGATCAATGCCGATGCCGTGAAGTCGTTGACGGCGCAACAGATGTCGAAGCTTGGCCCCGCCAAAGTCGCGCAGCTTACGCTGGCTTGCGCCGAATGGGGGCCGCTGTCAGAAGCTGATCGCGTGCGTGCTACCAAATTGCTGGAGCCTCTGGTGCTGGGGCGTACGCTGCTGTCGCGCCGTGTGGATGTTCAGGCCGAACACTGGGTCTACATACCGCCAAAAACGAATCGTCCTGCTGCTGATCGTGCGTTCGCCGATCTCAAGCGGCTCAACGTTACCGGCGGCAATGTCGTGCTTGAGTCCGGTGAATGGAATTTCGCCATTTCGCTCGGCGTGTTTCGAACGAAGGCAGAGGCGGATGAACGCCTCGCCGCGATTCGTGCCAAAGGCGTGAAGACGGCTACCTACCGCCTACGCGAACAGACACTGGCGATGACAGCGCTGGTGCTGCGGGAACCCACGCAGTCCACGGTCAGCAAGCTCGAAGAACTCAAGTCAGAGATTGCTGGCACGTCAATCACGACCGGTGCCTGTCCCGACATCAAGGCATGATTTCCCGCATTCGACCCGCCACATCAGCGCAGGACATTGAGCATGCGCGGGCGCTCATGCGTAACTATGCGCGCTGGACAGAGATCGATTTGTGTTTCCAGAATTTCGAAGATGAGTTAGCCGCGCTGCCCGGAAAATACAGTGCGCCTGAAGGTGGATTGTGGCTCGCGACCCTGGACTCATCATCTGCACCCGTGGCTGCGCCAACAAATACGCCAGTGGGCGTCGTTGCCGTGCGCGCGCTCGCCGTTTCGGCGGGTGAGTCCGTTTCGGCGGGTGAATCCGTTTCGGCATGCGAATTGAAGCGCTTGTGGGTCGAACCAGAAGCTAAGGGCACCGGGCTGGGGCGAGAACTTGCGCGCACAGCGATTGCATTTGCCCGTGACGCTGGCTACAAAGAAATGAAGCTCGACACTTTGAAGAAGCGTATGCCAGCCGCTATCGCGCTGTACCGCTCACTCGGTTTCGTCGATGCCGAACCGTACACCCACAATCCGGAGCCGGACGTGCTCTTTATGACTTTGAAATTGAACTAGAAGATGCCCATGACTGTTGATTACATCATCGTAGGCGCAGGCACGGCGGGCTGCGTATTGGCGAACCGGTTGTCCGAGGATGGTCGCAATTCAGTGTGCTTGCTGGAAGCTGGCCCGAAAGACAATTACCTGTGGATTCACATCCCGATTGGTTACGCCAAAACGATGTTCCACCCGGTCTACAACTACGGCTACTACACGGAGCCTGAGCCGAACATGCACGGCCGCAAGGTCTACTGGCCGCGCGGTCGCGGGCTTGGCGGATCGTCGTCGATCAACGGGCTGATCTACATCCGTGGGCAGTCCGCAGACTATGACCGCTGGAGCGCGGCGGGCAACAACGGCTGGAGCTGGAAAGAAGTGCTGCCGTACTTCATCAAGAGCGAGCACAACAGCGACAAGCGTTTGATCGCCAACGGCACCCACGGCCAGGGTGGGCCGCTCTGGGGCACCTCGATTCCCGATCCGCATCCCGTGATGGACGCCATCATCGCTGGCGGCGAAGAGCTCGGCGTGCCACGCACGATGGACTTCAACAGCGGCGATCAGACCGGCGTTGGTTACTACCAGTTGTTTACCAAGCACGGCTGGCGTTGCTCAACGGCTGTCGCCTACCTGCGTCCCGCGCAGAAACGCAAAAATCTGCGCACGGAAGTGAATGCAAGAGCCACGCGAGTTCTGTTCGAAGGCACGCGTGCTGTTGGCGTGGAATACATGCAGTACGGGAAGACTGTAACGCTGCGTGCGAACAAGGAAGTGCTGCTCACGGCGGGTGCGCTGCAAAGCCCTCAACTGCTGATGCTCTCCGGCATCGGCCCACGCGAACACCTGCGCGAACACGGTATTCCGCTGCTGCACGACCTTCCCGGTGTCGGTCAAAACTTGCAGGATCACTTGCAATTCCGCCTGCTGTTCAAAGTCAAAAAACCGATCACCATCAACGATGATTTGAAGAGCAACTGGCGCAAATTTTTGATGGGCTGGGACTGGCTCACGCGCCGGGCTGGGCCGCTTGCCATCGGCATCAATCACGGCGGCATGTTTACGAAAGTGTTGCCAGAATCCAGCACGCCCGATATCCAGTTTCACTTCGCCGCACTGTCGGCCGAAATGGCGGGTGGAAGTACGCATCCGTGGAGTGGTTGTACATTCTCGGTCTGTCAGCTCAGACCCGAATCGCGTGGACACGTAGCGCTCAAATCCGCTGATCCACTCGCCGCACCGCTGATGTTCGCGAACTATTTGTCGCATGAAACTGATGTTCGTTGCGCCGTCGAATCGGTTCGATTCGCGCGCAAGCTCGCAGGTACCAAAGCGATGAGTGATCTGATCGGCGAGGAATACCGACCGAGCGCCAGCGTGCAAACCGACGACGAAATTCTGGAGTTCGCACGCAACTACGGCGCGACGATTTTTCATCCGAGCGGGACGTGCAAGATGGCACCGGACACCGACCCGATGGGTGTCGTCGATTCCCGCTTGCGCGTACGTGGCGTCACCGGTTTGCGTGTGATCGACTGTTCCGTCATGCCCACGCTCATCTCCGGTAACACCAATTCACCGGTGGTTATGATGGCGGAAAAAGCTGCCGACATGATCAGGGCGGACGCACTCTAAGCATGAGTGAATACACCGCAAAAATCGAATGGCAGCGGGGCGAGCAAGACTTTCTCGGCAATCGCTATAGCCGCATACATACTTTGCGTTTCGACGGCGGCGCGGAGTTGCCAGGCTCATCGTCTCCCAGCGTCGTGCCGCTGCCGATGTCCGACGCGAGCGCCGTCGATCCGGAGGAGATGTTTGTCGCATCGCTTTCCAGTTGCCACATGCTCTGGTTTCTATCGATTGCGGCAGCTCGCAAATTTTGCGTTGATAGTTACGTCGACAACGCCTCCGGCATCATGGCGCGCAACGCTGAAGGCAAGATGGCCATGACGGTTGTGACGCTCAAACCTTATGTCGTTTTTTCAGGCAATCTACTGCCCACAGTCGAGCAAATTCACGCCTTGCATCACAAGGCGCACGCCGAATGCTTCATCGCCAATTCGGTGAAGACAGAAGTTCGCTGCGAACCCCAACTACCGGAACATTGCTGATGTACACCTGCTGCCGCTACTACGGTCTGGAAGGCTTGCAAGGTCATGAAGGCGACGCCGCCTTCACCGTCGAGGTCAACCACTTCACCTTTGGGCCGGGATGCCTGCGCGAAGCGGGCTCGCACGCGCGGGCTTTAGGCATGAAGCGCATCGGGCTGTTTACCGACAAAACTGTTCGCGATTTGCCCTACGTCGCGACCGTCAAGCGTTCGCTCGAAGCGGCGGGCTGCACCGTGGAAATTTATTGGGAATGTGCCGTAGAGCCAACCGGTGACTCGTTCATGGCCGCTGCGAAGTTTGCGCAAGAAGGTAAATTCGACGGCTTCGTTTCGGTCGGCGGCGGTTCGGTGATGGACACCGCCAAAGCCGCGAATTTGTACGCCACGTATCCCGACGAATTACTCGCTTATGTCAATGCACCGATTGGCCTTGGGAAACCCGTGCCCGGCCCGCTGAAACCGCATATCGCTTGCCCGACCACCTGCGGCACCGGAAGCGAGGTCACCGGCATCGCGATCTGCAATCTGCTCGAACAGCAATGCAAAACGGGCATCCTGTCGCGCCACATGCTGCCTTCACGCGCTTTGGTGGACCCGGACGTGACGCACACCCTCTCACCCGCGGTGATCGCCGCCAACGGCTTCGACGCGTTGTCGCATGCGCTGGAGAGCTACACGGCGAGGGCACACAGCGCCAAGCCGAAGCTCTATGAAGGCGACGACGGTGCAAAACGCCCGATGAATCAGGGCGCGAATTTGTGGAGCGACATGGGCGCACGCGAATCGCTGCGCATCATCGGTCAGAACCTTGTCAAGGCCGTCAATGATCGGAGCGATCAGCAAGCGAAGGGCGCGATCATGTACTCCGCGCTGATCGCGGGCATGACGTTTTCCAATGCCGGTTGCCACTTGCCGCATGGCATGAGCTACGCCGTCTCCGGCCTCGTGCGCGACTTCAAACCGCCGCAGGGCTACCCACAAGTACAACCGATGGTGCCGCATGGCATGAGCGTTGTGCTCAACGCGCCCAGCGTCTACCGTTTCACGGGCGAGGCTGCGCCGGAACGCCATCTCGAAGCGGCGCAATTTCTCGGTGCCAGCACCCACGGCGCGGACGCAAAAGATGCCGGTGAAATCGTCGCCAGCAAACTCATCGAAATGATGCGCGCCGTGAATTTTCCGAATGGTTTGAACGCCGTTGGTTACACCGACGCCGACGCGGAAAGCCTTGCCGAGCGGGCATTCCCACAGCAACGTGTGATCAAAAACGCACCGCGCGATGTGACGAAATCTTCACTCGCGGAACTGTTCAAAGGCGCGATGAAATATTGGTAGCGCGTCTAACAGCTTTGGCATGAAACGACCATTGCACTGGGGCTGAAAGCGCATTTGTGCAATAGTTGATAATGGCATAAATGTGCAGGTAGCCCGCGTAAAATGGTGGTTTCAGACAAAAGCTGATAGTCCTCCAGCCACATCCATGACGTTCAATCCCCCCAGCACGTGACGCTCACCACGTTCTTCCTCGTCGTGCTCGCCGCGCTGCTCCACGCCAGCTGGAATCTGCTCGCGAAAAAGTCGGGCGGTGGTGCGGCGTTCGTGTTGCTTGGCAACGCCGTCGTCATGGTGTTGTATTCGCCGCTGCTGCTGATCTGGTGGTTGCATTCGCCGTCCCTGGTCGCGGACATCACGCTAAAGCAGTGGCTCATCATGGCCGTCTCTGCCGCCGTGCACATCGGCTACTCGTTGTCGCTGCAACGCGGCTATCAGCTGGCCGACTACGGCGTCGTGTATCCCGTCGCGCGAGGCACCGGGCCGCTGCTGTCGAGCGTTGTAGCCATTGTGTTTTTCGGCGAAGCGGTGAATGTGTTTTCCGGTTTGGGGATTCTCGCAATCGTCGCTGGCATCTTTGTGCTCGCGGGCGGTTTGCGCCTTTTCAGCGAGCCGTCGGAGCGATCTCGCGCAGGCATTCGCTGGGGCTTGACCACTGGTTTGTTCATCGCCGTGTACACCGCGCTCGACGGTTACGCAGTGAAATTTCTGGCGCTCTCGCCACTGCTGCTCGACTACTTTTCAAACTTTCTGCGTACGATCTTCATGCTGCCCATGTTCGTCCGCAAGCGCCACGAAGTGCGCAAAGAGTGGCGCAAGAACGGCAAGTACGCGCTCGGCATCGGCGCAATCTCGCCGCTCGCCTACATCCTCGTGCTCTACGCCATGCAAACCGCACCCATCAGCCACGTCGCGCCGCTGCGCGAAATATCGATGCTGTTCGCAGCCGGGTTCGGCGCGCGCTTGCTCAAGGAAGAGCAGTTGAAAGAGAAATTGCTGGGTGCCGGTTTGATGGTTTTGGGCGTGATTGGGTTGCTTTGGCGGTAGCACGGTATGCGTTAATTGCAGCGTGATTCGTGCTAATTAAACTTTCGACGTTCGGTACTAACCTCGAACCGCAGACGAAATAGCGTCAATCCGGTAAGCATTGGTGGGATGGACGTTTCACGCATCATTTCCTGAAAGCCCAGTTTTCTGTGCATCTCGATACTGGCGACGTTGTCCGGGTTTGTGACGTAAAAAATCTCGCGGGATCGCTGCGCCGTCCACACCAGTCTCTCGGTTGTCAGGCGTGTAGCGATTTGCGCAACGCTGCGGCAGTTTTTGCTACAGCGTGATCGATGTCGCATTGCGCGAAAGTGTCGAGCCTGCGATTGGTGATGTCCATCATTTGCGCGTCGCTTCCTGCGAGGACTTCTGCGCGGGTGATCGGCGTTAGTACGCAGTCGTCATGGTGTTCGTTGAGCCACTTGATCGCTGCGGGAATTGCGTTTAAGTAGTCGATCAGGATGACGGTGTCGGGAACGTAGCGCACGGCTCACAGCTACCACTCGTCGCGCATTTGCGTTTGCCACGCCAGCCCGTCACCGCGTTTCCATGTACCTTGCAATCGGCTGCCGAGTGCGGCGAAATCATCCACGGGCGCAGTCAGATGTTGCTGGTAATGCGCTACCGCATCACGCACCACCGCCGTCATCGCCACACCTTCGCGCTTGGCGACGTCTTCCAGCCACTGCTTTTGCGGGTTGGGCAAACTGATGATGGTGCGCGTCGAATCTCGTTGCATCTGCAACGGCTTTGCGACAGTCTTTTTAGGCGGTGACTTCACCCGAACAATTCCGAATTGGCCGCGTAAGTGAGATGATATCGCCTGTGAGAAGTGATATCAACGGATGCGTCAAAAGATCGAGGTCCGAAATGCGCCCGCGTGCCTCGGCACAGCAAAAGTTTCTACGCGTGAATCCGCTTCGCAATCTCACCGACCAACGCCCGCGCCAGCGCCAGCTTGTTCATTCTCGGCAACCGTTTCGCCCCCGCTGCGCCGGTTTCGTCAATCAGGGTCACTTCGTTTTCATCAGCCCCAAACGCGCTCTGCGCATGATTCGCGATGAGTAGCGGGATGTCTTTTCTGGCGCGCTTTTCTGCGCCGTATTGCTCGACTCTTTCGCTTTCAGCGGCGAAGCCTACGCAGAACGGCGGTTTGCCGTTTTTGCCGGCGCGCTTGGCGATTTTGGCGAGGATGTCTACGGTGGGTTCGAGGTTGATCGTCAGTCCGCTTTCGGTCTTTTTGATCTTTTGTTCGGCGCTGTTGGCGGGGCGGTAATCGGCGACGGCGGCCACTGCGATGAGGATGTCGGCTTCGTCGATGTCGGCCTCAACGGCGGCAAGCATTTGCGCGGCACTGGTGACGTTCACACGATCAACGGCGTAGGGCGTCGCGAGATGCGTCGGGCCAGTCACTAGCGTGACCTGCGCGCCCGCGTCGGCGCAGGCTTGCGCGAGCGCGTAACCCATTTTTCCGCTGGAATGATTGGTGATCACGCGCACGGGGTCGATGGCTTCCTGCGTGGGGCCGGCGGTGATGAGCACGCGTTTGCCTGCGAGTAATTTCGGCTGCGCCCAGGCCTCCAGCGCGGCCATGATTTCCGCAGGTTCGAGCATGCGGCCATCGCCGATCTCGCCGCACGCCTGATCGCCGTTGCCGGGACCGATGACGTGGACGCCGTCGGCTTTGAGCGTGGCGACGTTTCGCTGTGTCGCCGGGTTCTGCCACATCTGCAAATTCATTGCGGGGGCGACGATGAGCGGAATGGTGCGCGCGAGGACGGTGGTGGCGAGCAGGTCATCGCTTCGACCGTGCACTAACCGCGCGAGAAAATCAGCCGAGGCGGGAGCAATAAGCATCACGTCGTTGCTGCGCGTGAGTTCGATGTGCGCCATGCCGTTGTCGGGTCGTGCGTCCCACAAGTCGCTGAACACTGGGTGACCGGAAAGCGCCTGAAAGGTCGCTGGGCCGACAAATTCGCGCGCGGAGGCGGTCATAGCGACAGTGACTTCGCGGCCTGATTTGACCAACAGGCGCGTCAGTTCGGCGGATTTGTAAGCGGCGATGCCGCCGGTGATGCCGAGCAGGACGCGGCGCGTGGGTTTGACGGTGACGGTGAGTTCCATGTGAAAAGTGTAGCCCGGACGCGCTTTGCGTCGAAGGGTCAAGAGCTACGAATCAGCTTCACGTTGTAACGTCGATTGCACAGGGGTTATCGCTGCAAAACATAATAAGTCGACAATGAATATTTTGCGGCTTCAGCCCCTATGCGAAGGAGCATTCAGCCAAAAGCTGATCATTCGCGATGTTCGCCCACGCGCACGACTTTGAGTGCGTTGGTGCCGCCACTTTTCCCCATTGGCTCACCGCACGACAATACGATCAAATCGCCGTCGGAAACTGCGCCGCGGGACATCAGTGCGTTCTCCGCCGCGAGCAAGGCCGTTTCACGATCCGAATCAAAAGGCACCACAACCGGCCTGACGCCGCGATACAGCGCGGCGCGGCGGGCCGAGCGCACCTCCGGCGTCAGCGCATAGATCGGCACGCCGCTGTCGTGGCGACTCATCCAGAGCGCAGTGGAGCCCGACTGCGACAGCGCTGCGATGGCCTTTGCCTTCAAGTGGAACGCGGTGAACAGGGAGGCCATCGCGATGGCCTGATCAACGCGCACAAATTGCTGGTGGATGAAATCGCTGTCCAGCTCGTACTCCTGCGAGCGCTCGGCGGCGAGCGCAATCGCGGTCATGGTGCGAATGGTTTCGACCGGATATTTGCCGGTCGCGGATTCGGCGGAGAGCATCACGGCGTCGGTGCCATCGAGCACTGCGTTGGCGACGTCGCTGACCTCGGCTCGCGTAGGCACGGGTGCTGTGATCATGCTCTCCATCATTTGGGTGGCGGTGATGGTGAGCTTGTTACGATCACGCGCGCGCTTGATCATGCGTTTTTGCAGCGCCGGTACGGCTGCGTTGCCGACCTCAATAGCGAGATCGCCGCGTGCGACCATGATGCCGTCGCTGGCGTCGATGATCTCGTCTAGCGTTTCCGGAACGATGGCTTCGGCGCGCTCGATTTTGGCGATGAGCTTGGCTTTTCCGCCACACGCCGTAAGGATGGTGCGCGCCGTTTGCATATCGTTCGCGCTTTTGGGGAACGAGATCGCGAGGTAGTCCACGTCAATGGCAACGGCGATTTTGATGTCGTCCAGATCCTTGGCAGGCAGGGCCGTCGCGGTCAGGCCGCCGCCCATTTTGTTGATGCCTTTGTTGTTGGAGAGTTCGCCGCCGAGTTCGACGATGGTGTGCACCTTGTCGCCGACCACCTTGATGACTTTCAACTGGATCAAGCCGTCGGCGAGCAGCAGCGTGTCGCCGCTTTTCACGTCCTGCGGCAGCTCTTTGTAATCAAGACTCGCTTGCTGCGCGTTCGATACGGGCGCTTTGTTGTCGAGCGCGGCATCAAGCAAAAACGGCTCACCAGCGACGAGCATCGCTTTGCCATTTTCGAATTTGCCGACGCGGATTTTCGGGCCCTGAAGATCGCCCATGATGGCGACCTCACGACCGACGCGGGCAGCGGCTTCGCGCACACGTGCTGCGCGCGCTGCGTGATCCTCGGCAGTGCCGTGCGAAAAATTAAGGCGAAAAACATCGCATCCCGCCTCGATCATCGCGGCAATGATGTCAACGGTGTCGCTCGCGGGGCCGAGCGTGGCAACTATTTTGGTGGCTTTCATACGGGCATCTCTAAGAATTCATTTGTGGGGCGCATTGTGTCGTCGCACGGTGCTCGCGTCTTTGCCAGAAGCGCTCATGAACAAGAGCGGTAATGAAGGTTACTGCGCTCCGGGCTCCTAACACTGCATCCCCAAAAATGAATTCTTAGAGGTGCCCGCGCGGGAAGTGTAGTCCCCGTATGTAGCTGTAGCGCGTCGTAGTTTCGGGCAACGGTTCCGATAACCGCACGCAAATAGTCGCGCTACTCCTGACAATCCCCGGCCCGCACAGCGGAAATAGTTTCTTTCCGATGCTGCTTCTCGCCGAATTTGGTGCCGATCGTCTCGACTTGAGCGGTGTATTCGCCGGGGTTTACGATGGTGATGACGGTCGTGTTTTCACCGGAGATACCGGGAAGTCTGCACGTGGCACGTACGCTGTATCTGTTGTCGGCGACCTTGGTTGTCTCGGTTTTGCAAAGAAAACTGGCCAGTCGCAGCGTGCGTGAAATTTCTTTTTTCGGACTGGCGCAATATTCGCTGTTGCGCGTCTCGTACTCCACTGGCGTGAGGTCAAGTTTTTCCATCTTGCGCTCGACTTTCCACAATCCGGGTTTCAACTGGTCAAGAGGGATAGCGTCGAGGGCGAAGGAGGGATTGGCGATGGCTATGACCGTCAGCGCGACGCAAGAGAGAAAATGTTTGTGCATGATTCATTAACGCATGAACGCTACCGGTGTTGACGAACGGGATGGCTCATCTAATCCACCACGTGAAGCTTGATGTCATCCACCCAGCCAGTGCCTTCATCGAGCAGCATGACACCCAGCTTCAGTTCGTACGCATCCGCGGGCAATTTGAAGCGAACCACGGAGCGCTTCCAGCCAACTTTGCCGGTCACCGGCGTGCTGCGTACCTGCTCCAGAATGGCGTTGCGGCTTTCGACGTTGACGGAGAGCACCCAGCCGTCCGGGCCGACATCGTCGGCTTTCATGGCCGCAGAAAACTCGAGCGTTTTGCCGGCATGCCCGGCGACAACGACGCCCTGAGTGATCATGCCGAACGCCTGTGGACTTAGCCGTTTGATGCGGTAGCTCGCCTTGCCGTCACTGGCGGTTTCGGTGTCTACCGCCCATTCAAAGTTACGAACCGGCCCAGTGTGCTGCGAAGGAAACCAGCCGGGCGCACGCGCGCCGTTTGCAGGTTCCTCGAAACTTGGGTTGACCAGCTTGATATCGACCGGAGTGGCCGACGCACTGCCAAGCAGCAAAGACGCCGCGCACAGCGCAAAGGATTTGAATCCAATCGTCTCAGGCATCCGTAACCGCCCCTTTGCTCGCGCTCGACGCCAGTTTTGCGAACTTGTACATCACGCCTTTTGTGTACTTCATCGGTGGCGCGACCCAATTCGCCATCCGGGCGGCAATCGTGGCTTCGTCCACGTTCAGTTGCAACAGCAATTTGTGCGCGTCGACGGTAATCGAATCGCCTTCTTCCACAATGCAAAGCAGGCCGCCGATTTGCGCTTCTGGCGAGATGTGACCGACCACCATGCCCCACGTGCCGCCCGAGAAACGACCGTCGGTAATCAGCGCGACCGTCTCGCCCATGCCCTTCCCGATGATTGCGCTGGTGGGGGACAGCATTTCGCGCATGCCAGGGCCGCCCTTCGGGCCCTCGTAACGTAACACCAGCACGTCCCCGTGCCTGATCTTGTCGGCCATGATCGCCTCCATGCACTCGGGCTCGCTGTTGAACACGCGCGCCGGGCCAGTCAGTACGGGGTTCTTCAGGCCCGTAATCTTGGCGACGCATCCTTCGGGCGACAGATTGCCTTTGAGAATGGCGAGGTGGCCCTCCTTGTACATCGGGTTGTCCGGCTGGCGAATCACGTCCTGCGTTTTCGCGGGTAGATCAGGTATTTTGGCGAGTTCTTCAGCCATCGTTTTGCCAGTGATCGTCATGCAATCGCCATGCAACAGACCCATATTCAGCAGCATTTTGAGCACTTGCGGCACACCGCCAACCTTGTGCAAATCGGTCATTACGTACTGACCGGAAGGCTTCAGATCGCATAGCACGGGCACGCGTTTGCGCATGCGCTCGAAGTCATCAATCGTCCATTCGATGTCAGCCGCATGCGTAATCGCGAGGAAATGCAGCACCGCATTGGTCGAACCGCCCGTCGCCATGATCAGCGCGACGGCGTTTTCAACCGACTTTTTGGTCACGATATCGAGCGGCTTCAAATCTGCCTTGATCGCTTCAAGCAGCACGCGGCCGGATTCGGCCACGCTATCGGATTTTTCCTGATCGGGATTGGCCATCGACGACGAACCGAGAAGGCTCATGCCCAGCGCTTCGAAGGCCGACGACATCGTGTTCGCCGTGTACATGCCACCACACGCGCCATGCGTTGGGCAGGCATTTTTTTCGATGCCGATGAAGTCTTCTTCCGAAATGGTGCCCGCTGCATGACGACCCACGGCCTCAAACGGTGACACGATGGTCAGCGCCTGACCTTTCCAGTTGCCCGGTTTGATGGTGCCGCCGTAGCAGTAAATCGAAGGAATATTCATGCGGCACATCGCGATCATGCCGCCCGGCATGTTCTTGTCGCAGGCGCCCAGCACCAGCACGCCGTCCATCATCTGGCTTTGCGTGGCGGTTTCAATGGCGTCGGCGATGACTTCGCGCGACACCAGCGAATACTTCATGCCCTCGGTGCCCATGCTGATGCCATCGGTGACCGTGATCACGCCAAACATCTGCGGCATGCCGCCCGCTTCCTTGATCGAGACGGCCGCACGGTCGGCTAGCGGCTGAATACCAGCGTTGCACGGGTTCATCGTGCTGTGGCCGTTGGCAATGCCGACGATGGGCTTGTCGAAATCATTGTCGCCAAAGCCGACGGCGCGAAGCATGGAGCGATTGGGGGACCGGGAAACGCCTCCGGTGACGATTTTGCTGCGGCGATTGAAGCTCATAAGTGCACTCGAAAAACACAAAACGGGTTACGGGCGGGACTTGTCAACGCGATGACAAATGTCGGTAGGTCAGATTTTAGGCCGCACTACACTTACCTACTATGCTGATCCATCCTGAAATTGACCCCATCGCCCTGCAAATCGGCCCGCTCGCCATTCGCTGGTACGGCCTAACCTACCTTGTGGCCTTCGTACTGTTCATGCTGCTCGGTCAGTATCGCGCTCGCAAACAGGTTTTGCAGGGCTGGAAACCGGGCGATGTCGACGAGCTACTGCTTTACGGCATTTTGGGTGTGGTTTTGGGCGGACGCATCGGCTATTGTCTGTTCTACAAGCCCGGTTATTACCTGAGCAACCCGCTTGAAATTTTTGCCGTGTGGCAGGGTGGCATGAGTTTTCACGGCGGCCTGCTCGGCGTAATTTTCGCGATGTGGCTGTATGCGCGGCGCACGGAGAGAAAGTTTTTGCGGGTGATGGATTTCGTCTCGCCGCTGGTGCCGCTGGGCCTGGCTTCAGGCCGCATCGGTAATTTCATTAACGCCGAGTTACCGGGCCGTGCGGCCGACCCGTCTTTGCCGTGGGCCATGATTTTCCCGACGGTGGACCGCATTCCGCGTCATCCGTCACAGCTTTACCAGTTCGCGCTTGAGGGCGTACTGCTATTCATTATTTTGTGGATTTATTCCAGCAAGCCGCGTGCTTTGGGACGCGTTTCAGGCGCATTTCTGGTAGGCTACGGCGTCCTGCGCTCCACGGCAGAATTTTTCCGCGAACCGGATGCGTTCCTTGGTTTTCTCTCGTTCGGGATGACGATGGGGCAGTGGTTGTGCGTACCGATGATTTTGATTGGCGGGTGGTTACTGCTGCGTCCGACTAGTCCAAGCGCCTGAATTCACCATCCATCACCTTGGGGCCGCTCGGCGCGGACGAGGCGGTGGCAACCTGCGGCGTGGCACGACTTGGGATCAGCAGCAAGCACAACGCGAAAATATCGCTCATGACGCCGGGGAACAGGAAAAGCACGGCCGCCAGCATGCGGCGACCGCTGTCGAAGACAACGCCAGGGAGTGACATACTTTGCAGGGCGTTCACGAAACGCGCTTTGAGCGTGCTGGTTTCGCGCCTCATCAGTAAAAGACCGAAGACAAATCCGGGCACGAAGAGCGCTAACGCAGGAACATCGAGCGATTCGGCGAACCGGAGCGTCGCATAGATGTCCAATACGGGTAGCACCAACAAAATTCCAAGTAAAACGAGTGGCATGAACATCTCCAGCGCCTGCGCTTCCAGCAATCTCATAAGGGGCGTTCTGCTCCCAAATCAGCCAAAGCGGTCGGCTCAATATGTCGTAAGTATGACAGCACCCGGAGCGAAAGGTGCCGGGCGATTTACCGCCCTGATTGCAATTTTTTGCGCTGTCGCTTTTATGACGCCGGTTGTCTGGGCGGCGGACAGCGACGGCCCGTTGCCTGTGGATGAGGCGTTTCCGGTCACGGCAAGCTTCGTCGGCGGCAAATTGGCGTTGCAGGTCGGGGTGACGCCGGGGCATTATTTGTATCGGGATCGCTTTGAATTTTGGGTGGATGGCAAGGACATCGGATCGGCAGTTTCGCCTAAATTGACGAAGCTGTCGCAACACAAGGGTAAGGTCAAGAACGACCCCACCTTTGGCAAAACAACGGTGTTTGAGCAGCCGTTTGTGCTTGAGCTGGTCCCGGTGGCGGCAACAAAAACCGAGCTGGAGCTTGTGTTTCAAGGCTGCTCCGAAGTCGCCGGCATTTGCTATCCACCGGCGAAACGGTTGTTTGCCTTGACCGCCGGTACGAAGAATTTGCCAGCAAAAGCGTTGCCGCCGCCTAGCCTCAAGAACCAGTTCAAGCCGCAGGTGAGTCAATGAGCGAGGACGTGCGACCGGATTCTGGCCGACCCATGTCGTCGGGCAAGCGGGCTTTAATTCTTGGGACAGCGGCGGTGGCTGCTTGCGGCGCGGGCGCGTGGGGGGGGCATTGGTGGCTGACGCGCGGCGCAGTGATAGGCGAAGAGGCGAAACTTTTGACCGCCAGCTTTGAAGCCCTGGACGGCAAGACGACGCCTATTTCGACGTGGCAAGGCAAGACGTTGATCGTGAATTTCTGGGCAACGTGGTGTGGGCCGTGCCGTGAGGAAATGCCAGAATTCGTGAAAGCGCAAAATGAATTTGCCGCGAAAGGCCTGCAATTTGTCGGCATCGCCATTGATCGGCGCGCTCCAGTCGAGCGATTCGCCAAAAATTTGGCGATAAATTACCCGATTCTTTTGGGCGATGCAGCGTGGCTCGAAGCGGTCAAAACGATGGGCAATCCACAAGGTGTCCTGCCGTTCACGCTGGTGATTTCGCCGAAGAGCGAAGTCATGCTTCGTCGCGTAGGTAAGCTTAAGTACGGCGAAATTGAAGCTATCTTCGCTTAAACGAAAATCATCGAGTGATGTATTTGTAGGATTGTAGTTTGCGATCAACTTTTTTCTGAAAATGCCTTTGCACAGGGGCTTAAGCGAAATTTGAGCTATAGTCGACTTTTAAGGATATATCGGATTTTCCCCCATTCGGTGGCGTTTTCATGGAAAAGTTGTTGGTTGTAGCAGCGATTTCGAAGGCATCCCAACGTCATAGCAAAGGACTGGGAAAAGCTGTCGCCAACTAGCAACAAATTCAAATTTCAGGCAAACTATCGCCTATCTCAACTTAACTTGCTTCGATCTCCCGATTGAATCGAGATGCAATTGATGGCGACTGACGTCGAATCGGTGACTGGCGGAGCCAAAACTGCGACCCACAAACGGGTTGAACGCGCTCACGAAGAAATGGGCGAAACCATACGCAAGGCGAGCGACGTGGAGATTGGCATGCCGCGGATTCTTTTGCTACACGGCCCGAACCTGAATCTGCTCGGAACACGGGAACCGGAAAAATACGGCTCGACCACGCTGGAGCAGCTTGAGGACCACTTGTCGGCCCGAGCAGCTTTAGCGGGATTTCATCTCGACTGCCTGCAAAGCAATCACGAAGGCGTGTTGGTGGATCGCATTCATGCCACACGCGCTGACGGAACGGTCGCCTGCATCATCAATGCTGGCGCTCTGACCCACACCAGTGTTGCCCTGCGCGATGCGTTCGCCGGAGCCTCACTGACTTTTCTCGAAGTGCACATCACCAATGTGCATGCCCGCGAGGAATTTCGCCACCACTCATACTTAAGCGCCATTGCGCGCGGCATCATCGTCGGTTTCGGCGTGCGCGGTTACGACCTCGCGCTCGATTTCCTGACGACCGAGTATTCGTCCAGGTAGTTTTCTCTACTTAACGACCCACACAGCGCCACTTATCTTCCCCAAGAGGAGAACCTTCGCATGGATCTGCGTAAATTAAAAACTTTGATCGAACTCGTTCAGGAGTCCGGCATCGCCGAGCTCGAAGTGACCGAGGGCGAAGAACGGGTGCGCATCACGCGGACGGTTGCCAACGCGCCGCAGCCGTTCATGCAATACGCCGCACCAATGATGCACGCGATGCAGCCGGGCCCTGCAATGGCCGCTCCGTTGGCCGCACCCGCTGCTGCGCCGGTGGCTGAGCCGGCCGCCGTGTTGCCCACCGGTCACATCGTGAAGTCCCCGATGGTCGGCACGTTCTATCGCTCCGCAGCGCCCGGTGCCAAGCCGTTTGTTGAGGTCGGCAGCAGTGTGAACGTGGGCGACACGATTTGCATCATCGAAGCCATGAAACTCATGAACGAGATCGAGGCAGACAAATCGGGCGTGGTCAAGGCCGTGCTCGTGGAATCTGGAAATGCCGTCGAATACGGTCAGCCGCTGTTCACCATCGAATAAGTCGAATAATCCACGATGGCGCTCTCCCTGACCTCGGCTAAAAAGCCGGAAAACCTGATGTTCGACAAGATTTTGATCGCCAATCGCGGCGAGATCGCGCTGCGGATTCAGCGCGCGTGCCGCGAAATGGGCATCAAAACGGTGGTCGTGCATTCCGAAGCCGACGCCGACGCTAAATACGTCAAACTCGCCGATGAATCGATCTGCATCGGCCCTGCGCCGTCCGCACAAAGCTATTTGAACGTCCCGGCGATTATCGCGGCCGCCGAAGTCACTGACGCCCAGGCGATTCACCCGGGCTATGGGTTTCTCTCGGAAAACGCAGATTTTTCGGAGAAAGTGGAAAAATCCGGCTTCGTATTCATCGGTCCGCGCGCCGAAACAATCCGTCTGATGGGCGACAAAGTGTCTGCCAAGCTCGCCATGAAAAAGGCCGGAGTGCCCGTGGTGCCGGGCATGGACGGCGCATTGCCCGACGATCCGCGCGAGATGATCCGGATCGCCCGCACGATTGGCTATCCCGTCATCATCAAGGCCTCGGGCGGCGGCGGCGGACGCGGCATGCGTGTGGTGCAAACCGAAGCGGCACTCGTCAACGCGGTGACACTTACCAAAGGCGAAGCGCTCGCGGCGTTCGGCAACGGCACGGTCTACATGGAGAAATTCCTTGAGAATCCGCGCCACATCGAGATTCAAATACTCGCCGATCAACACAAGAACGCGGTGTACCTTTTCGAGCGCGATTGTTCGATGCAGCGCCGCCATCAAAAAATTATTGAAGAAGGCCCCGCGCCCGGCATTCCAGAAAAGCTGATCGCAAAAATTGGTGAGCGTTGCGTCGAAGCCTGCAAGAAAATCAATTATCGCGGCGCCGGTACGTTCGAGTTTTTGTACGAAAACGGCGAGTTCTATTTCATTGAAATGAACACGCGTGTGCAGGTTGAGCATCCCGTCACTGAGCTGATCACCGGCATTGACATCGTGCAGGAACAGATCAAGATTGCCGCGAATCAAAAGATGACGTTTCGTCAAAAGGACGTCATCAAACGCGGCCATGCGATTGAATGCCGGATCAACGCCGAGGATCCGAATTCGTTTGTGCCATCACCTGGCCGCATCACGAGTTGGCACGCGCCCGGTGGCCCCGGTATTCGAGTTGATTCACACGCCTATAACGGCTACTTTGTTCCACCGAATTACGATTCGATGGTGGGAAAATTGCTCGCGTATGGTGCAACGCGTGAGCAGGCGATTGCACGCATGCGCATCGCGCTCTCCGAGATGATCGTCGAAGGCATCAAGACGAACATTGCGCTGCATCGCGAACTCATGGACGACGCCCAGTTCATTAAAGGCGGCTTTTCGATTCACTACCTTGAGCAGCGGATGGCGAAGCTTGCGGAACGCAGGAAGTGACATCCGTCGGAGCGCTGACATGGCTGGAAATCTCCGGCCCGGTTAAGGGCGAGGCGGCTGACGCTATCGCCGATGCGTTGCTTGAAGCGGGCGCGCTCGCGGTTGACGTCGCGGACTTGAACGCGGAAAGTGACGCCGAGCAGCCGATTTTCGGCGAACCCGGCATGGCGCTTAGCCAGCGCTGGGCTGATAGCCGTATTGCGGCTCTGTTCGAATCGAGTGTCACGACGGATGAACTTGATGCGCTGTGGAAAACGCTCCGCAGCGAAGCGGGCTATTCGCTAGGCCCGCACGAATTTCGCGTCGTCCCGGAAACCGATTGGGTGCGCGCCACTCAGGCCCAGTTCGAACCCATCGAAATCACACCAAAACTCTGGATCGTGCCCACCTGGTGCGAGCCTCCGAATCCAGCCGCGATCAATCTACGCGTTGATCCGGGGTTGGCTTTCGGCACCGGCACCCATCCGACAACGCGCTTGTGTTTGCAATGGTTGAGTGACTTGTCGCTAACGGGCAAGACCGTGCTCGACTACGGCTGTGGTTCGGGGATTTTGGCGATGGCGGCCTCCGCATTGGGCGCAACAGAAGTTTTCGGCGTGGATATCGATCCGCAAGCCGTTGAAACCGCGCGACTGAACACCGAAGCGAACAAACTGAAGGTTGCTTACGCGACCTCTGACGACGAACTGCATGCCCAATACGACGTCGTCGTAGCGAACATTTTGGCTGGCCCGCTGACGGTGCTCGCGCCAGCCATTTGCGCCCACGTTAAAGCAGGCGGCGCGCTCGCGCTCGCGGGTATTCTCACACCGCAAATTGAGCGAATCCAGATCGCTTATGCACCGTGGATCAAGCTCACGGTAAGTGCTGAGCGTGACGGCTGGGTGCGCATGAGCGGAACGCGCGACTAAACGCGCGTGCTCCGCCGCGTCGCACTCGCGACGCGTACGCTACGATTGCACTATGTCCAACGTCCCAACGCAAGTATCCGCTATCACGCAATGCCCGCATTGCAGCGCGAAATTTCGCGTGCGCCCGGAGCAGGTGAAGCTGCACGCGGGACTTGTGCGCTGCGGTGCCTGTCGTGGCATTTTTGACGCAGTTGAACACTTGATCGAAGGCATCTTGCCGCCAATGCCCCCGATGCATGAAGCGGTCGAAGGAGCGTCGCCGCAAACCATCGTTCAGGGCATGCCTGCGATGACGGCGGAGCGTGATGATGCCGCAGTGAAAGACGGGAGCGCTAACGACGTCAAGGTCACCAAAGACATTGCAGTGGAAGCTGTTGCCACTAACGGCGAATCGACGGATAACGCTGATCCTCTCGTGCGTAATCTCGACGTGGATACGCAGAGCACCGCCGCAACCGACAAGACGGCGCACGATCTGAACGATTACCGTTGGCGCGCGCCTGCGGCGGTCGAATCGCGCGGTGCACGCTGGGGCTACGCAGTGGCCTCGCTCATCGCCGTGTTGCTGCTGGTCGGTCAGGCGGCCTATTTCTTCCGTGACGAGTTGGTTAGCCGGGTGCCGCAAGCAGCACCGTTTGTTGCGATGGCGTGCGACCAAATTGGCTGTCGCGTCGAGCCGCCGAAGCGCGCCGAATCGCTGGGCTTCGTCGGAGCTGATCTGGCTGCCGATCCGGCGCATAAAGGCTTGCTGATCTTTACGACGACGTTGCGAAATACCGGCACGCGCACCGTCGCATTCCCGCACCTCGTTTTGTCACTTGACGGGCTCGGCGGCGAGTTAATCGTCCGTCGCGTTTTTTCACCGACCGAATTTGCGCCAGCGACAGCCAATCTCACGCATGGACTCGATGGCGGCTCGGAGGTCGAAATCAAGCTCTACCTTGATGCCAGTCAGGTCAACGTCGTAGGCTTCAAAGTTGATCACGCCTACCTGTAGGTCGAACCGCCAACATGAATGATCGTTACGAAAACCGCCATTCCGGGCTGCCGCTGTGGGTCACCGGTGTTTGCGTCGCTGTGATTGTTTACGCGAGCTTGCAGCCTTTCACAGGTTGGACTGAACCCGCACCCGGCGGACGCTTTTTCCTGTTTCAGTGGAATCAGCGCTGGATTGCAAGCGACGCGACATTTAATGTGCTCGCGTACATTCCGCTGGGTTTTGCGATGGTCATGGCATGGCCACTTCGCTGGTCCGGCTTACGCGCCATTGTGGCGACGCTCGGATCTGCGTTGGTGCTTTCGCTTGCGATGGAGACTGCTCAAATCTGGCTGCCAACGCGCTACGCGAGCGTGTTTGATGCCATTGCCAATCTGGTGGGCACGCTTGTTGGTGCTGTGTTCGGCGCACTCGCCATCTCGTCGCGGCGACTGATCAATGCCGCTTATTCATTGCGCGAAAAGCTGGTGGTGTCTGGCGAGTCAGGCAACGTGAAACTGGTGCTGTTATTGGTCTGGTTGCTGGCGCAGACGAACCCGGCGATTCCGTTGTTTGGCGCAACCTTTCACGCCGGCCAGAAAGCTGCGTTTGAGCCGGTCGTACTCGTTGTCGAGCTCGTGCAAACCGCCTCGGCGCTGATCGGGATCGGCCTTTTCACCGATCTCATTATGCGTAAGCGCTGGATGGGCGGCATTGCGCTGGTGTTGGTCATCTCCTTGGCCATCGTCATGAAAACCGCCGCGGCGCAGGCGGTACTCACGCCCGTCGCGTGGGACGAATGGCTGCGTCCCGGACACACGCTGGGCCTCGCGGTCGGAGCGTTTTCCTTGATGGTGCTGTTCTGGATGCCGCGTGCCGCGAAGTCCGTCATCGCCGGCATCGCATTGATTTCGAGCGTGATGGTGACACTACTGTTGCCTGATTTTGTGGCAGCAAAAGCGCCGCTATCGATCTTTAGCTGGAACTACGGGCATTTGCTGCATTTGAACGGCTTGACGCACACGATCGTGATTCTGTGGCCATTTTTGGCGACGGCCGTGCTGCTGTGGCGGTTTACGGTGAGTCCTAGTCGCAAGGGCATGGACGTGCAGACAGAAGTCGGCAAAGCCTAAAGCGCGCCCGTAAAAATTCATTTGCGAAGCGCATCGTGTCGTTACTGTGTGCCTGCATTTTTGGCCAAACGCGCTCACCTGTCAGGGCAGGAGCAAGGTTGCCGTGCGATCCGCACCGATCGCGACATCTCCAGAATTGAATTTTTAGAGGTGTCCTAAAATGAGGAATGACATCCGAACTCATTCCCGGCCCTGCTGGCGTGCTGGAGGTTGCGTTTCAGCGCCCTTCCGACTCGCCAGCGGTTGCGCTCGCGCTTATTTGCCACCCGCATCCGCAGTTTGGCGGAACGATGGACAACAAAGTCGTGCAAACGCTCGCCAAGTCGTTCGCCGAGTTGGGTTTCGCCACGATGCGTTTCAACTTTCGTGGTGTTGGCAAGAGCGAGGGCAGCTTCGATGAGGGCATGGGCGAAACAGATGATGCAGCGGCGGCGCTGGCTTGGGCGCAGACTCATTTGGGCACATCGGTGCCTTTGGTTGCAGCCGGATTTTCGTTCGGCTGTTTTGTGCAAACACGCCTTTTGCAGCGCTCGCAACCAGATCAACTGGTTTTAGTCGGCCCTGCCGTCAATCGATTCGAGATTCCCGAAGTTCCGAAAGACACGGTGGTGATTCACGGCGAAGAGGACGATGTAGTGCCGCTCGCTGACGTGATGACATGGGCGCGACCGCAGGGATTGCCGGTCACCGTGTTTCCCGGAGCAGGGCACTTTTTTCACGGACGACTGACTGAGTTGAAGACTGTGGTCAAGCGGCTTTGCCGTCGCTGAATCATCCGCTCAACTAATCGCCAATGCTCTGGATAAAATCGTTTCACATCATCGCCGTCATCACATGGATGGCGGGGATTTTTTATTTGCCGCGTCTCTTCGTGTATCACGTACAAGCCAACGCCGAGGGTGATGCTCGGGGCGATGCGCGTTTCAAAATTATGGAGCGCAAATTGTTTTGGGGCATCATGACCCCCAGTGCAGTTTTAACAATTGTGTTCGGAACATTGCTTTGGATCGGCTATGGCATTACGGGCAAATGGTTGATGTGGAAATTGTTGATTGTGCTTATGCTTGTGGTGTTCCACGCGCTGTGCTGGCGGCACATGATGGCGTTTCGCGCGGGCGACAATAAGCACACTGAGCGCTACTTTCGGGTGATGAATGAGTTGCCGGTATTCGCGTTGTTTGCTATCGTTTTTCTTGTTGTCGTGAAGCCGTTTTGATGGGATCGACACAACAAGGCCGCGCGTTGGTGCTGTTTTCTGGTGGGCAAGATTCGACGACTTGTCTGGCGTGGGCGCTTGAGCGCTTTGCGTATGTTGAGACCGTTGGGTTTGACTACGGGCAGCGTCACCGTGTTGAGATGACCGTGCGGCTCGAGACGTTGCGTGAGCTGCGGGCTACGTTTCCACAATGGCGTCAGCGGCTGGGGGAAGACCATGTCATTGACCTCGCCGTGTTGGGGAAAATCAGCGACACCGCGTTGACACGAGAAGTGTCCATTGCCTATGAAAAGAGCGGCTTGCCGAATACGTTTGTGCCAGGGCGTAATCTGCTTTTCTTGACGTTCGCTGCGACGGTTGCGTATCGTCGTGGACTCGATGTGCTCGTCGGTGGCATGTGTGAAACTGATTTTTCTGGTTATCCAGACTGTCGTGACGTCACGATGAAAGCGATGCAGTCAGCATTGTCATTGGGCCTTGATCGCAACCTGAAAATCGAGACCCCGCTGATGTGGATAGACAAGGCCGACACGTGGGCGTTGGCGCATTTACTGGGAGGCCAGTCGTTGACGCAGCTGATCATCCAGCACACCCACACGTGCTACAACGGGGTTCGCGACACACTGCACGTCTGGGGGTACGGTTGCGGAGCGTGTCCGGCGTGTCTATTGCGCAAGGCGGGATTCGAAAAATGGGCTACGCAGTGATTGCGCGCTGCCTTTTCCGATGACCTATTCGCAGCTTTCACAATGACCTACGCGGTCAAGGAAATCTTCTACACGCTGCAAGGTGAAGGGGCGAACGCGGGTCGTCCGGCGGTGTTTTGCCGTTTCGCAGGCTGCAATTTATGGAGCGGGCTGGAACGTGACCGCGGGAATGCGGTCTGCAAATTCTGCGACACCGATTTTGTCGGCACCGATGGCACGCGTGGTGGTAAGTATTCCGATGCGGCGGTGCTGGCGGCAACCGTTGCCAGCGAATGGCCGGAGACGAGCAAAGGCAGACGTCTGGTCGTTTGCACGGGGGGTGAGCCGCTGTTGCAGCTGGACGCCGCCTTGATTGATGCACTGCATGCTGAAGGGTTCGAGATTGCGGTTGAAACTAACGGCACGATTACCGCACCGTCAGGCATCGACTGGATCTGCGTGAGCCCCAAAGCAGGCGCTCCGCTGCTGCAAACGAGCGGACAGGAGTTGAAGGTCGTCGTGCCGCAGCCGTTTGATTTTGATCATCTTGCCACGCTCGATTTTCAGCATCGTTTTGTGCAGCCGATGGATGGCCCGTCGCGCGTGGAAAACACGAAGTTCGCGATTGAATGGTGCCTGCGGCATCCCGAATGGCGGCTCTCGGTACAGACGCACAAAGTCATCGGCATCCGATAATGATTCCTTTTCGAAATCGAACATTGCTTTGTGACTCTCGCCTTGCCGTGTATGCGCACAGTCTGCGGCTCGGCTTCACGCCCTGCTCGATTTCGAAAAGGAATCAGATATGAATTACGAAATCACGCAGCGCTTCTTTTTTGACGCAGCACACACATTAAAGCGCGCTATCGAAGCCGAAGGCTCGCGACGCATCCACGGGCACACGTATCACTGCGAAGTGTCGCTCGCAGGCACGCCTCACGAAAAGAGTGGAATGGTCAGTGATCTTGGTCTGCTGCGTGCGCATCTTGACGCGGTACGCGACCAATTGGATCATCACTATCTCGACGAAATCGCGGGGCTCGGTGTGCCAACGCTGGAAAACCTCTGCACCTTCGTCTGGCGCGCGACCGAATCAAAATTTTCCAACATCGCCAGCGTTCATGTCTGGCGTGAGGGCATGGGCGACGGTTGTCGTCTGCGAAAGTAATCATGGCCACTAATCATCCGCGTGACACTTTGACAGTCAAACCGTCGCCCGTTCAGCAAAAAACTCAACGCTTCTTCGCACCCTGCCCGCGTGGCCTTGAAGGCGCTCTCTTTGATGAGCTGACAGAACTCGGCGCAATTCACGTTGGGCCGACCGACGGCGGCGTCGCCTTTCAGGGGCCGTTCACGCTGGGCTATCGCGTATGTTTGTGGAGCCGAATCGCCAGTCGGGTGTTGTGGCAACTGGCGGAAGACGAATACCACCACGAAGAAGATATTTACGAAATCGCGCGCAGCATTGCCTGGCCCAACTTGTTCACGGCGCAGGAGCTGATTCGCGTGCAGGTTGACGCGATTCGCTCGCCGGTCACGAGCCTTGAGTTCGTCACCTTGCGCGTGAAAGATGCAATCGTCGACAGCTTCCGCGCCGTGCAGGACGAGCGCCCCTCGGTCGACACCAGTATGCCGGACATGCGCATTCACGTCTTCTTGACTGCGTATACGGCGACGGTTTATCTCGATCTCGCGGGCGAGGCGCTGTTCAAACGCGGCTATCGTCGCGAGGGCTTGCAAGCGCCGCTCCGTGAGAATCTGGCCGCCGGAATGCTGGCGCTCAAAGGCTGGCGTGGGCAAATGCCACTGTTCGATCCGATGTGCGGCAGCGGAACGATTTTGACCGAAGCCGCGATGATCGCCATGAACCTTGCGCCGGGCGGGCAGCGGCCTTTTGCGTTCGAGAAGATTCGCAATTTTGAAGCCAATGTCTTTGATGCGATGCGCGCCGAAGCGGCGGCTGGCGCGAAGCCGTTGCCACCGAATCTGCTGTTCGGCAATGACCGGGATGTTGACGCAGTCGAAGTGACCCGCAGGCATTTGCAGAACATCGGTGGCGAGGCAACGGCCTCGGCGGTGACGATCACGAATGTCCCGATGGAAACGCTCGCCGCGCCCGCTCCGACGGGCTTATTGCTGACCAATCCGCCGTACGGCGAGCGCCTCAACGAACTGGCCGACCTTAAAGCGTGGTATCCCGCCGTCGGCACCTGGCTCAAGAAGACGATGGCAGGCTGGAAGGCGTGTTTCATTACAGCTGATCGCGCAATGCCCAGCGGCATCGGCTTCAAACCGTCGAAAAAGACACCGTTGTTCAATGGCGCGCTCGATTGCCGGTTGTTTGAATTTGAGCTGTACGCCGGAAGCCGACGCGAACCTCCCAAAGACAAAACCGCCTAAAATCTAGGCTAATTCACGAGTTATTGGCATCAGACCATGTACGAATCCGAAATCACCCAATTCATTCGCGACCTCAAGGCGGCACGCCCGCATCTCGAAGAAGATCAGCGCAAAGGCCGCGCGATCTGGTGGGACAAGACGCCGCTGAATGTGACGGAGAAGGCGGAGCAGGACGAAGCGCGCGTGCCGCAGCAGCCGTATCCCTACGCCACAAAATAGCTAAGCAAAACCGGCGTATCAAGGCATGCGATCAGCGATCTCGCCACCCGGATGATCGCTCGCGCGTGACTCGGTAGCCAGCAGCGCGAACGCCGCCAAATGCAGAAACAACCCGCCGCCGAAAAACAAGTTACGCGCGAACAAATAATTGGTGACAGGCTCGCCGTCAGCGCGACCATAACCCAGCGTTTGTAGCAGACCAATCAACGCAAACGTTGCGCCGGGCAACAACAAAACGGGCCACACCAACTGTGCTGACTGGGAAAGTTTTTCCGAGTGCGCTGTCGCCAACATTACGAGCCCGGCAGGAATCGTAGCGAGCATGACCCAACGGTCGCTACTGATCGCTGCAATAACGGCGGCAGACAGCCAAAGCGCGAGGGCGGCGAGAAAGGCGGAGCGCAAATTTGTGTGGTTCACAGCAATACTTTAATACCCGTCATTTACGATGATACGCTGCTACCTATGAACGAGTTTTGCGAAGTAACCGCTGCCGTAACAGTGGCTAAAACGGATCGCCGTTTCGGCGGCGTCGCGCGGTTGTACGGCCTGCAAGGCTTCGCCCGGATTCGTGCGGCGCATGCCGTGATCGTGGGTATCGGTGGCGTGGGGTCATGGGCTGCGGAAGCGTTGGCCCGCTCAGGAGTCGGTCGCATCACGTTGATTGACCTGGACGTCGTCGCCGAGTCAAACCTGAACCGCCAGTCGCACGCCACGATCGCCAATCTCGGCCGTAACAAAGTGGACGCCATGCGTGACCGGATCCTGAGTTTCGCGCCGGATTGCGTTGTGACTTGCATGGATGATTTTGTTGATACGAACAACGTCGCGACGATGCTGCCGACTGATGCGAGTTTCGTGATCGATGCCATTGACAAGGTTTACGCGAAAGCGGCGCTGATCGCACATTGCGTGAAGATGGGCGTGCCTGTATTTGTCTGCGGCGGTGTTGGCGGCAAGACCGATGCGACGAAATTAACCGTGTCCGATTTGGCGATTACCGAGCAAGACGCCTTGCTCGCAAAACTACGCCTTATGCTGCGTCGCCAACACGGATTCCCGCGAGCGGGCCGCAAATTCAAAGTAGCTGTCGTGTACAGCAAGGAGCGTCAAGCGGGAACGGCGGAGGACGCTGGCGCAGGCCTCGCCTGCGCGGGTTACGGCTCGGCGATGCATATGACGGCGGGCTTGGGCATGCTGGTAGCGGGGCAAGCGCTGGATTTGGTTGCAGCAGATACCGCCAATGAAGCTATCGCTTGAGCCCCAGTAGCGCCACACGGGCTTTCGCTTTCCAGAAATCCCACGGACGATCGACGACCGTTTCGTTGATGGTCATTGAGCCTTTTGCTTCACCGGGCGTGAGGTAGTTGACCGAGTTATCGCCCGCCATTTGCGCTAGGCGCATGGCTTCGGTTTGCAGCTTTGCGTTCATCTCGGCCCAGATTGAGCGTGCGACCGCGAGCTTGATGGAGTCGGCGACGGTCACCGAGCCGTGGCCTCTCATCAATGCGAAGTGGTGCTTGCCTAACGTTTCAGCGAGCGCCTTGCCGAGCTTCGCACTTTTGACCAGCATGTCGTTGTCGTCGCCTGCGGTACCGCGAATTTCGAAAACGGGCGTGGAGAAACCGAGAAATCCGCTCATGTGACACACGGGCCGCAGCGTAGCGCGCGTGACGCTGAACGGAATGATGGCGGGCGAATGGCTGTGTACGATGGCCATGACGTCGGGCCGTGATTTGTAGATTTCGCTATGGATGAAGCGCTCGATGTACGAGCGGCGTCCGGCTTCGTCCTGCACGTTGCCGTCATAGTCGATCTCGACGATGTCATCTGCCGTGACGGTTGCTGGCGCAACCCCGCACGCCAGCAAAAACCGGTCGTCGCGCTGGTCGTGGCGCACGCTGACGTGGCCAAATCCATCAACTACGCCTTCGACATAGAGAATGTGATTTGCGCAAACGAGATCGTCAATGAGCGCGCTAGATGCCGGGCTCACGAGGTCATTCCGCTTTGATGTTGATGGTTTTGATGATTTTGGCGAACCGCTCGGCTTCGTCCTGCAGCGTCTTGGCAAGCTCTTCGGAGGTGCTGCCGATGGCGTCAACGCCTGAGTTGAGCAGCGTTTCCACGATCGACGGCGTACGAATGGCCGCAGCGATGTCGGTCGAAAGCTGACGCAAAACGGCTGGCGGGACGCCAGCAGGTGCCATCACAATCGTCGTCGGCGCGAAATCAAAGCCGGGGATGACTGTTTCAGAAAGGGTCGGAATGTTGGGCGCTTGAGAGAAGCGTCGGCTCGAATTCTGCGCTAATAATTTGATGCGGTTGTCCTTGACGAATCCGCCAATCGCGGGGAGGGCGGAGAATAAGAATTGCACCTGACCGCTTACCAGCGCGGGCGTGGCCTGACCCATGCCTTTGAACGGTACGTGAACCATGTTGAGTCCGAGCGCGGCAGACATGGCCTCGGTGGTTAGATGGTGCGTGCTGCCGATACCAGACGAGCCGTAGTTGACTTTGCCGGGGTTGGCTTTAACGTAGGCAATGAATTCCACGAGCGTGTTGGCCGGGACGCTGGGGTGCGCTGCGAGGAACAGCGGGGCTTTGCCAAGCGCAGACACGGGTACGAAGTCGCGTTTGGGGTCGTACTCAAGCTTCGCGTAGAGCGCCGGATTGATGGTGAACATCGAGCCGTCGGTAACGAGCAGCGTGTAACCGTCGCTTGGCGACGATTTCAACGTTTGCGCGGCAACGGCACCGTTGCCGCCGGGGCGGTTGTCCACGATGACTTGCTGGCCCCATTTTTCGGTCAGCGCTTTGCTCAAAAGCCGCGCCACGGTGTCGGGGAAGCCGCCTGCGGGGTAGGGCACCACCAGTTTCACCGGTTTGTTTGGAAACGGCTGCGCGAAGGCCGCCAGACTGAACGTCGCCGCCAAAGCGGCCGTAGCGGTTAGCGTGGTGCGAAACGCGCGCGAGATCATTGTTCGATACTGCATAAAACTCTCCTCCAGGAAGCGCTAACCATAGCATCGCCCGTCTCCCGGTTAGCTAAGGAATTCCCCATTTCGGTACAGCAGTTTGTGATACAGCTTTTCGATGAAATGACGTTTTAAAAGGGGCTAAGCATGCAAAGTGCAGAATATCGACTTATTAACATATCGACGGGTAGCCCAAATGCAACGGTAGTCTTCTGGGAAAGCTGATTAACGCCAACACGTCGGAGACTACACTTTCACGAGGAGGTGAGGCTGTGCGTGTACTACTGGTGGAGGATGATGCTGAACTGGGGAGCGGCGTGACAGCCAGCTTGAAGCGCGAGCATTACGCGGTGGACTGGGTGACCGATGGCAGCTCGGCGGCCACGGCGCTGACGACAGGGACGTATGACCTTGTGATTCTCGATCTTGGTTTGCCGAAGCTACCCGGACTGCAGGTGCTGCGGCAATTGCGCGCGGGCAACGAGGTGCAGAAAAGCGTGCCTGTATTGATCACGACAGCGATGGATTCGGTCACCGATCGCGTGGACGGGCTCGACGCCGGGGCGGACGATTACCTTGTAAAACCGTTCGCGCTTGACGAGTTGCATGCACGGGTTCGCGCCCTGATTCGCCGCCGCAACGCAGCGAGCAGCAACATGCTGATCCACGGCCGGTTGAGCTTCGATATTGCATCGCGTCAGGCGGCGTCTGACGGCGTGCCGCTCGATTTGTCAGTGCGCGAAGCGGGCATCCTGGAAATGCTTTTGTTGCGTGCCGGACGCGCGGTGACCAAGGAGCAATTGCTGGAAGGATTGTGCGCCTGGGACAGCGATATTTCGCTCAACGCGATTGAGGTGTATGTGCATCGATTGCGCAAAAAACTGGAGCCGGCAGACATCCGTGTGCGTACGTTTCGCGGTCTCGGTTATTGCATTGACAAGGCTCCCGCCGTCGCTACGCCCGCGCTGCAATGAGCTTAGCGGCGAGGCTGATTGAGTGGTTGCTTGCGCCGCTGTTGTCGATCTGGCTAGTGAGCGTCGGCATTTCGTTCATGAGTGCACGGACGACCGTTGACACGGTGCTCGACGATGGCTTGAACGCGGCGGCGACGATGCTGATCGCCGAATGGCAGCAGCGCATCAAGGGAGGTGTCGGACAGCCCTTTCCATCAGACACGACGCGCCGCTGGATGAATATCGTGACGAAAACGCCCGTGTCTTTTTTGATCGTAGACAGCAACAGCCTGGCGCTCGCGGGGGATCCTGAACTGCAACCTTTTCTGCGCGAATCGGTGGATGGAGATCACCCGTTGTTGGCACCCACGACGGAGACCGGTTTTCATGTCGTCGAAGGATTCAACACCGTGATCGATGACGACGTCTGGCGCTTCGTGCGGCTTCGATTTGAAGTAGCCGGCAACATCTACACCGTGGGAGTGGCGCAGTCGCGTGAGCGTCAGGATGCGTTGTCGCGGGTTGCAACGATGCATGAAGCGGTGGCACAAACGGCTACCCTGCTGGTTGCGTTTTATCTGCTGTGGTATGGCCTGACCTACGTGGCCAAGCCGATGAAGGTTTTGAAGACGCACCTTGACACACGCAGTGCTGATGACCTGAGTCCGCTGCCCGAACAGCTCGCGCCGGAGGAGCTCGCGCCGCTCATCGCATCGGTCAATTCGTTGATGCAGCGGCTGCAAACCTCGATCAACGCGCAAAAGCGCTTTATTGCGAATGCGGCCCATCAGCTACGAACGCCGGTCGCCGCGCTGCGCACATTGAGCGAGCTCGCCGCGCGCATGCCTGACGGTCCGGAGCGCGATCAATCGATGAACCGCTTAATTGCGACGGGTGAACGCGTCAGCCATCTGGCCACGCAACTACTGACGCTAGTGCGCGCGGAAAGCGCGGGCACCACGCGCCTGAGCGTTGCCGTGGAGTTGCGCGCTCTATGCGAAACGGTCGCGCATGACGTGGTGCCGCATGCCCTGGAGCGCGAAATTGAGTTTTCGCTGGAAGGCGCAGAACATGACGTGACCGTTACCGGTGACCCGACACTGATCGGGGAACTGGTGCGCAACCTGCTCGACAACGCGTTCAAGTACACGCCGCGCCGTGGCACCGTCATGCTGACGGTATTGGGCGGCGGCACTGAGCCTGCATCAATTCGAGTGGACGATTCAGGGCCGGGTGTGCAGCTATCCGATCAGGAGCGCATCTTCGCGCCATTTACCCGCTTCGTACATATGGATGCGGAAACGGGCTTGCCGATTGCCGGTACCGGACTGGGCCTTGCCATCGTTCGCGAAGTGGCCGAAGCCCACGGTGCCGCAGTGAATGTGGAAGGCTCGCCGTTAGGTGGCGCGCGATTCGTTGTCAGTTTCGCGTCAGAAAGCCGTCAGAAGCACGTAAGCGCTCCCACCTAACGTCCGTAGGTAATGCAGGTCGGCTGGAGGGCTGACCGCATCAACTAAAGAGGATCACACTATGTCAAATGCAACCGCACGCTTCGACGGCGGCCCGAACGCGGCACCGCGTCCGATGTCCGCCGAAGAAAAGAAAGTCATCTTTGCGTCATCGCTCGGAACCGTTTTCGAGTGGTACGACTTCTACTTGTTCGGCGTGATGGCCGCCATTATTGGTGCCAACTTCTTCACAAAACTTGACCCTGCAACTCGCAATATTTTTACCTTGCTGGCGTTCGCTGCCGGATTTGCCGTGCGTCCGCTGGGCGCCCTCGTGTTTGGTCGCCTCGGCGATTTGGTCGGACGCAAATACACCTTCCTGATCACCATATTGATCATGGGTTTTTCCACCTTCATGGTCACCTTCCTGCCAACTTACACGAGTTGGGGCATCGCTGCTCCGATCATCCTGATCGCATTGCGACTGCTTCAGGGCCTCGCATTGGGCGGCGAATATGGCGGCGCGGCCACCTATGTTGCCGAGCACGCGCCGCACGGTAAGCGTGGCGCCTATACGGCCTGGATCCAGACGACTGCTACCGTCGGTCTGATGCTGGCACTCATGGTCATTCTCGCAACGCGCACGACGCTCGGTGAGAAAGATTTCGCGGATTGGGGCTGGCGCATTCCGTACGCCTTCTCTGGCGTTTTACTGGTAGTTTCTGTCTGGATTCGTCTGCAACTGTCGGAGTCTCCGGCGTTCGAAAAAATGAAATCGGAGGGCAAGACCTCCAAAGCACCATTGGCAGAATCATTCGGTCAATGGAAGAACGCCAAAGTCGTGTTGCTTGCCCTTCTGGGTCTCACGGCTGGTCAGGCGGTGGTTTGGTACACAGGGCAGTTTTACTCGCTGTTCTTCCTGACTTCGATTCTGAAAGTTGATGCGGCGACCGCCAACATTCTGATTGCCGTTGCGTTAATTCTCGGAACACCGTTCTTCATACTTTTTGGAACGTTGTCGGACAAAATTGGCCGCAAAATGATCATCATGGCCGGTTGCGCAATCGCTGTATTGACGTTCTTCCCGTTGTTCCATGCTCTGACGAGTTACGCCAATCCCAAGCTGCAAGCGGCAATTGATAAGTCGCCCGTTACGGTGGTTTCAAACGCAGCCGACTGCAATCTGTTGTTGAATCTGACCGGAACCAAGGTGTTCACTACCGCCTGTGACGTCAGCCGTTCGTTCCTCGCCAATGCGGGCGTGAACTACGACAAGATAGATGGCCCTGCGGGCACACCCGCGACGGTTAAAGTGGGTGACAAATCAGTCGTTTCCTACGATGCAAAATCGCCGACCGCTAAAGACGACAAAGTTCGTTTTGAGAAAGAAGTTCGTGAGGCACTGACTGCGGCAGGCTACCCGCCGAAAGCCGATCCGATCCCGATATTTTCGTCAAACTGGAATATGCTCGTCCTCATCCTGACAATCATGGTCATTTACGTGACGATGGTGTATGGACCGATTGCTGCGATGCTCGTCGAAATGTTCCCGACGCGCATTCGTTATACATCGATGAGTTTGCCATATCACATCGGTAATGGCTGGTTCGGTGGCTTCCTGCCAGCGATCGCGTTCTCGATTGTGGCTGCGGAAGGCAATATTTACAGCGGCCTCTGGTATCCGATCATCATTGCGGGAATGACTTTCGTCATCGGCATGCTGTTCATCAAAGAAACAAAAGATATCGATATTTACGCCAAGGACTAAGGACTTAGTATGTGGAAAATCGCTGTAGGCTTTTTAGTGTTCGCCGCGCTGGCCCTCTGGATGCTCTCCAAGGGTGGTGATGTCGACATCGGCGGTGAAAAGCACGACGTTGCGCCGCCTGCAGCAACCATAGACAAAGCACCCGAGAAAGCACCTGGAAAATAATTCTGGGTAGCCAATAAAAAGGGCCGGTTTACCGGCCCTTTTTTATCGACAGTCTGGATCGCCGCGTTCGACGAAAGCGCGGGATCCAGTGCCTACGTTAGCGATTGAGTGTGATCTCAAAACGTAAACGAACGCCGGTGAGCTCGACGACATCGCCGGACGCAAGGTCACGCAGACCCTCCAGCGCGTCGCCGTTGATGTAGGCTGGGGTAACACCCTCAAGTTGTTTAATCTGCCAACGCGTAGGACTGATGCGCAAAAACTCAATCACCTGTTTGCCCTCTTTGCCCAGTGTGACGGAGGGTTGATTGAGCGGGTAGCGCTTGCCCGCGGCCGTTCCCGAAAGCACTGCGACACTAGCGGAAAGTGATCGCACGCCAGTAGCCGGGCCAGGAGCCTCTACCTTCGCAGGCGGTGCTGGAGGCGTGGACACCACATTCTTCGGGGTAACAACGGTGGTGGGCCGTACGACGTCAGGCGTTTTGGCATTCGGCTTGAGCGGTGGGTTAACCAGCGACGCACCCTTTGGCAACGCAGCCAGCAATGACGGATCGAGGTCAAGCCCCTGAATACCGGAGCTGCCCAGTTTCCCGGATACTTGCGGCTTGGCAGCAGAGGTTGCCTGCGCAAGCGATGGGGGGGCTGAAGGTACCGTCGTCGGTAGCTCGGCGGGTTCGTTGGCGGTCGTATTGACTGATTCGCCGCCGGCGGCGGGCAATGCGAACGGCTCGATCGATTCAGGCTGAATAAATTTGGCGGCGTCGTCCAGTTCGGCAAAGTACATCAGGCGTTCGCGGCCGACGCCAATCTGATCGCCATGACGCAGCGTGTGCAGCTCAACTTTTTTTCCGTTCACGCGGGTGCCGTTGGTGCTGCCAAGGTCTTCTACGGTCGCTGAACCGGGTAGCACGCGGATCAACGCGTGCTCGGCGCTGATACCGGGATGCTTGATGCGAACGTCGCAGCGGCTGGTACGACCGATCAGGTTCTGTTCAGCCTTGAGGGGAAACTCAATGATCGAGCTGTCGGGTTGGAGCCAAAAAAGTTTTGCCATGGTGAGTCGCTATTTCCCCGCAGGCGGTTTCAAGAATTTTTGCCACCACAGGTCGGCCACGGGTGGGTCGCCCACTACAACAATGATGGCTGAGATATTGTCGCGTCCGCCGTTTGCGTTTGCGGCATCAATGAGCACTTTAATGCGCTCCGATGGGGTGGAGTTCGCGCCCAGTTTGGTGCTAATGGCATCGTCGTGCACCAGATCAGACAATCCATCTGAACAGAGCAGATAAACATCGCCCGGCCGCGTACGAAATTCCTGTACGTCGGCCTCCGCAATCGCATCAATGCCCAACGCCCGCGTGATCAGGTTCTTTTGCTGCGAATGCTTCGCTTCTTCCTCAGAAATCAGGCCTTTTTCAAGTTGATCCTGCACGTACGAGTGGTCGCGTGTGAGCTGTTCCAGCGAATGCTCGCGCCATCGATAGCAGCGTGAATCGCCAACGTGGGCGATGCCCACACGGCCATCATAGAAGCGCGCTGCGACGATAGTCGTGCCCATGCCGTTCAACTCTTCGCGCCCGCGCGCGACGCTGCAAATGCGGTTGTTCGCCTTTTCGATCGCGCCACGCAATTGCCGCATGGCCACAGAGATCCCGGTTTCCGGATCAATCCGTCCCAGATCCGCTTCGGTCAGGCTGACGTCGGACGAGTCTTCGCGCACTACGTCGATAGCCAATTGACTGGCGACTTCACCGGCCTGATAGCCGCCCATACCGTCGGCCAGCACGACAAGCTTTCGTTCGTCGTCGACCAGGATGGCGTCCTCATTGTGTGCACGTTCGCGCCCCACGTCGCTGCCGCCCGCGAACAGCCAGGGACGCAGGGGGCGTACTTTCGTTTTGGGGCTGGGTGAAGCTCGCGGCGATGACATCTGCATAATGTACTAAACGTTGATCCGATCACGCCGCCGCATCGACCAAAATTGGTTTCAAAACTCGTTGAACTTCGTCCGGCGTCATCCCAACGAGGAAACCGCGCTTGCCGCCATTGATATAAATCACCGGCAATTCCTCGATGCTGCGCTGCATATAAACAGGTAGTGTTTTTCGCGTACCAAAGGGCGAGGTGCCACCCACCATGTAGCCTGTGTGCCGATTCGCGGTTTCCGGCGAACACGGGCCAATGCTCTTGCAGCCGCGTGCTCGCGCGAGATTTTTCGTGGAGACCTCGCGGTCGCCATGTTGCAGGCAAATCAGTGGTTGTTTCTGGTCATCCTCCAGCACGATGGTCTTGATCACGGAGTGCTCGTCTACACCCAGCGATGCAGCGGAATGCCCGGTACCGCCGCGTTCCACATAGTCGTACAGATGCGCGGTAAAGCTCACTTTGTTTTCGCGCAGCACGCGAATCGCCTGAGTAATCGGATAATCGTCAGTCTTTGCCATGATCCTATTTACCGCGCGGGTGATTGTCCCGATGAATGAGCTTTAGTCGCTCCCGCGCAACGTGAGTGTAAATCTGGGTCGTCGTGATGTCGCTGTGCCCGAGAAGCATTTGTACGACGCGCAAGTCCGCGCCATGATTGAGCAAATGCGTGGCAAATGCGTGGCGAAGCGTGTGCGGCGACAGCGCCTCACTATTGATGCCAGCGAGCACGGCATTTCGTTTGATGATGTGCCAAAACGCCTGCCGCGTCATCGGTTCGCCTCTCGCGGTCAGAAAAACATAGTCGTTAGTTTGTGGCGGCGGTAACCAGAAAGCACGCGCACCGGGAAGATATCGTTTAAGCCAGGTCACCGCCAACTCACCCATCGGCACAAGGCGCTCCTTCGATCCTTTCCCCATCACTTTGACGACACCTTGATCGAGATTTAACTGAATCAGTTTAAGGCCCACAAGTTCGCTCACGCGCAAGCCGGTCGCATAAAGCACTTCCAGCATCGCGCGATCCCGCTCGCCAAGCGGTGTCTCTGTGTCGGGCGCAGCGAGGAGACTCTCTACCTGTGCTTCGGACAGATTTTTGGGTAGGTAGCGCGCCGACCTCGGCGCGTCAATCAGTTCGCAGGGATTAGCGCTCACCCCGCCGATCTCCGCCTGCCACCGATAAAAGCGCTTGAGCGTTGAGAGCCTCCGACTGACTGAACTGGGTCGGGCTTTTTCAGCGAACTGAAGCGCCAGATAGCGCTCGACGTCACTGCGAGTGACGCCGCCCAGCGCGATTTGTTCAGCGATGCACCACACGTCAAAGCGCGACATATCCTGACGATAACTCGCCAGCGTGGCGGGCGACAAACCATCAGAGAGCCACAACTGATCGCAGAATCGGTCGATCAATTCAACGTGCATCGCATTCATCCTTGAATCAATTGGCAGCGCGCAAGCGGCATTCAATGCGCGCTCCTAAAGTGAGTCATTGGGCGCAAAAATTGCATCTCGGGCACACTAAGAAAATTAATCGACATTCGAGCCGCAATTTATCAAGAAATGGTCTGAACATAGAAATTTTGCGATTTGTCAAGACTACGTCGCGTGCGATAAGTAGATTCCCGGGTCGCGCTGTGAACGCAAAGCAGCGACAATTAATCATTGTCTCGTTTGTGTCTACGGCTGGATTTGCTGGCTTGCCAGTGCAAACGATTAACAGAACCCAATATTTACAGTGGAGAAAAAATGAAATTTACCCTTCGGATACTGGCGCTGAGCACAGCGCTCCTTGCTGCCAACGGCATGGCGCAAACCAAATGGGATTTAGCATCCGCCTATCCTCCGAGCAATTTTCACACGCAAAATCTGACGCAGTTTGCAGCCGATGTCGACAAAGCTACCGCCGGGAAACTCAAGATCACAGTGCACTCGAATGCGGCGCTGTTCAAGGCCCCGGAGATCAAGCGCGCGGTGCAGACCGGTGGGGCGCAAATGGGCGAAATCCTGCTTGTGAATTATCAGAATGAATGGCCGATTTTTGGTGTAGACGGCATTCCGTTCCTCGCAGACAGCTACGACAGTTCGGCGAAACTCTACGCGGCGCAGCGTCCGGTGATGGACAAAAAACTGGCTGAGCAAGGCATGATGAGTCTCTACTCCGTGCCGTGGCCGCCCCAAGGTATTTACTCGAAGAAGCCAATTGCCAGCGCTGCCGATCTGAAGGGCAGTAAATGGCGCGCGTACAGCCCGGCAACGGCACGGATCGCTGAATTAGTAGGCGCGCAACCGGTGACGGTACAGGCCGCAGAGCTATCGCAGGCGATGGCCACCGGCGTGGTGGAGAGCTATATGAGCTCGGGCACCACGGGTGTTGACACCAAGACCTACGAGCACATCAAAAACTGGTATGACACCCAAGCTTGGTTGCCAAAAAATACCGTGCTGATTAACAAGAAAGCGTTTGATGCACTCGACAAACCGTCTCAGGACGCCCTCTTGAAAGCGGGTGCGGAGGCAGAAAAACGCGGCTTGGAGCTATCGAAAAAAACCAATACCGAATCGCTTGAGACGCTCAAGAAAAATGGCATGATGGTGCATAAACCCAGCGCGCAGCTGTCCGCCGATATGAAAAAGGTAGGCGACACGATGCTTGCGGAGTGGATCAAGAGTGCTGGTGCTGAGGGGCAGGGCGTGGTCGACGCGTTCCGCAAGTAAACGCAGAAACTCGTGGGGCGGGCACCCCGTGCCCACCCTAAATACCTCACCCTCCATAAGTTAATGCGAAGGCTTCCATGCGCAAAGCGCTAGACACACTCTACGATTCTGCCGCTTGGATCGCGGCGGCATTCATGGTCGCGCTGCTCGTTATGGTGATGCTGTCAATTGCCGGGCGCGAGATGGGCTTTCACGTTCGTGGCACCGACGCTTACGCTGGTTATATGATGGCGGGTGCCGGATTCTTCGCGCTCGCTCACACGTTAAAGCGCGGTGAGCACATCCGCGTCACGTTACTGCTGCAATCGCTCGGTCCGGGTGCGCGGCGTCGCTTCGAAATTTTCTCTCTTGCTGTCGCAGCGATTCTCGCTGGGCTGCTCGCATTTTTTAGTGCCAAACTCTGCTGGCAGTCATGGCAATTCCACGATATTTCAACGAGCAATGACGCAACGCCATTGTGGATTCCGCAGATGTCAATGGCACTGGGCACATTCATCTTGTTTATTGCTTTTGTTGACGAATTCGTCAGCGAATTGCGTGGCACCCGCAAAGCCTACGCCAGCGACGAGCTGCTGCGTAACGAATAGCGAGCCAGCGATATGGACATTCTCATCACACTATTACTGGTCCTTGTTCTCTTCGGCTTCCTTGCGGGCGGCGTCTGGATCGGTCTCACGCTCTCCGGTGTGGCATGGGTCGCAATGGAGCTGTTCTCCTCCCGTCCGGCGGGCGATGCGATGGCCGTCACGATCTGGGGATCGGCCAGTAGCTGGACGCTAACGGCGCTGCCGCTGTTCGTCTGGATGGGCGAAATACTGTTTCGCACGCGCCTGTCGCAAGACATGTTTAAAGGTCTTGCACCTTGGGTGGAACGGCTTCCCGGTCGCCTGCTGCACACCAATGTGATTGGTTGCGCGATCTTCGCTGCGGTATCGGGCTCATCCGCTGCGACCTGCGCCACGATTGGCAAGATGACGCTACCCGAACTAAAAAGGCGTGGCTATCCCGATGATCAGGTGATCGGCACGCTGGCAGGAGCTGGTACGTTGGGTCTGCTCATTCCACCCTCGATCATCATGATCGTTTACGGCGTTGCAGCCGACGTTTCAATCTCCAAATTGTTTATCGCTGGCATCTTTCCTGGCATCATGCTGGCGACGCTTTTTTCTGGCTACATTATCGTGTGGGCGTTGATGAATCCGGACAAAATTCCGGCGGCGACCACGAGCTACACGTTCATGCAAAAGCTGTACGAATCGCGCCATTTGATCCCCGTCGTGTTGCTGATCATGGCGGTGTTGGGCTCGATTTATTCGGGCATCGCAACCGCTACGGAGGCCGCCGGTGTTGGCGTGATTGGTTCGTTAATCCTGTCGCTACTGCAGGGTTCACTCAACTGGCAATCCTTCAAGGAAAGTTTGCTCGGAGCGACTCGGCTTTACTGCATGATTGCGCTGATCCTTACAGGCGCGGCGTTCCTGACGCTAGCAATGGGCTACCTTGGTTTACCGCGAGCGCTGGCCGAGTTCATCAACGGGCTCGGACTCTCGAAGTTCATGCTGATCGTGGCGCTTGCCGCGTTCTACATCTTGCTGGGCTGTTTTCTCGACGGCATCTCAATGGTTGTCCTCACGATGGGCGTGATTTTGCCGACGGTGACCGGTGCCGGAATTGATCTCATCTGGTTCGGAATTTTCATCACACTGGTGGTGGAGATGGCGCAGATCACGCCGCCAGTCGGCTTCAATTTATTCGTACTGCAAGGCATGACCAAGCGTGAACTCACCTACATCGCGCGGGTCGCTATGCCGATGTTCTTTCTAATGTGTGTGGCCGTACTTTTGCTTTACTTCGTGCCAGGAATCGCGATCTGGTTACCGACCAAGATGTAGCGCGAGTGACCGGCCTTTTCCCGCGTGTATGACTCTATGACCGATTCTTTAGCCCCGTCGTCGCAATGGCAATTCTGGATTGATCGCGGCGGCACCTTCACTGACATCGTAGCGAAGCAGCCCGATGGCGCGCTGGTCACGCACAAACTACTGTCCGAAAATCCGGAGCGCTACAAAGACGCGGCTGTTCACGGCATTCGTGAATTGCTGGGCGTGAAAGTGGGTGAAGCGATTCCCGCCGAGCTGATCGAGGCGGTGAAGATGGGCACGACCGTCGCGACCAATGCACTCCTGGAGCGCAAAGGCGAACGCACCTTGCTGGTCGTAACGCGTGGTTTTCGTGATCAATTGCGCATCGCGTATCAGGCGCGACCGAAGCTCTTCGTGCGCAAGATTGAGCTGCCAGAATTGCTCTACGAAACCGTAGTTGAAGTGGACGAGCGCATCGGTGCGCATGGTGATGTGGTGCTTCCGCTCGATGAAGTAAAGGCTATAACCGACCTGCAAGCCGCATTCAAAAAGGGCTATCGCTCGGTCGCGGTGTGCCTGATGCACGGCTATCGCTTTACCCAACACGAGGCAGCGTTGAAGCGCATCGCAAGTGAAATCGGCTTCACGCAAATCAGCGTCTCGCACGAAGTTTCACCGCTCATGAAGTTCGTGTCGCGTGGCGATACGGCGGTAGTCGACGCGTACCTTTCGCCGATTCTTCGACGCTACGTTGAGCAGGTGCAGTCCTCACTCGGCAATGTGCGCTTGCAGTTCATGCAAAGCTCGGGCGGCTTGACCGACGCACACAAATTTCAGGGTAAGGACGCAATTTTGTCCGGCCCTGCGGGCGGTATCGTCGGCGCGGCGGCGGTGACGCGGCTCGCCGGTTTCGACAAGATGATCGGCTTCGATATGGGCGGTACGTCGACCGACGTGACGCATTTCGCAGGCGAATACGAACGCGCCTTTGAGACCGAAGTGGCTGGCGTTCGCCTGCGAGCGCCCATCATGCAGATTCATACAGTCGCGGCAGGTGGAGGTTCAATCTGCACGTTTGACGGCAGCAAATTCCGCGTCGGTCCTGAGAGCGCAGGCGCGAATCCCGGCCCTGCCGCTTATCGTCGCGGTGGCCCACTGACGGTAACCGACTGCAACGTGATGGTCGGTAAATTGCGACCGGAATTATTTCCGCCTGTGTTTGGGCCCAATGGCGATCAGCCGCTTGACACCTGCGCCGTTATTGACAAATTCGAAGCGATGGCCTTGCAAGTTGAGCGCGATACAGGCCAGAAAAAATCACCCGAAGAAATCGCCGCTGGATTCCTGCGCATCGCTGTTGAAAACATGGCCAATGCGATCAAGCACATCAGCGTGCAGCGCGGCTACGACGTGACGGAATACACGCTGACCTGCTTCGGCGGCGCGGGCGGGCAGCATGCCTGCATGGTGGCCGATGCGCTGGGCATGCAACGCGTTTACATCCACCCGTTCGCGGGAGTGTTATCGGCGTACGGCATGGGCTTGGCGGACGTTCGCACGCTCAAGCAGGCGGCGGTCGAGAAGACGCTGAGCGATGAGCTGCTCGGTTCGCTGGGTGCTGAATTTGAAGCGCTGAGCGAGCAGGCTCGTGCAAACGTGGAAGCGCAGGGACTGGCGGCAGACAAGGTTCGTGTCGCGAAAACACTTGCGCTCAAGTACGATGGCACGGATACAACGATTGAGTTGGCTCTTCCCGCGACCCCTCACCCTAACCCTCTCCCGCAGGGGGAGAGGGGACCGGCTGCCTCGCTCCTGAAACAGTTCGAAACGACCTATCGCCAACGCTATGGCTTCCTCATGCCGGGTCGCGCACTCGTGGTTGAAGCTATCGCCGCCGAGGCGATTGGTCAAACCCAATCGGCGCAAGAATCAACGCCCGATTTACCCGCTCGTCCCGCAGGCATGCAAGCGCGCGCCGAGGTGAAGGCCTTCACCGACAACGCTTTGCGTGCCACACAAGTTTTCTATCGCGAGGATCTGCGTCCCGGTGACATCATCACCGGCCCCGCGATCATCAAGGAGCCGATTGCAACGACCGTCGTCGAGCCCGAATGGCGCGCTGTCGTGACGCCGCACAATCATCTCGTGCTCGAACGCACCAAGAAGGCCGAACGCGCTCACGCCATCGGCACCACAGCCGACCCCGTGCTGCTCGAAGTATTCAACAACCTGTTCATGGCGATTGCCGAGCAGATGGGTGTGACGCTCGCGAACACGAGCTACTCGGTCAACATCAAGGAGCGGCTCGACTTCTCCTGCGCGATTTTTGATCCCGAAGGCAATCTCGTCGCCAACGCACCGCATATGCCGGTGCACTTGGGATCGATGGGTGAGAGCGTTCGCGTGATCTTGGAAAAGCGAGCGGGACAAATGAAGCCGGGTGACGCGTTTGTGCTCAACGCACCGTACGCAGGCGGCACGCACATTCCAGATGTCACCGTCGTCACGCCGATCTTTTTGCCGGGTGAAACGACGCCGCTGTTCTACACGGCGGCACGCGGTCACCACGCGGACATTGGCGGTATCACACCGGGCTCAATGCCACCGTTCTCGACGCACATCAGTGAAGAAGGCGTGCTGCTCGACAACGTACAACTGGTGCGCGAAGGCGTGTTTTTAGAGGCTGAACTCACGCAAATTCTCACGCATGACGCTTACCCTGTGCGCAACGTAGCACAAAACATCGGCGACCTTCGCGCGCAAGTCGCGAGCTGCAACAAGGGCGCGAATGAACTGACCAAGATGGTCGAGCATTTCGGTCGCGAAGTTGTCGTGGCCTACATGAAGCATGTGCAGGACAACGCCGAAGAGAGCGTTCGCCGCGTCATTCACAAACTCACGGATGGTGAGTTTGGCGTTGATCTCGATGATGGCAGCCACATTCACGTCAAGGTCTCGATCAATCGTGACGCGCGAACGGCAAAGGTAGATTTCACGGGCACGTCCGCACAACGCCCTACAAATTTCAATGCGCCCCGCAGTGTCAGCCGCGCGGTGGTGCTCTACGTTTTCCGTACGCTCGTCGACGATGAAATTCCGATGAACGCGGGCTGCCTCAAGCCCATCGAAATCGTCATCCCCGACGGCAGCATGCTCTCCCCCGTCTACCCAGCGGCGGTGGTCGCGGGTAACGTCGAAGTGTCACAAGCCGCGACCAACTGTCTGTACGGCGCGCTCGGCGTGCTCGCTGGCGCGTACGGCACGATGACCAATTTCACGTTCGGCAACGATAAGTACCAGTATTACGAAACCATCTCCGGTGGCTCTGGCGCAGGGCCCACATTCGACGGCACCAGCGTCGTGCAATGCCACATGACCAACTCGCGCCTGACCGACCCGGAAGTGCTTGAATTCCGCTACCCGGTGCGCGTCGATTCACACACGATCAAGCTAGGCACTGGCGGCAAAGGCAAGTACCACGGCGGCGATGGCGCAGATCGTCGCATCCGCTTCCTCGAACCCATGACCGCCGCAATCCTCGGCAACAACCGCGTCAATCGTCCGCATGGAATGGCGGGCGGTGAACCGGGAGCGACTGCGAAAAACTGGGTTGAGCGCGTCGACGGTTCACGCGAAGATTACGGCCACATTTGCGAAGTCGCGATGAACAAAGATGATGTGTTCGTGATTCAGACACCGGGCGGTGGGGGATTTGGCGCAGCGTAACGACAATCTCTGTGACACCAAAGACCGCAACAACTCTATGATGAAAGTACCGTTTAATAGGGGCTACAGCGTGATTTGTTCATAAAGTCGATAACGGACATATATCGGCTGTAGCCCCGGTGAAATGGCGATCCCCCGAAAAAGTTGATTCTATTTCGTAGCGGCGAAGACAAGGGTGGACAACGCGTATCCATCCTAAGCGGATTTTGTTTTCAGTGCAGCAAGTATCTCCCGCAAGGTCTCATCAATCGCTTGCAACGCCTCAAGGTGCGCCATTTCCGGCTGACCACTTGCCACAGCTCCAGTCGTAGCCGCCCGCTTCATCTCATCCCGCGCCGCCAAAATCCGCGCGCGAAAATCATGTGCGTCGATGATGCCAATGAGCCGCATGTCATTGGCTTGGCCGGCGCTGTGGCCTGCGGTTTCGAACTTCAGAATGCTCAGATGAAACCGCCTTAGGATGGGGCCTTCGATGAACGTCACGTCCTGAATGTTTTCGAGTGGAATCGTTTTCTCCACCGTCACAAAAATCCCTTTGCGATAACGCAGCGCTCGCGGCGTGAGTTCGCATTCGAGTTTGTCGAAATAGTGGCGAGCCCACCATTGCCCAACGCCGAGAAACCAGATGATCGCGAACGGAATTCCAACGATAGTGAAGAGCAGAGTAAGTCCGACGCTTAGGACGAGATAGGGCCGGATCAGTGGGTTGAAGCGCGTTCTAAATGGCAGTGGTGCATTGACTGGATTCATGGTCGACACGGTAGTAGAAGTGAGCATGCCCACATTTTGCGCCCAATGTCCGCTTATGTGGCGGGGACGCGACGTGTCGGCGGCAGCGCACGCTCACAGGCAAAATAGCGCGATGAAAACGATCTACAACGCTACACATAGGCTGCATCGGGCCGAACACGAATTTTTTCGCGGCGAAAAAGTACCTGCCTTCGAGAAGCCGGAGCGCGCGGACTGGGTGCTGGCCGCGGTACAACGCGCCAAACTGGGCGACATCATCGCGCCAACAGCGCATAGCGACGAGACGATTCTCAAAATTCACAGCGAGCGGTACGTGAATTTTTTGCGCGGCGCGCACGACGAGTATCTTGCGCTCGGTGGCAAAGGCGACGCCTTCCCCGCAGCATGGCCGATTCGCGGAATGCGCTCCGATGTGGAGCCGAAAAACTTCGCGGCGCGTATGGGTTTGTATTCATTCGATGCAGGCTCGCCGTTGACCGCCGGAACGTGGGCGGCGACGCGTGCAGGCGTGGATTGCGCGCTCACCGCCGTGGACCTGATGAATGCGGGGGAGCAAAGTGCATTTGTGCTCACGCGTCCGCCCGGGCATCATGCGGGCAAGGATTTCTTCGGCGGCTATTGCTTCCTGAATCACGCGGCGATTGCCGCTCAGCGCCTGCGCGATTCAGGCTGCGCGCGGGTCGCGATTCTGGACGTGGACTATCACCACGGCAACGGAACGCAGGCGATTTTTTACGAACGCGCCGACGTTTTCTTCGCCAGCGTGCACGGCGATCCGCAGACCGAATTTCCGTTCTTCCTCGGCCATGCCGACGAGACCGGCGCAGGCGCAGGCCTGGGCTTCAATGCCAACTTCCCACTGCCTGCCGGTGCCAGCAACGAGGCCTGGT
>JANXNI010000085.1 GCA_025354165.1 Burkholderiales bacterium | reverse complement strand
TCGATGCCGTTCTCGCGGGCGAGCACGCTTTCGCGCTGTGCCGCCCACCCGGGCACCATGCCGGTGCCGATTATTTCGGCGGGTACTGCTATTTCAACAACGCCGCGATTGCCGCCCGCGCCGCCCGAGCTGCCGGCCGCGGGAATATTGCGATCCTCGATGTCGATTATCACCACGGCAACGGAACGCAGGATATTTTTTTCGAGCGCCACGACGTATTTTTCGCGAGTATTCACGGCGACCCGATGACCGAGTATCCGTTCTACCTTGGGCACGCGGATGAGAAGGGCACCGGCGCCGGTGCCGGTTTCAACCTGAACTTGCCGTTGCCCGCAGGCAGTTCGGTCGAGACATGGTTTTCTGCGCTCGATCAGGCTGTGAAAAGTATTACCCAATTCAAGCCCGACGCGCTGGTTGTCTCGCTCGGCGTCGATACGTTTGAAGGCGATCCCATTTCGCACTTCAAACTAAAAACATCAGACTATCCAAGGATGGGCGAACGGATCGCGCGGATCGGGCTGCCGACGTTATTTGCGATGGAAGGTGGCTACGCGGTTGCTGAAATTGGCGACAACGTGACGGCTGCGCTTGGTGGTTATGCAGGCGCGTCCCGTACTGTCAAGCGATAGACGGCGCGATCCGTTAAAGCGTACACGCCTTTACGACCGCACTACGAAGTGCGGGCGGGCATTTCGGATGTTTGTCCAGGCGCGGATAGTCGTTTGGCATCTGCCTGCGTATTTGTACGTCCAGCGCAGTTAGCATGAAAGTGTTTGTCGAGTTGTAGGCGCCGCTTGCGGAGGTGATCACACTCACGTGCCCGTCCTGCGTGCCACCGCGCGCTCGCTGATGGGCCAGGATTGCCACTGACAGAGGATCCGATGGACTGCCACTATAGGGTGCGCCCGGCACGACAGCGGCAAAAATCGTTCTGAGTTGCGGCGTTACGTGCGGATCAGAACCGACCGACATGCAGTGATACCCAAGCTGCACCAACTGCACGTCGTCCGCCCGGTTGGGCGAGCCGATACCAACGTTAGCGTCGATGTTCCAGAAAAACAACTTCGGGGTGAAACATACCGTAGGGGATGCCATAAAAATCCTTTCGAAATGTGCTTGAAAATTATCAGGGAACCACGTTTGTCAGACGAATCCAAACCCTGAACTGCGACACACGCCGGACAAATGTTTCCTTAAAGGCCCCTCAGTTCCGCTTTGGCATCGGGATGGCGGGACTGCCCAACAACCCTTTCGTTGCGATCATCAGTCCAAGCTGAATCAGGAAGTCCAGTAACGAAAACGTGCTGTCGTCGGCCTTGATCGCGCTAATCACCTCGCACTGCGCCCCGGTCGCAAACAAAAGCGCGTTTTCTGAGCCTTCCGCCCGTGTCGTCATGATCGCGTCTTCATTGCGCACGTATTCGTGGCAATACTTCGTGGTGATGGTGATCTTGCTGCCCTCAACCGCGTACTGGTCGGCCGCCTTGCGGGTGACGCGAATCGTGGCTTCCTGGCTGATGGTCTGGCTTTGAGCGAAAAGCGACAGTGGCGGTGCCGCCAGCGTGACGATCAGCGTCGAGGCGACGAAGCGTTTGCAAAAATTCATAGAGCGAACGCTATCACGGCAGGCGAGGCGATGCGAGCGCTAAATTGAGGCATCTCGTATATCAGCTTTTCGCTGTGGCCCTTCAATCACATGGGCTAAGTCGCCAAAATTACGTAAGTCGACTTATAGAAAATTCCGACGTTAGCCCTTGAGGATACGTGCTTTCAGCGAAAAGCCGCTGAAAACAACTGCATCACACGCCAACATCGTCAGGCGATCACGCCGCCGCCTAGACAAACCGTGTCGCGATAAAGCACGGCGTATTGCCCCGGCGTCGGTGCCCACTGTCCTTCGTGAAAATTGAGCATCGGATTGGCGCGTGAACCGTCGGCAGGCAAATATTCGCAGGCTGCATCGGGCTGCCGGTAGCGTGTTTTTCCGCCGTAGCCGTTACCCGTACGCGGATCGCTGCCGGAAATCCAGTGTGTGTTCACGAGCGGCACGGCCGTTCGACGCAGCGCTGGATGCTCGCGCCCCTGCACGACGATCAGCAAATTTTTCGCCATGTCCTTGCCCGCAACATACCAGGGCTCGCCCGAACCCGACTGCGATCCGCCGATGTGCAGGCCACCGCGCTGACCGAGCGTGTAATACGCCAAACCCTGATGCTGGCCAACGTGCGCGCCTTCAGGCGTGATCATTTCACCGGGGGTTTTCGGTAAATAGCGCTCCAGAAACTCGCGGAACGGTCGTTCGCCGATAAAGCAGATGCCCGTCGAGTCCTTCTTCGCAAAGTTCGGAATGCCTTCACGCTCGGCAATCGCGCGAACTTCGCGCTTCGGGATATTGGCCAAGGGGAACATCGCTTTCGAAAGCTGCGCCTGTGTCAGCCGATGCAGGAAGTACGACTGATCTTTAGTGTCGTCATCACCTTTCAAAAGCTCAAAACGACCGTCGGTTTCACGAACACCGGCGTAGTGCCCGGTCGCGATTTTGTCGGCACCGAGACGCATCGCGTGGTCGAGAAAAGCCGCGAACTTGATCTCGGTGTTGCACAACACGTCCGGATTCGGCGTACGCCCCGCCTGATATTCAGCCAGAAAATACGAAAACACGCGGTCTTTGTATTCGTTCGCGAAATTGACGACTTCGATGTCGATGCCGATGTGATCAGCCACGCTCACCGCGTCGACCAGATCTTCGCGCGTTGAGCAATATTCGCCGTTGTCGTCGTCTTCCCAGTTTTTCATGAAAATGCCGAGCACGTCATGGCCTTGCGCTTTCAGGAGCGAAGCGGAGACGGCGGAGTCGACGCCGCCGGAGAGACCGACAATAACTTTCATGGGCGAATTATCTGTGAGCTAACCAAGAGCACAAAGTGGGGACAGAAAAGAAAAAAGCACCCGAAGGTGCTTTTTCCGCTTCTAAGCGCCTTACAGCGCTGTCGAATTAAGCAGCAGCTTTAGTAGCTACTTTAACTTTTTTTGCTTTTTTTGCTTTTTTTGCTTTTTTCATTGCTTTAGCTGGCATTGCTTTTTTCTCAGCAGCCATTGGAGCGGCAGCAGGAGCAGCAGCTTTAGCTGGTGCAGCGGCTGGAGCAGCAGGGGCAGCTGCAGGAGCGGCCGGTGCTTGTGCGAAAGAAACAACGGCGAAAGCCGAAGCGATAAGGGCGGTTAACAGTTTGCTCATTTTCAAATCCTCTAGAGAGTTGGTAATTTTTTTTGCTTGACTCGGTGTTTCACAAGCCTGAGCAGATAACGAACGCCCTTTTTAGTCGGTTGACACAAAAAGTAACAAAAACACAAACCGGAGCTCCCCTGCTTGCGCTTTCGTGTTCGACGATGTCGTTTTCAAAGCTCAACCAACGATTTTACGGGCTGTTTGTACAAAATTAAGGGAAAACGCTAAATCACGCAACTTTTTTACGATTGGCGGGTCGTCGCTGTCTCATTCAGGTAACTGCGCAATAAATGCATAGTCACCCGGCGTTTCAGGGCAAGTGATAGCCGATCCACCCCCGCCAGCGTCTGGCAAAGCGACGCGATATCACGCTGGTGACGGCTCAAAAGGAAAGTGAGCACTTCATTACTAACGTCGAAGCCGCGACCTGCGGCATAGGCCGACAGCGCAAATGGCAAGTCATCCTGCGGAATCGGCAGTAGTTCGAAAGCGAGCCCGCTGCCCATCCGCGTACGGATATCGTCGCGCAGCGGCCAGCGTCCGGGCGGCGTTTGCCCCGTCGCCAACGTCACTCCGCCCGACTGCGCCACATGATTAAACGCCGTGAACAGCCATGCCTGTTGCTCGGGGTTGAGCCGGTCGGCGTCGTCCACGCAGAGAATTCGAGCGCTGACGAACGGATCGGCGGGAAATATCGAGACCGCATGGAGCAGCAAAGTATCGGCGGCCGAGTCCGCAGCGAATGCCGCTAACAGGTGCGACTTGCCCACTGAGCGCCCGCCCCACAGCACCAGGGCGCGCGCTCCGGTTTCACTATCGCCCGAGGCCAGCGCCCGCAATTGCGCGACCGCCTCGCCGTTATCACCCACGACAAAGTTATCGAAGCGCGGCGCTTCGGGCAGAAAAAAATCAAATGGAATCTGTGGCGTGATCGCCATACCTACCGCTTCCGCATCAAGCCGCTGGGCGAACGGCCGACGTGTTTTCGGCGTGAGTCAGGCTGCGCTGCATTACGCGCTGCGCGACGAGCAGCGCCGCGCTCGCGGGCAGCGCCAGTAGTACGCCAACAAAACCGAACAATTGGCCAAACGCCATCAAAGCAAAAATCACGGCCAGCGGATGCAGTCCTATGCGATCTCCCACCAGATAAGGCGTCAGCACAAAACCTTCCAGAATCTGCCCGATGCCAAATACCACGGCCACTGCGACGATCGGGCCCAGCGTTGAGAATTGGGTCAATGCGGCCAGCATGCCAAGCAAGAAGCCCATGCCAAAGCCGATGTACGGAATAAACACCAGCAAACCGGTCACCAGTCCGACCGGCAGCCAGAACTGCAATCCCGCCAGCTTGAGCGCAATACAGTAGTAAGTCGCCAGCGCCAGCATGACCAATCCCTGTCCGCGCAGGAACTCGGACAGCACGGCATCGATTTCGCGTGCCAGATTGCGCACCATCGGACGCGCGCCACGAGGCACCAGATGGTCGACTCCGTCGATCAACGTCGGCCAGTCGCGCAGCAGATAGAACATCACCACGGGCAATAACATCACGTTGACGACGACGCCCAACAGCATCTGCCCACCGAGCTTGAGTGACCCGGCCAATTGCGCTGACAAATCGCCCACAGCGCCCGCGTTGTCCTGCACTAACGATTTCAACTGCGTCAGGTCGAACGAAATTGTCGTCCCCAGCTTCGTGTTCACCCACGGCAACCACTCGGTTTGGGCGCGCGTGATGAGCTCCGGCATCTTCTTGGCAATTTGCGAAATTTCGTTCGAAACCAGTGGCACCACCACCAACACCAGTCCGGCGATCAGCGCGCCAATGGTAAGCACGATCAAAACCGCCCCAGCCGCACGCGGCACCCGCCGCGCCGCTAGCCACGCCACCACTGGAGCCGCAATATATGAAAGGATCGCACCCGCGATGAACGGCGTCAGCACCGGGGCCAGCGCACCGATCAGATAGCCCAGCGCGATCACCAAGCCCGCGACGACTAAGGCGCGCAGCGTCGGCGTCAGGTCTGTCCACCAGCGTGGGCCGGTTGCGACCGGCGCTGCCGGCGATGCAATTGGCGCGGCAGAAGCCTCGCTACAGGTGGTTTCCAGCGGCGTCGGAAGAGCGACCTCCACTGGCGGGCTAAAATTTTCCTTTGACATCTTTGGGTCTGCAGCCATAGTGGGCGGCATTAAAACACGATCACGCCATGACTGCTTTCTCCGCCGCCTCCCCCCACGCTCCTAAAAATCCCGGCGCACTGACCTACGAACAGGCTGGCGTTAACTACGATCAGGTCGATCCGATCAAGTTGCTCGCGCAGCAAAGCGCTAAGGCAACCGCGGCGCAACTGGCGCAGCATGGACTTTCCGAAATCGTTGCTTCGCGCGGTGAATCGGCCTACGTGCTCGACATTGGGCCGTTTTATCTCGCCTCGATTGTCGAATGTCTCGGCACCAAAATTCTGGTCGCCGACGCCGTGTATCGCGAAACTGGCAAAAGTTTTTACGCGGCGATTGCGCAGGACACGATCGCGATGGCGGTTAACGACCTGATCACCGTCGGCGCGACGCCGCTCATCGTGCAGGCCTATTGGGCAGCCGGTGGCAGCGACTGGTTCGCAGAAAAAAAGCGTGCCGCGGATTTGATCGCGGGATGGAAGGCCGCCTGCGAAATCAGCGGGGTATCCTGGGGCGGGGGCGAAACCCCAGCGCTGGCGGGTGTCGTGGAAGGCGGAACGATTGATCTGGGCGCATCGTGTGTGGGTCTCGTCAATCCAAAGTCGCGTTTATCGCTCGGTGACAACCTGGTGCCCGGGGACGCCATCGTGATGCTCGCTTCGAGCGGCATCCACGCCAACGGCGTTTCTCTTGCCCGCAAGTTGACGGAGCGCTTAGCCAACGGCTACCAGACTGATATGGGTAATGGTGAAACCTTTGGCGAAGCGTTGCTCGCACCAACCACGCTTTACGCGCCAGTGACCGAAGCGCTCGCCAAAGCAGATGTCGCCGTGCACTACTGCGTCAATATCACCGGCCACGGCTGGCGAAAACTGTTGCGTCACACAAGCGAACTCACCTATCGAATTCACACCGTTCCACCCGTGCCACCGGTGCTTGCTTTCATGCAGCGCGAAGCGAAGCTGGACAACGCTGAAGCCTACGGCACGCTCAACATGGGCGCGGGATTTGCGTTCTTTGTCGCTGCAGATCAGGCGGAAAAGACGGTTGCGATTGCCAAAAGTCGCGGCATCGAAGCATGGGTCGTTGGGCGTGTGGAAGCGGGACCAAAGCAGGTCGTGATTGAGCCGATTGGTGTGACTTACGGCTCTGACGATTTGAAACTTCGATGACCACGACGACTGCGAGCCGCCCCCGCATCGCCGTCCTCCTTTCGGGGCGCGGCTCGAATCTGGCCGCGCTTCTGCGTAACGACTGCGGCGGAGATATCGTCGTCGTTGGCAGCAACAAGGCGGTAGCGAAAGGTCTCGACATCGCTCGCGACGCTGGTATTAGGACCTTTGCCGTCAGTCATAAAGACTTCGCCGCGCGTGAGGCCTTTGATCAGGCGCTGGTCAACGAATTGAACGAACACCGTCCAGATCTGGTCGTACTGGCAGGGTTCATGCGAATCCTAACGCCAATATTCACCAACGCTTTTGCCGGTCGCCTGATCAATATTCATCCTTCTTTGTTGCCCAGTTTCCCCGGCGTCGATACGCATGAACGTGCGCTGGCGGAGGGCGTGAAACTGCACGGCTGTACGGTGCATTTTGTAACGCCTGTGCTGGACGCAGGCCCGATCATCGCGCAGGCGGCGGTGCAGGTTGATGACGACGACACAGCCGAGACGCTAGCGGCCAAAGTATTGCTACAAGAACATCAAATTTTCCCGTACGCCGTACGCCTGTTTTGCGAGGGACGATTGCAGGTTGAAGGCCAGCGCGTCAGGACATTGCCGAAATCTCCGGCCCAAGTGACCAGCGGCATGGCTGCGGGCGTGTAGCCGCAGTCATGACCGACACATCGATTTCGGCGCCCGCCAATTCGTCCGTACCTGCGGCGGTTCCTGCTTTGTCCAATGCGTCGGATGACGGACGTTATTCGCTGGTGCGCGGTCTGCAGAAGCGACGCGGACTGTTCTCCACACCCAGGCGCAAATTCGCTGCGGCGCTGATCGCGTCATTACTCGTTCACGTGATTCTTGGCGCCTTCGTCACGGTCGAGCCGCCGGACGAAAAGATGCTGCCGCTTACTGCGCGATTCATGCAGTTGCCGCCGCCACCGGTAGCAGTCGCGGCCGCGAAACCGGCCCCTAAAGCAAAACCTAAAACCGCGAAACGGCGCCCGATCACGGCCGTGCAAGCGCCGGTCGCCGTTGCGGTCGCCGAGCCTGTCATCGATGCAATCGCCGAGCCTGATCCAGCACCAGCGGCCGCGCCGGTCGTCGCCGAAGCTACACCAGAGCCGGTTCCGGAGCCCGTTCCCGCGCCCCCACCCGTTGTTGAGCCCCCGCCTGCGCCACCACCCGCGCGCATGCCGCCGAAAAAAATCGAACTGGGTTACACCGCCTACCTCGGTGAGCAAAAGTTTGAGGTCGGCCCAATCAACCTTATGTTCACGCATGACAACGGCCACTACAAGCTCAAAGTCACTGGTCGCGGGCGAGGCCTCGCCGCGTTGCTCTATCCTGGTACCTTCACAGGTGAATCGGAAGGCCAGATTACCACTGAAGGATTGCGTCCCGACAAATTCACCGAGGAGCGCGGCAATCCCGACAAGCGTCGCGAGGTGATCTTCGATCACATCAATCACGTGATTCGCATTCCGGACAAGGAGCCAATTCCGTTTGAAGGTGCTCCGCACGACCCGTTGACATGGATCGTGCAGTTTTATTTTGCAATGCCCAAGGGCGATGCAGTCACGTTGAGCGTTGGTACCTCACGTCGTCTGGACATCTACACCATCACTCGCATTGGCGACGAGGTGATCAACGCGGCGACAGGCGAGCTCGATCCGCTCACCGGAAAGCGCGGCACGAAGCCCATCAACACCCAATTGTGGAAAGGCGTGCGCAAGCCCGACGCCGACGGCAAACCCAACGGCAGCGCGCAATTCTGGCTCGCCCCGGAGTGGAATTACGTTCCCTTTCGCATCAAGCTCGTGAACGCAGCAGGACGGAGCGCATCGCTTGAACTGACGGCCGTTAGCTTTGAGTAGCTTTATCGTGTAATGACGGCTGAACCTGGGCTGCTGCCCGATTTATCGCCAAGTCGATAAATGCCAAAAGCGTCCGTTAGCCGAGATAAAACAGGCGATACAGAGAAAAGCTGATAGCTATCCGGTCACGACCGACCACAACGCCTCAGCGGCCGCAGAAAGCGCCGCACGAGGCCGGAATAGCCGCACGTCGATCGGGATACTCCACCGGTCGTCACCCGCGCCCACCAGCCGTTTGGCCTCGAGATCGGCGGCGATCAGACTGAGCGGTAACCAGGCAATGCCACGACCTTCGAGTGCCATCGTTTTCAGCAGCACGGCATGATGCGCAGTGAAAACGGTGGTGAACTTTCCATCATCGAACGCAGATTTCATCACCGAGCGCATGATCTGGCCAATGCCCGAAGCTTGTCCATAGGCGAGCACTGGAAGTGCTGCGCTCGTCGCGGATTTGTCGTGAATCGGGTGCATCGCGGCGCCAGTCGCCGTTGCCGCTGTGACCGGCAGCAATCGATCTTCCCCGACTTTCGCGAACAGGAACAGCGAGTCGTCCAGCCGATTAGCCACAGCCGGATGCCCGTGACACAACAGAAATTGCGCGCGGCGCTGCAGCATCACATCCTCGCACGCAGCGAAACTGTCGGACACCATTTGAATCGGCCCCATCTTGCGACCGACCGGCAGTTTTGCCTCGATACCGCTCAACCATACCGGAAAAAACGTGAGCGACAACGCATGCGTCGCCGCGAATTGCAGACTCACTTCCGCCTGATCGTGCGCCACGCGCGCAGATTGCCGCGCCGCTTCAAGCCGATGCAGCGAGTCCTCAATCTCAGGCCGAATCTTGACCCCAGCTGCCGTCAACGACACCGGATGTGACGTGCGATCAAAAAGATCAACGCCAACCCATTCTTCAAGTGATTTGATGTGCCGACTGAACGCCGGTTGCGCAATGTTTCGCGCTTGCGCTGCGCGCGAAAAATTACCGCTCTCGGCCAGCGCGAGAAAGTCTTCCAGCCAGTCGAGGTCTAAGGGACGATTACCGGGACCCATTTTTTTGAATAGTTCTATCTGTTTCAAGTATTGGACGCGGTGATCGTCTCTCGCAAGAATTCGGCATCGATTTCCCGTTACCCGAAACTCAACCCGAGCACTGCCATGCCCACCATCGCCAACTATCGCGGCATTATCCCCGCAATCTCCACGCCGTTCAAAGATGACAACAGTATCGACGAGCCAGCGCTGCGCAAGCTCGCGTCGTGGCTCGCCACGCATGAGGGTGTCGTTGCCGTCATGACCAACGGCCACACCGGCGAAGTATTCGCGCTGGATCCGAATGAGCGCGCAGAGGTCACGCGCATTGTTGCCGACGAACTCAAGGGCAAGATGCCCGTCATCTCGTCGGTGGTGTGCGAAGGGCTTACCGACGCCGCACATCACGCGAAGCTCGCAAAGCAGGCCGGTGCCGTCGGTATCGACGTCATGCCGCCGCATCACTGGTTGCGATTCGGCTTTCATCCAGATCATGCGTTGGATTACTTCAAGAATATTTACGATGCGACCGGACTTGATCTGATCTGTCACGTCTATCCAGCATGGACGAAAGCATCGTATTCGTCCGCGCTGCTCGCTGATCTGGCGCGCTTACCTTACGTGCAAGCCTTCAAAGTCGGTCAGCGCGACATGAGCAAATATGCGCGCGACATCAAGGCGATTCGCGATGCCGATGCGAGCAAAGCCATTCTGACCTGTCACGACGAATATTTGCTGTCGTCAATGGTGCAGGGCGTCGACGGCGCGCTGGTTGGTTTTGCCAGCGCGATTCCGCAGCTCATCATTGACTTGTGGAATGCTGTGAAAGCAGGCGATTTGCACAAGGCCATGGCCGTGCAGGCGTTGATCACACCGATCAAAGAGGCCGTATACGGCGCAGGCGAACCCACGGGCGAGGCGCACGCTCGCATGAAAGCCGCGATGAAATACGCTGGCGTGCTCGCGAGCGCACATGTCCGCCCGCCAACACACGCACCCAGCGCGGAGGAAAACGAAGTGATCCGCAAAGCGATTGCCAACGCTGGTCTGCTCAAAGCCTGATCAAGAAATATTCAAATAAAGTTTCCAAGGAGGCCTCATATGACTAATAAATTCACCCTTCGTAAGGCGTTAACCGCTAGCCTGTTCGCGCTCGCGGCGACCATGGCGTCCGCACAGCCGTATCCCAACAAGCAGGTCAATGTGATCATTCCGTTTCCACCGGGCGGCACGCTTGATACCGTTGGCCGATTGCTCGTGCAGAAACTGGCCGAGCAAACCGGTCAGGTGTTCATCGTGGAAAATCGTGCTGGCGGCAATGGCACCATCGGCGCGAACGCTGTCGCTAAGGCGCCCGCCGATGGCTACACCTTGTTGTTCAACGCTTCGACCTTCACGACCTCGACGCTGCCGCTCAAATCACCGCCCTACGACGTCGTAAAGGACTTCGTGCCGATTGCCCTGGTCGCCAAGGCTCCGCTCGCTGTCGCGACTTCGAATGCTTTGCCGGTGACCGATATCAAATCGTTGATCGCTCACGCCAAAGCCAACCCCGACAAGCTCTCGTTCGCCATCGGTTCAATTGCGTCTGCGGGTCACCTCGCGACGGAGCAATTGCGTCGAGCAGCAGGTCTTGATCTCTTTATCGTTCCCTACAAAGGTTCTTCGCCGGTGTATCAGGATTTGGTCGGAGGTCGCATCGCCGGATTTTTGGATCCGATCCTCGGTGCGCAGGCCTTCGCCAAGAGCGGGCACTTGCGTGTGATTGCCGTGACTTCGGCCAAGCGCGTCCCGTCGATGCCCGATGTTCCGACCGTCGGTGAAACGGTGCCGGGCTTTGAGGCGTATAGCTGGTACGGCCTTTGGGCACCGGCGAAAACGTCGCCCGAAATCGTAAAAAAACTCAACGCAGAAGTTAACAAGGCGCTGGCTGGCGACATGAAAGAGCGGTTGCTTAACAATGGTTTGCTGATTGAACCGGGCACGCCAGCCGATTTCGCGAAGTTCCAGAAAGACGATACCGCGAGTGCGATGAAAATCGTCCACGATGCAGGCATTAAATTCGATTAGCCGACGCAAAGGACTTCGACGATGAAACATGCGCTCGTCACGGGAGCCAGCTCCGGAATCGGCTACGCGATTGCGACGGTGTTGCTCGATTTGGGCTGGCAAGTGAGCGGCATGGATCGTGCCGATGCGACGATCACGCACGCCGCGTACTCGCATCACAGTGTTGATCTCACCGACAGCGCTGCGATAACGGACGCTGCACCAAGCTTCGTCAGCGTTGACGCGCTGGTGCATGCCGCTGGCGTGTTGCGTATCGGCAAGGTGGGTGCGCTCGATCACGCAGGGGGCGATCTGATGTGGAAGCTGCATGTTGATGCAGCGACGCGCCTTGCCGAAGCACTGATTCCTGCAATGGCGTCGCGTGGACAAGGTCGCGTCGTGTTGATCGGTAGCCGCGTGGCGGGTGGCATGCCCGGTCGTAGTCAGTACGCTGGAACGAAAGCGGCGCTGATCGCGCTTGCCAAGAGCTGGGCCGCCGAGGTTGCGCCGAACGGGGTGACGGTAAATGTGGTGTCGCCCGCAGCCACCGCGACGGCGATGCTCGCCGATCCGAATCGGACCGCCGCAACGCCCAAGCTGCCACCGATTGGCAGGCTCATTCAACCCGAAGAAATCGCCGCGCTGGTGAGCTTTTTGCTCTCGCCGATCGCCGCTGCAATCACCGGACAGGACATTCAAATTTGCGGCGGTTCGTCGCTCGCAGGATAGAAGTAAATCTCATGAAAATCATTAACGTCATCGAATCCACGCGCCCAATCAAATCGGCCATCCGCAACGCTTACATCGACTTCAGCAAGATGACACTGAGTCTTGTGGCCGTCGTCACCGACGTGATCCGAGACGGCAAACCTGTCATCGGCTACGGGTTCAATTCGAACGGTCGCTACGGTCAGGGCAGCCTGATGCGCGAACGCTTTCTGCCGCGCATTCTTGAAGCGGACGCCGCTTCGCTTATCAACGACGAAGGCACGAACCTCGATCCGCACAAAATCTGGGCCTGCATGATGACCAACGAAAAGCCCGGCGGTCACGGTGAGCGCTCGGTCGCGGTGGGCACAATTGACATGGCGGTGTGGGACGTGGTCTCGAAGATCGAGAACAAACCGCTCCATGAATTGCTGGCGCAACGCTATGGCGACGGTAAAGCGAATCCGAAAGTGTTCGTCTACGCAGCGGGCGGTTACTACCATCCGGGCAAGGGGCTTGACGGTTTGCGCGGCGAGATGCAGAGCTATCTGGATCGTGGCTATTCGGTCGTCAAAATGAAGATCGGCGGCGCACCACTGAAAGACGATGTCGAGCGCATCGAAGCCGTGCTCAACATGCTCAAACCGGGGCAACAATTGGCGGTCGACGCCAATGGCCGCTTTGACCTGAAAACTGCCGTTGAATACGGCAAAGCGATGTCGCAATATCCGCTGTTCTGGTACGAAGAGGCGGGCGATCCGCTCGACTATGAATTGCAGGCGCGCCTCGGCGAAAGCTACGCGGGCCCACTCGCGACCGGCGAAAATTTATTCTCCATGCTGGACGCGCGAAACCTCATCCGTCATGGCGGAATGCGCAAAGATCGCGACTGGTTGCAGTTCGACTGCGCGTTGTCATACGGTTGCGTCGAGTATTTGCGCACGCTCGACATGCTCAAAGAATACGGCTGGTCGCCAAGTCGATGCGTGCCGCACGGTGGTCACCAGATGTCGCTCGCCATCGCCGCAGGTCTCGGCCTCGGTGGCAATGAATCCTATCCTGATTTGTTTCAGCCGTATGGCGGATTTCCGGATGGCGTGCGCGTCGAAAACGGCTATGTCACTTTGCCTTCGCTGCCGGGGATTGGATTTGAAGGAAAAGCCGATTTGATCGCGGAGATGCGTGCGCTGACTGCATAAGCGGCCACATCCGAGCGCAACGACGGCGGCGACGCATCGTCATTGCCCTCTGGCGTGCAACCCTCTACGATTGCGCATGACCGATTCCGCCTCGTCCACCATCGTCGCAACGATCAGCGTGCCATGCCGCAACTGCGGCACGCCTGCCCCCGGCAACTATTGTCCGGAATGTGGGCAGGAGACCTCGCCGCATCCGCCGTCGGTGGCCGAATTCGTCGATCACTTTCTCGGCAACTACGTCTCGGTCAAGAGCACGCTCGCGCAAACGGTGTGGGCGCTGGTTTCGCGGCCCGGTCAGCTCACAGTTGACTACCTCGCCGGGCGTAAGCGGCGCTACGTGTTGCCGCTCAAGCTGTACCTGACGGTCAGCATCGTCTCGTTGCTGCTGATCAGTTTGTTCGGCGTTAGCGGCGGGCCTCCGATTCAGGCAGATCGACCGCTTGAAGGCACGCTTTTAAATGTGGGCGGCGCGCAGTTGAAATACGAAGGCGGCAAGTTCTTCTGCACCGGGCTGCCCGAGCGCGTGTGCAATCACCTGCGCAAACGCTTTGATCACAGCCCCGATGAACTCAACGCGATTTTCGCGGACACACCGCAACGCATGCTCAAATTTTGGGGCTACGCGATGTTCGCGCTGATTCCGTTTTTCGCATTGATGCTCAAAGTGCTCTATCGAAATCGCGGTCTGGTCTACGGCGAGCACATCGTGTTCGCGCTGCATCTGCACACGTTCTGGTTGCTGGCGGTGCTCGTGCTGGTGCTGCTGTCCGATGCCGCTGCGGCCAACATCGGCTTTGTGTTCGTGTTTGCGATGCCCGTATACGCACTGCTGGCGATGCGCCGCGTCTACGGCGGCCGATTGTGGGCGCGTTTGCTTCGCCTGGCGCTGATGTCGCTGTTGTATTGGCTGTTGATGCTTGTCGTGATTCTGCTCATCGCCGCGCTTGCCGTCGTGCTGTGAGCGCTAGTGTCGCAATTCACAAATTTTGAACCGAGCTCCTAGCGCAGCTGCGACATGCCGCATTGCGTGACCAGGTAGTCGCGAATGCCCGGCCAGCTGGTGCGTCGCGCCAGTGCGGTCGGCGTAACGCTGTCTGTCACGCCGTTGCCGGTGAATCCCATCGCAACGCGTGCCATCAACAACAAGTCGTTCGCACCCAGCGCCGTGCCGTCGTCATCCACGTCGAACGTGCAATTTCGGGCAGCGTAGCTTGGCCCGCGCAACAAGCGATAGATGCAGGTATCGGTAATGCCGCCGCCGTCATTACCGTAGCAGCCACCGGCGATAAGCAAACGCTCATCTGCATCGAGCAGGGCACCGGCTACTTCTGTTGCATACCCAGATGTCGTCACAGCCATCACGCCACCGGTACCATAGCCCGCGTCAAGGCTGCCGTCAGTGTTTAGTCGGAGCGTGCAGACTTTGTTGCCATCGATACAACCGGCGGAAAGTACGAGTTTGCCGTCGTGTTGCAATGCAATGCCACTTGCCTCGCTCCGTGCGCCCAACGCGGCATTGCTCGGAAGCGCCCAGCCGCCCGCGAAAGACGTGTCGAGTGTTCCTGCAGCAGTCACTCGCGCGGCACACGCGCGAACCGTCGATCCGTCGACACAATATCCCCCCAACGCGACGCTGCCATCGGGTTGCAATGCCGCCGCGTTGGGGCCTTCGTACGCTGCACTAACCGCGTGATGCGGCAATGTGGGGGCACCACTGCCACCGACGTATGCCGTGTCTCGAACACCGGCCGCCGTGAAGCGCACCAGACAGACATTCGCCGTACTGCCGCTTCCATAGTCGCAGTAGCCGTAAACGATGGTTGTGTTGTCGGGCGCAAGCAGCAGACCCGTCGCCGCGAAATTGTTGGCGGTGATTACGACGCGTGCGTTACCGCCGATTCCGTAGCCCGAATCGAGTGTGCCGTTCGCAAGAAAGCGCCAGACACATAGGCCGCGCGTTGCGCCCCAGCAAGTGCCACCGACCACGACTTTGCCATCGCTCTGTACCGCAATTCCGGAAGCGTCGCTGGTGATGTTGCCTGAAATCGTGACGACCACGCTGCCGGCGCTTCCGTAGCTGCCATCAATCTGCCCGTTGGCGAGCAACCGCGCATGGCACGGCAGTGCGCCGCCGCCTGCCGTGGGAGTGCATGCGCCCGCGACCAATATCAGCCCATCAGGCTGCACCGCAACGGCGTTGCTTGTCATTTTGTAGCCCGTGATGAGCTGGCCCACGACCTTACCGCCGGTTCCAAAGGTCACATCGAGCGAACCGTCGTCATTGAGCCGCGCAAAACAGGGCACGGCACCGCTAGCATCGTTGCAGTGACCCACGGAGACGTAGCGTCGACCGGGATAGTTGACGAGGCGCGTGGCCTGATCGGAGTTACCCGCCACGAGCTTAATGTCGGCCCGTCCGTCGCCATCGAAACTGGTGTCTAGCGCGCCCGCGTTCTGCGCGCTTGCGACGCTGGACAATGCGCCGAAACTCACGACGGTTACGGCAGTGATGGCGATGCATCGAAGCAGAGAGGTGTGATGTCGCATGATGATCAGTCCTTCACCGCGAGGCCGCATTGCGTGATCAGGTATTGCCGGATCAACGGCCAGGTGTTGCGCGTTGCCGCAGATGAAAACGTGATGCCGCCGATGATCGCCGCGCCCGCTACGCCGCGCTGAACGCGCGAGAGGATCAGCATGTCGGTGGTGCCGAGCACGCGACCATCATCGTCAACGTCGAGCGAACAGGCGCTGGCGCCGAACGGTCCGCCGTCGACGCGCTGTAAACAGAACGCAGGATCGGCGCCCGAGAGCGTGCATTGCCCGATCCACAAAAGCTTGCCATCGCGTTGCAGCGCCGATGCGTAGAGGCGATCTGCGCCACCGAGCGCGCCGTAGGTGTAGCCCGTGCCTGCCCACGTTGTGTCAAGACTGCCGTCTTCGTTCACGCGGATCGCGGAGAAATTACCACTCCACGTGCCACTCAAAATGGCTTTGCCATCAGGCTGCACCACGATCGATTCGCCCGCGCCGCCGCCGAGCACGGTGAGCGGTGCGATGTAGAAGCCGTTGCTGCCGTACGTGGTGTCAATCGAACCATCGCTACCCGATACGCGCGCCACGCAAAAGCGCAACGACGAGCTCACGGTGCAGTAGCCGCCCAACACCACTTTGCCGTCGGCTTGAAGTGCGACGCTGGTGGCCAGCGAATTGGTGCTGCCGGGTGGTGCGATAAGGCTGGTGGCAAAGCCGCCGTTGAATGTGCCGTTGCTATTCATGCGCCCGCGTACAAAGGAGAATTGACTACTCGGATTGAGCGATCCGGCGTAGACGATTTGGCCGTCGCTTTGCAACGCCAGACCGCCCAGCCGATAAATCTGCCCGCTGAAAAAACCGAACTGCACACCCGCTCCCGCTGTGGGGCCGAACGTTGTGTCAACGCTGCCGTTTGCATTGAATCGACCGATGCAGATCGACTCGATGCTCGCACCGTTGAAGCAGGCACCGCCGACGATGATGCGGCCGTCGGGTTGCAACAGCATCGTTCGCGCTTCCAGCATCAGGCCGCTGGGACCGAACAGTGCGCGACCGCCGCTGGGGTTCAAGTCGCCAAAGTTGGTGTAAACGCCACCGCTCGAACTGAGTCGGTAGGCGCAGAACTTCGCCTCGCAGGTGCCGGTGACGACGATGTTGCCGTCGGCTGCCACCGCCACGCCTGACGGGTATTGATCGGTGGCCGCAGAGAGCTGCACAAGGCCGCTGGTGCCGAAGCCATTGTCGATTGAGCCGGATGGGTTGAATCGCGTGATGCACCAGTCGCGCGCCGAACCGGAGCCCGCGGTCTTGCCGCAGCTACCGACCACGACGATCTTGCCGTCCGGCTGCACCGCCACCGCCCGCGCCAGATCGTAGCCGGGGCCAATGTCGCGGCTGACGAAGCCGCCGATGCCAAATCCCGGATCGTGATCGCCGGGCGCAGCGGTTGCGGGTTGCGTTGCCGCGCCCGCGATGGCGAGAGCAGCGAGCAGCACGCTGGCCCGCAGGCGCGCTAGCGCGCGAACGAAAAGGAGCGAACAAAAAATCTGCATGATGAAGCTTCCGTAAAAAAACAGTGCAACTGCAAATAGCGTACTAGTGCGAATTTGGGCTCATGCCATGCGGCGCTGACGGCGCACTCATGACGAGCTTGTAATACTAGCTTTTTAATGAAAGCATTGCTACACAGGGCCTAGGTTCCATTTTGGAATGAAGTCGACTTATGGCTAAATGAGCTTTTAGCCCATGTTAAATAGACGATGTAGCTAAAAGCTGATAGCGTCACCCTTACAATATAGCCATGTATCTACGACCTTCCGCGCTCAACGCGCTCGCCTTCGCCATTCAATCCGCCTCGAAGTTTGAGTACCCGGCCGACCGCACGCTCTCCTATGTGTTGCGCGAGCAGCGCGTCGGCTCGCTCGATCGCCAGCTCGTCGCCGAGGGCTACTACGCGTGGCTGCGGCATCGTCTCTCGGTCGAAGCAATTGCCGGCAAGGACGCGTCGCATGTGGCCATCGCGCTTGCCGCGCTGGCGCGTCAGTTCCGCCGCCGCGTCGTCGCGCCGCCCGGCGAAGAAGATCGTTACGCAAAATTTTTGAAAATTGACGAAGAACTCGGCCCGCAAGCACGGCGCGAATTGCCCGCATGGTTGTGGGATCGCCTGGGTCTGCAATACGGCGAAGAAGAGCGCATCGCGCTCGCTGAATCGCTGCTGCAACCCGCGCCGTTCGACATGCGCGTCAACATCCTCAAAGGCAAACGCGACGCAGTGCTCGCCCGCATGAAAAAAGAAGGTTTCGCCGACGCCCGCGCGATGGAGCTCTCACCGTGGGGCATTCGTTGCCCCGAGCGCATCGACATCTCGCGCCATGCGTTGTTTGAAGACGGCACCGTCGAAGTGCAGGACGAAGGCAGCCAATTACTAGCGCGAATCGTCGGCGCAAAACGCGGTGAATTCGTCGTCGATTTTTGCGCCGGTGCGGGTGGCAAAACGCTGGCGATGGCTGCGATGATGGCCAGCACCGGACGCATCTACGCGCTCGACGTCAACGACCGCCGCCTCGACAACATGGGCCCACGTTTAGCCCGATCCGGCGTCAGCAACGTGCAGCCGATGCGCATCGACGACGAGAACGACAGTAAGCTCAACAAGTTCGCAGGCAAAGCCGATCGTGTGCTGGTTGACGCACCATGTTCAGGCCTCGGCACGCTGCGCCGCAACCCCGATTTAAAGTGGCGGCAATCGCCCACCAGCGTGAAAGAACTCGTCGTCAAGCAGGCCAATATTCTCGCCGCCGCATCGCGTCTGGTGCGGCCCGGTGGACGACTGGTTTATGCGACATGCAGCTTGCTCGCCGAGGAAAACGAGAAGATTGCCGAAGGGTTCATGCAGGCGAATGCGGGGTGGACGAACGTGCTCGCTTCGTTGCGTGGTGGCGAAGATGATGAGGGCACAATTTACTCGAAATTGTTGCCGCATAAAGATGGGTGTGATGGGTTTTTTGCGGCGGTGTTTGAGAGGGCTGCGGCCTAGCGTTCACTCGCCGTCATTCTCGCGAAGGCGGGAATCCAGACCGTAAACGCCGCGAAGCGCAACTCAGTCCCCTCGCCCCTTGCGGGAGAGGGTTAGGGTGAGGGGTTTGGTGGAATGAGTTGGTTTGTTTGCCACCAGCGCGCTATATGGCCGCGCGGGGCCAGTCACTTTTGGCAGTCGCCCCAAAAGTAACCAAAAGGCTAGCCCCTACTACCTGCCTGATCCTCCAGTGCTCGCGTTGTGCGGGATGCGTTGAACGGGTCACGGACGCGCCGCTAACGCGTCGCCAATAGTGACCCGACAACGCATCTACGACCGCACAACACTGCGCGCTTCGGGGCGGGCAGAAGGGGCGACAAGGCAATACTTGATCGCTTTGCGATGTACAGCGGCCAAGCTAGAAACGAGCATTGGTCTACGCTTGCCGCGAATGGCGATACATTGCAGCAATGGCGACAAATCTCTCTTGTTTATCGTGTGGTCGCTCAGCCGACATGACTGCAGACGCATCCGTCCTGATCAACTATCAGGGACAGAGCTGGTGCGTGCACTGTGCGGATGTTAGGAAGATGCGGGATAGGCCTTGGGTCGCTTTTCCAAGTCCCGGCCTTATGAGTGAGGATGGCCGAGATGATCCGGTGCAAGCGTTGTTCGACTGCTACGAGATGACGCCCAAAAAGCGAATATTGGTCGCTAGGGCCAAAGTCGAAATCCAGAGGGCTTGGGATCTGTGGAGCGGTGACAAGACAAATGAGGTTACGTCGATGTTCGAGTTCTATTTCTGGTTGGGGAGGTATCGCCCGTACTTCCTTACGTTTCGGCACAAAGGTGATCGGTGGCAAACTATTCACGCGTGGTTGATCCAGCACACGCACCGAGCGACGATCACTACTCAAGCCAAAGCGGGCCAGTGACTTGTCAATTCCGCGGGTCTCGCGGCAACATGCAACCAAATCTTTTCTTTACCGTGGAGCGAACATAATGAAACGTTGGCGACGCACCTATCCTTTGCTGATGACCGCACTACTTACATCGGGCTATGCATTAGCAGCCCCCTTTGCTTACATAGCTAACGGGACATCGGGAACCGTGTCGGTCATAGATATTGCGACTAATCTGGTGGTGACAACTGTCCAATCACCGACGGCATATTTATCCACGCCTGTTGCTGTCAGTCCTCGCGGCTCAAAAACGTATGTTTCCGCAGACACCACAGGCGTTTATTCCGTCAGTACGTTTCGCAACACAGTTTCTAGCACCCCAGTTTTTATGGGGGCTTCGCGAGGGCTAGCGCTCAACGCATCAGGGTCGAGGCTGTATGTGACGCATGGCACGCAATTCGATGGACAAGTTTGCACTGTCGATACTGCAACAAATACGAGTCCCGGTTGCGTCAACGTAGGGGCTGGAGCGAGCGGCGTCGCCGTCAATCCCGATGGCACTCGTCTATACGTTGCAAACGGGAATGCGGCCACTGTCTCAGTCGTGGATACCACTACAAACATGGTGGCGGCTACTATCCCCGTTGGAGTTGACGCGTGGGGGATTGCAGTCAACCATGCGGGCACTCGCGTTTATGTTGCAAATCTGGGGCCCGACACGGTGTCGGTTATTGACACTGCAACCAATACCGTTGTCAATACGATTAACGTTGGAAGCAACCCGCTTGGCGTAACGGTTGGGCTTGACGATAAGCGCGTATACGTGACTAACGCAGCAATTGGACGAGTAACAGTAATTGACGCGGTAACTAACGAAATCGTTACGGAAATTCCGGTTGGTAATGCTCCGTTTGGAATCAGTATTACCCCGAAAGGTGACCGACTGTACGTGGCGAACAGCGGTTCAAACAACGTGTCGGTAATTCGTACGTCCGACAACACGGTCGTGGACACTATCGCGGTAGGTCAATCGCCGTACTCAATTGGGCAGTTCATCGGTGGTGGACGCTTACTGGATATTGATGGCGACGGCGAGGTTCTCGCTACGACTGACATGGTTCTCTTGTTGCGTTGGCGATTAGGAATCCGAGGAGCTGGTTTGATCGCCAGTGCGGTCGCGTTGTTTGGCGCAACTCGGACAACGGTGGAGCAGATAGAGGCTTATCTAGCGCAGCTTGACGGGATTGGTTCGCCTTGACAGGCTCGCATTACGCCTTCACCAACCGCACCTCAACCCGATGCCCCAGTGCCTCCGCATAGCGCTTCAACGTAGCAATCGACGGTGAGTGTTTTGCGTTCGCGGATTCGAGGCGCGCAACGGCTGATTGGGTAGTGCCCATGCGCTCGGCGACTTCGGCTTGTGTCAGGCCTGACTTTGAGCGGGCCTTCAGCACCTCGTCGAGAAACGCGAACTCTTCAGCTAAATCGTCGTAAGCGGTGCGGACGCCGGGTTTTGCCAACGCTTTCTTTTTGAACTGTTGCAGTTTGCTAGCCATGATGATGTTCCTTCGTGCGCCGTTGGGCGACTTTCAGTTCTCGGGACGGGGTTTTGTCGGTCTTTTTCACAAAGGAATGCAGAACGATGATTTTGCGATTGACCACCGTGCAGTAGAAAACGCGTGCAATGCCTTCGGCTGCTTTCAATCGCAACTCAAACAGTCCATCACCCATCGCTCGGGTGTGCGGCATGCCGAGATCAGGGCCATAAATTTCCATGCGCTCAGCGTATCGAACGACGCGCGCAACAAAACCTGCCGACAGAGCGAGGACTTCGGATTCGAGCTTTTGTTGTGAAAAGTTACAGTCCAAAGCATGCGGAAATTATAGCAAATACGCTATTTAATGTGTGCACGAAAAGAAGGTGAAAATGAACTTCTGCGTCAGACCATAGCTCTGTCGAGGCACCAAAAGAAGTACTCGTGTTCCAGCGCGTCTCCGTCACTCATCGCCCGATTCCGCATTTCATCGCGCGCCGGTTCCGCGCGGGTGGCGCACTTCCTAGCATGCGTTGATGCGCTCAACTTCGCTCTATTCATCAGAGACCCCGCGCGGGTGGCTCACTTGGGGCGTGCTCGCGCCCATTCTTCTCATTCTGTTCGTCGCGATCCCTACGGTGGCGGGCTCGAAAGTGCTTCAGTATTTCGATCTGGCCGATGTCGACTGGAAGCCGATTGGCATGGCGGGTTGGGTCGCATTTCTGGTAATTCCGTTTGCAGCAACGGGGCTGATCGTGCTGGCGTGGGTTCGCTGGGTTGAACGGCGCTCCTTGGCATCCATTGGCTTGACACGTCCGGGTGGCAGCGCGCTGTTCCTGCGGGGCTTAGGCGTTGGCGTCGTCACATCGTTTGTTGTCGTGGCAGCGATCTGGATCGCAGGCGGTTACGAGGCCGATGGCTATGGCAAGGCGTTTGCCTCTCCGACGGCGTTGATGAACATCGCCGTGCTACTGCTGTGTTTTATTGTGCAGGCTGGCGTTGAGGAAATCATCTTTCGCGGTTGGCTGATGTCGGTGCTGGCACGCAAGTTCAACGTCATCGTCGCAGTCGCAGGCACCTGCATCGTGTTCGCAGCCCTGCACTTTGGACGGCAAACGCCGTGGCTTGATGTCGTGTTGACTTTGCTGTTTTCATTGTTCACCTGTTGCTGGGCGTTGAAGGCCGGCAGCATCTGGGGCGTGATGGGCTGGCATGCGGGGTGGAACTGGCTGTTGGGGGTGGGTTTCGAGGTGCCCGTCACTGGATTCGATACGAACGTGCCCGCGCTACTGGTCAAACTGGTGCCGCAGGTCACGGCAGGTTCGCATTTTCTGAACGGGGGCGCGCAAGGCCCCGAGGGCAGTCTGCTTTGCGGCCTGTTCTTCATCATCGCCATCGCGTGGCTGTTTTTGCGCTCCCCATCGACCGCCTCCATTGCGAAATAAGTGCACTGATTGAATCATCCGCACCTTCGCCGCCGTCTCCCGAACGCCGCTTCGATCTCGACTGGTTGCGTACTTTACGTACTACGACACGATCGTGCCGCCGCTCTGGCTGAAATACTTTCAGCGCGCAATCTGGGGACTGAATTAATGGACCGCCATCATCGCCGCTTTCGGTTTCGCACAGGCGCTGCTCAATCGCGATGGTCCGGCGCGACGCTACCTAACCGGCGCTGTGTTCCCGCTGTATCTGTTTCACCAGACACTGATCATTGTTTTCGCATGGCACCTGCTGCCCTTTAAGCTCGCACCAATGCCTGAGGGGCTCTTACTTGTGGCAATGACCACCGTATTTGGCTTTTTGCTTTATGAAATCGGCCGCCGCGTGCCCTATCTGCGCACGCTCATCGGCGCGCGCGATGGCGGCAAATAAAGCGTAGGATCGTGCACAGACCGGAGCGATCGCGTCAACGCGCTTTCGATCCGCCAGACGCGGCAAAATATCCGGCCAGCAACCGCCCCGCAGAGGTTTCGTCGTGTGTACTGAGGAAACGTCCTTTTGAAGCCGTCCGATCGCCTCCCCGGCCTCGACCTTCTGCGTGTCATTGCCATCCTTTGGGTGATGCTGTTCCATTCGTTTGTCGTGGGTGGGCTCGGGCCTTCGTGGTCGTGGCTGTCGCGCTTTGGCTGGATGGGCGTTGATCTGTTCTTTGTGCTGAGTGGCTTCCTGATTGGCGCGCAGGTGTTGAAGCCGTTGGCGCGAGGCGAACGGTTGTCGTTCGCGGACTTTTATTTGCGGCGCGCGTTTCGTATCCTGCCGGCGTACTGGGCGGTGTTGCTCGTTTATTTGTTATGGCCCGCGTTTCGCGAGTCGCCGGGGATGGAATCGTGGTGGAAGTTTGTCATCTTCACCATGAATCTGAGCATTGACTACGGGCAGAACTCTGCGTTTTCGCATGCTTGGTCGCTGTGCGTGGAGGAGCATTTTTACTGGCTGTTTCCGCTGCTGGCGGTGTGGCTGTTTCGCCGACCAGCGAGTTGGAAGTTTGTGCTGCTGTCGGTATTTCTCTTCGCGATGGGTATCGCGCTGCGAACGAATAGCTGGTTGCACAACATGGCGCTTGATCCGAATATGACCGCGCGAAACTGGTTTGTCGAAGACATCTACTACCCAACGTGGAACCGGCTTGATGGGTTGCTATGTGGCGTGGCGCTTGCCGTGTGGAAGACGCTCCGACCGCTGCACTGGGCCAAGGCGCGGCGATACGCAAACGCAAGCCTGATCGCAGGTCTCGCGGTGATGGCGCTTTCGTTTTGGCTCTTCGCGAATCGAACCGGCTTGATGGCGAACGCGATTGGCTGGCCCGTGCTGTCGATTGGCCTCGCATTGTTGGTTTTCGCTGGCGCTGGACGTGATGGCCTCATTGGCAGCAAAACGCTTCCGGGCGCGGGTTGGCTGGCAGCAATTTCATACAGTTTGTATCTCGTGCACAAGGCGATGTATCACGTTGTGCAGTTCAATTGGGGTGAACACTTGCAGCATCAGGGATGGATTGCTTTCGTGATTTACGGCGCGGCGGCAATCGCTGCTGGCGCGGCGCTTCATTACGCGATTGAGCGACCGTTTCTGAGGTGGCGTGAACGGTTGCCGTTCTATGCGCTACGCTACGGCACGGTGCCATCTGCTAATCGATCATGAGTGATTCCATTTTTCTGTTGTTGCAATTTTTATTTACGCGTTATCTGCATCAAGCCGAACCAGCGCGTCGCGGAGCGGCGCCATGAGCTTCAGCGTTCGCCGACTCACCGCGCCAGATGTGCGGCAAATGGACGAGCTGTGTGATGTGCTGATCGACTGCGTGGAGGGGGGCGCGTCGGTGAGTTTTATGTTGCCAATGACGCGCGATAAAGCGGAGCGATTCTGGAACAAAGTGCAGGCCGGGGTGCTAGCTGGAGAACGCGCGCTTTTGGTGGCAGAGGATACGAATGCCCGAATTATCGGCACTGCGCAGCTGGTGATGGACATGCCTGAAAATCAACCGCATCGAGCCGATGTCTCAAAAGTGTTGGTGCATTCAAGCGCCCGGCGACAGGGTGTGGCCGACGCGCTGATGCGGCTAATTGATGGCGTGGCGATTGCGGAGAACCGAACCGTGCTGGTGCTCGATACTGTCACGGGCAGCACTGCGGATCGACTGTACCGACGGCTCGGTTGGCAGGAAAGTGGGCCAATTCCCGACTACGCGTTGATGCCAACGGGCGAACTCTGCTCGACAACGTATTTCTACAAACGTCTTCAACCGGAAATTGCTACATCTGCTTGAACAAATGCTGATAAGCGCGGGACACTGGCAGCGGTTTCGGGACGCCTTTCACGCTCAGCGTCACCCGTCCATCGCCATCGCGCTTGCTCGACGTGACGCAGCGAATATTCACGACCGTGCCGCGATGGACTTGCCAGAACTGTTCACCGTCGAGCGATTGCAGCAGCTCGGCTAAGGGCATGCGGATGACGTGTTCGCCGTTGGCGGTGTTGACGATGGTGTACTTGTCGTCGCTTTGAAAGTAGAGAACTTCGTCGACCGAGATTTGATAGGTGACTTCGCCGCGACTGGCGCGAATCCAGCGCAGTTTTTGTTGTGCTGCGCCGCCTGTTGTTGACGCGGCGCGTGAGAGCAGGTTGAGGATTTGCGAGAGATCGGGAGCGGGGGCGCTTTGCGCGAATGCGGCTTTAAGGCGGGTGACGGTTTGCTGGAGGCGCTCAACTGTGACGGGTTTCAGCAGATAGTCGACGGCTTCGTTTTCAAAGGCTTGCACTGCGTATTGATCGTAGGCGGTGACGAAGACTACGCGCGTTGCAGTTTCGATTCCTTGCGCGACTTCTATGCCGGTTTGGCCAGGCATTTTGATGTCGAGGAAGGCGATATCGGGCTCGTGTTCGGCAATCATCTGCGCGGCCTCGTTACCGTTGGTGGCAACGGCCACGATTTGCAGTTCGGGCCAGAGTGCGGCGAGCTTGTCGCGAAGGTCTTCGCGCAGCAGGGATTCGTCGTCGGCGATCAGGGCGATGGTCATAGTTGGAAGCAATTTTCTATGGCGTCATTCTCGCCGTCGCGGCGGGAATCCAGACTGGTTGGATAGGAGCTGCGGCGGACTGGATTCCCGGCCCCTGGCCGAGAATGACGGCGCAGTGCATTGCGGTCATGACGCTGCTAGCGGCACTTGAATAGTGATGACGGTTCCTGGCGCTGCATCAGCCACCGTCAACGTCGCCTGCCCATCGTAGAGGACGGCTAGCCGTTCGCGCAAATTACCAAGCCCAACGCCCGCACCGGAACTGTCGGCGTGATCAGAAAATCCGAGTCCGTTGTCAGCGACTGTCAACACCATCGACTCACCTGAACGTCGAGCCGTAACGCGCACGCGGCCGCCTTCAACTTTCGGCTCCAGCCCGTGCTTGATCGCGTTCTCAACGACGGGTTGCAGCAGCATCGGCGGCAGCGAGGCGCTCTGCAAATCATCGTCAATATCGAACTCAAATTGCAGCCGATCACCCATCCGGATTTTCAGCAGTTCGAGATAATTGCGCAGCAGGTCAACCTCCTGCTTCACGGTGCCCTCCTGCGCGCGGCTGGCGGTCAGGCTTTGCCGCAAATAGGCGATGAAGTTATCGAGCATCAGGCTCGCTTTATCCGGCGCGCGTGGGATCAGCGTTTGAATATTGGCGAGCGTGTTGAACAAAAAATGCGGCTCGATTTGCGCCTGCAACATACGCATTTGCGCTTGCACGAGTTGCTTCTCGCTGGAGACCACTTTCAGGTTCTCGCGCGCCATGATTTCGTCGACTTTTTTCTGCTCCCATTCCGCGCCGAAAAATGAGCGTCCGGCAAATACCGACATGCCTTGTATGGTCAGGCCAACGCCCCAGCCAAGCGTCGGCCAGATCGCCCAAATCCTGCCGCCCATTATGAGATTTGCAACCCACAAGGAGGGAATAATGACGGCGTATAGCGAGGCGGCGATGTAGAAACCACGAATGGCTTTCACGCGTTTGTGGGCGTCGCGCAGCGCTTCCTCGTGGCGCAGCTTCGCGTAATCGGTGGTGGCGGCTCTGCTCATGTGCGATCACGCTCCATGAGTTGTTTGACTTTTTTGTCTTCCCAATCCTGCGAGAAAAAACTCCAGAACGGAAGCACCGACAGACCGTGCGTCAAGACACCGATGCCCCAACCCAACGTTGGCCAGATCGCCCACCATGTGTACCATTTGGCGGGCGTTGCGCTGTCGAAAATGAACCACGCATTGACCGCCCAAAACCCGCCGTTCACGATCAGGTAGACGATGGCGTGCCGGTAAAACTCGGCCAGCCGATGTACACGGCGGCGAATGTTGAGTTCACGCTCGCTCATGCCGGGAAGAATCAGTTCGTCATCCATAGTGTTTTTTTACAGTTATTAGTGTGGATGCAGTCTAAAAATCGAGCGCAAGGTCGGCAACGGGTTTCAGACGGACGCGGTCGAAATTTTCGCGACCGGTCGCCAGACTGCGCGAGTGGCTGGCAAATTTCTTATGAATGCAGCTTTTTCGTGAAAGGAAGTATGCATCGGGGCTGGCAGCACAAAAGCGCGATTGTCGACTTATGATGCAATGTGCGTTTAGCCCTTATGAAATAAGTCTTTTAAATAAAAGCTGTTAAAGGAAAAACGCGCCGTTGATCCAGCGCAATGATCCCCAATATTCATGGCGATAGAGCGACAAACCCACGAAATTCGTCGGTTTCGCCCTTAAAATTCAGGGTCTTGTTGGATGACCGCTCGCCAAGCCTCAGTTGCGTCGCAGCAACGTTTCCGCGCGGCGGCTGTCTCAACACTGAACGATCATTGCAATAGTCACAACTTCAGGAGAAGTTCACTTGTTAGATTTCTTGATGTCCGCCACTTCGGGACTCATCGATTTGCCCTGGTGGGGCTATGTGCTGGTGCTGTTGGGCACGACGCACATCACCATCGCCACGGTCACCATTTTTCTGCATCGCACCCAGGCGCATCGCGGTGTTGATTTGCATCCCGTTGTGTCCCATTTTTTCCGCGCATGGCTGTGGCTCACCACCGGCATGGTCACCAAGGAATGGGTCGCTATTCACCGTAAACATCACGCTAAATGCGACACGGTGGACGATCCGCACAGCCCGGTGATTCATGGCCATTGGGGCGTGTTGCGCTTCGGTGTAGACATGTACCGCAAAGAGTCGAAAAATCTCGACACGCTGGAGCGCTACGGGTACGGCACACCAGACGACTGGGTTGAGCGCAACGTTTACAGCAAATACACGTGGCAGGGCATGGGCGTGCCGCTGGTCGTTTTCTTCGCGTTGTTTGGCTTTGTGGGTCTGTCGATGTGGTGTATCCAGCTAATCTGGATTCCGATCACGGCTGCGGGCATCATCAACGGCACCGGCCATCACTGGGGCTACCGCAACTACCTGACCGAAGATGCGTCGACCAACATTGTGCCGTGGGGCATCATCATTGGCGGCGAAGAGCTGCACAACAATCACCACGCGTTCGGCGCTTCGGCGCGTTTCTCGCATCGCTGGTACGAGTTCGACATTGGCTGGATGTACATCTGTGCGCTGTCTGCGCTTGCTTTGGCCAAAGTGCGCAAAGAAGCCCCCGCGCTTAAGCTGCGTACTGTTGAAGGCGATGTTGACGAAACGTTGCAAGCCATCATCACGCATCGCTACCGCGTGATGCAGGACTATGCGCGGCTCGTTCGTCGCACCGCCAAAATTGAATTCGCCGCACTCAAAGCGCGCGCTGAAAAAGGCGAAATTGAATTACCAAACTTCAAGCAATTGCTGAAAGATTTTCGTGCTGATGCGGGCACACTTGCAGATGTACAACGCGCTCGTTTGGCTGACGCGTTTGCGCACAGCGATGCGCTTAAAAAGCTCTATCAAATGCGTCAGGATTTGACCGCGCTTTGGGGCCGCTCGACCGAGTCGAAAGACCAGTTGGCGATGCGCTGGAAGCAGTGGCGAGCTAACGCCGAGAGTTCTAATATTGCGCCGCTTCAAGCGTTTTCGCAGCGTCTGGCGCGATTTGGCTAGACGATTCGCGTAACCTGAGAAAGAGGGCCTTCGGGCCCTTTTTCTTGGCCGCCGCCAGCGACTGAAAATGCGCGCAGCAAACAAAAGGCCCGCAATTGCGGGCCTTTGTGACTTGTAGCGCGAGCGCTGACTATTTCAGCTTCGTCTCTTTGTAGAGCACGTGCTTGCGAGCGACTGGATCAAATTTCTTGATCGAGAACTTTTCGCTCATGGTCTTTTTGTTCTTGGTGGTCGTGTAGAAGTGACCGGTACCGGCGGACGATTCGAGTTTGATTTTTTCACGCATGATTTATGCCCCCCGAATTAGATAACGCGACGCGCACGAAGATCGGCGAGCACGACATCAATGCCGTTCTTGTCGATCAGGCGGATGCCAGCGGTGGAGAGGCGGAGGCGGATGAAGCGGTTTTCGCTTTCGATCCAGAAGCGGCGGCTTTGCAGATTTGGCAGGAAGCGGCGCTTGGTGTGGTTGTTGGCGTGAGAAACATTGTTTCCCACCATCGGCTTCTTGCCGGTGACGATACAGACGCGTGACATGTTGTAACTCCTCGGCGCAAACTTGCGCCTCTTTTAGCTTCACGGACGCGCCCCTGTGCGGTGTGAAGGATCTTAAGCGCCGCAAACGTCGAATGGACCGCTAGCGCTCGGGGGTTTAATAGATCAGGGAAAGCCCACGATTATAACGGGAATATTGCCGTTTCGACAAGCTCGTGAACGGTCGGCTAAAGCAACTCGGCGAAGTACTCGTGAGCTTCAGTGTTCACCGTTGAAATGCGCAGCTCCACTGGCTCGTCCCGCATGTCGAAGGCCGTGCGGCGGATAGTGAGCACTGGCATTCCGGGTTGTAGCTTGAGCAATTTGGCATGGTCGACCGATGCGGCTTCGGCTCGCAGGCGCTCGTCCGTGCGCACGACCGTAATGCCGAACGCTTCCTGATATAGGTTGTAAATCGTGTTCGGGCGCTCTTTGAACTGGGCGGGCGAGAGCTTTTCAAAGCGCGACTGATCGATGGTGATGTCGTCGACCGACACGACTTCACCAACCAGCGAGAGCCGGTTGCGGACATGGAATGTCGGCGCGCCGACTGCGATTTTCAGGCGCGACGCCACCTCCGCGTCCGCTACCGATCTGTGAAAAAACACCGACTCGACGAGCGGGTAGCTCTTCACGCCCTTTTGCGGCACGATGTGGAAAAAGTAGAACAGCAACCGTTCGCGATCATGCGAGGCGACGAAGGTGCCCTTGCCCTGTTGACGAATCAGGATGCGGTTCTCGACAAGCTCATCGATGGCTTTGCGCAGCGTGCCGATGGAGACGTTGTATTCGGTCGCGAGTTGCCGCTCGGACGGAATCAGCTGCCCCGGCTTCAGATCGCCCGAGGCAAGCTGTTCCATCAGCGCGCGCTGAACCCCTTTGTAGAGCGGGCCTCCGTCTAGACTGTTCACGTTCATCGCCATCACCGGTATTTTCTGCGTGAGCCCATTCGCTTTCGATCAGGCACTAGCAGCTTTTTTATCAACCCTTTATTTTAATGGGGCTGGAACGCAAAAACGAATAAAGTCGACTATTGCCATAAAGGACTGATAGCCCCCATGCAATAGGCGTTTTTCGTAAAAGCTGACAACTGCAATCCTTTTCTTTTTGGCCTCGCGCGCCTACTTTTTGAAGGTAAACATCGAGATTTCCGGCACGTAGCCAATCGCTGCAGCGACGACAATCATCGCGCCGACAAAAGGCACCGCTTGCCGCGCAATCGCGGTCAGTGGTGTACGCGTCAGCCCCGACATCACGAACAGGTTCAACCCGAACGGCGGCGTGATGAAACCGAGGCCAAGCGTGGTAATCATGAAGACGCAAAAGTGCACCTGCTCCATGCCGATCTTCTGCGCGAGCGGCCACATCAGCGGGGCGAGGATCACGATGCACGGGCTGGTTTCCATGAAGCAGCCCGCGATGATCCAGATCAGCAGCATCAGCAGAATCACGACGCTCTTGCTGGTTCCCCAGCTCATCACCATCTCGACAAACTGCTGTGGCACGTCGACCACCGTCAGTGCCTGGGCAAACAAAAGGGCGACCGCAATGATTGGAAGAATCACGCCGCACACCCGCGCCGAAGTGCCCAGCATGAGAGGAAATTGCGACACCGTGATGCGCTTTTGGATGAGCCCGATGGTGATCGCCACGGCGACGGCAACGGCGGCTGATTCGGTCGGTGTGAACCAGCCCGAATAAATCCCGCCCAGAATAATCACCGGAATCGCCAACGCCCACTTTGCACGGTTAAGCGCAGTCAGCCAGCGCGAGAACGAAAACCTGTCCGTTGATTTTTCGTAGCCGCGAATTCGATTCACGACCGCATTGGTGACAATCACCGCAACCAGCACCAATATGCCGGGCACGAACGCCGCCTGAAACAGCGTGGTAGCGGACACCCCCATCACCAATCCGAGGATGATGTAGGAGATGGAGGGTGGGATCAGAATGCCCGTACACGCACCGCTGGCAACGAGCGCGCAAGCGTAATCTTTCGGATACCCGCGCTCGACCAGTCGATCCATCGTGATGCGACCGACTGCCGCGGCGTCGGCCGCGTCCGAACCCGAGATGCAGGCGAAGAGGCCGCAGCCCATCACGGTCGACGTGCCGAAGCCCGAACGCAAACTGCCAAATGACGCCTCCGCAAAATCAAGTAATTGGTGCGCGAGCCCGGAGCGCACCATCACGTCGCCGGTCAGAATGAACAAAGGGATCGCGATTAACGCGAAAGAATCAGCGCCCTCAAACAGCCCATCACCAATCAGCGATAGAGGTAGTGCATCGGTGCTCACGAGAATGGCAAAGGTGCCCAACCCCATCGTCACCCAAAACGGCACACCGACGATCAGCAGCCCGATCATGAGGAGTAAACACAACGTAACAATCATCGCGCGCTATTCCTCAAACATCGACTTGCCGACATAGGCAGGCCGCCCGGCGCGGAGATCCGCGACGTCGCGCCACATCATTTGCAGGCAACGCACAATCATCAGCGAGAAGCCAATCGGTAGCGCCGCTTCGGCCCAGATTTTGTTGACGCGCAATACCGGCGTCGTGCCGCCGAATTCCCAGAGCTGCTGCACGGTATGCAGACACCAGTAAGTCGCAATGAGCGCGAACACCAGCGTGCAGAGTTCAGCAAACAGATACACCCAGCCGTGCATCCGCGCAGGCAAGCGCTGCAACAAAATATCGAAGCGGATATGCGCGCGCTCTTTCACCGCAAACGCAGCGCCGACATAGCCCAGATAAATGAACGCGTACTGCGCCGTCTCCTGCGCCCAGGCCGACGAGTAATTGAGCACAAAACGGCGCAGCACTTCCTGCACGATCACCATGCAGATAAAGACGTAGAACACGAGCATGGCGTAGCGCTCGGCGTTCTCGTTCAGGGCGTCGAGCCAACCGAAGGACTGGGCTTCGGTGTCTTCTTTAATGAGTCCGGCAACGAACAAAACTGTCGCCGCGAAGAACAGACAAAATTCCCCGATATCGCCCAACGTAAAGGGCAGCGTTGCCCCCATCTTTTGCCCCACCGCGCCTGCGATGGCATACAACGCATAGAGGATGTAGAGCGCGTAACCCACGCGGATCGCGCGCCGCTGCAACGACCGCACGCCTTGCAAGGCTAGCCCTGAAAGTCAGAAGCGGTGATGGAGCCTTTGGTGTTGGCGGCGAGCTTCAATTTGTCAAAGTTGGCGAGTGACCCGGCCAATTCGATCTTGTCTTCGTTCCATTCGGGGCGCTGCTCGCCACAGGATGCCACCCAGAGTTTGTACTCGTCCGCAGTGGGCACATAAAACTTGCAGCCGCCCAGTGCCATCAAGCGCATCGCCTCAGTTCGCGACGCAGTGAGTTGCTGGAACGACTGAATTTGCGTCATGCGTGACGCGTCCTCAAACATCGTTTGCATTTCGCGCGGAAGCGATTTGAAATACCCGTAGTTCGCGGCAAACATTTGCGCGTCAGGCACCGTGCGCACGAAGGTTATGTTCTCCACCACGTCGGTAAACCCGAACGTAGCAAGCGCTGTTACCGACGGATCAAGACCGTCCGCTACGCCTTGTTTGATGGCTGTTGCTGTTTCGCCCCAAGCAACTACGGTCGGGTTGGCACCCATCAATCGATACAGCTTTTGCAATAATTTGGAAGACGGTACCCGCATCTTCATGCCGCGAACATCCGCCGGCGTTTTAACCACTTTTCCGAAGCCGCGACGCGTCGCGATGGTGCGTGGTTCGACCGTGAAATAGAACATCGGCTTGAAACCCCGTTCGGTCACTTTCGGCGTGATGTCGTCGTTCCAAGTTTTGCTGGTAACGAGGTTGGCGAATTTCTGATTTTCGCCACACCAGTACGGAATGTTGATGAGATCAACCGTCTTTGTGTACGGTGAAAAATTGGATAGTGAGAGTGACGCACCTTGCACTGTGCCCGCCTGAACGCGTTGCGCCAACGCTGCCCCGATCGCCAATTGTCCGGCCGGGAAAAGCCGCACATACATCTTGCCCTTTGAGAGCTTTTCGATGTTGTCCTTGAAGGCTCCCTGCATGATCGGATACTTGACCACGTCTTCGGTCTTGTACTCCGTGGCGAACGTCATGGTGTACGTCGCAGCCTTCTTCTTTTTCTCTTCGTCGGCGCTGGTTTGCGCGACGGCGGTGTCGCTCCACAAATAGCCGCCGATGGAGGCAAGCACCGCGACGTTGAAGCCGTATTTGCCACTGACCGACAAGAATCGTCGACGCGATAACTGGGTGTTTTCTGTTGACGCAGTAAGCGTGCTCTCGATGCTTTCGATCATGGTGACCTCCTTGTGGTTTTAACGGTGAGTCGTGCAGTCCTGTACTGCAAGCGCGAACCAAGTGCCTCCACACTCAATTCGCGCTATGTTCCGAATCTACGTCGCGAATTTACGTTGTTATTCGAACGAAATCCGCATTCGTTCCGAATTACGCCGATTCGTACAAACGTGTCAACACAAACTCGCGATGTCCGAGCGCTTCAGCGGAGGTCAAACGACCGTTGATCGTGCGCATCATGTTGTCGAGCAGTGCATCGCCCGCATCATCCATCGTCATCTCGCGACGCAACAAGCCCGACGTATCAACGTCGACGTGTTCGCTCATCAGACGCACTGTTTTCGGGTTCGCACACACCTTGATCACCGGCAGAATCGGATTGCCGATCACGTTGCCCTGACCCGTCGGGAAGAAGTGAACCACGAAGCCTGATGCGGCACACAAGGTCACCATTTCGGCGGCGGCGCTGGACGAATCCATGAACCACAAGCCAGGACTAGTGGGCACTTCAGCCTTGTCGAGTACGCCGTCGATCTTGCACTTGCGGCCAATCTTCTGGATGTTGCCGAGCGCTTTTTCTTCGATGGTCGTGAGGCCACCCGCGATGTTGCCTTTGGTCGGTTGACTGTCGGACAGATCGCTCGTCTTGTGCCGCTCGATCATCGCCTGATAGCGGTCGAACATGAACATGAAGTCTTTCCACACTTTCGGCGAACGGCAGCGGGCTTCGAGTAGCGCTTCACCGCCTGTGATTTCGGAAGTTTCGCCGAACAGCAGCGTCGTTTTCAGCGGATACAGTTTGTCAAACGCATTGCCGACGGTTGGGTTTGCACCGCAGCCGGACGTCGTGTCGGACTCACCGCATTTTGTCGAAATCCACAGTTCGCTGATCGGGCATTCAACGCGGTGAATCTCGCTCGCATCCTGAAGGAATTTCTTCGCGGCAGCGGACGCGTGCATGATCGTCTGATGATCGCCGTGGCCTTCGATGCCGAAGCCAACGACTGGTTTACCGGTAACGGCAATCGCGTCAACGATCTTCTTGGTCCATTGCGACTCAATGCCGATCACAACCACTGCGGCCACGTTCGGGTTAGACCCGGTGCCTATCAGTGTCGCGAAGTGCAGATCGAGATCGGCGCCAAATTGCAGGCGACCGTACGGATGGGGAATCGCCATCGTGCCCGTGATGTTGTTGGCAACGGCTTGAGCGGCCGCGTTCGACAGATCATCCACTGGCAGGATGATGACGTGGTTACGAACGCCCACACGACCGTTTGCGCGGCGGTAGCCCCAGAATTTTGTTTTCTTGTTAACCATGTTGGCTTACCACCGTTTTGTTTTGACGTTATGGACGTGAAGGTGCTCGCCCTTCTTGATAGGCGCGACGACTTTGCCGATGTCGACGCCATACTTGATCACTGTGTCGCCGACCTTAAAGTCCTTGAGCGCGACTTTGTGACCAATCGGGATGTCGCTCTTGAGCGCGACATTGACTGTGGAGTCTGGCTCCATAATCCAGCCCACCGCTTTTTGTCCGACCTTGCAGCCTTCTACGACGACGACACCAACGCCGTCGTCCTTTTCATGCACTAAAAAATGAATCATTGCTTTCCTGCCTTGTTTGACTTGGCGCTTACCCGCCGAAATCCACGGCGAGAAGTGAGTTAAGTCATCTAGATGATATAGATGAGTTGCGTAGAATACCAATATTGACAAAAAGTGCAAGTCAGCGCGTCGGAAATGACGCATGCCGCGCACGCCTCACGGAGCAAATCATGCGAATCGTAATTTCTGAATTCATGGATGAAGTCGCCGTAGATCGTCTGCGCGCGACATTTGGCAACGATGCCGTGCTGTATGACGCTAAGCTCGTTGACCGGCCTGATGACATGGCTGCCGCCGTTGCCGATTGCGAAGTTTTTATTGTTAGAAATCGCACACAGGTGCGTGGCGCTTTGCTCGACGCTTGCAAGGCGGCCAAAGTGATTGGACGGCTCGGCGTTGGCCTCGACAACATCGACGCCCCCGCCTGCGAAGCGCGCGGCATGAAGGTGATCCCAGCGACCGGCGCGAACGCGCTCGCGGTCGCCGAATACGTGATTGGCACCGCAATGGCTTTGCGTCGCGCCAGTTATCAAAGTACTTATGACGTCGCCGCAGGCAAATGGCCGCGCAACCAGCTTTCAAGCGGACGCGAGACAGCGGGTTCGACGCTGGGGCTCGTGGGATTTGGCTCTATCGGGCAGCTCACAGCAGAGCTTGCGCGTGGACTGGGCATGAACATCGTTGCCTACGATCCAGCGCTACCCGAGACGCATACTGCGTGGAATGAGCTGGGTGCGAAGCGCGTCACTTTCGATGAATTGCTAGCGCAGGCAGACGTCGTGAGCCTGCATGTCCCATTGCTCGAAAGCACTAAAAATCTGTTCAACGCAGAGCGTATCGCCCGCATGAAAGCAGGCGCAGTCTTGATCAACACCTCGCGCGGCGGCATTGTCGACGACGCCGCGTTAGTCGCCGCTTTAAAGAGCGGCAAACTAGGCGGCGCAGCGATTGACGTGTTCACCCAGGAACCGCTGCCCGCATCAGACATATTTGCAGGCTGTCCGAATCTAATCCTCACGCCGCACATTGCCGGCGTCACGTTCGAGGCGAACGTGCGTGTGTCATCGATGATTGCAGACGCCGTCATCAAGGCACTGGCTTAAGTCATGGCAATCATCTCTGTCACCGAACTCAGCGCACTCACCGTAGCCGCACTCGTTAAAGCAGGCGCGTCACCAGCAAGCGCCGAGTCCACAGCCCGTGCGCTGATCTACGCTGACGCTCAAGGCACTGCGTCGCACGGCGTGTCCCGTGTCCCGCAATACGCGGGGCACATGAAAGCTGGCCGAATCGACGGCCAAGCGGTTCCAAAAATCGCCGTTCAAAACGGTGCAACCGCCGTAATTGACGCCGCCGACGGCCTCGCATTCCCAGCATGCGATCTCGCGATCCAAACCGCAATCGACACCGCGCAAAAACTAGGCGTCGCATTCGTGGCGATCAACAACAGTTACCACTTCGGCGCAGCGATCTATCACCTCGAAGCCGTCGCCAAAGCAGGTATGGTTGGCCTCGCGTTCACCAATTCCCCAGCGGCGATGGCAGCCGCAGGCGGCAAGCGCCCGTTGTTTGGCACCAACCCAATTGCCGCAATTTTCCCGCGCCAAAACGGCGACCCGCTTGCCATTGATCTCGCCCTCTCCGAAGTAGCGCGCGGCAAGTTAATGGTCGCCGCCAAAGACAACAAAGCGATTCCGCTCGGTTGGGCGCTTGATGCAGACGGTCAGCCGACCACCGATCCCGCCAAAGGCCTCAAAGGCAGCATGGCGCCGCTGGGTGCAGCAACCGGTAGCGCAAAAGGTGCGATGCTCGCGCTGGTGGTCGAGTTACTGGTCACAGCGTTTACCGGCGCGCGCTTTGGCTTTGAGGCCGACTCGTTTTTCGACGTGCAAGGCAACAAACCCAAAATCGGGCAAGCGTTTTTGGTCATCAATCCCAACGTGATGGGCGGCGGCGATGGCTACATGGAACGCGTGGAAACGCTCATTGCTGCGATGCTTGAAGATGATGGCGTTCGCCTTCCCGGTGCGCGGCGATATGAGTTGCAGCGCAAGGCGGAAACTGCGGGAGTGAAGGTGCCCGATGCAACGCTTGCGCAGATTACTGTACTAAGTAACGGAGATTGAAGTCCGCAGGCTAGGCTGCGTGCGGTGCCTAGTCGGTGTAATTTAAATTAGATATTCATTCGGGTTACGCTTTGGCGGGAACCGCTTGCGATTTTCAATCGCTGCAACTATTTCTGCGGCGAAGTCAGCGTGCATATTTCGCACACGCACGTGATACCAAGGATACCGATCAAGTAAGGCCAATCCTTTCTCAAGGGAATCAACGACGTTGCTGCGGTGGCGAATTTCCGCTTCGTCAATCAGCAACGGCGTTTGATCAATTACTTCTCGGCTAAAAACCCAGCCTTGAGAGGTTCGTTGACCGAAGAGTTCAATACTGCCGCCTTCAGTGAGCACCTGTACAACAGTCTCCCATTGGCTCTCGGTGTCTTGCTTTTTTGCGCTTATTCATCATGTTCTTATTGCCAAAAACGACGGCATTACGCTCTCAAAATATGCAGCGAACGGCGTTAACGCTGAATATACTCAGCTACTCCAACGCACAGCAAAGGAGCATCGTGAGAACGCCACAAACTGTTAGTGCGCTCGAAAATCTTGGACGGGAGCGTCTATCAAAATCGTTCTTTATGCGTGATTTTCTGTATAGCGAAATCAGCAACTTCTATGGCGTACCGAATATTCCTGACTACCCGGATATTGCTCTCGCGAACGGACGCAAGCTTTGCAAAGACCTGCTGGATCCATTACAAGCCACATTTGGTCGAGTAGCCGTTCGCTCAGCCTATCGTTCGTCCAAAATCAATGAATTGGGCAACGAGAAAGGACACAACTGCGGCTCAAACGAGAAAAACTATGCCGCGCACATTTGGGATGTAAGTGACAAGCATGATAAGCACGGGGCAATGGCATGCGTCGTCATACCTTGGTTTACAGATCGATATGACGCGGGCGCTGACTGGCGTGCTTTGGCGTACTGGATTCATAACCACCTGCCCTACAGCGAACTACAGTTTTTCCCCGCGCTTTGCGCGTTCAATATTGGCTGGCACGAAAAGCCCAAACGCAGTATTGCGTCGTTCATCAAACCGAAAATTGAAATAGTGGCCGGCGAGCCACCCAATGAAATTTATGCGGAGTTCTATAAGGACTTTCCGCCGCTTAAATTGGAGTGAATGCCGACTGCCTTTAAGTGTGGGTAGACAATGACGCAGCAGCTTAGTCGCTCCAACTTCAAGCTCACAATTGATCTGTTTCCGCAACAACACCGCGCGGCGCGCGGCGCAGCACGGACACCATGTCTGACGCTTTCGCGCCACCAGCGCGGGATTTCAGGAGGACCTCGGCGCTTTCAATCGCGCCGATTTTTTCGGCCACTGCCACGGCAATAAATTGATTGAGTGATACGCCATCAATAGCGGCTAACCGTTACGCTGCATTCTTGATCGAATGCGGTAGCTTCAACGGATACGCAGCCTTGGCGCTCATCGTTGGTGCGGGTTTGGTCGTTACGTCGGTCGTCATGTTGCGATACTCCTTAAAACCGGCGGAGCGTCAGCACCATCAACTCGAATCGCGTTGTGGCGATCATGAAGTCGCGAATGTTGTACGCGAAGAGCGGCACGTTGCCAGCATTCACCGCCGCCTCAAGCACCACCTCATCCTTCGGGTCGATCAGCTTTTTCTCTAAACCGCCGTTGAATATGGGCTGGAGGCGAAATAGTGAAAAAGTCGATACACAATGTGTTCTGCTTTTAACCCCTTTGCAGCGGTGCTTGTAGTGAAAAGCTGTTACTGCGACTGATGCGTTCGCGCCGCGCTAAACAAACCCCAAATTCTTGTTGGCAAACGCACCGATATTCGGTGCGACGGCTGCCAGTCCACTCGCCGGAACGCCGAACCAGGTGGCCAGTGTTGCTGCGTATTGATCAACCGAGACGGACGGCACCCAGCGGCCTTCGCCGGTGACGTCGTCCACTCCGTTTAGCTGCTGCACCGGGAATGTGCCGTACATGGCTCCGCCTTTGACTGCGCCGCCCATGACCATGTGGTGATTGCCCCAGGCGTGATCGGAGCCGCCACCTGCCGACGGTTTGAAGGTACGGCCGAAGTCGGATAGCGTGAAGGTGGTGACATTGTTGGCCACACCTAACGCGGCGGTTGCGTCGTAAAAAGACTTCATCGCCGAGCTGACGTTGCCAAGCAGGGTTTGCTGGGTGTTGATCTGATTGTTGTGCGTATCGAAGCCACCGAGTGAGACGAAAAAAATCTGACGCGACAGGCCAATGGTGGCCCGTGCTTCGATGAGTTTTGCCACTTGCAACAACTGCGCGGCAAGGCTATTGCCAGTGGTGGTGAACAGGTTCGTCACACTCGAAGTGGTTGATGTGATGATTGGGTTGACTTTGGCGGAGAGCGCAATCGCCTGCTCGGTTTGCTCGGCGGCGGCTTTGACCAGCAGGTGATCTTTGCCTTGCAGCAACAGCGCATTCAGCGCGGCGGCTCTTGCCTTCGAGATTGCGTCGGTTCCGGTCAATCCGCTTAACGTAAAGCTGCCGCCCGAGGAGGGCAGCGACAGCGGGCTTTGCGAGTTGCCCGTGGTGTAGAGCGTGGAGCCCGCGATGGAGGTCAACACCGGGAAAGGGTTGCTGCCGTTCATCGACGCAACGCTGTCGGCCAGACGCCCACCCCAGCCGCTACGCGCTGGTTGATTGGAGATGGTGCTTTGCCACTGCGCCTGTTGATCCGAGTGCGAAAAGAGCTGATACGGGACATTGAGTCCTGCGAGATATTGCGCTTTAGTCGTTGGCGCAAGGAGCGGCCCGGCGTTGGCGATGATCGCGAGTTTGCCCTGATCGAACAGCGGGTGAACAGCCGACATCGCCGGGTGAAAACCGTAGGTTGACGAGCTGTTGCCCGGCTTGAAAGTGAGCAAGTCCGCTTGCGCGATATTGATGTTGGAATCCGGTCCGCGAACAGCGTTGTACGCGGCGTAGCCCGCTGCATCGGCGGGGATGATCATGTTGTTGCCGTCGTTGCCGCCGAACAGGAAGATGCAGACGAGCGCCTTGTAGTCGGACGGCGCGGACTGCGCGCTGGCGAACGGGAGTGTGAAGCCACTGAGGCCAGAAGCTAGCGCGCCTGCGGAGAGGGCTTTGAGGGTGTTGCGACGGGAGAGATTCATGATGCGGTTCCTTGACGTTTCTACAACTGCAACTAGCGAAGAATTTGCGCTTCTGGCGCTGCGACGGCGAGGTAAAGGGCGGCGCGGGCGCGACCTGTGGTGTCGGACACCGGCACCGTATCAATGGCGGTTTTCATGGCGGCACGCGTGGCCGCGGAGAGCTTGCCCGCAAACATAACTTCGTTGACGCGATCCAGGAGCGCGTTGCTATCGGCAGCAACACTGGAGAACGGAGTCCAGTCAAACTGAGTGCCAGTGGCACCGTAGAGCGCGGTGGAAATATTTATCGTTCCGTAGACCGCCGAGTTCGCGAAGTTGACGCGCGACAGAGCGGTCGTCGAATTAAAAATACCGAACTCGGGACTGTTTACATTCACCGAGGGAACGACGTAATCAGGCGAGTAGTAATTAAAGACTGTCGGCGCGCTAAACACCGTTTGACCGAGGCCGTTGCTGCTGTTGTAGAAGTAGTAGCCGTCGGTCTTTGCGGAGAGCGCGCGGGCGAGTCCGGTCACCAGCAAAGCTGGCTCGTTCATGTGGCCGTAGGTAGGCTCAAACTTGGCGGCACCGCGTGCCTCAATGTCGGTGAGGATCGCGGTGATCACGGCTTTCAGGTCGCCACGAATGCCGCTGCCGTTGTTTTTAAATACGGTGGCGACGCGCTGCACATAGCCCGGGCTCGGGTTGCCGGTGACGAGCTTTTGAATCATGAAGCGCGAGAAGAACGGCGGCACGTTGGCGTAGCTAAACGCGTTGTCGAGCGCAACGGTCAAGTCCGCATAGGCCGTGCCGTTGGCAGGGCCGATAGTGCTGCCGAGCAGATCTTTGGCGGTGGTGTCGTGATAGATTTCACGAGGCTCCATCGTGCCCGCGAGGTTCTGCCCGTTGAAGCCCGCCGATGGCGCGACGCCCGCGCGTGTCGGGTAAGTCCAACCTGTGAAGACCTTGGCGAAGCCCTTGATTTCATCTTGTGTGTAGGCCTCGATTGGTTTGCCGTCGGGCCCCTGCTTTTCGCTGCCGTCGTCGTTGAGCAGGTTCACGCCGTTGGTAAATAGCTGCAAGATTTCGCGGGCGTAATTTTCGTTCGGCGAGATGCCAGTCGTCGTCGCTTTCCGGTTATTGGCCATGTCGAGGAAGCGGCCCATCGCAGGATGAAGCGTGACCTTTTCCATGAGCGTCCGGAAGTTCCCGAACGCGTTATCACGCAGCATTTGCTGGTAGTCGCCCATGCCGTAGGACAGCGGTACGTCAGTCGACGAGATCACGAAAAATTGGCTCAACGCCCATGCGACGCGCTGGCGCAATTGGTCGTTGCCGGTGATCGCCTGCTTGTAGAACTCAAGCTGGGTCGGGAACATCGAATAATTGTCGCGCGCGCAGTACGACGTCGGTGTGACCGGAAGCGTGGTGTCATTGATGCAGGAGTCGGGCCGTGTGTTGGGCCAGTAGTCGCGCGGTGTGTATTGTGATGCCGTCGCTGCGAATTGCTCGGTGAGCCATGCGGTCGTCCCCAAGGTGGTGACGCGGTCAATTTCTGCGGGCGAGGGGCCGAAGCTCGCCTGTTTCAGAAGGCGCGTGACGTCCAGGCGCTTCTCTGCGGTGGATTGCGGCAGACACATTGACAGTCCTTCAAGCGCGTAGCCTTTGGCAGCGTACGATTGGTAGAAGCTGTAGTCCTCGAAGTAGCGATGATTGGCGGGGCCGTTGCCGGCGGCTGCGCCGTTGTTAAACGTGCGGTAGAGCCCGACTGTCCCGGCGGCACAACTACCCGATGACGGCGGCATGGCATACCAGGCGATGCCTTCTGCGACGAAGCCGGGGATCAACGCAAGCTGATCGCGCTCGGTCGCGCTGACCGTGAAGAAATGTGAGCCAACGGAGGGCGCATAAAAGCGATATACCGGAAGCGCACTGGCGTCCTGACCTTGCGAGTAAGCGGAAAACGTGACGCCGGTGCGCTTCCAGCCGATGCTGGCGTACTGATCGAGCAGCGCCCAATCAGCCGGATTTGACGTGATGAAATATTTATTCGCTGGTGCGTTGAAAAATTCAACAATCGTCGCGGCTGGCTCAGCTGCCTGCGCCGTAGCGCCTCCCAAAATCGTGACTGTTGTTGCAACCATGGATGCGACTAGCGCAGAGTTGACCCGCATGATGTTTCCCCGAAATTGTTACGACAGACCAGCCCGGCAGCCATTAAGGCATTGGTATCCTTACCGGAAGCTGAGTTTCCAACGTGGAGTGTCGGAGAAACGACGACCCAAACACGTTGTACAAACGTAACAAACTATTTCTAGGCGTTAATGCTTTTGAATAGCTTTTCTCTGAAATGACAGCCATATGGGGGCTAAAGCGATAAATTGACTAAAGTCGACCATCAAAACGACATTAGGAAAAATCCTGTTCAGAATCTACATTCATACTTGTGCATAAGTCACTATTTTTACTTCAGTTATTGCCAATACACGACTTTACGAAGCGCTCCTAAACGCTTGAATTTAAAGGTTTATTGAAGGAAATACAGAAAATCCTCAATCTGTGAGTAAAAGTGGGGATTAGCGGCAAAAGGTGGGATAATCTTTTGCATGTTTACTGGCGCATCCAATCTCAGCATCGACGCAAAGGGCCGCATCGCGGTTCCTACGCGCTATCGCGACGAGTTGGGCGCCGATCTCGTGATCACGGCCGACCCAAGTGGCTGCCTGCTGTTGTTCGCGGCCAAAGCGTGGCAGCCGTTCGAGGCTCGCGTGAGCGCGTTGCCGAACCTGAATCCACGCGTGAAGGCGCTGCAGCGCATGTGGCTGGGCTACAAGCTCGATTGCGAAGTGGACAACGCGGGCCGTGTGGTGTTGACGCCCGAGATGCGCGCGTACGCCAAGCTCGATGGCAAGATTCAAATGATTGGCCAGGGAGATCGCTTCGAGTTATGGAGCGAACGTGGCTGGCAGGATGTCATTGATCTCGCCCAGCAAACCATGCGCGAAGACCCGCCCGCCGAACTGGCCGGTTTGTCGGTATGAGTAGGGCGCAATGCAATTTGACTCCCACATCTCTGTCCTGTTACGAGAGGCCTGCGACGCATTGCTGCCTGAGCGCAACGGCGACGTCGTTCGGGAAAACCTCGTACTCGTCGACGGCACCTTTGGGCGCGGCGGACACAGTCGCGAATTGCTGCGACGAATGCCTGTCGACGCGCGTCTCATCGGCATCGATCGCGACGCCTCAGCTGCCGCGTCAGCGCGCGAAATCACGGATTCGCGCTTCACATTTGTCCGCGCACATTTCAGCAGCATCGCCAGCGCGCTTGCAGCAATTGGCATCAAGCAGGTTGACGGCATCCTGCTCGACATCGGTGTTTCTTCACCGCAACTCGACGACGCTTCGCGAGGATTTTCCTTCATGCGCGACGGCCCGCTCGACATGCGTATGGACCAGTCTGTCGGCCAGTCGGCGGCTAGCTGGATCGCTACAGCAACGATTGACGACATAACGGAGGTCATCCGTGACTACGGTGAAGAGCGGTTTGCTTCGAGGATTGCAGCAGCGATTGTTGAGGCACGCCAGCGGCAACCGGTCGAGCGAACCGTTCAGCTTGCGCAGATTGT
>JANXNI010000078.1 GCA_025354165.1 Burkholderiales bacterium | reverse complement strand
GGGCGCATTAGGGCGATGTCCGTACTGCCCGTTATGGGGACTAGCGACGGCAACACGCATGCGTCAGTTCGCATTCACATCAGACATTGAGCGCAGCGCTGCACGAAATGTCTTGCCCCATCATCCGGCCTGATGACCATGCCGCGTGCAGCGCGCCATCTCGCCACTGCATCACTTTGTAAATCGCGGCGAACGTGTAGTTGGGCGCGACGCCGCCCGATGTGCCGACGATCTCGCCGCCCCGCCGTACGTTGTCGATCAGCCATCCGGGCAGGGTGAGATGAAAGGGGTTGCGCGAGACTTCGCCGACATGGCACGCGAGCGCGCTCACCATGTCGCCGACGTGCGCGGCGGTTAGCTCGACGAGCAGATTCGCGAGAATCATCGTTGACCAGTATTCAGTGAACGCGAGCGTCGTTGCGAAGTTGGGTAGATTCGCGGACACAACTGCGAGCGCATCAAGCGCCAGGAAGTGGGTGCCGATGTGCGTGTTCTGAGCGTCGAGCGCGTGCGGACACAGCACGAGCGCGGGCTTCAACGCAGCCAGCTTTTCGGCGAGCAGGTGAACGCAGGTTGCCCAATGCGAAGGGTCAGTTTCTCGGGTGTGTGTAGTCACGCGGCTCAGACCTCGCTCGGTGAGCAGCATCGGCTCGAATCCAATGCATGTGCAGGCCTCGATGAATTCGTCGGCGCGGGCAAGCTGGCGCGCGGGATTGCTGCCGTGAGTGACGGCGATAGCGACCACGCGCCAACCAGACTCTTGCAGCAATCGAAGTGGCAGCCCGCCGCCGATGCATTCATCATCGGGGTGCGGTGCCACGATCACGCAGACTGGGGCATTTTCATGGGGCTTGGGCAATGGGTAAGTTGCGCGTCTCGCCGCTGCGTCCTGCACGATAGCCGACGCTGGCAGTGCCTTTGCGCCGCGCATTAGCGCTGCGATGGCGTTTACAAACTCATGGAGAGGCGGAGCAGGTTTCTCATCGTTCACACTTCAGCATAGCGCAGTGTTGGGCACTGGAACGATGAAGTATGGCGATGGGACTCGGGCGGTGTCGGACCTAGGTTGCGCGATTTTGTTGATCAGCTTTATTATTACTGGCTTGATGAATGCGGGATACAGCTAAAAAATGGCAAAAGTCGACTTTTAATAATTTCCGCCGTTAGCCCGCATAGATACTTTAATTCACGCAAAAGCTGTTCGTATTAGTGGCCACTCGCGCGCCAGCATCGCGTAGACAAACGTATCTCGAATCACGCCGTGATGATCGCGACATTCACCACGCAGATGTGCTTCCCGCGTAAAACCGATGCGCTCGAACAAACGCCAGCTGCGGTCATTCAAAACATCCACGGTGCCCCAGACGCGATTCGCGCCGATGTGCTCGAACGCAAGCTTGCAACAGAGGGCGACCGCTGCCGCGCCAATGCCTTGCCCACGTGCGCTTTTGCGCAGGAACCAGCCAATTTCTAGCGACGGCACCTTCCAGTCAAACCCATGAAATCCGGTGCCGCCGTAGAGCATTTTCTCGTCTTTCGAGAAGATACCCATGATGAGGCCTTCACGCGTCACCCAGCGCCCCGCCATGTTGCGAACGTATGCTTCGGCGTCCTCAACGGTCGCATAATTTCCGACCCATCCGACCCATTGCCCGAGATCGGCACGATCTTCGTCGACGGCCGCTAAAAAGGCAGTACCGTCACCGGCGCGGTAGGTTCGCATGACGAACGCTTCCGTCTCAAAACGATCAGGCAACTCAAGCAAACGCGGACGCTCAATCGCTGGCATTACGCCTCTCCTTTGCCCAGATTCGCCCCCGCTTTGAGCGAGGCCTCGATAAACGGGTCGAGATCACCGTCCAGCACCGCGCCCGTGTTGCCGGTTTCGTGGCTGGTGCGCAAATCCTTGATGCGCGACTGGTCAAGCACGTAGCTCCTGATCTGATGGCCCCAGCCGATGTCGCTCTTGGTGTCTTCGAGCTTCTGTTGCGCCTCCATGCGGATGCGCATCTCGTGCTCGTACAGGCGCGAACGCAGGCGCTTCCAGGCGACGTCGCGATTGCTGTGCTGGCTGCGGCCGTCCTGACATTGCACGACGATACCGGTCGGAATGTGCGTCAGGCGCACGGCGGAATCGGTCTTGTTGATGTGCTGCCCACCGGCCCCACTAGCGCGGAAGGTGTCGGTGCGCACGTCCGACGGACTGATGTCGATGACAATCGAATCGTCCACTTCGGGATAGACAAACACCGATGCGAATGATGTGTGGCGGCGCGCATTGCTGTCGAACGGGCTTTTGCGCACGAGGCGATGAATGCCTGTCTCGGTACGTAAATAACCGTAGGCATAGTCACCCGTCAGCTTGATGGACGCGCTCTTCAGACCCGCGATATCGCCGTCGGACTCTTCAAGCACTTCAACCTTGAATCCTTTGCGTTCGCCATAGCGGCAGTACATCCGGAACAGCATCTGAGCCCAGTCTTGCGCCTCGGTACCGCCTGAGCCTGAGTTGATGTCGAGGAAGCAGTTGGACTCATCCTGCTCGCCCGAGAACATACGTTTGAACTCAAGTTCAGCAAGAACGGCGGTGATTTTGTCGACGTCAGTCTTGAGGCTGAGCAGCGTGTCTTCGTCGCCTTCCATGGCCGCTAATTCAAGCAGCTCGGCAGCACCTTGAGAGTCCGCAGTCAGCGTGTCAATGTGGCTGATGACGTCATCGATTAGCCGCTTTTCACGCCCAAGTTCGCGCGCGCGGTTGGCGTCGTCCCAGACCTTCGGATTTTCGAGCTCGGCGTTGAGCTCTAAGCGGCGTTGCGACTTTTTGTCGTATTCAAAGTAACCCCCGAAGGTGGTCGACTTTGCCGCGCGCCGCGTTGATGGCGTGTTTGAGTTCGTTAGTTAAGTCGTCGACGTTCATGTCGGTTCATTTCCTGAGGTGTGACTCGTGATTTTAGCGACGCGCAATCTCTTAGGACCGCTAATAAAAAAGCCGGGCACTGGGCCCGGCTCGAAGGGATCAACGAGGGTGCAATCCAGATGGCCAGCACCGACGCGGAATGTTGCCTCAGTTACTTCTACAACGCGTGGCGCTGGCGTGGTCGGCTTTGGCCACTTGAATGTCCGCGCAAGCTCCGTCCCGCGAGCGCCGCCAGCAAGAGCGCAATGGCCCACCACGGTGCCGTTGGGATTGGCTCTGCCGGGGGTACGACTGCCGTCACGCTGATCGTCGCTACCGCTGGGTTGTTGGAGAGCGTCACCTCCGTGTCCGGTGTCGTCACATCGGAGCGGATCGTTCCGCCCGTAGCCGGTGGCACGAAGGTCACGCTGTAGGTAACCACCGGTGTCGTGTTGGCCGGTACGAAGGCGATCGCTGGCCAGCTCACGGTGCTATTGGCAGGGTTGAAGACGCCGCCGTTTGATGGCACAACATTGGTCGAACCCGGTGGCAGTTGTAGCGTCACCACCACGTTGCCTGCTGGGCTTGGTCCGACGTTACTCATCACCACGGTGGCGGTGATCGGTTGTCCGGGTGCGACACTGCCCGGTGGACACTTCTGACGATCAACCGCTTGCTTGACGCCGTTGACTGAGGCGTTGCCCGGACAGTTAGCCGGTGCAATGATGACGGTGGTCACCAGATCAGCCGGTGCCAGAAGGACGGTGGTGATCACCGGGCCACCAATGTTGTCGGTTGGATCAGGATCGGTCACTGTCGGGGGTGTGGTGACCCGCGCCGAGTTCTGGAAGGTGCCCGAGGTGGGTGCCGTGCCAGTGACGGTGATAGTGACCTGACCACCTGCTGCAAAGCTTGGCAGCGTGAGGTTCAGATTGCCGGCACCGGTGGCTGCACCACAGCTTGCGCCCGTCGAGGCAGTGCAGGTCCAAATCACCCCCGTCAGTGCGCTCGGGAAGGTGTCGGTCACTGTGGCCCCATCGGCATTAGCGGGGCCGTTGTTGGTGGCCACCAGGGTGTAGCGAACCGCACCGCTCGGCAGTACTGTGGCAGGTCCGACCTTCGACATCGAGAGATTGGCTGTCGTGGGCGGCGTGGCCGTCACGACGGTGTTGACCGTGCTCGTGTTGTTGTTCGGGTTCGGGTCCGTGATGCCGGGTGGCAAGGCAACCGTTGCCGTGTTAACGAGCGTGGTGGCAGCCGCAGGTGCGGTGCCAGTCACGACGTAGCGCAACCGTCCGTTCATCGGCATCGTGGCGATCGTTTGTGTGATGCTGTTACCCGTGCCGCTGGCGGCTGGGCAGACGGCCTGACCGGAGGCCGTGCAGGTCCAGGTGACGCCGGTGAGGGCCGCGGGCACGGTATCCGTGAACACGCTACCGTTAGCTGCGCCCGGTCCGCCGTTGACGACGTCAATGACGTAGCTCACGGTGCCGAGCAAGCTGATGGCGGCAGGCCCGGTCTTGATGACGGCGATGTCAGCCTCGGTGGGCGGTGTGCCAACGTTGGTGGTGACGGTGCTCGTGTTGTTTGACGGCACTGGGTCAACAATACCCGGAGGCGGCGTGATGGTGACGGTGTTGACCAGCGGTCCGGCGGGGTTGGTCGCCGGTGCCGTGGCGCGCACGGTGATCACCACACTGCCACCCGATGGGAAGCGCGGGATGCTGCCAGTGACGCTGCTGCCAGTGACCGTGAGCGGGATGGCCGCACAGGCGCTGGTGCCGCTACCGGCGGTACCGGTACAGCTGGCGCTGACGCCGGTGAGTCCAACTGGCAGGCTGTCGCTGAAGCTGGCGCCGTCGGCCGCACTGAGACCGTTGTTGATCAGGGTGAGGGTGTAGGTGATGGCGCTACCGGCCTGAACCGCTGCAGGGCCGTTCTTCTGTACGGCCAGATCAGCCACACCAGGACCAAACGGTAGGGTCGCGCTGCCGTTGTTGCCCGAAACGATACCGGCGTTGTCGGTGACGCTGAAGGCAATGGCGACGGTGGTCGCGCCATCAATCGGGTCGACCGAGACGCTGCCGATGTTGGCGGCAGGGATGGTGACGCCACCGGCCGGGAAGGTGGTGGTGCCGTTACCCCCCGTGGCGGTGTAGGTGACGCCGCCAATGGTGATCGAGGTGACGTTGGCCGGGAAGGCGGTGATGA
>JANXNI010000055.1 GCA_025354165.1 Burkholderiales bacterium | reverse complement strand
GGCGCGAACACTGGACATCCACGGTTCGCGCCTTTCGCCGCTCCTAGACACAGGACAGCTCAGCTCGCGCTTACACTCGACGCATGCTGGATCGCTTCGCTTTGCCGATGTTCGCCGCGCCTCATCGCCTCGTGGCGAAGGCGTGCTTGCGGATGAATTTGTCGCCCAATTTCGTCACGGTAACCGGCACTTTAATCGGGCTGACCGCTGCGCCTTTGATCGCTACGCATTGCTACGGCTTCGCGCTTGCGCTCATCCTCATCAATCGCTTTCTCGACGGCGTCGACGGCACGATGGCGCGTACTGGCATGGTGGGGCCGACAGATCGCGGGGCGTTTCTCGACATCGTTTGTGATTTTTTGTTCTACGCTGCCGTGCCGCTTGGTTTTGCGTTTGCCGCGCCGGCCAACGCGCTTCCGGCGGCCGTGTTGCTCGCCAGCTTCATCGGTTCCAGCTCCAGTTTTTTGGCGTACGCGTCCATCGCCGCGAAGCGCGGTGAAACTAATCCGAGCTATCCGAACAAGAGCATCTATTACCTGGGCGGGCTCACGGAAGGCACCGAAACCATCGTGACGTTTTGTGCGATGTGCCTGTGGCCGCAGCACTTCGCCACGATTGCCTATGTGTTCGCTGCCGCGTGCGCGGTAACCACGGTGACGCGCATCTATTTCGGAACGAAGAGCCTCGACTAACCGTCATTTGCGCGACAGTTGAAAAAAAGGGGGAACGATGACAACACAGCAATGGGTGCTGAGCCTGGTGCTCGCGCTGATGGTTTTTTCGGTCGCACTGGAATTAAAGCTGGATGATTTCAAGCGTGTCGCGCAAACGCCGAAGGCCGTGATCTGCGGGCTGATCCCGCAATTTATTTTGTTGCCCGTCGGGACGTGGCTCGCGACGCTGGTGCTCGATCTGCCGCCAAATGTCGAGGCGGCGATGATTCTCGTGGCGGCGTGTCCAGGCGGCAGCTTGAGCAACGTGGTGACGCACTTTGGGCGCGGCAACACGGCGTTGTCGGTCAGCATTTCCGCCGTCGCGTCGATCATCGCGCTGTTCGCCACGCCGTTTAATTTCGGCTGGATGATCGCGACGAATCCGGCGACAGCCGGCTGGTTGCGCGAACTCAATCTTGACGTGTCCGGGCTTTGGGTGAGCCTCTTGTTGCTGCTCGCAATTCCGATGTCGCTCGGGCTGTTTGGCGCACATCGTTTCCCGGCGTTGACCGCAAAGATTCAGAAGCCGCTGGCCAATTTCTCGCTGTTCGCGCTGCTCGCCTTCATCGTGCTTGGGCTGATCAAAGAGCGGCAATTGCTGACGCTGGGGTTGCTCCCAATGCTGGCCATTGTGGTTCTGCACAACGGCTTCGGTCTGTTCACCGGCTGGATCACCAGTATTGCGATGGGCGTGTCGGAGCGCGATCGCCGCGCCGTGATGATCGAAGGCGGCATGCAAAATTCTGGGCTCGCGCTGGGGATCATCGCGCTGCAATTCAACTCAGATTTAGGCATGGTGATCATCGCCAGTCTTTGGGGCATCTGGCATATCGTCAGCGGCATGAGCCTCGCGCTGTTGTGGCGGCGAAAAGATGCGCATTTAAAGAATCTGGCGATGAAATGAGTTATCAGCTTTGAGCCGAAATGACCACTCAATGGGGGCTAACAGCGCGAAATGCAAATAGTCGATATTTACACAAATGAAGCGATAGCCCAAATGCAGGCGTGCTGTCACACCAAAGCTGAATCTAGAATTTCACCTGTGCACCCAGCTCCAGCACGCGATTTGTCGGAATCTGAAAGTAAGCGGTCGCTGACTGCGCGTTCCGCGCCATCAGGCTAAACAGCCGTTGCCGCCAGACCGAAATACGCTGACAAGGATTCGCCACCAGCACTTCGCGCGACACGAAGAATGAGGTGTCCATCATCTCGAGATCGATCTTGTGGTCCTTTGCCGCGATGGTGAGCGCTTTTGGAATGTCAGGCGCATTCATGAAGCCGTAGTTCACGACCATTTTGTAGAAGCCGTTGCCCATGTCCTCAACCTGAACGCGCTTGGCGCGAGTTACCAGCGGCACGTCCTGGAAGTGCACGTGCAGCACGATATTTTTCTCGTGCAACACCTTGTTGTGCTTCAGGTTGTGCAGCATCGCAGCGGGCATTTCGTCCGGCGTCGACGTCATGAATACCGCCGTGCCCTGAACCCGCGTGGCGTCTCGCGCCAGCGCGGTGATCATCGGGGCGAGCGGCAGGGCAATCTGGCGGCGTTGCTCCGCCATCAGGTTGCGCCCACGTTTCCATGTCGTCATGAACACCAGCACCAAAAACGCGACGACCAGCGGCAACCAGCCGCCATCGGGCACTTTGATTGCGGTGGACGCCAGCAACGCCAGATCAACGATCAAAAATAGCCCGACCAAAGCCGACGCACCGACCTTGTTCCACTTCCACAAACCAATCGCGACCACCGCGAACAGCACCGTGTCGATCAACATCGCGCCGGTCACCGCCAAGCCGTACGCCGCCGCCAGATTCGACGTGCTCTGGAAGGCAATGACCACCACGCACACCAGAATGAACAGCGTCCAGTTGATGGCAGGCAAATAGATTTGCCCCTCGCTCTTGTGCGACGTGTGAACCACTTTCATGCGCGGCAAGAATCCGAGCTGTATGGCCTGTCGGCCAATCGAGAACGCGCCGGAAATCACCGCCTGCGACGCGATCACGGTCGCGATACCGGCGAACATCACCATCGGGATCAACATCGAATGCGGCACCTGATCGTAGAACGGGTGCATCTTGCACGCAGTTTCTCCGGCGCAGGTTTTAAGGATCAGCGCGCCCTGGCCGAAGTAATTGAGCACCAGCGACGGCATCACCCAGCTAAACCACGCGACGCGAATCGGCTTGCGGCCAAAGTGGCCCATGTCCGCATAGACCGCTTCCGCACCCGTCACCGCAAGCACGGCCGAGCCGAGCACCACCAGCGCGAGCTTCGGGTTGTGTGAAAGAAACGACAGCGCGTAGATTGGATTGATCGCGGCGAACACGGCCAGGTTCGACGACAGGTGGTAGATGCCCAGCGCGCCGAGCACAAAAAACCAAAGTGCCATGATCGGCCCGAACCACTTGCTCACGCGCCCGGTTCCGCCCGCCTGTACGTAGAACAAGCCTGCCAAAATGACCAGCGCGACGGGCACCACCACCGGTTGCAATTTGGGATTGATTTCGATGAGCCCTTCCATCGCGCCCAACACCGATACTGCGGGCGTGATAATCGAATCGCCGAAAAATAGCGCCACGCCGAAGATGCCGAGCAGCGTCAGATAACGCCGCTGCGTCACTGCCTTGACCGCGCGCAGCGCCAGCGCCAGAAGCACCATTGTGCCGCCCTCGCCCTGATTGTCTGCGCGCAAAATCACGAACGCGTACTTGATGGCCACCACGATGGTGAGCACCCAGAATATCAACGAGAGCAGCCCGAGCACGTTGGCCTCGGTCAGTGGAATGCTGTGATTCGCGTTGAAAAAAACTTCTTTCAGCGTGTACAGCGGGGACGTGCCGATATCCCCATAAACGACGCCAACAGCGCCGAGGGACAGCGCCGCCAGCCGCGCCCCCCGGACATTTTTGCCTGGGTGGCTGCCTGCCGCGTGTGAACTCATGTGAGGTTCATCTTCATGTTCAAGAGCGCGGATTGTATGCTTCTCCCAGTGCTTTTGTGCAATGCAGCAAGTTTTGGGGCGATCTTTTGGCGCGAACCCTCTAAACCCCGCGTCGTTAGCACCTTACGCCCGATTCAGCGGAAGATTGAGCAGAAGATTCTGAGGTTTCAGTTTCAGCTTGTTGTCAGTATCCATCGCCATCGCGAGATAAACCGGTCGCCCGGCAATCGCGGGGCGCATGTCCGACGGATTCTTGAAGCGCAACTCGAACAGGCAAAGCAGTCGATTCATGCGCGCTTCTTCGACCGTCGCGTTGTTGTAAAGATCATTCAACACGCTGCTGGCTGTGGCATCCAGCCCAACGTGCCAGACCCATTGCTTGTCTTCAATCTCGCGGCGATGGGCGATGCTGACCTCAACGCCGAGGAAATGCGCCACCCACTTCTCGAGCACCCGCATCAGCGCATCAAGCGCCGGTTGCCCACGATTGAAGCTGACGGCCAGGTCGTGGCGTTCGTCTCGCTCCCAGTAGATCGCGGCGTTATCTGGCGAGAGCACATCAAGATCGATGGATCGCGTGGCCGTATTCTGCTTTTTGAGCAATTCACCGAGCGAGCCGAAACCGCCTGTCTCCGAGAAGATCTCGATGGTTTCCTCGTCGGCCGCCATCACCGCACCGTCTTCCAGCACGCTGATTTTTTGCACACGAAACAGACATTCAGCGACACGCGCTTCCAGCGGATCGGCGTCTTCGCCCAAAATATGCCGCAGGAAAATCTGCGTCAGCTGAAACACGAAGAGCGGCGGCACGTCCACACCTTCGCCCTTGAACAGACCGGTATATGCGGCCTCCAGCGTAGGTGCCGCGATCAGGCGATCACGGAATTTGAGCAAAACGCGATAGTTGGCCTGCGCGTCGGCATCGGAGATGGTCAGCAGTTCCGCCGTGCTGACAGGTCGCCGCGGCGCGGCGAGCAGCGCATCGTGCAGCTTGATTTCAGCCGCGCAGGATTCCGCAATCGGCGCGACCTCGGGCCGCAAAAACAGCGCCCGTAAAAAATCGTCAGTCACGACGAGCGCATCGCCGGAGCGGGCGAGGAGCTTGTAGCCCGTAGAAGACCAAAAATCAGGCATGGAGCGCACAAGAGTCGTAATTGCGCAAGCGTAAACGAAGCGCCGTCAGCACGGACCATCGGCAACGGCCGGGTTCGGGCTAAAATCGGTGTTGTTCGAGGAGCGTTGCAACCAGCATCGGTGGAAAAACCACAGACGGCTGGCTAGGCTCGAACAAGCTTTTTCCAACCGCGCTCGCAGTTTTGGTGACATCCGGGTCACAACGCTTGCGAGCTTCGGGCTATCCGCCTGCACCCCCTAACGTTGCCCCCGCGTGTCGCCCAATTAAATTGGAGTGACTATGAACGCTGTTGCTGATAAAGCTGTATTTACCAACTTCGCTGATTACGTGATTGCCGACCTCTCGCTGGCCGAATGGGGTCGCAAAGAAGTCAAGATTGCCGAGACCGAAATGCCGGGGCTGATGGCGATCCGCGAGGAATTCACCGCTGCCCAGCCGCTCAAGGGCGCGCGCATCACCGGCTCGATCCACATGACGATCCAGACCGCCGTTTTGGTCGAGACGCTTCAAGCGCTCGGTGCCAGCGTGCGCTGGGCCTCGTGCAATATTTTCTCGACGCAAGACCATGCTGCGGCAGCATTGGCGGCGCGCGGCACACCCGTGTTCGCCACCAAGGGCGAAACGCTCGCTGAATACTGGGACTACACCCACCGTATCTTCGAATTCGGCGCAAAAGGCTCCGACGGCGAAGGCCCGAACATGATCCTCGATGACGGCGGCGACGCGACGTTGCTCATGCATCTCGGTCAGCTCGCGGCGAAAGACGCGTCGCTCATCGCGAACCCGACTTCGGAAGAAGAATCCTGCCTGTACGCCGCGATTAAAGCGAAGCTCGCAGTTGATCCAACCTGGTACGAGCGCAAAGCAAAACACATCATCGGCGTTACCGAAGAGACGACGACTGGCGTACATCGCCTGAACGAAATGAGCGCCAAAGGCACGCTGCTGTTCCGCGCCATTAACGTCAACGATTCGGTCACCAAGAGCAAGTTTGACAACCTGTACGGCTGCCGCGAATCGCTGGTTGACAGCATCAAGCGCGCGACCGATGTGATGATTGCCGGCAAAGTGGCTTGCGTTGCAGGTTATGGCGATGTGGGTAAAGGCTCGGCGCAGGCATTGCGTGCGCTGTCCGCTCAGGTGTGGGTGACCGAGATCGACCCGATCAACGCGTTGCAAGCCGCGATGGAAGGCTTCAAAGTGGTGACGATGGAATATGCCGCTGACAAGTGCGACATTTTCGTGTCCGCGACCGGTAACAAGAGCGTGATTCGCTACGAGCACATGGCGGCGATGAAAGACGAAGCCATCGTCTGCAACATCGGCCACTTCGACAACGAAATCGACGTCGCCTCGCTCGAAAAATGCACGTGGGACGAGATCAAGCCACAAGTCGATCACATCATTTTCCCGGACGGCAAAAAGATCACGTTGCTGGCTAAAGGACGCCTGGTCAACCTCGGTTGCGCCACGGGGCATCCCAGCTTTGTGATGAGCTCGTCGTTCGCTAACCAAGTGATTGCGCAGATGGAGTTGTTCACCAAACCTGAAGCGTATGAAAACGGCAAGGTCTACGTGTTGCCAAAACACCTGGATGAAAAAGTTGCACGTTTGCACCTGAAAAAAGTTGGCGCGATGTTGACCGAGTTGACGACCGAGCAAGCGGCCTATATTGGCGTTAGCAAGGCTGGACCATACAAGGTAGATACTTACCGATACTAAGCGTTCGTAGGGTGGGCACTCCGTGCCCACGCCGTGCGTTAACGCAACACGGTGGGCACAGGGTGCTCACCCTACCGGAGACAACATGATTCGCTTACTCATCGTCTGGGTACTGAACGCTGTCGCACTGATGGCGGTTGCGTACTTGATGCCGCAAATCAAGGTGACGAGTTTCTTCTCGGCACTCGTCGCAGCGTTCGCGCTCGGCGCCGTGAATACACTGATCCGTCCGGTGTTGACTTTGCTGACGCTACCCATCTCAATCCTGACGCTCGGCTTTTTCTATCTTGTGATCAACGGCCTGTTGTTCTGGATGGTTGGCAAGATACTCAACGGTTTCTCGGTGGACGGCTTCTGGGTCGCGGTGTTTGGCGGACTGCTTTACGGTTTGATCTCGTGGCTGTTGTCGATGATTATTCCGTTCGGCAAAAAGCCCAAAGCACTTTAATTTTTCGACATGCGCGCCGACGTGTTGCTCGTTGAGCGGGGGCTTGCGCCTTCGCGCACTGCAGCGCAACGCCTGATTGCCGCGGGGCATGTTTTCGCGGTTGCAGGCGCTGCAAAAGTTGCGCTGACCAAACCAAGCGCTACCGTTCACGACGACGCCGAGCTGCAAGTCGAGGCCAGCGACCTGGACCGCTACGTGTCTCGCGGCGGACTGAAACTCGACGGTGCTCTCACGCATGTTGCACTCGACGTCAATAATTTTCGTTGCCTGGATGTGGGTCAATCGACAGGCGGTTTCACCGATTGCCTGTTGCAACGGGGTGCTTTGCATGTCGTTGGCGTTGATGTGGGACACGATCAATTGCACGCGAAGATTCGTAGCGATTCGCGGGTTACCTGTATCGAAGGCGTGAACGCCCGCGCGTTGCAAAACGTCGGCGAACCCTTCGATCTGATCGTGGCAGATGTGTCATTTATTTCGCTAACGAAAGTGTTGCCACAATGGCGCGCTCTTTTGAGCGAAGGCGGACATGTGTTGTCGCTGGTCAAACCGCAGTTTGAAGTGGGCGCTGACAATCTGGCGCGTGGCGGTATCGTTCGCGATGAATCGCTCTATGCAACCGTTGAAAAAAACATCCGAAAAGCGTGCGCGGAATCGGGCCTTAACGTGCTTGATTACTTCGGCAGTTCGATCACAGGCGGCGACGGCAACCGCGAATTTTTTGTGTTCGCGAAAGCAGAAAAATGAGCTCGCAAAAAGATGAATTTCGCGACTATTGCATCGAGCTTTTCGCTTCACTGGTGCCTCATGCGGGTCTCACAGGAATCGTAGCAAAACGAATGTTCGGTGGCACCGGCTTTTCCATCGACGGCAAGACGTTTGCCATCATCGCGATGGATCAACTCTGGCTCAAGGTCGATGACGAATCGCGCAATGAATTCGAGCAAGCTGGCTGCCAGATATTCACCTATGACATGGCGGGCAAACCGCGCAGCATGAGCTACTACACCGTGCCGGATGACGCCATGGAATCAGCCGCATTAATGGCGCCGTGGGCCGAATATGCGTGGGGGGCGGCGCTTCGCGCTGCAGCCACGAAAAGCACTAAGAAGACAAAGAAGAAAATACCTCCAAAATGAAAAATATTTCATTCGAATTTTTCCCGCCGAACACGCCGGAAGGCGCTGTGAAATTACGCGCCGTCACACAACAACTCGGCGCGTTATCCCCCGAGTTTTTCAGCGTCACATACGGCGCGGGCGGCTCCACGCGCGACAAAACGCTCTCCACAGTGCTCGAAATCATCGAGTCAGGCCATGCCGCTGCGCCACATCTGTCCTGCATCGGCGCGACGAAGCAGAGCATTGCCGAAACGCTTGCGTTGTACAAAGAAAAGGGTATCAAGCGAATCGTCGCGCTGCGCGGCGATATGCCCAGCGGCACCGTTTCAGTGGGCGAGTTTGCCTATGCATCCGATCTCGTGCGATTTGTGTGCGAGCATCACAGCGACGATTTCGTCGTTGAGATAGCGGCCTACCCGGAGTACCACCCACAATGCCGTTACGCCGAGCAGGATCTCAATAATTTCGTGACCAAAGCAAAGTCTGGCGCGCACTCGGCGATCACGCAATTTTTCTTCAACGCCGATGCGTACTTTCACTTCGTTGACGAAGTCAGAAAGCGCGGCGTGACCATTCCGATCGTGCCCGGCATCATGCCGTTCCACAACTTCTCAAAGATCGCCCGCTTCGCTGCGAAAGACGCGATTGACGTGCCGCGCTGGATCGCGCTCAAGATGGAAGGCTTCATGGACGATAGCGCGTCGATTCGCGCCTTCGGCGCGGATGTCATTACGCAGCTCTGCCAGCGCCTCATCGATGGTGGCGCGCCCGGCATTCATTTCTACACAATGAATCAGGCCCCACTTACAAGCGAAATTGTCACTCGCCTGCGCACCAAATCCGCTTAACTGAAGGAAATTTAACATGAGCAATCACGTCATCCACACCGATCTTGCACCTGCTGCACTTGGCCCGTACTCACAAGCCATCAGCGTGAATTTTGCGTTCAAAGGCACGGTAGTTTTCTGCTCAGGCCAGATCGGAATTGACCCCGCAACAGGAAATCTGCGCGAAGGCTTCGAAGCGCAAGTCGATCAGGCGTTCGCCAACATGCAGGCGGTCATCGCCGCTGCCGGCGGAGAGACGTCAGGCATCGCCAAGCTCACGCTCTTCCTCACGGATCTCGCGAACTTTGGCTTAGTCAACGCCAAGATGGAATCACTGTTTCAGAAACCGTATCCCGCTCGCTCAACGGTGGGTGTGGCTTCGCTGCCGAAGGGCGCGCTGTTTGAGGTTGAAGCGACGTTGGTCGTCTAATCTGCGCCGACAAACGGGATTCAGCTTGTTGCTTGCACGGCGCAGGTGGGATCAACATTTCACTGAAAGCACCGCTGCATTGGGGCTGGCGCTGATTTTTGCCATTTATCGGGTTTACGCATAAAACGAGCGGTAACCCAAGTGCAGCGGTTATTTCACGATAAAGCTGTATTAATCATGTCTACCCCATTTGTGGTGTGGACAAGCGCAATTACGTGTCGTATTCTGTCGAAGCGGCATTTGTACTGACGCTCAGAGGGGGGCTAACGTGCAGTCAAAAATTGCAGTAGTTGCGACGGTGTTCGGATGGCTTGCGGCCAGTGCCGCTCAGGCTGGCACCATCACGGTGACGGACAATCTGACCTACCCGAACATGGGCGGCACGACCTGCACGCTGTCGCAGGCTATCGCCGCCGCCAATCTCGCCAATGGGGTCACGCCCGACAGCGTCGGCTCGGGCACCACCGCCGTGGGGTTCAGCTACACGGGCCCCCTGAGCCCGGGAGCCAACAAGCTCGGCAACTGCACCGGCGCCACGTCAGGCGCCAACAGCGTCGTCTTCGCGCCAGCGCTGGCGGGCGCGACGCTCACCTACACGACGTTGGATTTCCAGATGACGCCGTGGAATTCGGACTCACTCGACCCAGATGGGTTGCCTTACGGCTGGGGCTACGACCCATACAACCTCGCGGACAATTACTGGTACGGCCTCAACGCCCTGCCGCCGATCGCCAGCACCATCAGCATCGACGGCGGCAGCGCGGGGATCACGCTGAAAATCACCTTTGACACGTTTCCGCCGGGCCTTGGCTACCGTCCGCGGCTGCGGTTTTTCTATGTGTCCGGCGGCCTCACTGGCGAATTGCCCGCCGGCAGCCTGAGCCTGCAAAACATGACCCTGACTGGCGGCCAAGCCCGGGGCGGCTTCGGTGGTGGCGGCGGCGCTGGCATGGGCGGGGCCATTTTCAACCAAGGCATCGTGAACCTGACGGCCGTCACCCTGACCTCGAATTCCGCCATCGGAGGCAATTCAACTCCTGGGCCTTACGCTGCCGGTGGCATGGGAGATAGCGCGCAGGAAGATGGGGGGGCGGTATGGGACAGGCCGCTTACGGAGCCGTCGGTAACCCTCACGTCTTGGGTGCGGCTTACGGCGGACAAGGTGGCGCGGGTGCTAGCGCTGGCGGATATGCCGCGGGTGGCGGTGGCGGCTTCATTACCGGCAGTGATGGTGGCAATGCCGCGCTGGGAGTGCCCGGCGCGGGCGGCGGCCTGGGGGGCCTCGGCGGCTGCGCCACCGGTAACACAGGCTGCTATGGCGATGGTGGCGCAGGTGGCCTTGGCCGCTCTACGGCGGGTGGCGACTTCGGCTATGGCGGACCCTGCAATGGGTGTGGTGGGGGTGGCGGTGGCTCCGGCGGCGGCGGCGCCGGCAGAGGCGCCGGCGGCGGCTTCGGCGGTGACGGTTCTGGCAACGGTGGCTTCGGCGGCGGCGGCGGCATCACCAATGGCGTTGGCGGCTTCGGCGGTGCCGACAACGGGGGAGGAGGCGCGGGCATGGGCGGCGCGATCTTCAATCATCGCGGCAGCGTGAACCTGACCAATGTCACGATGAGCGGCAACAGCGCCAGCGGAGGAACGGTGTTTGGTAATCCGCCCTATGGGAGCGGCCTCGGCGCGGCGATTTTCAATCTCAACGGCACGGTCACCATTCAGTTTTCCACGCTGGCGAATAACGCCGTCAGCAACAGCACCGGCTACGCCACCAGCCGCGGGCCCGGCGATGCCACGGTGTATTCGGTGGCCTACGGCAACAAGATCGAAAACGGCACGGCGAGCACGGCCGCGCTCACCATCACCAACAGCATCATCACCGGCACCGTGGCCAGCAATGGCGCGGGCAACAACGACGTGGTGAACAACGTGGTGGTCGGCACGCACCCGTCCAACACTGGAAACGTCGCCACGCTAACCTACACCGGCAGCAATATCGTCGGTGCCAGCCAGAACGCCACGAGCACCGCGGGTGCGACCGCGACGCAAAATGGCGCACCGACGAGCAATGCCAATCCGCTGCTCGATGTGTTGGCGAACAACGGTGGCCCGACGCAGACGATGTTGCCGCTGGCCGGCAGTCCCGCCATCGACACGGCGGCGAGCTGCACTGGCGCGAACGCGACCGATCAGCGCGGTATCGCCCGCCCGCAGGGCCCACAATGCGACCTCGGCGCCGTGGAAGTCGCCTTGTTCTACACCGTCGGCGGCAACGTCAGCGGGGCGACATCGCCGGTGGGCCTGAGCCTGACCAGTTCGCTCGCGCCGACCTCGCAGTCGCAGACTTTCGGTAACGGAAATTTCAGCTTCACCGCGCCACTGCTGTCTGGGTCGAACTGGAGCGTGACCGTGACGACGCAGCCAGCAGGCCAGTTCTGCAACGTGACGGCTGGCAGTGGCACAAACATTACCAGCGCCGTGACGACCTTGCTGGTGAACTGTCAGGTGCCCACGCTGGACATCGACAACAGTTCGCCGAGCACCAAATACGATGCTGCGACTGACGGCGTGCTGTTGCTGCGCTACCTGCTCGGCCTGCGTGGCAGCGCACTGACCAGTGCCGCGCTTGGCGCAACCGCACAGCGCAACGCCGCGCAAATCGAGCTGTACATCGCCGCCAGCCTGACCGCCTTTGATGTCGACGGCGACGGCCTGACACTGGCAACGACCGACGGCCTGATGATTCTGCGCCGCCTGCTCGGCATCACCAATGCCGCAGCCATCACCAACGGCGCCAAAAATTCAGCCCGCAGTGATGCGGATGTGCGAGCCGCCATTGAGGCGTTGATGCCGTGACGAGATCCCCTGACCGATGGCGCAGCCACGGTTTGGTGAATCGTGACGGTTGCCTCGAGATCGAACTCGCACTGCACGGGCGGTCCGAGTCGACGCGGTAGCCGTGCTCGTCGAAGCGGCGAACAATGCGTCGCGAAGCATGGCCCAGGCTCGTAGATGAGTACAGCTTTTTTGTATAACGACCCGTCCGCGAGGGCTAGAGCGCTGCTTTCGACCGTTGAGCTCTCGGGTAACCGTCCGATTATGAAGCAGCTAATTGGCGTGGTTCACCGTCTCTCGGTCAGCGGCGAAAAATCAGACAGGCACCGGCAGCGCAACCCCTAGCTGAATCGCAATCGGCTTCAGCGCTGGCATGATCGTTTCATGCAGCGCCACGCCTTCCGCCAACTGCTTTCGTTTGCGCGACAGCCCACCTTCACCCGGCAAACGTACCCGCTCGACGCCTGGCCTCGGTTTGGATGCGTGTGAAATTTCACGCAGATGATCAGTCTGGCGTTCCAGCGCGGCGCGACCGCCGAACGCATCCGGGTCGATCACCTGCACGAACACATTGGCACCCCAGCCTTGCGGCGGATCGGCGCGCCCGAAGCCCGTGAGCCCCGCCGTCATCGATTCAATCATCAGGCCCAGACCAAACCCTTTGTGGCCAGCGTCCAATCCGCCAAGCGGCAGTAGCGCGCCCTTCGGCTCAACGTAGGCGACCGACGGATCGTCGCTGCCCCTGCCTTCGCTGTCGACAAACCACACACCCGGTGCGCGCTTGCCTTCTTTCATCAGGCGCATCGACGGGCCGTTCGCCGTGATTGAGCTTGAGATGTCGATCATGATCGGGTCCCCGCCCGTCGGAATGCCGATGGCGATGGGATTGGGCGTCATGATTGGCGTGATGCCGCCGTGCGGCGCGACGCTGGCGGTGCAGGGGTCGGAGCTTTGCACCATGACGATGAATCCTTCACGCGCGGGCGCTTCCAGGTACGCCGCAAGGCAGGCGATGTGATGCGAATGTTTGATGCTGACGGTGCCGGTGCCATGCGCTTTTGCCATCGCGGTGGCGGTACGGATGGCCTTGTCGGTCAACCACAAACCCGAGAGGCGTTGACCATGCCACGCCTGCGCCACCGTGCGCTGGTTTTCAATCACCGGCTCACCGTCGGCCCGCATCTTGCCATCGGCTAACGCGCCGAGATAGCCCGCCAGGAGAGCCATGCCGTGCGTGCTGTGACCCAGCAAATCGGCCTCAACCAAAATGCGCGCCGAAATCGCGGCGATGTCCGCACGCATGCCGCGTGCTTTGTACAGTGCCTCGCAGAAGCTGACGAGATCGTCACTGCGATAGCGTGGCGTTGAAATTTCGGTTGCCGTCGTTGTCATACACTTGTCTTTCATGTCATTGCCCAATGTCTCAAATGCTACGCCGCTGCCAGATTCGCTTTCTGACGCGAGTTCTCTTTCGATCAGTATCGTCGTGTATCGGCTTGATGAGGCGGAGCTGGCGCTGAATTTGGGCACGTTACGAGCGGCTTGCGAGCAGGCCGCATTGATGAATGTTGCGCTGACTTTAATTGACAACAGCGAGGACGGATCGCAAGTGAACGCGCTCCGTGCGCTGGCTGAGCGAACGAGCTGGCCGCGCGCATCCGTGTTGTCCGGACACGGTAACGTTGGCTATGGAACGGGGCACAATCTTGCGATTCGCGCCGCCACGACACGCGCGCATCTCGTGCTCAACCCGGACGTTGAGCTGGATGCGGACGCACTGCGCGCCGGGCTGGCAACGCTCGCGCTGCCCGGCGTTGTTCTGGTCGGCGCGGTGGGGCGCGACAGCGACGGCATGCCGGGCTTTTTGTCGAAGCGTATGCCAAGTGTGTGGACGTTCTTTCTGCGCGGGTTTGCGCCCGCGTGGCTCAAGCGGCGCTTTGATGCGCAGTTGGCGCACTACGAATATCGGGATCTGCCGAATGATCGTGTGAGCAACGTCATCCTCGTGTCAGGAGCTTTCATGTTGTGTCGCATCGACGCACTGCGCGCAGTGGGTGGTTTTGACGAGCGCTACTTTTTACATTTTGAGGATCTTGATTTGTCGTTGCGGCTTGCGCGGCAAGGGCGAGTGGTCAGCGATCCGCGGGTTACGTTGATTCATCATGGCGGCAATTCGGCGTCACGGGGATTCGCCCATCTGCGGGTTTTCGTCCGCAGCGGGTTGCGATTTTTTAACACGCACGGATGGCGCCTGTTCTAGGCGCGTGTTCGGGTTTTTCTCGGGCGACCTACAATCTGCGTCCCGTCCCAATCAATGACCAATCCTCCTCATGCGTCCTTCAAATCGTTCGTCCGATCAGCTTCGCCCCGTCAAAATTACGCCACACTTTACGGTTCACGCAGAGGGCTCCGTGCTGATCGAATGCGGCAATACGCGGGTGCTGTGCAATGCCAGCGTCGAGAACGGCGTACCAGGTCATAAAAAAGGCTCAGGCGAAGGCTGGGTTACAGCGGAATACGGCATGCTGCCGCGCTCAACGCACACTCGTTCGCGACGCGAAGCGGCGAGCGGTAAGCAAAGCGGTCGCACACAGGAAATTCAGCGATTGATTGGACGTTCACTGCGCGCTGTGGTCGATTTGAAAAAACTCGGTGACCGTCAGATTACGCTTGACTGCGACGTGTTGCAGGCCGACGGCGGCACGCGCTGCGCGTCGATCACCGGCGCTTATGTGGCGTTGGCAATTGCCTGCAATAAATTGGTAAAAGCGGGAACGATTGCCGCTTCGCCTCTGGTCGATTCCGTCGCTGCGGTATCAGTTGGCGTGTATCAGGACGCGACCGTGCTTGATCTTGATTACGACGAAGATTCGAATTGCGAAACTGACATGAACGTCGTGATGACGGGCAGCGGTGGCTTCGTTGAAGTGCAAGGCACGGCGGAAGGCAAACCGTTTAGCCGTGCGGAAATGGACGCGCTTTTGGCGTTGGCAACGGACGGTTTGAAGCAGTTGACGGCTGCGCAAAACGCGGCCATCGCTACGGCTTGATTTGGAGGGCGGGCACTGCCCGCCAACGTGCACAAGGCGGGCAGTGCCCGCCCTACTAAAACCGACATGAAACTTACCAAACTAGTCATTGCCAGCGGCAATCTGAAAAAACTTAAAGAGTTTGAGCGACTTCTTGCTCCGCTGGGCATTGAGGTTATCCCGCAAAGTGCCTTTAACGTGCCCGAAGCGCCAGAGCCGCATTGCACGTTTCTTGAAAATGCGCTGGCGAAAGCACGCAACGCCGCTCGACACACACGCCTGCCATCGCTGGCGGACGACTCGGGCGTGTGCGTGCACGCGCTGGGCGGCAATCCCGGCGTGAACTCGGCCTACTACGCCGGACAACACAAAAGTGACGCTGACAACAACGCAAAACTGATCGCTGATTTGCACGGCATCACGGATCGCGGCGCACATTACACCGCACTTCTCGCGCTGGTAATGAGTGAAACCGATCCCGAGCCGATCATCGCGGAAGGCCGCTGGTACGGCGAAATCGTCGATACGCCGCGCGGTGAAGGCGGCTTTGGTTACGACCCGTATTTTCTTGACACCGAGCTTGGCATGACGGGTGCCGAAATGCCGATCGATCAGAGGGGCGCGCGTTCGCATCGTGGAAAAGCACTGGCGAAACTCATCGCCGAATTACAAGAGAGGTTTGGTTAAAAAGTGCAGGCTGTTCTAGACGCCATTGAAGCTCGCGTGATTGGAACCATGATCGAGAAACGCATCACGGTGCCCGACTCGTATCCGCTCACGATTAACGCCATCGTGAATGGCTGTAATCAGATGAACAATCGCGCTCCCGTCACCTCATTAACTGAGGCGGAAGTGACGAGCGCGGTCGAGCGATTGCGCGAGCGTGGCTTTGCTGGGCTCTATACCGGTGCAGCCACACGCGTTCCAAAGTATGCGGAGCGTTTCGCGGATCGTCTTGGCATCGCCGCTGCGGAAACGGCGATCTTGTGTGAGCTCATGTTGCGTGGCGCGCAGATGCCGGGCGAGCTGCGTTCACGTGCTGAACGGATGCATGCGTTTGCAGATTTGGCGGAGCTGGAAGCGACCTTGCAGGCGATGAGCGAGTTGATGCCGCCGCTCGTGGTGCAATTGCCGCGCGAGGCTGGCGCGCGTGCTGCGAAATGGCAGCATATGTTGTTTGGCGGTGAGCTGCCCGCGGCCGATGCCGTGGCGTTGCCACCGTCAAAAATGGATCGTGAAACGGCGCTCTCCGAGCGCGTCGCTGCGCTGGAAGCCAAAGTGGCCGAGCTTGACGAAGTGCTGACGGCATTGCGCATGCAGTTGGGTGCTTAGCTGTACGGCTACGCCACATATGAATTTGAACTAAGTTTTCCATGTCATCGCATCCCCAAGACTCCCATCACACCACTCGCAAACCGATCACGCTGCACCGCCTGCGTGAGCTGTATGCGTCGGGCGAGAAGCTCACGATGCTCACCTGCTACGACGCGACTTTTGCGCGCGTGCTGGATGACGCGGGTGTCGAAATGTTGCTTGTCGGCGATTCGCTCGGCATGGTGTTGCAGGGCAAATCGAGCACGGTGCCCGTGACGCTCGATGAGATGGCGTATCACGTTCGCTCGGTGGCGGCGGGCAACAAGACGGCGTGGGTGATCGGCGATATGCCGTTTGCGAGCTATCAGCAGTCGCCGTCGCAGGCGATGCAATCGGCCGCCGTGCTGATGCAGGCGGGCGCGCAGATGGTCAAGCTCGAAGGCGGCGGCTGGACTGCTGAGACGGTGCATTTTTTAACTGAACGCGGTGTGCCAGTGTGCGGGCATTTAGGCCTGACGCCGCAGTCGGTACATGCGCTCGGCGGCTATCGCATTCAGGGCAAGACGGACGAGGCCGCTAGCGTGCTTCGTCAGCACGCGAAGGAGCTCTCGGATGCGGGTGCTGCGATGATTGTGTTTGAGTTGATTCCTTCCGTGCTCGCTGCGGAAATTACGCGCTTGCTGCCGATTCCCACGATTGGCATTGGCGCAGGTGTCGATTGCTCCGGGCAGGTGCTCGTGCTGCACGACATGCTGGGCATCACGCGCGGCCGATTGCCCCGGTTTGTGAAGAATTTCATGCAGGGCTACGCGAGCATTGATGAGGGCGTCGCGGCCTACGTGGTTGAGGTGAAGTCGGAGCAATTTCCTGACAACGCGACTCACGGGTACTGATCGCAGCGCATCATGCTTGGCCCTAACTTCACGGTGCTGCCACCACTGTCGCTCTACATCCACATTCCGTGGTGCATTCGCAAATGTCCGTATTGCGATTTCAATTCGCACGAGCAGAGTGGTGGTCTACCCGAGCAGGATTACATCAATGCGTTGATGAGTGATCTTGAGGTGCAGCTACCCGAATTTTGGGGACGCACAATTCACACGGTGTTTATTGGCGGTGGCACGCCGAGCCTGTTTTCTGCGCGCGCGATTTCCGACATTCTCGCGGGCGTAAGAGCGCGCACTCGGCTGTCCCCACAAGCAGAAATCACACTGGAGGCGAACCCCGGCACCTTTGAGATGCAGAAGTTTGCAGAATTCAAAGCAGCAGGCATTACGCGGCTATCAATCGGTATTCAGAGCTTCAACGATGCGCATTTGTTGGCGCTTGGTCGCGTGCACGACAGCGCGGAGGCCAAGCAGGCCGTGGAGATTGGTCTCGCGACGGTGGGCAATGTGAATCTTGATTTGATGTACGCCTTGCCTGCGTCACGAACAGGCGGCGCAGCGCAGTCGATGGCCGAATGCGAGAGCGACATCCGCGAAGCGCTCGCCTTCCAGACGCCGCATTTGTCGTGCTACCAGCTCACGCTGGAACCGAACACTGTTTTTGCCAAAAAGCCGCCGCCGTTACCCGATCACGATGAAGCCGCCGACATGCAAATTCGCATCGAGGAAATGCTCGGTGCGGCGGGCTATGAGCATTATGAAACCTCCGCTTACGCACGTCCTGGCATGCGTTGTCAGCACAACCTGAACTACTGGGGCTTCGGCGATTACGTCGCGATTGGCGCGGGGGCGCACGGCAAATTGTCGATGCCCGGTAACCCGACCGAAAACGCAAAGATTGTTCGCACGGAAAGAGTAAAGCAGCCGCGCGATTACATGCAAAAAGCGCTGTCAGCCGATCCGACCAGCTGCGTGTTCGAACGCCGCGAAGTAAAACGCGATGAGATCGGTTTCGAGTTCATGTTGAATGCGCTGCGCCTGAACGATGGCTTTCCGGTAGCGTGGTTCGCCGAGCGCACGGGCTATCCAATCTCGCTCGTCAGTCGTGCGTTGGACGAGGCGGAGCGCGAAGAATTGCTGACGAGAACGCACGAATTCATCCGCCCGACCGAGCGTGGCCAGCGTTTTTTGAATCGAATGCTGACGCATTTTTTGAAGTAACAACTTTTCTTTGAAATCACCACTGATAAAGGGCTGAATTCAATTTTCATGTGAAGTCGATTTACATTGAAAATGACCTTTAACCCCAATGTAGTATGGAATGTACGAAAAAGCTGTTAGATCGCTGACACCGCAAGCGCGATAACCCGTCGCTACATTGCGCCGCATCATTTGCAAGCCTCATTGATTCAGGGCAGATATACTGACTTGCATGAATATTGCAGTAGACCCTGTCGCCATTTTGCGACGTGCGCTGTCGGTGCTTACGACCGAAGCGGCGGCCATTTCGGCGGTGGGTTCGCGTTTGCACGAGGCTGCGGGTCAACCGATGGTCGACGCGGTGCAAATCATCCTCGCCGCACCGGGGCGCGTTGTCGTGACGGGAATCGGTAAATCCGGCCACGTCGGGCGCAAACTGGCGGCAACGCTCGCTTCCACTGGCACCCCCGCCTTCTTCGTGCACCCCGCCGAGGCGAGCCATGGCGACATGGGCATGATCGCGGCGGATGACGTGGTGATCGCGTTGTCGAACTCGGGCGAAGTGGCCGAGGTCAACGCGCTTCTGACGCCCATAAAACGTGTCGGCGCGAAGATCATCGCGATCACCGGCAATGAACAATCCACGCTCGCCACCGAGGCCGATGTGACGCTCAATGCGGGCGTCGCCGAGGAGGCGTGCCCGCTTGGACTTGCGCCGACCGCGAGCACGGCCGCCGCGATGGCGCTGGGCGATGCGCTGGCGATGGCGTTGCTCGAAGCACGCGGCTTTACGGCAGAAGATTTCGCGCGCTCGCATCCGGGCGGCTCGCTTGGACGCCGGTTGCTCACACACGTTCGCGACGTCATGCGCACTGGCGAGGCGATCCCCACCGTTCCGCTTGCCGCCACGCTCAGTCAGGCGTTGTTCGAGATCACAGGCAAGGGCATGGGCATGACCGCCGTGCTCAATACAGACGGCACGCTGGCTGGCATGTTCACGGACGGCGATTTGCGTCGCTGCCTGCCCAACGTAAACGATTTCAACGCGGCTAAAGTAGCTGATTTCATGACGGTCAATCCAATCACGATCAACCCGGACGAGCTCGCGGTAGAAGCCGTTAGTCTGCTCGAATCGAAGCGCAAGACGCAGCTGCTGGTAGTGAAAGCCGGGCAGTTGGTGGGTGCCTTGCACATGCACGATTTGCTTCGTGCGAAGGTGGTGTAGTCGTGGCAAAACCTGCCCGACCACTTACAGTCGCAGACCGCATGCTCGCGGTGCGTGCGCTCGTATGCGATGTCGATGGCGTGTTGACCGACGGCAAATTAAATTACCTCGGCAATGAAGAATTCAAGTCATTCTCGGTGCTCGATGGATTCGGCATTACGCTGGCCAAACAGGCGGGCTGGAAAGTTGCGTTTCTCACGGCGCGCGGTGGCCCGGCGGTAGAGCGTCGCGCGACCGAGCTGGGTGTTAATCTCGTTAGCGGCGAGCGCAATAAAGGCAGTGCATTCGGCAAAATTTGCGCTGGCTGGGATATGCCTGTGTCGCAAGTCGCCTACATGGGTGACGACTGGCTGGACTTGCCAGCGATGATGCAAGCGGGCCTTGCAGCGACCGTGCCCAATGCGGCGACTGCTGTGCGCCAGCGTGCCCACTGGCTCTCTTCTCTGGCGGGTGGCAACGGCGCTGTGCGTGAACTGGTGGAAGCCATCTTGCGTATACAGGGACGGCTTGATGAACTGCTGAAACCTTACCTCGCGTTGTCGCCGGAATCCGGCCAATGAGCACGTTTATCTGGCGACGTCGGCAGGATCGTCTCGCGGCGCTTTTTCCGGTGATAGCGATTGCGCTGTTTGCGTTGCTCACGTTCTGGCTTGACGCTCGCGTGACCGAGAGCGCTCGGGCACAACAAAAATCATCGCAACCCGCGCCGGATCATTTTTTGCAGAATTTCAGGATTGAGCGCACCGCAGCGGATGGTCGCGTTGAAAGCACGATGATCGGCGAGCGCGCCACGCACTTTCCCGACAACCAGACGACGGTGGTTGACAAGCCGCGCTATGAAAGCCAGCCCGAAGGCAAGCCGAAAATGGATGTCGATGCGGCACGCGCGATCCTCAGAAGCACGAGCGAAAAGGGCGGCGTTGAGCAAGTCGATTTTTCTGGAAAAGTTGTAGCCCATCAGGGATCCAGTCCGGGGCGGGAGGCGGTGACTTACGAGAGCGAAACGCTCACCGTATTTCCAAAAACACAACACGCGCAGACGGAGTCGGTCACCCGAACGGTCAGCGGCGATCGCGTGATGACGACGCAGGGCCTGCGCGTTGACGGCGAGAAAAAACAGGGGCAAACCACCCGTGGTATTGAAATTGAACTACGCCCAAAAGATGCGGGCGAAGTCACAGAGAGTAAGGAAAAACCATGAAACACAATGTTCTGCTGGCATTAGCGGTGCTACCCGCCATCTGGTTGTTGCTTCCGATGGACGCCGTTGCTGAAAAAGCGGACCGCAAAGAGAAGATCAATATCAACGCGGTTGACGGCGACGCTGACGCAGGTAAGGGCTTCTATCGTCTGGAAAAATCAGTCGTCATCACCCAGGGCACGCTGAAACTCACCGCTGATCGTGGCACCGCGCAGACCACACCTGACGACAATTACAACGCTATTTTGACCGGAAAACCGGTGTGCTTTCGCCAGCGCACGGACAACGGCGACTGGGCGCAAGGCGTGTCTGATCGCGTCGATTACGACAGCGGCAAAGGCATCGTTGAGCTGTTTGGCAATGCCATGTTGTTCATCGGCGAAGATCAGACGGTCGCCAACTACATCATCTACAACACGCAGACCAGCAAATATGAAGCGCGTGAATCAAAGGGCCGCGCCAGCGAAGGAAAAGGCGTGAGCTTCGTCCTGCAGCCGCGCGAAAAGGATGAATCTGTGACCGATGAAAAACCAGCGGACGGTGTCGCCAAAGCCGCGCCGAAACCTGTCGCCAAAAAGCCAGTCGTCAAATCTGCAACTCCAGCCAAACGCAATGAGCCAGCTTTCAGCCGTTGCGCTTAAGAAGCGCTACAAATCGCGCACGGTGGTGCACGATGTTTCCCTGACCGTTGATAGTGGTCAGGTGGTGGGTTTGCTCGGGCCGAACGGCGCGGGCAAGACCACCTGTTTCTACATGATCGTCGGACTTGTTGCCGCCGACGGTGGCGTGATCAAGCTCGACGACACTGAGCTCACGCATCTGCCGATCCACGAGCGGGCGCGCAAGGGGCTTTCGTATTTGCCGCAGGAAGCTTCGATTTTCAGGAAGCTGACCGCAGGTGAAAACATCCGCGCGATCCTTGAACTGCGCGAAAAAGACGAGACCGTCATTGAGCGCGAATTGCAGGCATTACTTGATGATCTGGCGATTGCGCATTTACGCGACATGCCCTCGGTTGCGCTCTCCGGCGGTGAGCGGCGGCGACTGGAAATCGCGCGTGCACTGGCGTCTCGCCCCCGATTTATTTTGCTCGACGAGCCGTTCGCAGGCGTCGATCCGATCGCGGTGATCGAGATTCAGCGCATCGTGCGTTTTCTGCGCGAGCGCGGCATCGGCGTTCTGATTACCGATCACAACGTTCGTGAAACGCTCGGCATTTGCGACCGCGCCTACATCATTAGCGAAGGCCGCGTGCTGGCCGACGGACACCCCGAAGAGATCATTGGTAACGAATCGGTCCGAAAAGTCTATCTGGGCGAACATTTCCGCCTGTAGCGCGAAATCGGATAGACGTGAAAGCAGGCCTCCAACTCAAGCTGGCGCAGCACTTAACGCTGACGCCGCAACTGCAACAGTCGATCCGCTTGCTGCAGTTGTCCACGCTCGAATTGCAGCAGGAAATTGAGGTTGCGCTGGCGGAAAATCCGCTGCTTGAACTGGCCGAGTCCGACGCGCCCGACGATCGCGGTGCGGATGATCCGATTGAGGTGCCCGACTCGGTTGACGTGTATGCATCCTCTGTTGATCGTGAACAACTGCTTGATGGCAGCGATGCGATGGCCGCGTATTCTGCGCCTGAGCAGCAGGACGCTCGAGAGGCGGGGCAAGAAATCTCGTCCTTTAATGGTGACGAAGGTGGCGATGGCGGGCAAGCCGATGTCGCGGATTTCACGCTTGCATCGACTGGCGAAAGCGGCACGGACAGCGCAGGCGGCGAAGGAGATTTCGACGCGCCTTCGCTTGATTTTGCCGAGTGGGGCAGCTCTGGTGCCGGTAGTTTCGATGACGATGATGAATCGTTCGAGTCGCAGCGCGCAAGCCCACCGAGTCTGCGCGAACACTTGCGTGCGCAACTGGTGCTGGTTAAAGAATCGGCGGGCATTCTTCAGCTCGTGCATGCGCTCATCGACAGCCTTGACGAGCACGGATTTTTGTCGGTCACCAAATCGGATATCGATGATTTGTTGGCCAAGGGCGGCAACGACGACGGCATTCCCGAGCAAACTTGGGATACAGCGCTGGGAATATTGCAAAGCCTCGATCCGGTGGGCGTAGGCGCGGCGGATTTGCGCGAATGTCTGCTCTTGCAACTTAAACATCGTCCCAATAACGGTGACACCAAGCTCGCACGCCGCATTGTCAGCGAGGCGCTGGAGCACTTGGGCAAGCGCGACTATGCCCGCATCAAAAAACTGCTCGATATCGACGACATTGATCTGAAAGATGCGCATGCGGTGATCCGCACGTTGACGCCGCGCCCCGGCGCACCCTTTGCAGACATTTCCGCGAGCCTCATGGTTCCCGACGTCATCGTGCGCCGCAGCAAACGTAAATGGATCGCAGAACTCAACTCCGTGGCGGTGCCCCGGCTCTCGGTCAATAGTGTGTACGCCGATATGTTGCACCGCGAGAAGGAGGGTCGTTCCACTCCGCTATCAACCCAGTTGCAGGAAGCGCGGTGGTTGGTTAAGAATGTGGCTCAACGCTTCGATACGATTCTTCGGGTATCCTCTGAAATAGTGGAAAGACAGCAAGCTTTTTTTGATCACGGTGAAGTCGCAATGCGGCCTCTCGTGCTTCGCGAAGTGGCCGACGCATTGGGCCTGCATGAGTCAACTGTGTCCCGCGTCACCACACAAAAATATCTAAGCTGCATGCGCGGCTCGTTCGAACTCAAATACTTCTTCGGCAGCCATGTGGCGACCGATGCGGGCGGCGCTGCGTCATCGACGGCAATTCGCGCCATGATCAAAACCTTAATTTCCGAGGAGGATACCAACGAGCCGCTGACCGATAGTCGCATCGCGGAGCTACTGGGCGACCAGGGCATCATCGTTGCGCGAAGGACGGTGGCGAAATACCGGGAACTGCAGAACATAGCCCCGGTCAACTTAAGACGGCGCAGTTAATTGGCTGACTTTCAGCAGAGATGCGGTGCCGTTTTCATCATTCGTTCGATCTGTTTTTTTCGAGAGGTACATTCATGAATTTGCACATCACTGGCCATCATGTAGCTGTCACCGAAGCACTGCGCGCCTACGTCATTTCCAAAATTGATCGTATCAAGCGTCACTTTGACCATGTGATAGACGTCAATGTCGTGATGTCGGTGGAAAAACTCAGGCAAAAAGTCGAAGCGAACATACATGTCAGCGGCAAAGAAATTCATGCCGCCTGTGAGGGCGAAAACCTCTACGCCGCAATTGATGAGCTGGCAGATCGTCTGGATCGACAGGTCGTTCGCCACAAAGAGAAACTGCAGGTTCACCGCGATGTTGGCTTCGAGCGCAAACGCACTGACGTAAGTGAGCTTGAGGCACGCTAAGCTCAGAACGGTACGAAGTGCGTCAAGCCCTATTTGAGCGTTGACGCACTGCACTAGAATCGCAGGTTAAGTCCGCATCATTGCGGGCCGATTCGGACAAAATCTAACGGATTCTCGCCACCTGTGAGCCGCCTCGCCAATCTCCTACCCGCCGACAATGTGTTGCTTGACCTGGATGTCAACAACAAGCGGCGTCTGTTTGAATTGATCGCACTCGAATCCGAGTTGCGCTACGACTTAAGTCCCACCACCACAGTTGACAGCTTGCTCGCCCGGGAGCGTCTGGGGTCAACCGGATTGGGTCAAGGGATTGCCATTCCGCATGGTCGAATTCGTGGTCTGGATCATTCCATCGGTTACTTCGCTCGCCCGAAAACGCCCATCGTTTTTGAAGCACCAGATGGGCAGCCCGTCCGCGATATTTTTGTGTTACTGGTGCCCGAAGCGGCCACCGACGAGCATCTGCAGATCCTTTCGGAGTTAGCCCAACGATTCTCAAATCGTGCGTTCCGCGACGAGTTGGCTGCGGCCACGGATCCTGCGGTGATTCACGCGCTGTTCAGCGCACCACACCCTTAGTCCCACCAGAATGCGCACGGTCGAAATCTCCCGCCTGTTCACCGAGAATCAAGAGCGGCTGGAAATCCAGTGGGTTGGCGGACGCGACGGCGGCGAGCGCACGCTCTCGCGCGACACCAATGCGCAGGCAAATGTTGGTCTCGTCGGCCACATGAATTTCATTCACCCTTTTCGCGTGCAGTTAATCGGTCCCGCTGAAATCGCTTACCTCTCCACGTTGCCACTCGCCGAACAGGCCAGCATTTTTGCGCGTCTTCTGGTTGATGAACTCGGCGCGATTTTTGTCTGTGGCGTTGGGGCACCTCCGGACTACATGACGGAGCAGTGCGACAAATCGCATGTTCCGCTGATGCAAAGCCCTTTTCCAAGCCCGCATGTGGTTGATGTGTTGCGCCAGTATCTTTCGCGCATGCTGGCAGCAAACGCCACGCTGCACGGCGTGTTTCTTGATGTACTGGAGATGGGTGTTCTCATCACTGGTGCGTCCGCGATTGGCAAGAGCGAGCTCGCGCTGGAACTCATTAGTCGCGGTCACGGCCTGATCGCTGACGACATCGTTGAGGTCTATAAGGTCTCGACCGATCTCATCGAGGGCCGCTGCCCGGAAGTATTGAAAGATTTTCTCGAAGTGCGCGGCATTGGCATTCTGAACGTGCGCACCACGTTCGGCGAAACCGCAGTGCGCCCACGCAAATCGCTCAAGCTGATCGTCCATCTCGAAGATCACACCGACGAGCAGTTCAAGCGACTGGATCGCATGAGCGTGAACGCCACCTACCAGGAGATCCTCGGCGTAAAAATTCGCAAAATGGTCATCCCGGTTGCGGCAGGTCGTAACCTTGCCGTGCTGGTAGAAACTGCTGTGCGCAATTTCGTGCTTAATCTGCGCGGCATCGATTCCACGCGCGAATTTATCGAGCGGCAGGCGAAGTTGATGGAGGAGGGGTAGCCCTCCGGCAGTCGCGGTGCCTTTGCAAATCATCCTCGTTCTCGGCGTTTCTGGCGCCGGGAAAAACGTCGCGCTCGGCGCGCTGGAAGACGTCGGTTTTGCCATCGTCAACAACCTGCCCGCCGCACTCTTGCTCGATACGGTTGAGGCGATGCTGGCGACTCATTCGCAGTCGCTCGGAATCAGCATCAACGCGCAATCGCCCGACTTCGTCGTGGCGTTCAACGCTGGCGTTGACGCCATCGCGCTTGCTCATCCAGATATACCGCTTCGCGTTATCCGCATTGACGCCAGCGAATCAACATTGCTGCGCCGCTTCGCCGAAACGCGTCGAAGGCACCCGTTTTCCACTGACACCGGCACCTTGCACGACGCCATCGCCGAAGAGCGCGGACGGCTGTTGCGAGTCGGCGTGCCAGCATTCGAGATTAATACGAGCGCGACCAGCACGCACTTGTTGCGGCAACGCGTTCGGTTGTTTGCGGCCGAATTGGCGGGCGATTCTGAGCTGCCACTGGTCGAAATTTCATCGTTTGCGTATCGTCAGGGCATTCCACCCGACGCCGATCTCGTGTTTGACGCACGTATCCTGCCGAACCCGTTTTACGAGCCCGGCCTTGCTTCACTCACCGGGCGCGATGCCCCCGTGATTGAGTACCTGCGCGCGCAACCCGAAACGGACGTTCTGGTGACCGCGATTTCCAATTATGTCCGCGCATGTATGCCCGGTTTCGCCACCGACAATCGCGCGCGCATCCATATCGCCATCGGCTGCACTGGCGGCAAGCACCGATCGGTCTACGTTGCCGACGCGTTGAAGGACGCACTTGCCAACGTCGCGCGCGTGCTGCGACATGATCGTGAGCATCCGCTTCCAGAATAATTGTTCAGCTCCTCACCTTATGTTGTCATTCCTTGGCCGAAAATCGGCTAACTCCTTACCCGACACGCTTCAGCTATTCCCGCTCGGAGCGACGCTTTTCCCGGGGGGGCGGCTCGGACTCAAAGTGTTTGAACAGCGCTACCTTGAACTTGCCAAGGCACGCATTGCTGATGGCCAATTGTTTGGCATCGTGACGCTCACCGGCGGTGGCGAAGTCGGCACTGAGCAATCTTTTGCGAAAGTCGGCACGGCAGTGCGCGTAGCCTCGTTTGACATGCCGCAAGCTGGAATTTTTCAGCTCGATGTGGTGGGCGAAGATCGCTTCGAGATTCTCAATTCGACCATCGGCAGAACAGGCTTGCACCGGGCTGCCGTGCGCTGGATTCGTCCAGAGCCGAAAGTGAAATTGCCCGCCACGTACAGTGAACTGCGCGAGCTGTTGTCGCAAATCATCAATCGTGCGGGCGCGGAAAAGTTTGCCGAACCGTTCGACCTCGAAGACTCCACGTGGGTCGGTTCTCGCCTTGTTGAAATCCTGCAACTGCCGCCATCCATCAAGCAAAGTCTGCTGGAAATCAACGACGCCGGACTGCGCCTTAAAACGGTCTATCAACTGATCAACCGCCCCAGCGGTAATGGTTCGAACCCGCCTGCTGGCAAGCCTTCGTAAAATCAATGCAATCGTTAATTCACAGATGTGCGTAAACCACGCACCGAAAAATTATGGCCGGTCACAGTCAGTGGGCAAACATCCAGCACCGCAAGGGACGTCAGGATGCTAAAAAAGGCAAGGTTGCCACGCGTCTCATCAAAGAAATCACCGTCGCCGCGAAGATGGGCGGCAGCAGTTTTGAGGGCAACCCGCGACTGCGACTCGCGGTGGATAAGGCCTACGACAACAACCTCACCAAAGAAACCGTTGAGCGCGCCGTCAAGCGCGGTGCCGGTGAGCTTGAAGGCGTTGACTACAAAGAAATTCGCTACGAAGGCTACGGCATTAACGGTGCCGCCGTCATCGTCGACTGCCTGACCGACAACACGCAGCGCTCGGTCGCCGAGGTGCGCCACGCCTTCAACAAAAATGGCGGCAATCTGGGCACAGACGGCTCGGTTGCATTTCTGTTCAAGCACTGCGGTTCGCTCTTGTTCGCGCCGGGCGTGGACGAAGACAAACTCATGGAAGCCGCACTGGAGGCTGGCGCGGACGATATCGTCAACAACGACGACGGGTCAGTCGAGGTCATTACCGGGCCGTATGATTTTGTTAACGTGAAGGAAGCGCTGGTCAAAGCAGGCTTCAAATCCGATGCGGGCGAAGTCACCATGAAAGCGCAGAATCAGGTCGTATTCACTGGCGAAGATGCCGTGAAAATGCAGAAGCTGCTCGACGCGTTTGACGCGGTGGACGACGTGCAAGATGTGTACACATCGGCCGTGATCGAGGAATGATCTAGTCCCCATTCGCGTCGGAATGGCGCAAGTTTTGTCCTCTCTCACCGTGCGGGAGACGGTTAGGGTGAGGGGTATCGTGGACTTAAGGCCGCTGTCGAACGGCGCAGTTACACCAAATAATTAGGGCAAAAATGGGCTGGTTTTCCAAAAGCAACGACGGATTTTTCCTCTCAACCACCACGCCACCGGGCGTCGAGTTGAGCCAATATTTAGGCGTCGTCAATGGTGAAGCCATCATCGGTGCCAATATCTTCCGCGACATGTTTTCCTCGGTGCGTGACATTGTCGGCGGACGCGCGGGCGGGTACGAACGCGCGCTCTCAGGCGCACGCGATGCGGCGCTGGCCGACATGATGGAAATCGCCAAAGAGCGCGATGCGAATGGTGTCATCGGTATCGATTTCGACTATGAAGTGCTCGGCGAAACCAACGGCATGATGATGGTCGCCGTCAGCGGCACGGCTGTGAAAATGTGATGAACCTCCCTTGTAGGAACGGCTTGTCGCGACCCGCGCCCAAAACATCAGTGGTCTGGTCGTGACCATTGGTCGCGGCGAGCCGCTCCTACAAGAACCGCTGTGACAACACCCGCCCGCTACATCCTCGGCATCGACCCCGGCCTGCGTAGCACTGGCTTTGGCCTGATCGAGCAGACCGGCAACCAGCTCGCCTACGTCGCTAGCGGCTGCATCAAAACCGACGACAAAGGCACGCTCCCCGAACGTCTGAAAACCATCGCCGAGGACGTGCAAAGCATCATCAAACAACACAAGCCCGATGACGTCGTGGTCGAAAAAGTCTTCGTCAACGTCAACCCGCAGTCAACGCTTTTGCTCGGTCAGGCGCGCGGCGCTGCGATCACCGCCGCCGTATTGCTCGACACCCCCGTCCACGAATACACCGCGCTGCAAGTCAAACAGGCTGTGGTCGGGCATGGCAAGGCTGCGAAAGAGCAGGTGCAGGAAATGGTCAAGCGCCTGCTAAAACTGGACACCACACCGCAGGCCGACGCCGCCGACGCACTCGCCACCGCTATCACCCACGCCCACGCTCGCCAGGGCTTCGGGGCGCTTGGAGTGGAGTTGCTCGCCACGCGTAAAGTACGGCAACGTGGCGGACGAATGATGTAATCAGCTTTTTAAGGAAATGACGACTATATTGGGGCTAGCATCTGTTTTCATGCAAAGTCGATTAGGCGCGTTTCTGAGCATCAGGCCCTATGCAGCGGGCGTTCTAGCCGAAAGCCAACTCTAAATTTTTAACGAAGATTCCCCCCAATGATCGGACGTTTAAGCGGAACCTTAGCTGCCAAACAACCCCCTCAAATCGTCATCGACGTCAACGGCGTTGGCTACGAAGTTGACGTGCCGATGAGCACGTTCTACGCGCTGCCCGCCACCGGCGAGCGAGTACAACTCATGACGCATTACGTCGTGAGGGAGGATGCACATTTGCTGTTCGGTTTCGCCACGAATGACGAGCGCGCTGCCTTCCGCCAGCTCATTAAGGTCAATGGAATCGGCCCGAAAGTAGCGCTCGCTGTGCTCTCCGGTCTGTCAGTTCTGGAGCTCAATCAGGCGGTCCGATTGCAGGACGTAAAGCGTCTGACCCGCGTCCCCGGCATCGGCCCCAAAACCGCCGAGCGCCTGCTGCTGGAACTCAAAGGAAAAACCGTCGCCGCGACCGGCGCACCGGGTGCGCTACCCTTACCGCCAAGTCCCGCCGATGATGTCGTCAACGCATTGCTGGCACTCGGCTACAGCGAGAAAGAAGCTGCGGCGGCGTGTAAAAATTTACCGGTGGATCAGCCGCTCAATGACTCGATTCGGCAGGCGTTGAAATTGCTTTCGAAGGCGAAGTAGGTCGTAGCTTCCGCGCTCGTCCGCACCCGCTGTCTTCCTCGGCGCAGCGGTGGCTTCGCAAAACCGAACAGTGGGATGAGTGGAAACTCTGGGCATAGCGCCGGATTGTTGACGGTCGAGTTCAAAGCGAAGGTCGCCCTCTCGGCGCTGCGTGAGGACTTGACGCTCACAGAACGGACACAGGCTGCGCGCGGTGAACATCAATGTTTGTTAGCGTGCCACTGCGCGCATCCCGTATCTACTGCGAATAGGTCTTGATCGCCAAGCCGAGCGCGCGTGCGGTTGCGGTGACGCCCATCTGTTCCGAGAACACAGGGTCCGCTCTACGCCTCTCTTCCGTCCGTTCTATTCCTCAGATGGACTGTTCGTAGTTTCGCTCAGGTTTACCTCTGTATCCCCCAAATCAGCCTTGTTTTGATGCCCAAGCTGATCCCCCGATTTCTGAAAAATTACTGCGTAATGTTGGCTAGTGGCTGCGAGTCCGCTACGCTCGCCGTGCAGAACGCAACGCCCTCGTCGACCCAACCGGCGGCGATCATTTCGGTGCGCCGGGTGTCGCTGACGACATAGCGGTGATTGCCGTTATTGTCGACCGTTGCCTGGTTGAAGAGGCGATACACCGGTCGCGGGAGGACTGGCGAGCAAGCACCGCTGCTATCGGGCAGCCCCGCACGAAAATCGTAACCCTCGTAGCGCAGCGTCGGGAATCGCTTCAGCATCGTGCAATCGCTGTCGCGCCCGTAGAAATGCGTATTGCTACCGCCCGCTTCCGGCGGTGCGTAGAAACGGCAGATCGGCATGCGCGTGGCGTCGGATGACCACACGGTTGCGGTCTCGGCGCTGAACTGCATGCCGGTGCGTGCGAAGGTGGCCGGCTGCGCATCAAGAAGCGCGATTTCGTTGGGGCGACCGGTCATGAAGAAGCGTTTTGCGGTGCGCGAGTAGTACTCGACGACGGTGCGAGGTTCGTTGCGCGCGGTTGTGCTGAAGCGCGCTAACGCGCCGTAGTATTGCGCTCCTAGAACCGTCGTGGCATCAACGCTGCGTTCGAAAGAAGCGGCGTTGCACAAGTAAGTTTCGTCACTGCGCCAGCTGAGGTCCTCTTTGCCAGTGACTTTGTCGAAACGACGGAGCTCTATTCCGAGCCAAACGTTTTGTCCCCGACAAACGTAAATATGCTCGTTGGTTTGGTAGGCGAACCCGGCGAACTGTCGCCCATGTTCGCTGGCCAATGTCGTCCATGTACGGTCGACAGTCATGTTGGGTGGTAGAAGGCGAATCAGTGCCGTCCCGCGCTCTGCCCCCGAAGTCAAATCCCAAGCGTCGCCGATGCCATAGATGATGCCAGTCGCCGGATCACGCATGCCGAATCCAGCGCCTCGTGGTACAGGCAATACGGCTCCGACGCCTTCGCGGGACAGGCGCACGAAGCCAGCGTCCGAGCCGTTCATGAACCCGTCTTCCCACACGAAATACACGCCATCAGCACCCGCATCGAGAATGTTGTAGATGCCGTCGCGACCGAATTGCCCTCCCGTGGGGGAACTCAACACAGGCCAACTTAGCTGGCTCGCCCAATCGCGATCCAGGGTTCCGTCGACGCGAAACCGTGCCAGAGAACCTCGCGCTGCCCCATCAATAGCGGAGAACGCGCCACCGACGAAGAGCATGCCATCAACGCTCGGCAGAATTTTGTAAACGCTACCCACGGCGACTGGATGCCAGTTTGCATCGACGGTGCCGTCCACGTTGAATCGCGCGAGCTTGGCCTCGCGTCCCGAAGCGGAGTTGCTGCCGACAATGAGCCGACCCTGCGCGTCCAATGCAAGCGCCGCAACGGTGCCGTCGATTTGCGGTGTCCACGTGGGATCCGGTCGAAATGCCGTGTCGACGCGCATGAGATTGCGGTAGAGCTTGCCATCAAACCAATAAAGAAAATTGCCGCCGATGACGTACCCATCTTTCCAGCGCGCCGCCGTACTTATCTGCGCGGACGAGCCAACGCGCGCGTTACTCACGCGGTCACCGGTGGCATCGTTGCGGCGCGGGTCGAGCAGCACCCAGTGGCCATCAACCTGGGGCCCCATGACGGTTCCGTCGTCGGAAATTCCGCTAAATCCACGCTCCGGATACCGCTCGGTCAGCTTGTTGCCAGTCACCAGATCAAACGTAGCGATGCGATAGACATTCGGCGCGCCACCAATGGTGCTGGCGATCACGATACGATCATTTACAACACGGACGATGGAAGACACGTTGCTGGCGATGTCGATGCTTGGGTTCCATGCCGTGTCTACGCTGCCATCAGCGCGCAGGCGCAGCAAATTCGCCGTCTTCCCTTTAAGCGACACGGGCTCGCCGAGCAGATAAATATTGCCACGCGCATCGGTCGATAGATTGTGCGCCCGCCCGCCGATCACCGCTGACCACTGCTCGTTGTTGCGCGCATCGCGCTTTCGGAGGGTGTAAGTTGTTGTGTACAACGGCGCTGGTGCAACGGCGACCTCAAATGCGATGATGGTGCCGTCGGCCTGTGGTAGCAGTCGAGTCTCAAGCCCCGTGCTCTCAAGCAAATTGATCCAGTCGCGCGGCGGCAACTCGGCGGAATTTGAGATTTCGGCAGGCACAATCTGTCCGACGCTTTCGCGCTCCAGTCGATACCAACGTTTTTCGTAGTTCGGACTATTTTTGACGTAGGCACGCACGATCGGCGTGCCATCAGGTGCCAAATATTGCTCGGTAATTTGAAAGTCGCTCGGCAATCTCCAGCGAACATCAGCAATGCCCACATCGCTCACACGAAACAGGAACTGCGAAAAAGCGACACCTTCGACGCTGCTGCCGCCCGCAAAGTAGGTCCAGCCGCGTGCCACGTCACGTAGCACCGGCGCTGCGGAAACGCCTTCCACCCTGAAAAGGCCCGAAAAATCGGGCTCTTGCATCATGACTGTCTGGCTGGCACTGGGTGTGAGTCCGACGCTCAAGGTAATGATGGCAAACGCGGCGGACGCGGCCCGAAGGAAGCGGAATGGCGCGGAGAACAAAACAGAAGGCGTCATAGGCTAAATACTCCTCGATAATCAAAGCAATCGCGCGTCGCTGCCACTGAAACGAGCGTTCGATATCGCGATGTTGCGGGTTCTTGTCTAGTTTAAGCGGGCACTATGACAAGGTCATGCTTGGCGAGGGCAGCGCGTTCATATGACTTTTTCGCATAAATCCCCGCTTACAAAGGGACGCAAGCCGTATTAACGTAAAGTCGACTTTTAATTAATCAGGCTAGAAGCGCATATGCATTGGGGCTAAGCGAGAAATGCTGTAGCAATGAATCATCAATCGCTTAACTCACGCCCGGTTGACCAGAGCCACGACTTATTGCATAATATCTGGCTACTCCTTGTGGAGAGGTGGCCGAGTGGTTAATGGCAGCAGACTGTAAATCTGCCCTCTTAGAGTACGCTGGTTCGAATCCAGCCCTCTCCACCAACTGACCCTGACCAGGTCGAGGAATGAGTCAGTAGAAGCGTCCTTTCCGCCAGCGCGCCTGTGTGGGTTTTCGCGAAACAGCGTGTTTCGGTGTTGGGTAAGTTCAAGTTTTTAGCCCTGCGGGTGTAGCTCAATGGTAGAGCTGAAGCCTTCCAAGCTTATGACGAGGGTTCGATTCCCTTCACCCGCTCCAAACACCGTCAGATCCGGGCCTTTTGTGGTTCGATGTTTGCGATTTCCCGCCCCTTGTTTCTTGATGGGCGCTTGAAAATTCCAAACATCCGCCCATGTAGCTCAGTGGTAGAGCACTCCCTTGGTAAGGGAGAGGTCGTGCGTTCGATCCGCATCATGGGCACCAGCACTATCAACATTCTTTGAAACACACCTCACGAGGGTAGCGATCATGGCAAAAAGCAAGTTTGAGCGAACGAAGCCACATGTGAATGTAGGCACGATTGGTCACGTCGATCACGGCAAGACC
>JANXNI010000018.1 GCA_025354165.1 Burkholderiales bacterium | reverse complement strand
GGGGCGGGTTGACGCTGCAAACGATGTTTGCTCTCCGATCCACGTGCCCCCTCACCCTAGCCCTCTCCCGCGAGGGGAGAGGGGACAGCTTGGCTGGTACTCCAACATGACTTTACTATCCCGACTGTTCTTGTACTTCGTTCTGCTTCTCGCAGCGTTCTACGCGCTCGCACCCATGTGGGTGATGTTGTCCACATCATTCAAGACGCTGGACGAAATCCGCGAAGGCAGCTTGATTGCGGCACCGCATGCGCCTACATTCGCCCCCTGGCTCAAGGCCTGGGGGACAGCGTGTTCGGGTGTGCGCTGCGATGGTTTGAAGCCGTTTTTTTTGAACTCACTGGTGATGACGATTCCTTCGGTGTTGATCTCAACGCTGGTCGGCGCGCTGAACGGTTACGCGCTTACCCATTGGCGGTTTCGCGGATCGGATGCGTTGTTCACGATGCTGCTGGTGGGTTGCTTTATTCCGTTTCAGGTGGTGCTGCTGCCTATGGCGAGGACGCTTGGGGCTATCGGCCTGTCGGACTCGGTGTTCGGTTTGATCTTCGTTCACGTGGTCTACGGCCTTGCGTTCACTACGCTGTTTTTTCGCAACTATTACCTCGGCGTTCCCGGTGAATTGATCAAGGCTGCGCGCGTCGATGGCGCAGGATTCTTCGTGATTTTCCGGCGTATTCTGATGCCCATCAGTGGACCCATTTTCATGGTGTGCGTGATCTGGCAATTCACGCAGATATGGAATGATTTTCTATTTGGTGTGGTGTTCGCAGGCGCAGACTCACAACCCGTTACTGTGGCACTGAATAATCTCGTGCGTACCTCAACCGGCGTCAAGGAATACAACGTCGACATGGCCGCGGCCATCATTGCCGGATTGCCGACGCTGTTTGTGTACATCGTGGCTGGCAAATATTTTGTGCGCGGGTTGACCGCTGGCGCAGTCAAGGGTTAGGTGGGGTTCATGGCAAGTCTCGGCATTCACAACATCCGCAAGACTTACGGCAAGAACGTCGAAGTTCTAAAGGGCATTAATCTCGACATCGCCGACGGCGAATTTCTGATTCTGGTCGGCGGCTCTGGTTGCGGCAAAAGCACGCTGCTCAACATGATCGCTGGACTCGAAACCGTGACTGAGGGTGACATCACGATTGGCGGTAAACGCGTCAACGATTTGCCGCCCAAGGATCGCGACATCGCCATGGTGTTTCAGAGCTATGCGCTTTACCCGTCGATGAGTGTTCGCCAAAATATTGCGTTCGGATTGTCGCTGCGCAAAGTGTCGCAGGCCGAACAGGACGCAACGATTGCGCGCGTCGCGAAGTTGCTGCAAATCGAGCCGCTTCTGCACCGCAAGCCGGCACAACTCTCTGGCGGGCAACGTCAGCGTGTGGCGATGGGCCGTGCCCTCGCGCGCGAGCCACAAATTTTTCTATTTGATGAGCCGCTGTCGAACCTCGATGCCAAGCTGCGTGTAGAGATGCGCAGCGAAATCAAGCTGCTGCACAAACGCCTCGGCATCACCACGGTGTATGTCACGCATGACCAGGTCGAGGCGATGACACTGGGCGACAAAATCGCCGTCATGAAAGACGGCGTGGTGCAACAGTTCGGCACGCCGAACGAGATTTACAGTCGACCCGTCAACACGTTTGTCGCGAGCTTCATGGGCTCGCCGCCCATGAATTTGATCCCGGTTACGCTCGCCGTGAACGACGGCGTGATGTGTGCGGAGTTTTCTGTCGGTGTCGCGGCCGACTGTGCCCCGGATCGCGTCGCCCGTTTGCCTCTGGTCGGCTTCAATTTGTCGGATTTGGAAACGATTCCAGAGACAGGTACATCAGTCTTGCTGGGCCTACGTCCGGAGCACATGACCGATGCGGGCCGCATGCAGGGGCCCGGTTCGCCGATAACCGTGCCGGTTGATCTGGCCGAGTCCACAGGCGCTGACACGCTGGTGTTCACCACCCTCGGCGGCGTGCGATGCGTGTGTCGGCTGCATCCCGATGCAGCACTCGGGCAGGACGAGGTAGAGCTTGCGATTGACGTGACCGCAGCGGTGCTTTTTGATCCAGATAGTCATGAGGCGATTGCCTTCGCACATTGACCTACATGTCCATCTGCTTGCATTTTTGATGACGACGTCATAGACTTCGAATTGTCGTCCGCGAGCCGCAAACCACCGCGTCATCAGGGTAGACACAGCACCGGGGGACTTGCGCACCAGGAGTTATCCATGCAGCAAAGCGGTGGCCGTGTGAAGTTGTACGCAACACAGTTCAAGAAACAGTGGTCAGATCGTTTGACGATCATTGCGGCGACGCTGATCATTCTCATCTGGCTTTTCGCGTCGTGGAGCGCAGCAGCTGCAGAATTGGTGCTGAGCGCAAGCGCTGGAGCCATCACCAACAATCGGGCGACTGCTACGGTCTCGTTCACCAGTGTTGGCCATGGTGACGCTATGGTGAGGCTGTACCTCAATGGCAAACGCTGGGGCAGCAGCGATCTCGCGTCGGGCAGTTGGCAGATTCCTGATTTGCCGGTTGGTAACCATAAATTCACCGCCAACGTGGGTGGCGCGCTGCCGCAGTGGTCGAACGAGGTAATTCTGCGTATTGGTAGCGTGCCTGTCGCGACCGATCCGAAGCGAATCAACGCCGCGCGACTGTTGCTGCAGGCCAGCTTCGGGCCGCGCTCTTTGGCCGATATTGACGACGTTGCCAATCGCACGCCTGCGGCGTGGATTGAGTCTGAGTTCGCTCGTCCCTGGGATCCGCACGCGGGCTATCTCGCCGCTTTGCGCAGCCAGAGCCTCAAAGTCGAAGAGCAGCATATATTTGAAGCGATCTGGCAGAACATGATGTTTTCCGATGCTCGTCTGCGCGCACGCGTAGCCCTTGCGCTCTCGGAAATCATGGTGGTGTCCAACATTGCGCCGGATCAGGATACCGACGCGCTGGCCGGATGGATGGATACGCTTTATGAGAACGCGTTTGGCAACTATCGCACGCTGCTGCGTGACGTGACGTTGCAGCCCGCCATGGGCTACTACCTGAACATGCTCGGCAACGACAAGGAAGACCTGGTCAGCGGGCGTATGCCGAGCGAAAACTACGCACGCGAGGTGTTGCAGCTATTTTCGATTGGGCTGGTTGAGTTAAATGTTGATGGCACGCCGAAGCGCGATGCCGCAGGCAAGACGATTGCCACCTACGATCAAAACGTGGTTCAGGGCTTTGCGAAGGTGTTTACCGGATGGAGCTTCGGCGGCAACGACACAACATTTTCTGACGGCTTCAATCCGCCCAAAAAGAATTGGACCGTTGAGATGCAGGCCTGGCCCAGTCATCATTCGACCGGCACCAAAATGCTGCTTGGCGGAGTCGCACTACCCGCTGGGCAGACGCCCGAGCGCGACCTCGACGATGCACTTGACAACATCGCTAATCACCCGAATGTGGGACCGTTCATGAGCAAGCGGCTGATCCAGTTTTTGGTGACCAGCAATCCTTCCCCGGCGTACATGACACGCGTGGTCGCTGTGTGGAACAACAACGGTTCTGGCGTGCGTGGCGACCTTAAAGCGGTGGTGCGTGCGATATTGCTGGATGATGAGGCGCGTAGTCCCGCGACTGCGGCCGTCGCCAGTAGTTCTTACGGAAAACTGAGGGAGCCGATGATTCGCTTCGTTCACTTTGCTAACGCGATGGGGGCTAAATCAAACGGCGGTCGCAACTCTATCTGGTGGCTTGATTCGCCGGATGACGCCATTGGACAGACCCCGTTGCTGGCGGCGTCCGTATTCAATTTTTTCTCGCCGTTCTATACCCGCGCGGGTGCCATCGCGCAGGCGGGCCTTGTCGCGCCTGAGTTTCAGAATGCAACGGACACCCAGGTCGTGGGTAGCACCAATTTTTTCTCGCGCTTGATCCGCGACGGTGGCCTCGGTTCTGAGGAGGCCAATCGCGTCGACTTCGACATGACAACATGGCTTTCCGATGCGGGCACCACCACAAAATTGATCGAGCGCATGAACTGGGTGCTGTTCGCCGGCGGCATATCTGCCAACACCCAAGCCATTCTCGAAAAGGCGATCAATGCCTACCCGGTCAGCGAACGTGACAATCGCTTGCAGGCAGCGCTGAATCTGGCGGTCATTGCCCCCGAATTTGTCATCCAACGATAGGCGACAGTCATGCAAAAGTCATTTGATTTGTCCCGCCGCAGCGCGCTAAAAATAACTGCCTTGGCCCCTGTAATGCTGGGGGGCGGCCTCATGGGCGGGCTGACTCGCGCAGCATTCGCACAGAACGCTACCGCCAGCGACTATCGGGCGCTGGTGGCGATCTTCATGTTCGGTGGTAACGACGGCAACAATCTGCTGATTCCGCTTGATGTGGCGGGCTATTCAGATTATCAAAGCGGTCGCGGTCGACTCGCGTTGCCGCGCGGCGATTTGCACGCGATCAACCCAACCAACACGCAGGGTCGACCCTTTGCATTGCATCCGCAGATGGGTGCCCTGGCGAGCCTGTTTGAGACGGGGCAATGTGCAGCCGTCGCTAACGTTGGCCCACTTATGCAGCCGCTGACGCGTGCGCAATGGCAGGCAAACGCTGCGCAAATACCGCCCAATCTTTTCTCTCACAGCGATCAACAGAGTCAGTGGCAAGCAGGCACGTCCGACAGCTCAATCAAGCTCGGTTGGGGCGGGCGGGTGGCGGACAGGGTGGCCTCCCTAAACGGTGTGCAAAACGTGGCGACCGCTGTTGCGGTGAACGGCCGTAGTGGATTTCAACAGGGCGCAACCGTGTCGCCCTTTCTGGTTGCATCCAACGGCAACTTTGGCTTTGACAGCTACGACTCAACCAGTCGCGACGCACTCTCACTGGGTTTCGGTGAGATGATCAACACGGCACGTGGCCATTTGTTTGAGGCGGCATGGAACGACACCATCAAGCGCGGTATCACCACACAGGCCGTGTTTCAGGAGGCGCTGAGTCGCGCCTCTCCATTGGTGACAACGTTTCCCGGATCAGGGCTCGGTGACCAGTTACGAACCGTGGCGCGGCTGATCGCTGCGCGAGCTTCGTTTGGTGTGAAGCGGCAGGTGTTCTTCTGCTCTATTGGCGGTTTTGACACCCATGGCATCGATCAATTGCCGGATCAGGGCGAGTTGCTGGGCATCGTCAGCGACGCTATGGCGGCGTTTTATCGGGCCACTGTTGAGCTGGGTGTCGCCGCCCAGGTCACGTCGTTTACCATGAGCGATTTCGGTCGTGACTTTCCCGCCAATGGAAGCGGTGGATCGGATCACGGCTGGGGCAGCCATCATGTGATGTTGGGTGGCGCGGTCAAAGGCAAGCAGCTCTTCGGCACGTTTCCTACCCTGCGGGTGAATGGGCCTGACGATACCAGTGGGGGTCGATGGATTCCGACCACGGCAACAGAACAGTATGCAGCCGCACTCGCTGGCAGTTTTGGTTTGACGTCGACCGAACTCTCGCTAGCGTTCCCGACGCTGAACCGTTTTCCAGCGGGGCCGTTGTCCGTTTTCTAACGATTCGCACGACGGTGATCGCAGCGGTGTTGCGCGTTCCCGCTAGCATCTCGCCATGCTTCAATCTTCACTTGCTGCACGCGCAGCCGTTCCTGCCTTCATCATCGTCTGGTCTTCCGGTTACATCGTTGCCAAACTTGCGGCAACAGATGCAGAACCACTCTCGTTTCTGGTTCTTCGCTATATCGGTGTGGTGATTCTGATGGTGCTGCTTGCGCTCGCGAGCCGCGCCAAATGGCCGAACCGGCGCGATGCGCTGCACATTGCGTTCGCCGGGGTGTTGATACAGGCGTTGTATCTGGGCGGCGTCTGGGTGGCCATCCGTATGGGATTGTCGGCAGGGGTTGCCGCGCTCATTGTGAATTTGCAACCGGTGCTCACAGTATGTTTTGCGCGCTGGACGGGCGAGCGTGTGAGCCTGCGCCAGGCCATTGGGGTTGGCGTGGGGTTTGCGGGCGTGCTGATCGTGTTGGCAGCAAAGCTGGGCGATACCGCGCTTTCGGCAACGCTGGGCGTGCCCACACTGCTCTGTTTCGCTGCTTTGCTTGGCACCACCTTGGGCGTGCTCTATCAAAAGCGATTTGTGCCGCATTTTGATTTGCGTACCGGACAGGTCATTCAATTTTCTGCGGCAACGTTGGCGACATTGCCCTTCGCGCTTGCTTTCGAAAGCTTTGCAATTCGCTGGACGCCTGAGGTCATCTTTGCGATGTTGTGGAGTGTTTTTGTCCTCTCGGGCGCTGGCATCTCGATCATGTTTTATCTTCTGCGCACGGGATCAGTCACCCGTCTCACCAGCGCCATGTACCTGGTGCCGGGGCTTACCGCCATCTTTGCGTGGCTGCTCTTTAGCGAGTCGCTGCCGTGGTCAGTGCTCGCTGGGATGTCGGTGACGCTACTCGGCATTTACCTGGTCGTCAGCGTGCCCGCAAAGCGCACTCAAGCGCCTGGCTAAAAGATCGGGATCCGCCTATATTTTGCAGGCGCCGCTAACGCCTGGGGTGACCGCTTGTTCGGTCGCTGCGGGTGCCACACTCTTACCGTCAAACAGCATCGGAATCTGATTGGCAACACCGTATTTGGAGTCGGCACGACGGCGATCATTGAGCTGGCGGAAGATGTTCCATTCGTCGTGCGCGCCATTGCTGAAGGTGACCGAGGCTTTCAACGCGTAGTAATTGCGAAATGTGGAGCGTGTGACGCGGCCGCGATCCACTTCGCGTTTTAAGCCTGCATCTTTGCCGAGACGATCATCGAAGTAACTCGCAATCGTGTCCATATCTCCCGTCCCCGTGAGGCCGAACAGCGCACCGAAATCCGTAGGGCCCACGAAGTAGACAAAATCGAAATCGTCGCCCATACCGGAAGGCCCCTCAAGAATTTTTGTCCACATCAACATATAGTCATCATTGCTGCCGCGGACGCCCGACGGCAACGTCAGATCAGATTCGTTGGAGCTGGGACTTAATGCCCATGCGTTGCCCTCGCCAAATCGCGTTTCCACGCGCTTTTTTGCGACCAGAGAAACCTCGGCATTGACATCAAAATAGCCGCCGCCGAGCGTCGACAACGGCACGCTGATGTAGCCGACCGCTTTGCCCTTGGCCTTTTGTTCGGCAATTGCAGCGCGGAAGAACTTGACCTTTTCTTCAATCAGCGGCTTGAAGTCATCATTCACGCAGTAGCAGAGCTTAAGCTTCGTGCACTCGGTCGTCCTGGCAGCCTGTGCTGAAGGCGCTGCAAGGGCGCCGATTGTGATCGCAGTCAGCAGCAGACAGCGGAAGGTGGAAAAGAACGTCGTGCGGCGCATGGCAAGCTCCACAGTTAATCAAGCCCTATGCTATGAAATATTTACAGCTTTTGCACGACCCGTTGGGTGGCGCGCAACGGACGACCCGTCACGGTTATTGCTATTTTTTTTCGGACGCAGTTTTTTTCGCAGGGGTTTTCGATTCGGGCTTGTAGTCTCCGATCACCCCTTTCACGGGGCAGACCGAAAACAGCGCGCATTTCTTGCAGCCAACGGCCAGCGCAATGGGGCACAACGTCATAACACCACTCCAGTTCTATTTGATGGTTGGAGCATACGCTTTTGCCCGTTCGTTCCCACCAAAGCGCTGGCAACCGTCGCGATTCAGGTCAGAAAAGCCTTCATTGCCTCATACGCCGGTGCCACACTCAGCAATTGCATGTGATTGGTTTGGTACAGCGTGACCTGATTTTGCAAGGGGAACTGAAGCGCGAACGTTGGATCGGCATGTTGTCCGAGCGCGCTTGCAAGAGGCACCAGTCCATCGCCGAGCAAGATATCCTTGAGATCGCCGGCGCCTGACCCTGTCGTCGCAGCGATAGTCAAACACTTGACGCCTGGCGGGAGCGGTACGGCACGGCGCTGCATCGCTCCCCGGGCGAAGCGATCCTTGTCCTGCCAATCTTCATCGCAGAGGCTGCCGTGTCGCAAGTCAGTGATGCCGCTGCTGCGGATTTTTCCGAGCTTTGCAAACGGGGACGCGTACGGCGTCGCCCCGAGAATGACATCGATCCAATGGCCGCCTCGCTCTAGCGGTGCGCCCTGGTGCGGGGTGCCAAGAAAGACTATTTTCTTCACCCGGCGCGTCCACCCGTGCCCCGCCTCGTTCGCGTATTGGTAGGCGCTTCGCGTGACGAGTCCGCCCATGCTGTGCGCGATGATCACCAGTTGCGTAATGGGCGAGGGCCACGCCGCAACAAACGCTTCAAGCATCTCGGACAACGTGCGTCCATTGGTGGAGATGTGGAGTCCCGAGTTGTAGCGAAGATAAACCGGCGTGAATCCGAGGTCGCGTTGCAGCGCTGCCCCGTGGTCATGTTTGCTGCCGTCGGTACGCACCGTGCGCCACTGCAAGTCGTTCATGCAAAGTCCGTGAATCAGCAGCACAACCTTGCCGGTCACGTCGGTGGGGAGTGTGGCCAGCGCGTCGTAGCCGTCGGTGAGTGAGACGCCGTTTTGCCGGAACTTCATGGGCAGCGCAAGCGGATTTTTGGTGGCAACCAGGTGATCGCCGAGCACGCCATTGAGCGCTGCAACAATTGCGTCGCGCACCGGCACGTCGGTGAGCTTGCCGAGCGCAGGCCCCGCGAGGGCAAGTGCGCCTTCGATGCCACCGCCGACCACGCCAGTCACGCCGCGTATGGCGCGATACACGAGGCCCGTGATCCCGGTCGTTCGTCCGCCTTCGACCGATGGTGTCAGTACCGGCACCCGGGCGATATTGCGATGCATTGCCTCGACCAGGTCGGTGATGCCGGTGGTGGCATCAATGACGAGCTGGCTCACGCCGCGCAAGTCGTCGGCGCTTGAGTCTGAGGTGCGTTTTGCCATCTATCTTCTTTCCTGGAAATCAGCCGACTGCGCACCGGTCAGTGGCGGGGACGTGACACCCGCTCTAACGTGGTGATGCCTGGTGGCCAAAGTCTGCGCAACGCGTTTGATGTCGATCAGATTGGACTTTAGCAGAGCCAAGCTATTGATCTTCGCCACAAATCGACCGCCTACGCTGCATAGAGCGCCCGCGCCAGCCTGGCCCCGGCTCCCAGCGCGCATAGTTTGGCGCGCGCTATGTCGCGATCCATTGGGGCCATGCCGCAATTGGTGCACGGAATCAGCTTGTCGCGTGGCACAAATTCGAGTGCTTTGCCAATGGTGGCGGCGACTTGCTCTGCGGTTTCAACCACGTCGCTGGCCACGTCAATGACGCCGACCATGACGGTCTTGCCTTTGAGTAGCGCCATCAGATGCATCGGTACCTTCGCGTTCATGCATTCAAGCGAAATCTGATCAATTTTGCTGGCAGCGAGCGCCGGGAAAATTTCCTCGTATTGCCGCCATTCGCCGCCGAGCGTTGCTTTCCAGTCGAGGTTGGCCTTGATGCCGTAGCCGTAACAAATGTGAACCGCGGTCTTGCATACCAGCCCTTCAATGCAGCGATGCAGCGCGTCGATACCCCACCGTTTTACGTCGTCCATGTACACGTTAAACGCAGGTTCATCGAACTGAATGATGTCCACGCCGTCGGCCTGCAGGGCGCGTGCCTCCTGGTTAAGCAGTGCGGCAAATGCCATGGCAAGCTTTTGTTTGTCGCCGTAATAATTGTCCGACAGGGTGTCAATGATCGTCATCGGGCCCGGCATCGTGATTTTCACTTTGCGGTCGGTGTGCGCGCGCATCAGCCGCGCTTCGGTCTGGTGCACGCGGCCCTTCAGTTTGAGCGGTCCGGTGACCACCGGCACCATCGCGTCGTAGCGATTGTTGCGGATGCCCATCTTTACTTTGTGATCGAAATCGATGCCCTCAACGAACGCCAGAAAGCCGTGAACGAAGTGCTGCCGAGATTGCTCGCCGTCAGTCAGGATATCGACGCCCGCGTCTTCCTGCTCCTTGATCCAGAGCAGCGTGGCGTCGCGTTTGGCGCTGGCGAGCTCGTCGCCCTCGGCGCGCCACTGCGGCCACAACACATTGGTTTCCGACAGCCAGGCCGGTTTGGGCAAACTGCCTGCGATAGAGGTGGGGAAGAGTGCGTTCGACATGGTTTCCGTCCTTACTGCGTTGCCGGGCGAAAGTGCAACGGCGCGCCCGTATTGATTTTACGAATCAGCGAACGTTTTGATTGACAGCGCTTTCGGTTAGGATATGTCTGAAAGGATTTAAACCTTCCGCTTTGACCGCACGAAGCTCGCCGATACCTTGCTCATGACTCACAACACGCCCATCATCGCTATTTTTTTGGCTCAGGTAGCGCGGCTCATGGCAGCCGTTTTTTTTACATTCGGGTGGTGCTCGACTGGCTTTGCGCAGGATGCGGCTTCGCTCAAATGTGCGCAATTGCTCAGCGCGGATCAGGTGAAACAAATGCTTGGCGCGGGCATGGCTGCTGCTGCGCCCAGGCAGCACGAGGCGGGCGAGAGCGAATGCGTGTGGCGCCGTGGCAACGGACCGACGGCGGCGTCGCTCTCGGTGCGGTATTTTGATCGGCAGGCGATTGGGTCAAATCCCGTGGCGCGCACGCTCGATGGCTATTACGAAATGCTCGTCAAGGCGGGTGAGGAGGCGGCGGACAAAAAGCGCGAACCCGTCGCCGGCGTGCCGCGAGCATCACTGATTCAAGTCAGTCCGCAAGTACTGGTGGTGGTACAGCGATCCGACGGCGTGGCGCGAGTCGTGTTGGCCAACCTCAGCCGTGCGCAAGCTACGGCCGTTGCCAAGGTTATCGCTGCGCCCTGATGTGCGTTCACGCCGATTCTCATCCTGCTTAGAAGTTCAGGGTACAACTTCAGAGTGAAAGCGCCGTTTAAAGAGGGCTTGGTGCCGAATTAAGCGAGTAGTCGATAAGCAGCGATTAATGCCGCTCAGCCCAAGTGGGATGTACATTCCAGCAGGAAGCTGTTGGTGATCTACTGCAAAAATCGGGCGAGCCGCGCATTACCGTTTGAGATCGACTCGCACAGTCACGGCCTCAGTCGATTCGTTGATCCACATCCAGCACCAGTCAAAATTAAAGGTCGGGCTCAATTTGCCGTTCTGCTCGCGCGTCAGATAGCTGCGCGTGGCATACACCACATCGGCACCGGAGTGACGGTGAATGTCGAAACTAAGCGGTCCATCGGCTACGTAGCGCCATTCGACCGGCAGGCGCGACTCGATTGCACCGCAAAGTTCTGTGGCCTTGCCGGGGGCAATAGTTTCGGTGTGCTGAAACGTATCACCGGACGACCAGCGAATGTCGGCGGCCAGACTAGGCGTTGCGAGAAATGCGGTCGCAGCAAAGGCGGCGAAGGCGAGGCGATGATTTTTCATTAGGAGCTCCCTGTTTGATACATAGACGTTTTGCCGCGGCGAATATGACATTGAGTGATATTTTTCGTTAGCCGACGACCCGAGATGCGACGAGAAGCATAGCGAATCCGCACCGCTCGCTATGATCAACGCTTAATTCGCAACGTACCGAAGCATGCCCGTCGAACCCCTGTTGACCACTCGCCTGCGCGAGAGCACAAAATCGCTTCACGCCGAGGTCGAGCGCGCTGGCGTGATGCGCTTGCTGCTGCGCGGACAACTGAACCGTGCTGGTTATTGCGCGCTACTGCGTAACCTGCACGCCATTTACGCAGCGCTTGAAGCGCGTATCCAGCAGCACAACGAGCACATGGGTTTGCGGCGCTTGCACTGCGAAACGATGTTTCGCGCAGCGCCGCTCGCCGACGATCTGGCACGCCTGCACGGGCAGAACTGGGCCATCGATATCGCGCTCGTCCCGGCTGCGGTCGCCTACGTTCAACATTTGAAGGCAACGACGGTGCCACTGTTGCTGGCCGCGCACGCGTACGTGCGCTACCTGGGCGATCTGAGCGGAGGCCAGATGCTCGCACGTGTCGTCGTGAAAAGTTTGCAGCTCGCTCCCAACGAAGGGGTTTGTTTTTACGATTTTGGATCGGAGGACACTGTCAAGCGCCTGGCGCAGGAGTTTCGTGCCGGACTCGATTTACTGGTCGAAGGCGAAGGTGAAAGCGGACAGGCCGTTGTGGACGAGGCGCGAGCCGCGTTCGTCCGACATCGCGATTTGTTTGAGCAACTCGCACCGACGCTGCCTTCGTAGCTTCGCAGCATGGGGACAGGGGCGGCACCCAGACGCGTCTGCTAGCGGGCCGACTCCACCGCTTTGCCTGTGAACGCGCGAATCTGCTCGTATAACGATGCGGCGCGCTGGGTGGATGTTTCCAGCTCCTCCAGAAGCGCTGCAACGGGTGTACCGATCGAGCCGTCGGCAATGTCCATCGCGGCGAGGCTCGCGTTAGTGAGAATTGCGCCGATCACCTCGTCGGCACCGCGCGGGGCGTCGTCCATCGCGGCGTTGAGGCTGCGTCCATGCGCGGCCAACTGCATCGATTCTTCGAGATGGCGGCGGGCTGCGGCAGCGCGCTTACTGTCGCGCAGATCAAACAGGGTGAGGATAAATCCCAGCATCTTGCCATCGCGTCCTGGCACCACCTCAGCACGCACTGCGACTGGCAGCGCTGATTTGTCCTCAAGGCGCAGGGCCATCTCGCCACGCCACGGCGGCTGGCCACCATTAAGCGCGGCCAGCGTCCGGCGCATGGCGTGCGGATCGGTGAACAGCCGCGCCACCTGCTGCAAGTCGGGAATTTCGTCTCCGCTGCGCCCAGTCAGCGCGGCAAAGGCATGATTGCAAAACAACAAGCGCCCGTCCGCATCAGCAATTGCCACGGACTCGCCCGAGCTTTCCACGGTGGCGCGAATGCCAGCTAACTGATGTTCGGCAACCAACAAGCGTACGGCGTGTACCTGCACGATGATATCGACGAGTGCCGCACCAATCGCGCGACCCAGCGCGAGTTCGGCGCTCGTCCAGGGCAGCGCCGTGCTGCGCACAATTTCCGACCATGCCGCAAACGAGCGCCGTGGCGAGAGCTCCCTGGGATCGTTGCCGAACATGGGCTTGGACGGATCGCCGCCCCACGTCACGGTTAAGAGCTGCTCCTTGCGGAACCACATCAAATAATCGGGCCGCTTGGTTGACAGCTTGACCGCGAGCACGCCGCTAGCCGTCGGCGTCAACGAGTCGAGCATTGGGTTCGCTTTGGCAACCGAGGAGCAGCTAAACAGCGTCTCCTTCGACTGTGTGTCAATCCATTGCAGCAGCTCACGCAGCTCCGGCGTGGACGGTACTTCACCCGAAGTCAACACTTCGCCGTCGGTGAACAACGCGGCTCCGGTCGCCTCCAGCGGTTGCAGCAGCGTGCGCGGGTTGCGGAACAGGGCGAGCCGCCAATCGCCCTCGGTGGACGTCGCTTCGATCAACCGTTGCTCCAGCCTCCGCACCATCACCGCCACCTGCGCGTGGGCGTAATTTTCAATCGCAGCGATTCGGGTGGACATGACCTCGGCGAGCAGATCGCAGGCGGCGCGCACCGCAAAGCGCACGTTGCGCGGTGAATAATGGTGCGCAGCAATCAGGCCCCAGAGCTTGCCTTCGCGCACCAGAGACACCACCAGCGTCGCGGTGACGCCCATGTTTTTCAGATACTGCAAATGCAGCGGCGACATGCTGCGCAAGAACGACATCGACATGTCGAGTGGACTGTTGTCTGCGCTTTCAGCCGCCGTCTCCAGCACGGACGGCTCGTAGTGTACATCCACCAGGACGCGAACGCGATTGCGGAGATACAGCTCACGCGCGCGCTGCGGTATGTCGGTGGCGGGATAGTGATGGCCGAGCAGCGATTCCAGTCGCGGGTCGCGAGCCTCGGCGATGATTTTGCCGTGGCCATCGGCATCGAACTTGTAGACCATCACGCGGTCGTAGCCAATCAATTCACGCACACGGAGCGCAGCGGTGTCGGCGAGTACGCCGATGTTTGCCGCGTTGCTCAAGCGCTGCACCGAGTCCCCGACCAGTTGCAGCAAGCGATGCTGATCATGCGCAACCGTGAAGGTCGGCGCGTCAGCAGTCGTCTCCAGCTCAACGATCAAGCGGCCTGGCTCAATACGATGCAGGGCGCCCTCCCAATATTTGACAACGTCGCACGTAACGGTCGAACATTGCAACGGTAGCGGCTCTGCCAGATCGGCGACCGTAGCGCATTCAAGCACCCGTTGCGCGATGTCGCCCAGCAGCGCGGTGAGTGACGTGCCGATCAAACTGCCGCTGGCCACGCCCAAGCAGTTTGCGGCGTTCGATGACGCTTGCACGATTACGCCGTCTGGTTGATCAAGCACCAGCAGCAGGCCGTGAGGCTGTATTGAGCCGGCGAGCTGGATCAACTCACGCTCACAATTGGTGAGATCGGCCTGGCCGAAGGGCGGACTGTAAATCACGCGCGAGCTAATGAATCAGCTTGGGGTCGACGGCGGCAGTCGGTAAAGACGAGCCGACGCCGAGATAGCGCGAGCGGCGGTCAAAATTATCGGAGTTGATGCCAAGCAGTTCAGCGGCGCGTTCGCTGTCGCCTTGCGTACGCTGCAAGGCTGCCTCGATCAAGTGGCGCTCGGCGATGTCGCTCGCCTCTTGCAAAAGTTCGGACAGGGGTACCTGGCCAATTTGATTCGCTAAACTATCAATGGCCCGGGCCAGTTCGCCGAGTTGCAACGGCGTCGAGCAGGTCACTGTGTCGCAGCGTCGCAGCGTCAAACCAATCCGTTCCTGATCGCCCTCAGCCAAAATCGCCGCCGAGATTTCTACCTCGCAACGGTGCCCGTCTGCCTGCCCAACCACAGCTATCCGTTTTTCGGCAATGCCGTGACGCCGCGCTTCTGCCAGGATGGAGATCAGCGCATGCTGCGGGTCGCCCAATACCTCAGCCAGACCCCGACCCATTGCCTGAGCCTCGCTCGGCAATCCGCAAAGCGTGGCAAACGCCGGGTTTGCCATCAGCACACGACCACTGGAATCGGTGATGGTGACTGCGTCAGTGGTGCGCTCCACAAATTCGGCAAGCTCGCTGCCCGACTGCTTTTCGGTCGCCGCGCTGACCGCGCGCGCGCGAACCAGCAACAACATCGTCTCGCCCGCGCGAAACGGTGTCGCGGAAATGTCGATGGCCGCCAGTTGCGTGAAAACAAGGGTGCCGGGCGCGCTCGCTGCACGCGCCCGAATTTCGGCAGGTCGACCGCTGGCCCGCGCCGTGATCAGAAGCTCTTCTACGCCCGGTCGACTCGTGCGGGCAACGCCATCAAGCACGCTTTTACCCAGCAAATTTAGGCCTGTGCGGGCGAACAATGCCCCTGCCGCAGCGTTTGCCTCGACGATCAAGAGCGTATGTGCATCGACCACCATCACGGCGTCGGTAGCCACCTGAAACAGCAGCCGATAACGCGATTCGGACTGGCGCTGCTGCCAGTAATGACGCTCCATATCCTGCTGTGCGACAACAAAACGCTCCTGGATCGCCATTACAGCGCGCAGATCGCGGCCAACCGCAAGCACCGGGCCATCGCGCCCCAAACGAATGGCGGTGTACGCCACCGGAATATCCTGCCCTCCAACGGTGGGGTGATTGACCTCACGCCGCCGAGTGACGCCCGAGGTCTGCGCCTCGCTCAGCAGTTGCTCAATCTTGCGTCGGGTGTCACCGCTGACCGTTTCAGCCCAAGGACGACCGATCCAGTTGGCATTTGATCCTGCGATGGGAGCGGCCCCCGTTGCCATATGACGAATCACACCGTCGGCATCGATTACCAGCGCAATGTCGCTGGCGATGGACACAAAGGTCTGCGCCAGTTGCGGCGCAAGATCGGACAACGCACCCAAGTCTGGGGCGTCAAGCGGATCTTTGGGAACGTGTGTCAAACAGTTTTTCCAGGATAGTGGGTCGCGTGCGACCTGCTGTCCGCATAAAGGTATAACGCTATTATCGCATGTGGAATCGTTGCTGGATGGGGTTTATCCAGCACTAGCGGCGCGAGATTGTTGCGAAGTTGCACAGTTTTCAAGTATCGCCGTCGCATTTGAAAATTCAGTGGAGACACGCTGAGCGCAGCTACAACATCGCCAACGGCGTGCGTTTATGCGGCGGTGGAAACGCTGCGTCCAGCGCAGCGAACGTTGATGCATCAAGCTTCAAATCAAGTGCGCCAAGGTTTTCATCCACGCGTGCGATGTGCGTGGTTTTCGGGATCACGATTACGTCCGGCTGAATGAGCAACCACGCAATCGCTAGCTGCGCGGGCGTCGCGCCGATGTCGCTGGCGATGGTTTGCAGCTTGGCTGAGGCCAGCAATTGCGCCTGCTCAATCGGCGAATACGCCATCGTGGAAATGCCCCGTTCGCGGTGCCACGGCAACAACGAAAACTCAACGCCACGACGCAACAAGTTGTAGAGCACTTGGTTGGTGGCGACGTTGTTGCCGTTCGCGACCGAGGCCAGTTCTTCCATGTCGTCCACATCAAAATTCGACACACCCCACGCGCGAATTTTTCCCTGCGCTTTGAGCGCCTCAAATGCCTCCACCGTCTCGGCAATCGGATGCTCACCGGGCCAGTGCAGCAGATAGCAATCTAGGTAGTCAGTGCCCAGCCGTTTCAGACTGCGCTCGCAGGCGGCGAGGGTACCTTTGCGTGACGCATTGTGTGGGTACACCTTGCTTACGATGTAGAGTTTTTCGCGTGTGGATGGCGCGTCGGCTATCGCGCGACCGATGATGATTTCTGCGCCCCCGTCGCCATACATTTCTGCCGTATCAATCAGCGTCACACCACGCTCAATCGCAGCTTTGATAACAGCGATTTCCTCCTGCGCAGCAGACGTGCGCTCGCCCATGCGCCAAGTGCCGATGCCGAAGCGGGGCAGGGTAGCGCCGTTGCAGAAAGGTGTCGTCGGTATTTGCATGATGTGTAGAAATGTGGCCATGAGAAGCGAAGCGCGTCAGGGCAATTATTCATCGAACCTTGCAAACTGCGTAAATCCACACAACCCGGACGCGCTGCGGCTCGAAGGGCTACGGACTACGGCGTATTCGTAAATTCCTTGAGCATTGGCGCGTCGAACTCCACGGCGATCTTCGGGCCGCCCTGGCCGGACGCGTCGTGCGTCCATGTGCCGGTCAGCCGTTGCGGCGTATTGACGGTAAGCGACACGGTGTCCGGATCTGCTGTGCCGGACGCCTGCACGCGCTGCCCGTTCGCCACAAACCAGTACAACAGGCGCGGGCCCGAGTCGAATTCAACGGTCATGCCGCTTTCAAGTTTTTCGGTGGCGCAAGACATCGTGACGCACGACTTGATGTGCGCGCCTTGATCCACTTCGGACAGGATCAACAAGCGAACCGCTTTGTCGCCAAACGCGTTGGGGCCTTTGATCAGATACGCGTGTCTGACGTTTACGGCAGCTGGGATTTTGCCTGTGCCCGTAAGCGTGCCCTTGGCGGGCTCGGCCCCTGCTGCGCCTGAGGTGCTGAGTGCGACGACCGCGAGCAGCGTCACGCAGTACGACCGGGTTCGGCGGCGAGTTGGGCGGTTGCCGTTGGCGATGGATTGCAGCGCGTTCAAGAGGGTTTTCTAAATTGAAAACATGGACAACGCGAAAGACGAATTCATTGTGTACGGTGCGCGAGTGACCCGCCAAGACTCATTCTAAAACAACAGCTTTTGGATGAAGTCCTTATTTCATATGGGCCTGGCGATGTTTTTATCCGAAAGTTGATTTTGTGCGTAAAGCGACGCTTAGCCCATATTAAACTAGCGTCTCACGTTAAAGTTGTTGGCCATTTGTCTACCAGCCGGCGCTGCAGTTCAACGCTGCCGAAAAGGCGCAGAGTCGTTGTCTCGAAGTCACGTCGTGGAATCGCGGATGGTTTCAATCACGGGTGCTCGATTTTGCGCAGCTTCGTTGGCACCACGCTTGATCCGACGCAAATCTAAGGCGCTCTCCTACGGCAACCGGTCTGTTGTTTGTAGATGATTGCACTAGCTGGACTTGATCGGTGGAACCGCCCGTATCGGCGCGTTCGGAATCACGCAAGCTTTATCCGGGATGGAACCGCTCACAACACCCAACCAGGCAACGTCATTTAATGGAGATGAAACTATGAACCCTAATCGAAGATTATTTACCGCGGGTGTTGCTGTCCTCGGCATGTCGGCTTTCGCTGGCCACGCTGCGGCAGCAGGCAAGGACGATGAAAAAGGCAAGGGTAAGGGCAAAGGCAAAGCGAACCATAAAAATGGAAAGCAATTGCTTGGCGACAAGATCAAGGCCAATGGCAAACACGTGCTCGAAACAAACGGCCCGCAAACCGTCTCCGTGGAGGTGAAGGACGGCAAGATTGCAGGCATGCACGTCAAGCACAGCAAGAAGGGTGAATTGCCCGTCACCAAGTACAAGACCAAAACAAAGATGGCGTCAGCAGACGTGCTCCAATACGCGTCAATGCAGCACGTGCAGTTGCAAGACATGGGCATTGTGTACATCGGTTACGCGTACTACGACGATTACGGTAACGAGGAGATCTATTGGTACCCGTATGAAATGATTTATGACGGCGACACGGGAGCTGTTGAATACATTCCGGTGTACTGATTAAACCAGGAACGCGGGTCTGCCTGCTGTCACCCGCAAGCAACAATGTCGGGTAAAGCTGCGGGGCAAGTGCCGCGTTGTTGCGATGAAGTTGGTTTGGTACAGGCCGAGGTGCGCGTCCCGATGCGCGCCTCCACCCGCTACAGTGTGAACAGCTTGTGGACGCGGTTGAACACGCGGCCTTGCGCCTGCGGATCGCCGTCTTCGACGAGATAGGTCGTAAATCCCATGCGGCTGTAGTACGCCAGACCGCCTTCGTTCACTACGCGGATTGAGGCGTTAATTGCCGAAAAGCCGAGCTTTGAGGCCGCTTCGCGCGTGCGGGCAAACAGCGCGCTGCCCACGCCCGATTTGTGACGCGAGCGGCTGGCAAAGGTCGCGATATCCACCCACCCGGCGGGCAGGCTGTCGTACTTGCTCAGCGACTGAAAACCCACTATGGTCCCGTCGGAATCGAACGCCACGAAACAGGAAACCACGGCCTCGCCGGAGATAAACCACTCGCGCATTTCGTCGGGCGACAACTCATTCGTGATCGCCGTCGTTCCGCCGATGCGAATGATGTCGTTGAGCAGCGTGCGCATGCCTTCGACGTCGGCGTCAACGGCGGGGCGGATGGTGAGGGGTTCGGTCGCGGTGTTTTGTGTCAATGCGGCCCGCGCGAGTGCGACATATTTGCCACGTTCCATTTCGCCGAAATCAGAGCGCTTGTAGCTCGCTCGCATGCCCGTTGCATCGCGTTTTATTGGAGTCTTCATGAATGTGATGGTAGCGCCGAGATGCGCTCATGGCCAAATCGTAGGGGGGCAACTTGTTGCCCACGGGCTTCAATTCGCAAGTGGAGTGACGCGTGGGCACGGGGTGCCCACCCTACCTCGCTCGAATGTCGATGCGCACCTTATGTATTAAACCTCTCGAAGATCACTCATCAGTTGTGGCTCGGCACAAAGTTGTCGTAGCAGCAAGCGGGCAACGTCATCGACATAGCGGACGCATGATGCAAGATCATCGAGTTTCACCTGCTTTTTGCCTTCACCTTTTTCAAAAGTTGGAGTATTGCCGTGGGCTATTTCGCTCCGAAGATCGTAAAGGGCGCTCCATAGCAGTTCGTCGCGCTTGTCCGTCGGCAATTGTGAAAAGTGCGTGGCCGCGTTTGGACTTTCCTCGCTCCTGTTCATCACTAAACTCGTTTTTCTACGCATCTGCCGACCGATTGACTCAGTGGGGTCGGTCGGTTTTGGCTTATGTGCAAGGATTCCTTCCAGCAATGCGAAAAGCCCAACGTAGTGAAACTGTGAGTTTGCAGGTAAAGAGCAGATGTCTCGATACATGTTGAGCAATCGCATTGGTCTTTCCCAATCGGAATCACGCCAGTTTCGCGTTACACCAAAGAGAGCCGCGTACTGCATTACGTTCGCTTTGCTGATTTCTATTAACCCACCCTCCGTGTTCGTCAACGGCGCTTTGACTAGGCTATGCAACTCTTCGACGTGGTAGTTGCGATGACGCCTGCCATCATCGTAGAGACGAAAGTTGAATCCAAACCTTAGCGGAAATGGCGCAACCCTTAAGAGTGCTAACTGCCGTTGAAGCGCTAGATGTCTACGTTGAACTTCTGCTTCGCTACTCTCAAGCACAACATATCGACGTGGGCGGCTTGACTGTGTCGACGAAGAGCCGCTTCCGTCTAGTTTTGGACTGATATTCGTCAGAAGCGGAAAACTACTCCCAAACAAATCACTTGCGACAAGTTTTTCCAGATAGTCGTCGAGAGCGTTGCTTTCGGTGTCGTTTGAGTAGCGGAGTTTTGCCGTGGGCGATAACTCAACAGGTTCATCTTTCTCAAGCGTATTTGAGTTAAAACAAACCGAGAGATTCGACGGTTCGACAGAAGCGCTCATTCAGTTTCTTTCTCATTGGCAAGTGTTGGGCGGAATTGGAGCATCCCACCCTACGTCGTTACCCTGCCACTTGCGTATTCCGCAACCGAATATGCAACTCGCGCAACTGTTTCTCCGTCACCGGCGTAGGCGCATCCACCATCAAGTCCTGCCCTCGCTGCGTCTTCGGGAAGGCAATCACGTCGCGGATCGATTCGGCTTCGCACATCATGGTGACAATCCGATCCAGCCCAAACGCGATGCCTGCGTGCGGCGGTGCGCCGTATTGCAGCGCGTCGAGAAGGAAGCCGAACTTGGCGCGTTGATCTTCTTCACTGATGCCCAGCGTGGCGAATTGTTTGGCTTGCAGTTCGGGGCGATGGATACGCACTGAACCGCCGCCGAGTTCCCAGCCGTTCATGGCGACGTCGTAGGCCTTGGCGAGCACCTGACTTGGGTCGGTGTCGAGCAGGGGCCAGTGGTCGTCTTTCGGGCTGGTGAATGGGTGGTGCGCGGCGACGTAGCGCTTGTTCTCTTCGTCGTACTCGTAGCACGGGAAGTCGACGACCCAGCATGGCTTGAAGCCTTTTTCGAAGAAGCCGAGTTCTTGGCCGTGTTGCACACCGATCTTCGCGCGCAGTGCGCCCATCGCGTCGTTGACGACCTTCTTGCGATCCGCGCCGAAGAAGATGATGTCGCCGCTTTGTGCGCCGCTGCGAGCGATGATTTGCGCGATGGAGTCCGGCGTGAGGAACTTGACGACTGGGCTTTGCAGGCCTTCTTCGTTCAGTTTGGTGACGTCGTTCACCTTAATCCAGGCCAACCCTTTCGCGCCGTAAATCGCGACGAAGGTGGTGTAGTCGTCGATTTCCTTGCGTGAAATCTTGGCGCCACCCGGAACGCGCAAGCACACCACGCGACCGTCTTTCAAATCGGCCGCACCACGGAAGACCTTGAAGTCCACGGTCTTCATCACGTCGGTGAGTTCGGTGAGCTCAAGCTTGACACGCAGATCGGGCTTATCGCTGCCGTACTTGCTCATCGCCTCCGAATACGGCAGGCGCGGGAAGGTTGGCAGATCAACACCGAGGCCCTTTTTCCACAAGTGTTTGATCAGGCCTTCCATCATGTCCTGCACATCGTGCTCGGTCAGGAATGAGGTCTCGATATCGATCTGCGTGAACTCGGGCTGACGATCAGCGCGCAGGTCTTCGTCGCGGAAGCATTTGACGATTTGGTAGTAACGGTCAAAGCCCGCGACCATCAAGAGTTGCTTGAACAGCTGTGGGCTTTGCGGCAGTGCGTAGAACTGGCCGTCGTGCATGCGCGACGGTACGAGGAACTCGCGCGCGCCTTCCGGCGTGCTCTTGTAGAGCACCGGCGTTTCGATGTCGACGAAACCGCGCTCGTCCAAGTATTCACGCGCAGCGCGCGCCACCTTGGCGCGCAGCATGAGGTTCTTCGCCATTTGCGGGCGACGCAGGTCGAGGTAGCGATATTTGAAACGAAGCTCTTCGTTGACAACGTCCTCGTCGATCATGAACGGTGGCGTGAGCGACGCGTTGTAAATCTCGATTTCGTGGGCGAAGATTTCGATGCCGCCAGAGACCATGTCCTTATTCGTTGTGCCTTCGGGGCGTGCGCGGACTTTGCCTGTCACACGGATGCAGAACTCGTTCCTCAGCGTTTCGGCGAGTTTGAACGCGTCAGGACGGTCTGGATCGATGACGACCTGACTGATGCCTTCGCGATCACGCAGGTCGACGAAGATTACGCCGCCGTGGTCGCGGCGACGATGCACCCAGCCAGTAACGGTAACGATTTGGTCGATGTATTTGGTGTCGACCAGGCCTGTGTAAGTTGTTCTCATTTTGATACTCGATTGAAACTGAATTTTTTGTCGTCATGCTCGCGCTAGCGGGCATTCAGGCGGTAAGCATGTGAACCACTTTTTGATTGGGGCTCTCGCCCGGTTCACAAACTGGATTCCCGCTTGTGGCGAGCATGACGACTTGGGATGAGTCGCCTCCTTTGGGAGAAGCGCCGCTCGCTAAATTTGTTTGGTTCGGGAGAGTCGCGCTCGCTACCGTGTTTATGCAGGAGCGCCACCCACCCAATCAATTTCGATTGTCTGGCAAGCCGAAGGTCGCGGGCAGGATGGTGCCGGGTGATGGCGGCGCGGCGACACCCATCGAGATGATGTATTTGAGCGCCTGATCGACGCTCATGTCGAGCGGCACGAGGCGCGCCTTCGGCACCAGCAGCATGTAGCCACCCGTTGGGTTTGGCGTGGTGGGGATGTACACCGCCACATGATCTTCACCGAGTTTGGTACGCAGCTCGCCCTCGACTTTGTTGGTCAGGAACGCAATCGAGTGCAACCCCGGATGCGGGAACTCGATGAGTACGGCTTTGCTGAACGCCTGGCCGTTCTCCGAGAGCACGGGATCGGTGAGTTGCTTGACGCTTTTGTAGATGCCGCCGACCACGGGAATGCGTTGCACCAGGTTGTCCCACGCCTTGACAAACTGCTTGCCGAACACATTGCTGGCAATGATGCCAGTCACCAGCAGCAGCGCAAACGCGAGGATGATTCCGAAACCGGGGATGAGTTCGCCCTGCCACGTGGGACGCCACTGCATCGGAAGCAACAGAATAGTTTGATCGAGTGAGGTGATCAAAAAATGCAGCACCCAGATCGTGATGCCAATTGGCACCAGCACCAACAGGCCCGCGAGCAGATATTTGCGGATGAGTTTCACGATGCCGTCTCGCCTATTCGCTTTTGCCCGAACTTGCGGGGGCTGGCGCGGGTGCGGGAGCAGGGGCAGGCGAGGGCGCGGCGGCGGGCGTTCCGGCTGCCGCCGGGGCGGATGCGGGAGCGGTCGCGGGAGCGGCGGTGCCTTCTTTGGTTTCCGCTGGTTTTTTGCCGCCGTCGCGGAAATCGGTCACGTACCAGCCTGTGCCCTTCAGCGCGAAGCCCGCAGCGGAAAGCTTCTTGAAATATTTGGCGCTGCCGCACTTTGGGCAGGCGGCGATTGGCGCGTCGGCGAGCTTTTGCATGTGGTCGTAGGTGTAACCACAGTCGGGGCAGGCGTATTCGTAAATGGGCATGGTGCAGAAGGTTTCGTCAATGACGCAGTTGCCGCGATGGCGAAATGCGTGCGCAAAGTGCGCTAAACCTTTGATTATACGGGGTGCGGTGCGGTTTTTGTGCGCTGCGACATGTGGCCTTTTCGCTTGCGCGAAGGCCTGTTTTCCGCTGCATGCGACCAGCTGCGGGTGCACGGGGCTGACTTGCGGGTAATTGCCTTTGCGCGGGGCGCTTTCGTCCGTATCATCCTCACAACAAAGCGCAAAGCGAATCGGAGAAAGCGATATGGCACTGCAATACCTTTGGTGGATCGCCGCCGCCATCCTGGTCGGCGTCGAAATGATGACGGGTACTTTCTACCTGTTGATCGTTGCCCTCGCCTGCGTGGCGGGCGGCGTGGTCGCGATGTTCGGGCTCGAAACAGGCTGGCAATGGGGTATCGCCGCGGCGATTGAGGTCGCGGGTACGCTCGCCGTCAATCGCTGGAAAGCGCGCTTCATGAAGCAACCCAAACTTTCCAACAACCTTGATGTGGGTCAGCGCGTCAGCGTGATTGAGTGGCACGACGACGGCACCGCCCGAGTGCAGTATCGCGGCACGCAGTGGGATGGGCTGCTCGATTCGGCGGCGACCCCCAAGCGCGAGCAGATGGTGATTGTCGAGATGCGCGGCTCGCAATTAGTGCTCGGGCCGGTGCCCGCGTGATCGCAACGGCAACCGTGCGCTAATGGCGACTCCAAACAAACCCCCTGGCGAAGATCCGTTGTCGCGGTTGCTCGCCGACGTGGGCAAGCAGATCGAGTCGCGTCTGAAAGACTGGGTAGCGAAGAACTCGGGCGGCAAAACGACCGGTAACGTCGCTGGCAAACCGAAGACCGAGATGACTGACACTCGTCCGGGCTCGTCTCAACAGCCAACTGGTCAAGGCGTTCGCGCTGCCGATCCGGCAAAAACAATCACGCCGCAGCCAACATCGATTGCGATGCCGAAGTACGACGGCGGTGAGATTCCCGAAAAGCATTTTGACAGTGGGAAGCTCATTTTTCGCCTGGTCTTTTTCGTGCTGCCGGCGCTTGGGGTTGGCAAATTTCTCTGGTCAGGCAAGTGGAAGTCGAACACCGACTTCAAAGAATTCAACAACATTAACGACGTTTTCAGTTCCGTCATCAACGGTTTTTTAGGGGAGATCACCATGAGTGGTTTATTTAGTTCGCTCGTTTTGCCTGCAATATTTATTGTCGGCATTATTTTTGTCATCAAGGCAATCCGCGTCGTGCCGCAGCAGCGCGCGTTGGTCGTCGAGCGGCTCGGTCGCTTTGACCGCGTGCTGGAACCCGGTTTGCGCTTCACCATTCCGTTTGTGGATCGCATTTCTGCCAAACACGATCTTCGCGAAGTGCCGCTTGATGTGCCGCCGCAGGTGTGCATCACGCGTGATAACACGCAGTTGCAGGTGGACGGTATTCTGTATTTTCAGGTGACCGATCCGAAGCTCGCGACCTACGGTTCTTCGAATTTCATGCTGGCCATCACGCAGCTCGCCCAGACGACACTGCGCAGCATCGTGGGCAAACTGGAACTCGACAAAACGTTCGAAGAGCGCGACATGATCAACCACGCGGTCGTGAGCGCGCTTGATCTGGCCGCAGGCAACTGGGGCGTGAAAGTGCTGCGCTACGAGATCAAGGATTTGACGCCGCCGAAGGAAATTCTGCACGCCATGCAGGCGCAGATTACGGCTGAGCGTGAGAAGCGCGCATTGATCGCCGCGTCGGAAGGTCGCAAGCAGGAGCAGATCAACATCGCGATGGGTCAGAAAGAAGCCGCGATTGCCAAATCTGAAGGCAACAAAATCTCCGACATCAATCAGGCACAGGGCGAAGCTGCGGCGATTCTGGCAAAGGCTGACGCCAACGCGGAAGCCATCCGAAAGATCGCCATGGCCATTGAATCGCAAGGCGGCTTGCAGGCCGTGAACCTGAAAGTAGCGGAGCAATACATTGCCGCGCTCGGCAATATCGCGAAGACGGGTAACACAATTGTGGTGCCGCAGAATTTGACCGATATCGCGAGCCTTGTGACGACGGCGACGAGCGTGCTCAAGTCGCAGAAAGCGATCGCCTAGTCATGAATATTTTCTCAACACGCGGCGTTCAGGCTGCTTTGGTTGGCGTGGTTGCGCTCTGTCTGACCGCATGCGACGGCATCAGCATCACCTTTAACGACGGCGACTCCAAGGTGAAGGGTAGTGGCGTTGCTGCGAGCGAGACTCGCGCTGTTGCAAGCTTTGACAGCATCGATGCAACCGGAATTGGCAAGCTCAAACTGCGCATCGGTGACAACGACACACTTATCGTCAAGGCTGATGACAACATCCTGCCGCTCATCAAAACCGAAGTGAAAGACGGCGTGCTGACACTGTCCACCAAAGGCGCAACGTTGTCGAAAACTGATATCGTTTTTGAAGTCACCGCGCGCCGCATCAAGCGCCTTGAAAACTCTGGAACGGTGTCAATTGACGCAAGCGGATTTAATGGTGGCGAGCTTGCAGTTGAGACCTCCGGCGTTGGCAGCATCACGTTGAATGGGCGCGTTGATTCGTTCAAAGCAGAGCTCTCTGGCGTCGGGAGTCTGGAGGCGGACGCGCTCGCGGCAGATCGCGTGGACACCAGTCTGTCCGGCGTCGGCAGCGCTCATGTGCGCGCTGAGAAATCGCTGCGGGCGAATGTCAGCGGTGTTGGCAGCTTGAGCTGGAAGGGCGCGGCGACAGACGTTTCGACGAACGTCAGTGGCATTGGGCGCGTGAGTAAGGGCTAGATTTTCTGGCCACCACTTTCGGAGCCAGTCATCGCGCGTAACGCGGTCGCGCTGCTGCACGGCCTCGCGAGCAATCACACGCGCTGGAGCGAGTTTGTCGAGCAGACTTCGCTCGCGGGGACGCATGATCTGCTGACGCCTGATTTGCGCGGGCACGGCGCGGATGCAATGGTCAGAGATCGTGGCGATCTTGACACTTGGGTCGGTGATCTCTTGACGTCGCTGAACGAGACCGGGCAGGAACGCGCCGTCATCGTCGGTCACAGTCTCGGCGCGCAAGTCGCCCTGCATTTCGCCGCGACGTATCCCGAGCGCATGACTTCGCTTTTCCTCATTGATCCGGTATTGCGCACGGCGCTTTTGCCGAAAAATCAGTGGATTCTCACGGCGTCACCTGTTTTTTCCGTAGCAGCTGCGTTGATTCGCTTCGCCAACAGGCTGGGCCTGTATCGTCGCCACATTGAGCCGCTCGATTTGCGCGAACTGGATCGCGCGGCGCGCATTGCGCTGAAGTCGCCCGAGAACACCGAAGCCTTCATCAAGCAATACAGCTCGACCCGCGCCGACCTGAAGCACATTCACAGCGCGCAGTATTTGCAGGATGTCGTTGAACTGCTGCGACCCGCGCCGGACTTTGCGAAGATCGGCTGTCCCGTTCGTGTGCTGCTTTCCACCGGCGCGACGTTCGCCAGCGAAGTCGAAACCCGGCGCGAGTTTTCTGCGCTCGTGAACGTCTCATTCGCCGCGATTGACTGTCATCACTGGCCGGTGACCGAGCGACCGGAGGAGGTGCGTTTGGCGATTGAAACGTGGGTTGCAGGCGGCTCGCTGAATTCAACAGCTTTTTGATGAAATCCCTGCTGATAATGGGCTAAACACGATTTATATGAATAATCGACATTAGCAATTTACGCATCCTAGCCCTAATGAAATAGGCGTTTCAGCCTAAAGCCGTATTGCCGCGTGAACCGAAGCTGACTGCTCCGGCGGATCGTGCGCTAGCCTATGTTTGTCGTACGCTCAACAAGTATCTCCGTGCGCCGCGTCTCATCGAACTCAGGAACATCAAAGTGAACCTCGCCGACCTCTCCGCTGAAGAATTGTCCCGCTGCTTCCGCCGCAAGGAAGCCTCGCCGGTGGAGGTCGTCACCTCCGTGTTCACTCGTCTCGATGCGTGGCAGCCAAAGCTCAATGCGTTCTGCTTCGAGGATCGCGAAAGAACATTTACCGACGCCAAGGCTTCCGAGGCGCGTTGGCAGGCTGGCGTACCGCTGTCACCGCTCGATGGCGTGCCGATTTCGATCAAGGATTTGATCCTGACGAAAGGCTGGCCGACGCTTCGCGGCTCGCGCACGGTGGATGCCACGCAAGCCTGGGTTGACGATGCGCCAAGCGTTGCGCGAATTCGCGACGCGGGCCTTGTGATGTTCGGCAAAACGACGACACCGGAATTTGGAATCAAGGGCACGACCGACAACACGTTGACGGGGGTCACGCGGAACCCATGGAACACCGATCGCACGCCCGGAGGCTCGTCCGGCGGCAGCGCGGCGGCGGTGGCGGCGGGCATCGGGCCGCTCTCGGTTGGCACGGACGGGGCTGGCAGCGTGCGCATCCCGGCTGCGTTTACGGGTGGCTTCGGACTAAAGCCCTCGTTCGGGCGCGTGCCGGCGTGGCCGCTGTCGCCGTTCGGCACCGTCGCGCATTTAGGGCCACACACGCGTCACGTGACCGACGCAGCCATGTTGATGAATGTCATCTCCCGTCCCGATGCGCGCGACTGGACATCGTTGCCGTTTGATCCGCGCGATTACACCGTTGGGTTGAACGACGGTGTTCGTGGCCTGCGTATCGCCTTCAGCCCAACGCTTGGTTACGTGAAAGACGTGCATCCCGAAGTCGCCGCCGCTGTTCGCAAATCGGTCGAAGCGCTCGCCGAAATGGGCGCGCACGTTGAAGAAATCGACCCCGGCTTCGAGTGCCCGCTGGAGATCACGCTGAAACTCTGGTTCGTTGGTTCTGCCACGCTTTTCAATGCCATGACCCCCGCGCAACAAGCGCTCGCCGACCCTGCGCTAGCGGCGCAAGCAGAGCAGGGCAGCCGCGTCACCGTGCCTGAAATGCAGGCGCTGATCAAGCGTCGCGGCGAACTGGGCACGTTGATGCGGAAGTTTCACGAACGTTTCGACTTGCTCGTCACCCCCGGCGTTTCCGTGCCCGCATTTAAGGCAAAAGCGTCGCACGAATGGGACACGCCGATTGCCAACTTTCTGGACTGGACTCCGTTTTCGTATCCATTCAATTTGACGCAACAGCCGGCCTGCGTTTGCCCCTGCGGCTTTGATATGGAAGGTTTGCCGCTGTCGACGCAAATCGTCGGTCCGATGCACGGTGACGCGCTGGTGTTACGCGCCGCAAGGGCGCTGGAGTCGGCGCGTCCATGGACGCGGATTGCGCCGCTGTGCTAGCCGGTCATTTGTGAATAAAATCTATTCATTTGCTAGTCATAATAATTCATAAACTATTGAATTAGAATAGTTTTTCTATAATAAAATCTATGCATGAATCGGCTGATGCATGACAAGAATGCGAGCGCGCAATCCGTGCGCTCGGAGTTATTGCGCCTTGGCGTCGCGACTAGCGCCGAGCTTCAGCGCGCTACGGGAAAAAGCCAGGCGAGCATTTCTCGCGCGCTAGCCGATCTCGCGCCTCATGTCGCGGCCATTGGTCGAGCCCGCGCAACGCGCTACGTCTTGCCGCAACCCATCCTCGGGCAATCGGGCGAGCAAGCTCTGTTCGTGACGGACGGATCGGGGCATTCCACGCGATGGGGCACGCTGTTTCATCTTGACGGACAGCGAGTACACATCGCGTCACTCGACAACAGCTATCAGCTCACAGCGCTTGGCGAATTGCCGTGGTTTCTTGAGCCGCTGCGACCCCAAGGATTTCTCGGTCGTCTGCGTGGTCTCAGCATGGGTTTCGGTGACAGCAATCCCGACTCATGGACGCTGGATCAGGTGCTCTACACGCTTCTAGCGCATGGGCAGGATAGCCCGGGCGCGTTTACATTGGGGGACGAGCGCGGCGAGCTGTTGCCGGAAGCATCGGCCAATCCATCGACGCGCGCACGCAACTACGACGAAATTGCGCGCGACATTACCAAAGCACCGCGCGCTGGTTCATCGGCCGGTGGGGAACAACCCAAGTTTCTGGCGAATGTTGATGTGCCTTCCGGTTACGAGCGTCTGATTGTCAAATTCAGTCCGCCGCGCGGTACACCATTTGGCGAGCGCTGGCATGATCTGCTGCATACCGAACATCTGGCAGGTGCCGTTTTGCGAGCCCACGGATTACCGGCAGCAGCAACACGCATTTTGCAAAGTGAGCGACACACTTATCTCGAATCTGTGCGCTTCGACCGAGTGAGCGCGTTCGGCAAGCGCCACGTTGTGTCGCTCGGAGCGATCCACCGAGCTTGGGTCGGCGGGCCGCAACAACATTGGGCCGCGACCGCCAATTCACTTGGCGCTCGCGGCTATCTGGCTGCCGATGACGTTGTAAAGATTGCCACGATTCGCGAGTTTGGCCGACTCATCGGTAACACCGACATGCATTTCGGCAACTTGAGTTTGCTGGTGGACGATCTGCAAAAACTCTCGTCGCCGCGATTTCAGCTTGCGCCGGTTTACGACATGCTGAGCATGGCCTACAAGCCGGGAGAGTTTCGTGATGATTTGGGTTACACAGCACTGCCCGCTCAGCGCCCGTCGCTCGGGGATACGGGCGAGTGGATGCGGGCGCTGCAAATGGCTCAGGAATTTTGGACATTCTTGGCAGACTTGCCCGCCGTGAGCGCCGGGATGCGGGCTGTAGCAAGTGCAAATCTTGAAACGGTGACAGTCTCTCTTCGCGGTGCGACCGCAAAGTGATAGAACCCAGTTTTCTGCCTTTTCGGAAACCTCAGCGAGAAAACCATGCCTGATATCTTGAGCCTTGGCGAACCCATGTGGGAGATGAGTGCCATTCCATCCGAACCCGGAAAGTACACGCTGGGTTTCGGTGGTGACACCGCAAATTTTTGTGTCGCGGCAGCGCGACAGGGCGCGAGCGTGGGATACATCACGCGTGTGGGTGATGATCCTTTTGGCAACCATCTGCGCGACATGTGGAAAGCTGAAGGCATCGACTGCTCGCAAGTGACTGTCGATGAGCACGCCAGTACCGGCGGGTATTTCGTGCATCACGGGCCCGACGGGCATCAATTCAGCTATGCCCGAACCGGGTCTGCTGCGAGCAAACTGGCACCGGGTGACGTCGATCTGGAGGCGGTGGCGAACGCACAATTTGTCCATGCCAGCGGAATCACGCAGGCGATTTCGGCGACTGCTCGTTCCGCGACCCTTGCGATGTTTCAGGAGGCCCGAAAAATGGGCGTGACCACCGCATTTGATGCGAATTTTCGGCCGCGATTGTGGACGGTAAGCGAAGCGCAAGCAGCGCTCGCCGAGATACTGCCATTGACCGACTATTTTTTTCCGTCATTCGAAGATGCGGTTGCGCTTTCGGGCAGTACGGACCATGACGAAATACTGCGCTGGGCACATCGTTCCGGGGCGCAGGTCGTGGTGCTAAAGCTCGGTTCCGAGGGCGTGAAAATCAGTCAGGGCGAGGGCGCGGATGTGATGCAAATGGCATCGTTCCCCGTCGACAGCGTGGATGCAACAGGCGCAGGAGACTGTTTCGCGGGTGCGGTGATTTCGCGGATGGCGATGGGGGACTTGACGCTCGATGCGGTGCGCTACGCTAACGCGGCAGCGGCGATAACGACGACGGCGTTTGGCGCAATCGCAGCGATACCTCGCCGCGAGGTGGTGAAGGCTTTTTTGCTGTCGCGCGTTTGAGTTTTTACAGGGTGCGATTTAGCTAAATTTCGCGTGCCGCTTTTCGATAAACGCGCGAATCCCTTCGGCGAAATCGTCCTTGGCGGCGCAGGAGGAAAAGCTGTCCGCTTCGGCATTCAATTGCTCGCTCATGGTGTTTGACAATGAGGTGCCGATGAGACGCTTGGCCCCTGTCATCGAGCCTCGCGCGCTACGGGCAATTTGTTGCGCGATTTTGTCGACGACAGCATCGAGATCAGCCATCGGAACGACCTTGTTGACGAACCCTAAACGTTCCGCTTCGTCGGCTTTGATGCGCTCAGAAAGTAGCGTCAGTTCCATTGCCTTTTTAACGCCAACGAGGCGTGGCAAGAAGTACGATTGCCCACCGTCAGGTGTGAGGCCGATGGCTTTGTAGGCCGTGGCGAAATAAGCATCATCACCTGCAATCGTGAGATCGCATCCGATGGCCAGGCTCATACCGAAACCAGCGCAGGCTCCGCGTACTTTTGCGACGGTGATGATCGGCATGCGCTGCATCAATTCGATACCACCGTGCAGATAATGAATCATGTCGCGGAAATGAGTTTGCCGGTCCGGGCCGGACGTTTCGAGCGTTGCGGCGAAGCCCTTGATATCACCGCCCGCCATGAAATGTTCCCCCGCGCCTTGAACGATGACGACGCGAATCGACGCGTCCGCAGCAATCTGCTGGATCGCGGGAACGAAGGCTTTGGTCATCGCTTCATCGAGCGAATTGAGCGCTTTCGGGCGGTTGAGGGTGAACGTCGCAACGCCAGCGAGCGTGGGGTGTGCGGCGACGATGATGGGGGCGTCAGAACTCATGAAAAAACCTCAAAGGCGGTACGAACAGTCGTGAAGTGTATGTCGACGATGTCGGTCACGTTATGTGCGTAACCACCGGCCATGGTGACGGTGATCGGAATGCCGGCGTCTCTCGCGCTCGTCATGACAAAGCGGTCGCGCGCCTGTAAGCCCGCTTTGGTGAGTTTCAAACGACCCAGCCGGTCACCTTCATAGGGGTCGGCACCGGCGAGGTAAATCATGGCGTCAGGCTGAAATTCGGTGATGATGTTTGGCAGATGGGCGTGCAGTTTTTGCAGATAGTTTTCGTCCGCGCAACCGTCGTCGAGTTCAACATCAAGCGTACTGATTTCCTTGCGGACAGGATAGTTGCGTGCGCCGTGTATTGAGAACGTGAACACCGATGGATCGCCCGAGAAAATGCTCGCGGTACCGTTGCCCTGATGCACATCCAGATCGCAGATCAACACGCGTTTCACCCCGAAGTCACGCTGCAAAGCGCGGGCTGCAACGGCTGCGTCGTTGTAGCAACAAAAGCCTTCACCATGATCACGAAACGCATGGTGCGTGCCGCCTGCCAGATTGATTGCGCAGCGCTCGGTGAGTGACGCTTTGGCCGCAGCGAGCGTCGCGCCTGCCGAGCGTCGCGCACGCTCAGCCATGAGCGGGCTCCACGGAAAACCAATCTGGCGAATCTCCGTTGCCGTGAGCGTGCCATTCGACATGCGGTCGACGTAGGCAGCATCGTGAGCTAGCAGCAATTCATCATCTGTTGCTGCGGGCGCGACCTCCGGCAAATCAGGAGCGAAGGCTTGAACTGCCTCGCGCAGCAGCGAATACTTCTGCATCGGAAAACGGTGGCCTTCCGGTAGCGGCAGGACGAAATGGTCGGTGTAGAAGATTTTCATGCCAGCGCCGGTTATCTTGTGTGAGCTCGGCGCTCGGCGGTTCGATTCCCTCCCCTTCAAGGGGAGGGCCAGGGTGGGGATGGTTTTGGGTCGAATGAGCGAACACCATCCCCCTCCTAACCTCCCCCTTGAAAGGGGAGGGACTTGAGTTGTTCGGATTCCTTAAACGGCGAAGACTCATTCAGCTCTTCTAGCGTGTGCGCAACGCCAATGGTCTCCCGCGCCAGATAGTCGTCCACGGCAGCCGCGAAGCGTTGATCCGCCAGCCAATGAACTGAGTAGGTGGCGGTCGGAAGCAAGCCGCGCGCAAGCTTGTGTGCGCCTTGCGCGCCGCCTTCAAAGTGCTGGAAACGATTGGCGATGCACCACTCAATCGGCTGGTAATAACAGGCCTCAAAGTGCAATGATTTGAGCGGCTCCAGCGTGCCCCAGTAGCGACCGTAAACCGTGTCACCGCTCGCGATGCACAACGACGTGCAAAGTGGCTCGCCATCGCGCTCTCCGACAAACAGCACCGCAGCGCCTTCACAATCAAGTCCCAATCGTTGAAAAAATTCCAGCGACAAATACGGCGTCGACATATGTGCACGATAGGTCGAGTCGTAGCAGCGATAGAAGAACTCCCAGTCGCTATCACTGATTTCCGCGCCGCGCGAAACTCGCCATGTCACACCAGCCTCAGCCACGTAGCGACGATCCTGTTTGATGCGCTTACGCTTGTCGTGCGTCATGCTCGCGAGCATGGCATCGAAATCCGCGAACGCCCGATTTTCCCAATGAAATTGCACGCCCTGACGCAACATCAATCCTGCGTCCTGCCATGCTTTTGCTTCGTCCTGCGGCGGGAAGAGCACATGCAGGCTCGACACGCCGAGATCCTTCGCATAGGTCACAGCGGCTCGCAAAAGGGTGTCGCGAATTTCGGTATTCGCCGCGAGCGCGCGTGGTCCGCCGCAGGGAGTGAACGGCACTGCCGACAACAGCTTTGGATAGTAGTTGCCGCCGGAGCGTTTGTACGCGTCCGCCCACGCCCAATCGAACACGTACTCACCGTACGAATGGGCCTTAAGGTAGAGCGGCAGCGCTCCGACGAGTTTCTTGCCATTGCGAGCAATCAGGTAGCACGGCTGCCACCCCGCTCGCGCCGTAGCGCAACCCGTCGCATGCAGGCTGTTCAGATAAGCGTGCGAGAGAAACACATTGCCACCGGCCAGCGCCACCAGGGCATCCCACTCTTGCGCCGCGATGGTCGCAAGCGAATCAACAACTTCGATTTGCATTGCCTGCATTCTGCCGTAATGGGCCGAGCAGGCGCGACGTCAGTCAGCTTATATGCCGTCATTCTCGCGTCGCAGACGCGGGAATCCAGAAGGGTGGCGGAGTGAACCCTTGTCGTTCATGGCTCCTTTCTGGGTCCCCGGCTAGCGCCAAGGATGACGCCATTGGTGATGGAGTGCGCGACTCGTTACCCACCCTACAATTCACCCATGAAAGCAGTCATAGCCCAGCTAAATCTCCTCGTCGGCGACCTTAAAGGCAACGCCGCCAAAATTCTTGCTGCCGCAGAGTCAGCTGCTGCCGTAAATGCAGACCTGCTGCTCACGCCAGAGCTGTCCATCTGCTCGTACCAGCCAGAAGACCTGCTATTGCGACCCGCGTTCATCGCAGCCTGCAAAGCCGAAGTTGAAGCGCTGGCAGCAAAGCTCCCGCCAAAACTCGCGGCCATCGTTGGCACGCCGTGGCGAGACGAGACAGGCCTTTACAACGCTGCTGCCGTACTGCGCGGCGGCAAGATCGAGGCGATTTATCGCAAGATGGATTTGCCGAACTACTCGGTGTTTGACGACAAGCGCTACTTCGGGCACGGCAACGCTGCGACGGTGTTTGAGGCAGGCGGAGTTCGTATCGGCTTGCTGATCTGCGAAGACGTGTGGCTGTCGCGTGCGGCGGCGCTCGCGCGTGAGGCGGGCGCGCAAGTGCTGGCTGTGATCAATGGCTCGCCTTACGACTCCGAGCATCTCGCTGCGCGTGAAGCGGCGTGTCGCGAGCGCGCGGAAGAGCAGGGCTTGCCGATGATCTTCTGCAATCTGGTAGGCGGGCAGGACGAAATTGTTTACGATGGGCAGTCGTTCGTGATGAACGGCAAGGGCGAAGTCACGCAGCGTTTGCCGGGATTTGTTGAGGCGACGGCGGTCGTAGAGTTTGAGGGAACTGCGCCACGTCCCGTTCGCTACAACACGCTGCCGTCCACCGCCGCCGACGTCTACGCCGCGCTGGTGCTCGCGGTGAAGGATTACATCAACAAGAACCGTTTCCCCGGCATCGTGCTGGGCTTGTCAGGCGGCATCGACTCCGCCGTAGTGCTCGCCATTGCGGTGGACGCGCTCGGTCGCGACCGTGTGCGCTGCGTCATGTTGCCGTCGAAATTCAACGCCAGCATCAGCTTGGAGGACGCGCGCTGGATGGCCGGCATTCAGGGCATTCGCTACGACGAAATTCCGATTGAGCCGGTGTACGAGGCGTTCGCCGCCGCGCTCGCCGACCAGTTCAAGGGCTACCCGGAGGACGCCAGCGAGGAGAACCTGCAGTCGCGCATTCGCGGCACCATCCTCATGGGCATTTCGAACAAGACAGGCAACCTCGTGCTGACCACGGGCAACAAGAGCGAGATGACCACCGGCTACGCCACACTCTACGGCGATATGGCGGGCGGCTTCGGTGTGCTCAAGGATTGCGACAAGGAGCTGGTGTACGAACTCGCCAACTACCGCAACACGCTGGGCCGCGTAATCCCCGAACGCGTCATCACGCGCGCTCCGTCCGCAGAGCTGAGGAACGACCAGACCGATCAGGACTCGCTACCCGAATACCCGATCCTCGATGAAATCATGTCGCTCTACATGGAGCACAACCTCTCGGCCGCCGACATCAAGGCCAAAGGCCTGCCTGCGGCCGATGTCGATAAGGTGGTGCGACTGCTGCGCATCAACGAATACAAACGGCGGCAAGCACCCGTCGGCCCGCGCGTCACGCCGCGTGCGTATGGGCGGGATTGGCGGTATCCGATTACTAGTGGGTGGCGGGAGTAGGGCGTGTCTGTGCCTATCAAGCCTGAAATCATCGTGGAAATTACGTTGTCGCCAACGGAAGAGGGCGGACGGTTGAACTCCATCGCGTCCGGCGCGTATCGTGGCGTACTGTCCGTTGCGGTAGGGTGGTTCTCCGTTCGCTGTTTGTTCCAACTTCGACATCGTTAATGCCTGGCGGTCGCAGCGGTACTTTCGGTGTTCAATTCCTTTTTCCTGAAGCAGCTTTACCAAACTTTCCAGTCGGCGCGTCATTCTCCGTTTGGGAGGGAAGAGACATTGGCTCAGGTGTCGTGCTGCAAGTCCTATGATCGGAGCAGGCGGCGTCGCGCGCGGCTCCGATCTTCATGGCACTGAGCGCCTAGGCTGGGTTGGCAACCCCAGCAATTTCGGTTGACGTGGCTCTCTGGGTTTCAACCCAGCCTACGAGCTACGAGCCTAAACAAACGCATTAACCACCTCAAGTCCGCCAAACGTGCGCCCGTGCTGCATATCCTCGCTGTACAACTTTTCGCAGCGAGCTTCGATGGCGGTTTGCACGATGATGGCGTCGTACCACGCGACGCTGTGCGCCGCGCAGAGCGTCCACGCAGCGCCCATCGTCTCGAGCGTTGGCGCAGTCATCGTAAACGCAGATAAGCCGCCAAGTTGCTGGTGAAGCATCGCGTGAGGCGTGTTTTTGCGTCTCATGGTGTTGACGAATTCGCCCGCGACCTGCGGAGAAATGATTACGTCGTCGCTTTCCTTCAGAAGCGTCTCAATCAATTGCACCGCGATTGGATGGCGCTTGGCCTCGGCACTGTCGTACGCGTAGACGAGGATGTTTGTGTCTAGAAAAACGCGCACGCGCGATTGGCCGGTTAGCGTGCTGCGGAGGAAGCATCGCCTTCTCCGGTTGCGAACGCCACGTTCGCCGCCGACGGCGCGTCAGGCAATTGTCCGATGCGCATCAGCCGCTGCATGCGCGGGTCGCTGTCGTACATCTCCTGGCGCGTCATGCGTGGCGTTGGCTCGGTTGAGTGAAACGTGCACTGGGCTAAGTTCTCGCTCCATTTCGCAGCGCGATCAGCACGACGGGATGATTCGTCGACCATGCTTTCGATGAAAGTTCGCACCAATGCGTTCACGCTCGTCCCCTGTTCGAGCGCCAATATGCGCGCTTTGCGCAGCAGGTTTTCGTCGATGTTGAGGGTGAGGTTGGTCATGGTTCTGTCGTCAAAAGAATGAACACATAACAAGCGTAGCACGGGTTATGTGTTGAAACGTACCGATTTGACCGTGGCAGCGACAACACAGCAATCGTACAGAACCCTTCATCAACGAGGGCTAGAGCGTCATTATTTGAAAAGTCGACTAATTGAAATATGTCGTTCTATCCCATACGTAATAGAGGGATTCGCGCAAAAGCCGTATTCAAACTTGGACGAATATTGACGCGATCGTTCTCAATGCAATGACTCGCGTTGACCGGGTTTTGCGCCCCTCCAGCCCGGCACCCGAAAGCGGGGTGGTGCGCGCAGCCGTGCCGCGTTTTACCCCTTCAGTTTCAACAATTTGTCGCGCAACGCCGTGAGCCGCTTTGGGTCGGGGCTTTGCTCGATGGCGGCGAGCGCTGCGTCAGCGATGTCGGCGGCACGGCGGGGTTCACCGAGCGCGAGCCACAGCGCGCCCGATTCGACGCTGGCTCGCAGCCCTGAGAACTTGGCTGGGTCGATCCGCACGGTGGCGAGCAGCGCCCTCGCGGTGGGCGCGTCGTTGCGAAGCTGCGCCTCGCGAGCCCGCAAGAGGGTAATCGCGATGTCGCTTTCGGGGCGTCTCCGTATTCGCAAATTGTCGTACCTCGCCAGCGCTGCACTGAGCCGGTTGCCATCGCCCGCTGCGGCGGCAACGCGCGCATCGAGCATATGGCGAAACCTCGCGGGCGCGCCGAACGCTTGTGTGTCGACGATCAGTAATTGGTCGAGGCTCTGTTGTGCGGCTTTTATATCGCCCAGATCCAATTGCACATCTGTCACGCAGCGCAACATCTCGGGCGCGGAATGGACGTCGTTTGCCGCACGCCCTTTGTCGGCAATTTGCTTAGCGCCGAGCGCGATTTCGAGGGCAAGAGGATCGGCGCTCGCAGCTGAAAGCAAACGCGCACGATGGCATCGCGCAGACAACGCCTGGGGAAAGCCCTCGCCACCGACCTGCTCACCCAGCACGCGTGCGCGCTCATAGGCAGCTTCAGCCGCCTCGACGCTCAAACGCTCCTCCAGCGCCGCACCGAGCACTTTTTCTAGTCCGATGCCTTCCAACTTGATACCCGACGGGTCTTCACGTACGAGGCGCGCGCCTTCGGCCGCCGTCTGTTCGGCTTCGCGATAGCGGCCCGCCAACGACAGGGTGTAGGCCCGATACGCCATGAGCGACGGCATGGATACCTCGGCTGGTTCGGGGAACCGCTTGCGCAGC
>JANXNI010000044.1 GCA_025354165.1 Burkholderiales bacterium | reverse complement strand
GCCGAAAGGTCCCGACACTGCGCATCCGCTGCCCGGAGAGGCGCACACCTTGGGCTACGAGCTAGACGAATTTGGCCTGCGTTTCAGCTTTCAGCCGACTGAATTCACGCAGGTCAATCCGCACATCAACGCGATGCTGGTGCGTCGTGCGATGCGCTTGCTTGATCTTCACCCCACGGATCATGTCGCCGATTTGTTCTGCGGACTGGGCAATTTCACCTTGCCGATTGCCCAGCGTGCGGCGTCGACTTACGGCATCGAAGGCTCGGCAGGGCTCATCGGCCGGGCGCGCGAAAACGCGGCGCTGAACGGGCTCGCGAACAAAACGGAATTCGCCGTGGCGAACCTGTTTGAGATTGCGGACGGCTGGTTTGACACGGTTTCGACGCCTGCGCGACCGATTAACAAGCTATTGATTGATCCGCCGCGCGATGGTGCAGTGCAGGTCGTCAAAGCGCTGCCGGAAGCCGCCAGCGGGCGTCTTGAACGGCTGGTTTATGTGAGTTGTAGCCCGTCAACGCTAGCTCGGGACGCCGGAATTCTCATTCATGAAAAGGGTTATCGGCTCATGGGCACGGGTGTGGCGAACATGTTTCCGCACACGGCTCACGTCGAATCCATCGCGCTTTTTACTGCGTAACACAGCGCAAATTAATCGCTAAGTCGTTGATTTATAAGCGTTTATGAAAACGAAGGCAAAAAAAAGCCGGGGTTTTGCCCCGGCCTCAAATTGCTGTTGATTCTAACTAAGTCACCCCAGAGACTATACCGAGCGAGGGTCTCTCACACGTCATAACCCCTGATTTGACCAGACGATTATAGCCATAGGAATTTGGGCAAAAACAGCACGAATTTCGGCAAAACGACTGAGTTTCATGTCTGTTGCAACATCGTCACAACTGCGTCGCCGATTTGCGACAGCGAAAAGGTTTAATCAGCAGCATTTTGACGGTTGCTCTGATCTATATGGGCTAGCGTGTGTTTTTCGCATATATCGACTTGATCAATATTTAGGGCTGAGTCCCTAGGCGGAGTGAGCGTCACCACAAAAGCCATTAAAAAGACACCCCGAAACATCGCATTGCATGAATTTTGCTGTGACGCAGCAAAAGTACGTTTGTCCAGCTTGATCGTCCCAATTGGGTGCAAAAGTACAAAAATGGGTCGTCGCCTTGCGAGTTCTGCTTCTACACGACACTCAGCATGATTTGCCCGCTGTTGAATCGGTTCTGGCGGCGCACGGCTACAACGTGCGCAGCGTTCCTGCCAACGCGCTTCGCTTGCAGGACGAAATCGAGCGCTGGGACCCGGAACTGATCCTGATCGCCTCAGACGACGCAGCGCGCGACGTGATGGAGCAGGTGTGTGTGGTGTCGCAGTTTCGCGAGCACCCGATTGTTGTTTTCACCGAAAACGATGACCCGATTGCTATGCGTTCGGCTTTGAAAGCGCGCGTGTCGGCGTATGTGGTCGCAGGCTTGAACGTAAAACGATTGCGCTCAGTGATTGATGTGGCGCTGGAGCGCTTCAAGCTGGATCAGCACGAGTTTGCGCAGCTCGCGGAAGCGCGCAGCCAAGTGCATCAAAAAGTGACCAGCGAACGCGCTATCGCGCAGGCCAAAGCGCTGCTACGCCGCCGTGGCATGAGCGAGCCCGACGCCTACGCGCTCCTGCGAACTCACGCGATGCAGGCGCGTTGCTCGATTGCCGAGGCGGCCGGGCGCGTGCTCGCAAACAGTGGTGCGTAATCTGCACGCTGCGCCATAGTCGCGCGCAGATTTGGTGCGCTCGCCTTGAAAAGTCACGGCGTTTGCGCTGAGTATGCGTTGAACCCGCACTGAAAATGTCGTGGCACGAGTTTCGCTAAGCATGGCTGTGTCGATCAATGATGATCGCAACAGTCTCTCCAGTCCGAACAACTAGCTTTATGTAGAGCAACGGGGCTCGTGATCGCAAGGTCACGCGCCCCTTTTTCTTTTTTGCGGAGTCTTTTTATGAGTTTTGCGCCCGAGTCATCAATCCTTGCCAACGCAGGCAGCGCATTGAACCCCGATCTGCCCGAGTCAGCGCTTCGTCGGAAGCTCGTACAAACCGCAGGCGCAGCCAGCTTGATGTCGCTGGTGCCGCCGCTCGTGCGCCAGGGCGCGTGGGCGCAGGGCTCCGACGCACCCGAGAAAAAGGAAGTCAAGATTGGCTTCATTCCGCTGACCGATTGCGCGAGCGTGGTCATGGCGTCTGTGTTGAAACTCGATGAGAAATACGGCATCAAATTTGTCGTGAGCAAAGAATCGAGCTGGGCCTCAGTGCGTGACAAGCTCGTCAACGGCGAACTCGATGCGGCGCATGTGTTGTACGGCCTGGTCTACGGCGTTCATCTTGGCATCGGTGGCCCGAAAAAAGACATGGCGGTATTGATGACGTTGAATAACAACGGCCAGGCCATCACCATCAGCAACCAGATGAAAGACAAAGGCGCAGTTGATGGTCTTTCACTTGCAGCGCTCATGAAAAAAGAGAAGCGCGAATACACCTTCGCGCAAACTTTTCCGACCGGCACGCATGCCATGTGGCTCTACTACTGGCTCGCAGCCAACGGTATCCATCCGATGACCGATGCGAAAGTCATCACCGTACCGCCACCACAAATGGTCGCCAACATGCGCGTTGGCAATATGGATGGTTACTGCGTCGGCGAGCCGTGGAATGCGCGCGCGATTTTCGACAAGATCGGTTACACGGTCACGACCACGCAGGATATCTGGCTGGATCATCCGGAAAAAGTGCTCGGCACGACCGATGAATTCACCAAAAAGAATCCGAATACCGCACGGGCGATGGTTGCCGCGATTCTCGAAGCTTCGCGCTTCATTGATCAGGAAGTTGACAAGAAAAAAACGGCAACCATCCTCGCTGACAAGTCCTACGTTAACACCGCTGTTGAGGTGATCGAAGACCGCTGGGAAGGCAACTACGACAACGGCAACGGCAAAAAATGGACAGACGCCAACGCCATGAAATTTCACAAGGATGGCGCGACGAATTTCCCGTATTTGTCCGATGGCATGTGGTTCATGACACAGCACAAACGCTGGGGTTTGTTGAAAACAGATCCGGATTATCTAGCGGTAGCCAAACAAGTTAATCGCATTGATATCTACAAAGATGCGGCAGCGATGGCCAAGGTCTCAGTGCCGAAAGATGTCATGCGCAGTACCAAGCTGATGGATGGCACGGTATGGGATGGAAAGAATCCAGCCGCCTATGCAGCA